>DVDT01000035.1 GCA_015296085.1 Trichormus sp. M33_DOE_039 | reverse complement strand
TTCTGTTTCTGTAATACTACAGAGGCTAAGTTATATTTGTAACTAACTATACTTGTCCGTTTTGATTTGACGGTTGTTATAGTTTTGGACTGATTATTGGTTTTTTTACGGGTATCTACGCTTGGTGCAAGAAATGAGTTACCGGAATTAGAGAAAACGGTAGTAATTGCCATTTCAGCTAGTGTTTTTGATGTTGAACAACAGCAGAGTCAGGAAGTTGGTTGTAATGACTTTCTTCCCAAACCTATCCAGATAGATGATCTTTTAGAAAAATTACAATTTCATTTAAATTTACAATGGATTTATCAATATGAAAGAAAGCTACGACCAACACCAGAAGATGAGGATCTAAAACCTCAAACCGAAAACTGGCAACTAGCTACTCCATCATCCGATGAATTAAAAGTTTTGCTGGATTTAGCAATGCGAGGCAATTTGAGAGCTATTGCTCAAAGAACTCAACACTTAGAGGAATTAGATGACAAATTAATACCGTTTGCAAAGTACTTACGTCAGCTTGTCAAAGGTTTTAAAGGCAAGCAAATTGTAGATTTTCTTAAACAGTTTTAAACATTTTTAAAAAATTTTTAAAAAATACCAACTATATGGCTATTGATTCACTTGAGCAAGGTGTCATCCTCATAGTTGATGACACTCCCATCAATTTAGAAATGCTGTTTGATTTTTTAGCCAATACTGGATATACAGTATTAGTTGCAGAAGATGGTGAAAGTGCTTTGTCCAGAGCTGAATACGCCCCCCCTGACTTGATTCTATTAGATATTCTCATGCCAGGAATAGACGGTTTTGAAACTTGTCGTCGCTTGCAAAGTAATGAATTAACCAAAGATATTCCCATCATTTTCATGACAGCCCTTTCGGAAACTGTAGATAAAGTCAAAGGTTTGAGTCTTGGTGCAGTAGATTACATTACCAAACCACTACAACACGAAGAAGTTTTAGCTCGCGTCAAACTCCACCTGAGATTACGCAATTTGACCAAACAACTACAAGTACAAAATCAACGTTTAGCGGTGGAGATTGAGGAGCGGACACAAGCAGAAAATAAATTACGGGAGCAAGCGGCTTTACTTGATATCACCACGGATGCTGTGCTGGTGAAAGACTTGAATGAGCGTATATGTTTCTGGAACAAAGGGGCGGAAAATTTATATGGCTGGCAGGTTGAAGAAGTAATTGGCAAAAGTATTCGTCAGTTACTCTATGCACCAGAAACTTTCCCTCAACTGCAAAATATCCTCAATAGTTTGGCTGAGTATGATTTTTGGCAAGGTGAATTGCAACAATTAACCCGACAAGGGAAAAAAATTATTGTTGCAAGTCGCTGGAATGTAATGCGTGACGAAGATGGACAACCGCAATCAATTCTGACAGTGAACACTGATATTACAGAAAAGAAACAACTCGAAAGTCAGTTTTTGCGCGCTCAAAGATTAGAAAGTATTGGCACACTAGCTGGCGGTATTGCCCATGACCTCAATAATATTTTGACTCCGATTTTAACAGCAGCCCAACTACTACAAATAAAACTCCCCAACGTTGACGATCGCTCTCAACGGATGTTTCAAACTATAGAATCTAACGCTAAACGTGGTGCAGCATTGGTCAAGCAAGTGTTGCAGTTTACTCGCGGTATTGAAGGCAAGCGTACGATTGTACAAATTAATTACTTGTTTTCAGAAATTAAGCAACTTGTCCAAGAAACATTTCCCAAATCCATTAAATTTTCTGTGAATATTCAACCAGAACTTTGGACTGTGATTGGCGATGCGACTAATTTACATCAGGTATTAATGAACCTAGTGGTTAATGCCCGTGATGCCATGCCAGACGGTGGAAGTTTAAGCTTGTGCGCAGAAAATTTATTTATTGATGAACACTATGCCCGATTAAATCTTGATGCTAATGTCGGACATTATATTGTAATCTCTATTACAGATACAGGTATTGGTATTGAACCAGAAATACTGGATAGAATATTTGAGCCTTTCTTCACGACTAAAGACTTTGGTAAAGGTACAGGGCTAGGTTTATCAACCGTACAAGGTATTATCAAAAGTCATCATGGTTTTGTCAAAGTTCACAGCGCAGTTGGCCAAGGCACACAATTTGAGATATTTTTACCAGCAGTCGAAGCAGCAGCAACTTCACTAGTAGAAGACCTAGAATTACTCAAAGGTAACGGCGAATTAATTCTAGCTGTTGATGATGAAGCCCAAATTCTGGAAACTACCACCATATTATTAGAAGCTTACAACTATCAAGTACTGACTGCTAGTGATGGCATCGAGGCGATCGCACTATATGCCCAACATCAAGATAAAATCAGCTTGGTCTTAATAGACATGATGATGCCTTCTATGGATGGTAATGCCACCATTCAAGCCTTACAGAAAATGAATCCCTCAATCAATATCGTGGCTGTCAGTGGTTTGGTCAGTAGTAACCAACTAACAAAAACGCTGCGGGTTAAAAAATTGCTGGCCAAACCCTACACACAAAAGGACTTGTTAGCAACATTACACAGTATACTTTCTCTGGAATCAAGAAAATCTGAAAAGAATCTGTTAAGGAAGAGAGGTTAGGGAGAAGTAGGGGAGAGAGATAACCTATGCCCTATTTCCAATGCCCAGCATTTCGTTATGCTATAGATTATGAGAGCCAAAATTGACAATCAAGTGCTGTTTTTACACCATGAGGACTTACCAGAGTTCAAAAAGGGTGGTTCTGTAGTTAGGAATTCTTATTTTTGGGCATTGCGTTCAATTGCTGGTCGTTCTACCCGTTATCGTGATTGGGAATATGAACCAGAAGTTTGGCTAGCACTAGCGCGAATGCTGTTATCATTTGCAGAATCTGGATACTTAGGCTACAGAGAAACCATCTTAGAGTTTCCCCTATCCCAAGGAGAAATTCCTCATGTATTGCGAGACGTGTCAACGTGGGAATAAAAATGGGGAATGGGGGTGTAAGGGTGTAGGGGAGGTAAAGGGAAAACTAATGACTAATGACTAATGACTAATGACTAAGATTAAACGCCGTCAATTTTTGCAAACTCTCAGTTTAGCTACTTTCGCTACCCAAATTCCCCAACTCACTGTCCACGGTCAGCTGTCTGCCAACACTATCATTAAACCACCACGCCTCAGAGCAGGTGATACTGTGGGATTAGTCGCCCCTGCTGGTATCTTTGACCTTAAGTATATTGAAGTAGTGCAGCAATATCTGACGCGATTAGGATTAAAAACTAAGCAAGGCAAACATATTTTTGATCGTTATGGCTATTTAGCAGGCCAAGATAGCGATCGCGCCCAAGATTTAAATGATATGTTTGCAGATGACTCAGTCACAGCTATTCTCGCCATCCGTGGCGGTTGGGGCTGTAATCGAATTTTACCTTTACTCAATTACCCCTTGATTCGCTCCCATCCAAAAATTCTCATGGGCTACAGCGATATCACCGCTTTATTATTAGCTCTCAATGCTCGTAGTCAAATTATCACTTTTCATGGGCCAGTCGCCACATCTACTTGGACACCTTTCATGTTGGACTACCTCAAGCGCATTCTATTTGATGGCGAAGCAGTCAGACTCGAAAATACTAACTCTCCAGAAGGCCAAGTGCAAACCATAGTGCCAGGAAAAGCCAAGGGAAAACTTGTCGGTGGTAACTTATCAGTCCTATCAGCAATGGTTGGTTCACCCTACCTACCCTCTTGGTATAAAAGTATTCTCTTCGTTGAAGATACCAACGAAGATATCTATCGGGTAGACCGAATGTTAACGCAGTTAAAAAATGCCGGAATACTTAATCAAATTTCTGGCTTTATTTTTGGACAATGTAGTGACTGTAGCCAAGGGGATGAACCATCACTGACATTAATGCAGGTATTACAAGACCACATCCTACCATTAGAAATTCCTGCTTGGTACGGTTCAATGATTGGTCATATTCAAGACAAATTTATTTTACCAATTGGAATGTCTGTAGAAATCAATGCGACTGTCGGGACAATAGAATTATTAGAAGCAGCGGTCTCTTAAGTCAGCATTTGTCAAGTTAATATAAGCATCATTTGCAATTCTAGATATTGCGGTTAGTATAGTTTAGACCCTAGAAAACTACTTAAAGAATATATTTTTTGAGCAAAAAACTGGCTTCGGCTAGGAAACACTAGCAATCATCAGTTAGTCTTTCAGCAGAAGTGAAGTATGGTTATTAATTTCTATGACTATTGCAGATTCCTCTCAAAGTTCTCAAAAAAATTTACCGTATAGCAATATCAAAGGAGATAAAGCAAAAAATAATCATCATCTCACCAATTTATTGATTGGCTTGTGTGCTGCTTTACCTGTGAGTTTTTCTTTACCTGTAGCAGCTTTACAAGTACAAATAACTCCCGCTAATCCTCGCTTGGGAGATACTATATCTGTTTTGATTAATTTAGACAATCCCGATAATTCTACTAACCCACAAGTATCAGTGGGACAGAAAACCTATCCAGCTTACGAAATTGCACCCAACAAATACCGCACTTTTATCCCCACAACTCCACTAGAAAAGCCAGGAATTAGAACACTCAAAGTTGTTGGTGATGGCGAGGTAAAAAACTTAGCTGTAAAAGTAAATAATCGTAAGTTCTCCGTACAGAGAATCACTTTACCACCAGGAAAATCTGCTGATGGGGCTACTGAATACGAACTTAATCGCGTAGCAGCTTTTAAAGCCCTGCAAACACCGCAAAAGTTTTGGAATGGGTCATTTCTCGCACCAAATAAAGGGCGACTCAGCACTCCTTATGGTGTACGTCGCTACTATAATGGCAAGTTTGCCAATGATTACTATCACCGCGGTCTAGACTACGCTGGTGCAGCAGGTTCTCCTGTAACAGCCCCAGCCGCAGGTAAGGTTGCTTTGGTTGGTAGGGTTTCTCAAGGATTTCGGGTGCATGGCAATGTAGTTGGGATTGATCATGGACAAGGAGTTGTCAGTATTTTTATGCACCTCAGCCGTATCAATGTCAAAGAGGGTGATATTGTCAAGGCTGGACAATTAATTGGTGCAGTTGGTTCTACAGGGGCTTCCACTGGGCCTCATCTGCACTGGGGTTTGTATGTGCATGGGCAATCTGTTGACCCAACTTCTTGGCGAACTCGGACTAAAGAATAGTGGCAGTGTAACTAATCACTATCACTGTTAATTTAGTATATTTTTTGTCGATAATAGTAGGCAGAATAAGTTTGTTTAGTAGCGTCCTTACCTTGCTTGGGTGGATTAAATTAAGATGAGCCTTATGAGTATTGAAAAAATTGTAGAACAAGCTCTCCAGGATGGTTATCTCACACCAGCAATGGAAGCCGAAGTTGGACGTATCTGCGATAACGCTTCGGAACTCTCAATTGAAGAGTATATGGCGTTAGATAAATTGATGGGAGCATTATTGACGGGTGAGGTTGTGGCTGTACCTCGCAAGCAATTTATTAACGTGATGGAAGAATTGGTGTTAACTGAGGCGATCGCCCGCGTAGCCGAAATTGAAGCCACCAGCGAAAGTTCCATAGACGTAGGTGATATCGCAGCCTATGCCCTCAACCGTCTCCCGCCCTTATACGCCACCACAGAAGAAGGTGCTAACTACCAGCGTCAACGTGCCAAAGCTGAACTGCAAGAGTTAATCTCTCAGCAAGTCCATGAAGCTATCAACCGTAACCTTGTTCAACCTAACGACAACAGAACCCCAATTCCCAGTAAAACTACTGGTAATGAGGTTCTACGTCAAGTTAGTAGCTTACTGCAAGTCTATGCACCTAGCTTTGAGCAAAAATCCTCAATGTAAATCAATAGTTATAGGGCATTGGGTATTGGGTATTGTTGCTGTTTTCCTGCTGCCCCTGCTTCCCTTGCCCTCAACCTATGTAAGTCAGTTCCAAAATCTCAGCGCATAACTATAGATGGTATCAATGTGTTTCTTTAAGTAATCTATAACGAGTTGCCGTTTAGTCACCCCAGTATTATAGGATGGACGGAGTGTTGCAAGGTGTGGGGCTATTATGGCTCGCTATACGTGTTCATTTATTCTTGCTATTAATTTGGAAAATCTCCAGCCTTTGATTGTAGAGCTATTACAGAATTGTGATTTGGAAATTCAGTACTACACATCTGATTATGTTCTGGCGCGTGAGATTCCTGGGAATGTTTCCGTTTCCCAATTAGTCAAGGCGGAAGTGCTGATTGATAAGTCAACGGCTACAGAGACCGAAACTCGCATGACCATTGTTATCAAAAATGAGGAACTGCCACTTCGCCTTGAGAATCACTGCCGTAAAATGTTTGATTTTATTAAACAAGAGATTGAGATGAGTCGCTATTGGCATTTAATCGAAAGTCTGGCAGGGTAATCGAAAGTCGTACCAATAGATTTTGGATTCACAGTCTTGATTCATGGACTATTCTAGAGGCTTGATGAAATCAAGCTACCTGTCCTAAATTTAGAATTAAAAGAGAAAAGTCGAAAGTCAAAAGATTCTGTCTTTTGTCTTTTAGCTTTTGACTTTCTGTAAAATATAGGGATGGGCAAGGCTTTAAATTTCCTCTATATCCTCAGCCATGCTGGGGTTAATGAGTGTAATATCATATTCACTAGCATCCGTCTGTCCAGAACGCTGAGTGTTTTTCAACAAATAGTAAATGGCACGGACTTTAGGCCCAAAAACAATTTCATCTTCATTTTGTAAATCATGGGCTGGCATTTTGCGCCCATTAATCATGAAACCATTGGCACTAGGTTTGCCTTTACCATCACCATCTACAATCCGGTAATAGTAGGTTTGACTGTTATGCTGTTTGGGCAGTCTCACCAACGTAGCATGGCGACGAGAAACAAATTGAGACACTAAACGGATATTAGAGTCACGGTCTCTACCAATAGAGTAGATAGTATTTTCCAAAGTAAATTCTTTACGACCCTGGTCATCTTCCAAAATTAGTAGATGACTTTCATTGGTTTCTGCTGCCATTGATAAAGTGTTACCAAAATCGTGGAAATTTTGATTAATTCTAATTTTTTGGGTATCGTTGCCTACCATTCTCGCCCACTACAGTCTGTGATGTTGGATGTTAAGCATGACAGAATAGCGTTGTTCGCGTGTGCAATACACTTTGCTAGAGGCTGAATGCTAGGAGCTAGAAGAGTGTATTTTCTAACAATGAGAACCGCTATATTGACAAACACAAAGTAGAACATCTTGGTTCTACTCTGTGACTACTGTTACTCCCAAGGAGTTAAAACAGATGAGATGAGATGCTAAACATCTACTTATCGATTTAGTTTAACCTGAGATGGGAAAAACTACATTGATGTTGTAATGTTACCTAATTATGAGCCAAACGCCGTAATAATACTGAATTTGTCACTACACTGACTGAGCTAAAAGCCATGAGAGCCGCAGCACCAGCAGGACTGAGAACAAAACCCCAGTGCGGTAATAATACACCAGCAGCCAAAGGAATACCGATGGTATTGTATGCAAATGCCCAGAATAAATTCTGGCGGATCTTGTTGAAAGTGGCACGACTGAGACAAATTGCTTGCACAACATCACTTAAGCGATCGCGCATAAGGACAATTTGGGCTGTTTCCATTGCTACATCTGTCCCTGAATGTAAAGCAATGCCAACATCAGCTTGAGATAATGCAGGTGCATCATTGATCCCATCGCCAATCATGGCAACGTGATGAGCAGATTGTGTTTGGATTTCATGAATAACACTGGCTTTTTTGCTGGGGGGAACGCCTGCGATCACATCGATGCTATCTATACCTAACTTTTGCGCGATCGCACTAGCCGCTTCTGGGCGATCGCCACTTAACAGCATCACCCGCAAACCCATCTGGCGCAACTGTTCTACCGTGCTGTAGGCATCGGCTCGGAGGGTATCTTGCACACCAATCACACCCGCCAAAGTCCTGCCAACGGCAACTCCCACAACGGTTTTACCTTCTGTGGCTAGCTGATTAGCTGCCTGTTGTGCTGTTTCATCAATTACAACTCCATGCCAACTCAACCATTCCCAATTACCCAACAGTACAGTTTCACCATCCACTACCGCCGAGACACCCAATCCCGGCTCAGTGTGAAAATCTATAGCTTGGGGAATCGCTAACTCTAGACGCTGGGCTTCCTGCTGAATGGCCTTAGCTAAGGGATGGTAAGTGCCACTTTCTACGGCGGCGGCGAGTTGGATGAGGGCATGGGGGGGCATGGAAATCAAATCTCCTCTGCGCCTCTGCGCCTCTGCTTCCCCTGCTTCCACTCCCCAGTTCCCAAGTACTAAACAATCAGTAACTTGGGCGTTACCTGTGGTGAGCGTACCGGTTTTATCAAAAACCACGGTGTTGAGTTTGTGGACTTTTTCTAAAACGTCGCCGCCTTTGATTAGTAAACCCTTTTCTGCACCTATGCCTGTGCCAACTAAGATGGCTGTGGGTGTGGCGAGTCCTAAAGCGCAGGGACAGGCGACGACCATGACAGCGATCGCCAGTTTTAAACTAATCAGGAGTGGAGAGTGGGGAGTAGGAAGTGGGGATTGGTGGGCAGTGTGTGCGGCATGACTCATGATTTCTATGCCACCAGTGGTTGTGACATCAGGCCAAATCTGAGTGCCAAAAACATACCAAAAGACGAATGTCAACACTGATGCTGTTAATACGCCGTAGGTAAAGTAACCTGCTACGGTGTCGGCTAATTTCTGGACTGGGGCTTTGCGGGTTTGGGCTGCTTCTACTAGGGCGACGATATGGGCTAAGGTAGTATCAACACCAGTACGGGTGGCTTGGATAGCGATCGCGCCTGATTGGTTAATTGTGCCTGCGGTGACTGTATCTCCTGGTTGTTTAATCACCGGCACTGCTTCCCCAGTCAGCATCGCTTCATCTATTGTGGTCTGTCCAAAACGAACTTCTCCATCTACGGGGATTTTATCTCCTGGTAAAACTTGTACCCATTCGCCAACTCTGACTTGTTCAGCGGGAATTTCGATGGTATTTGTCCCTAGTCCGATCTTTTCTGTGTCTGGGTTGGGGATCAAGCGCGCTATTTGTGGTTGTAGTGCTAGCAGTTGTCTAAAAGCGGCGGCGGCTTTACCTCTGGCTTGTTGTTCCAATGTCCTACCCAAGAGGATAAAACCTAGCATCATCACTGGTTCGTCAAAAAAACACTCCCAACCCAGTTGCGGAAAAAATAAAGCTATTACGCTGGCTGTGTAGGCAGTGAAAGTCCCCAATCCGACTAAGGTATTCATGTTGGGTGCATTGCGCCGCCAACCTAACCACCCATCGATGAAAATGGGGCGACCAGGAATCAATAATGCTAAGGTAGCCAAACCAAAATGCCACCAAATGTTATTCAGTGCAGTTAACACTGGGTTGCCGAGATTGCCCAGATGTCCGATACCTGAAAACAACAATAGCATCGCCGCGATCGCTAACTGCTGCCATGCAGCACGCATTTGTTGGCGGTGTCGTTCTTTGGGGTCTGCTAATGTTGATTTGCCTGCTACTTTGTCGCTAGCTTTCCGGGGTTGAGTGGGAAACCCGCTTGCAGTCAGTTTCTGGGCTAGTTTTTCTGCATCTACTACACCAGTTTCCGACTCTACAACGGCTACCTCTGTGGCTAGGTTCACACAGGCACTCATGACTCCTGGATATTGGGTGAGTTGTCGTTCTACTGCACTCACGCAACCAGCACATTTCATGCCCCCAACATCTAACAGAATTTTTTCTCTAGTCGGGGACTGTTCTTGGTCAAGCTGAGTTTTCGGGACAAGTTGCATGGCAAGTGTTGAGATTCGCTATGAGAATTCTGACGTTTATATAAAAGCATCTCTAATTTGAGGGTAGCGAAATCTGGAACTATGACTCAATGTAAATATATTAAATTTAGTCTTGAGTCTTTAGTCAACAAAGATTGAAGGTGAGTTACTCTCTACCTTGTCTCTTCTGCTCCCCGTGCTTGCTTGTCCGTATTCACCAATCCCCAGTCCCTGATCCCTAAAAGTTTAGCGGTTACATAAATTACAGTTACAAGCTGAATTGGTAGGAAGATAATCAGGCTTTTCCAGAAATAGTGGATTTCAATGTTAGACATAACACTAACGTAGCCCGCTCCTACCAAAAAAAATATTGCCCAGGTTAGATACTTGCTTGTTTTAGTTAGCATATCAATTTCCCATAACTCTCAATATGAGAAAAGGGCTAGAATAATTCCTAGTCCCTCATCTCAAGTTCCTTTTACCTAAAACCAACCCTGTTTATTAATTATGTAAGTATTAACGAACTGTTCGGGAGTTTTATTTAAATAGATCATGCCTTCTATTAAACCAACAATCTGCATAATCAATAAAGTTAATCCGTAGGAAAAAGTGCCACCTACTACAGATATAACTAACATGATAAATCCTTCGGGAGCATATCCCAAAATGAATTTATGCACTCCAAAACCACCAAAAATAATACCACAATAGCTAGCTAATAATTGTTTGTTAGTTTGTTCTGTAGGGTTAAGATTTGCCATATGGTTTCTGCTCCTTGAAACTAGTGGTTAGTAGGATTGAGTAAATATATTTGGACTGAATTGATATGAGAGTGCTTCTCACCGGCTATAAGCGCGGGTGAGCTATTTGCTAACTGTAATGGATAGATAAGCTACGAATATTTAGATAGAGTAGTTTATCTAATTGTGCCTAGAATTCTCGTGTTTGTGTATGGCTGTAGCAGTCATATTCGATTTGAGACAATTGCGAGACTTCCAAGGGTTATCTGCTCTCACAAATAATTCAGTGAGGTTATACTCACCATGTTTACGGAATCAACTTGGTGAGTATTATTACAGATTTTATGGAATTTTTCCTCTTTCACAAGAATTAATTCCAAATTATCAGCTAAAGTGGCTTTAACATACCACCTTCTACTCTTACATCAGTGTTATCTCCGGATTTTTATGGGAGATGGTCACAATCTTCAAGATATCTTTAATGGAAATCACCTGTGTCAATTAAACAGGGAAGTTTTCCTCCGACTTCAACATTCTTGAACTACCTGAAGTAGAAAAGAACGTTGATGGTTGAGTTTATGTTTATTCACCTGTGTCTATGACTCATCATCACACCAGAACTAGTCAATCAACAATTCTGGTTTGGAGTGCAAGAGGATGTTAGTCAACACTGGAAGAACGAATCTACATATCCAGATGATACTAAAAGTTTGCCTGAAAATTTTGTGATCTATTTAACAGTATGACTGGCTATATATTCATAAATACTATGCCAGTCATGGAATTGGCATATAAAAACAGGATTAATTACCACTACCCAAGAGAAACAAACTGATAAGTGTACCGCTATTCCATAGGCTGTGCAGTAGCATGGGTGCAAGCAGGTTGCGCGATCGCGTGTACACTACTCCTAAGACAATACCCAAAGCTGTCAATGGCAGTACTTCTGATAAACTCAGGTGAGCGATCGCAAATAGTAAGCCACTAGCGAGAATTGCTCCCCATACAGGTAGGTACTTCGTTAAGGACGGTAATAAAAAGCCGCGAAATAACACTTCTTCAAACAGAGGCGCAGCGATCGCTGCTGTGACGTAAAATATTCCCAACGCTACAAAGTCTTGACTTTCCAGTGCTAATTGTAATAGAGGATTACTACCACCTTGCCCTTGCCATAGCTGCTGATTAATCAAGGAAACTACGACAACGATGGGTAAAGCAGCACAATATCCCCCAAATCCCCACAAAAACCAGTTATCACGTAGCTGCAATTTAAACCACAATCTGGGTAGTGGGAAAAACTGTTTGAGAGAAAAATACATGACTAATAGCGCACCCAAAGCTACTAACAAGTAACTAACTAACACAGAAACCGCTTGCAGGCGCACATCCCCAAGAGGACGCGGAATTGGGAGTAGCAAGAGTAAAGCAGGAACAAAAATCTGTCCCATAAAGAAAAAGCCGACGATAAACACCTGTAGTATGGTTTCCCCATCCCAAGGTGTTGTCCAAGGTAAATCAGCATTTTGCGCGAGTAGTGACTCTTTCCCCTTGAGTAAGCGTTGAGCAATTAGGAAAATCAACAGAATCACTCCCACCAACGCTGCAAGAGCAGGAAAAGTACCGATAACTGCTAACTTAAATACGGCTTGAGCCGCAGTTTCTTGCTGTGCAGTTTGCACTTCTGATAAAGCAGCTTGGCGTTGTTGGAGTTGATATAACTGAATCAAAGCTGTAGAACGAAACCAACCTGATAAATTATTTTGAATTACTGGTTGAGCATCAGGTAATAGCCGCGGGGGATCACTCCACAGTCCACTTAATACAGCAGCTGTTTCTTGCGTAGTAGATGCTGACTGTGAGGGAGTCTGAGTCTTAGTGGTTTCCGTCGAGTCCGAATTGCCGAAACCAGAGAGTTGACTGTTGGTTTCTAATCGCTGTTGTAATTCACTCCAGGTTTTGAGTGCTGTATCCGTCTTTCCTTGCTTGGCTTGCAAAATTCCCAACTGCAAGTCTAATTCATCAAGGAATTTTTGCATTTTTTGTTGGGACTGCTCTAACTGCTGCTCCTTTTCAAAGCTAGAAGCATTCGTTGTGGGAGGGACTTCTGGTAATGGTTTAGGTGGCGCAGGAACTTGATTTTTAGAACGCAGTTGTGCGAGTTGGCTTTGCACTTTGGCCAAGTTAGTCTGCACAGATTGTCGTGTTTCTTGATATTTATCAGTAGCACTTTCGAGAGGCTGATCCCCAAGGATGGCTTCTCGAATCGCCTGCGCGCTATCATCTCCACTATCGGTTGTTTGCCAAGCCTGAGCTTGCAGAACAATATTCGTTTGATAGAGTTCTAAGCGAGTCTGGAACTGCGGTTCTTGTAAAGTACCGAATAAAGATGAAGCTGCAAATAATGCGGCGATCGGTGTCAGTATAAATAATAAAAATAAACGTTTGAGTGTCATCAGTCCCCCTATGACGAACCAGTGGGAGCGCGTCCCCCTTGGGAATTATCGCAAGAAAACGCGAATGGTGGATCGTTGACATGAGAAGTTATTCGTTACAGAGACAGGGGAATATCTGTATTTCTTGATTTATCGAAGTCCCCCTTTTGAAGGGGGATTTAGGGGGATCAAGCCACATTTTGCACTTAGCAACAAAGATGTGTGTACACCGTAGCTTCCCTACTAGGGAAGGGGGTTAGGGGGAGACTCACGTTGATTTAGGAATTGCTGAAACTAGCAGCAACAAAGAAGAATGCTGTGAATTGATCAGCTTGCTAGTTGTTATGATTTAATTTTTAACTAAATTCTTCACTAATACTTAATTTGATGTTCTACTGTCTATAGCAATACTGTTGATGCTGGAACTTTTTAAGAATCTCTAGCTATAGACATATAGATAATTACCAACATTGGATATTAATCGTTTTTAGGCTTTTCTGCTTCTATGATTGCCTGTTCTAAGAAAACTTTGGCATCCTCAAGTTGTCCACCTTCTAGGCAACCGTGGACTATCTTACACCATTCAAGTAAAACATCGAACTGATTTTGGTGGTTATCAGTAATTAGCGATTTTGTCACTCTAGAGTATAGGCGTATGTTATTCATTGGAGTACCTTTTTTTTGGTGATTTACCACGATTGCTCAATATTTAACAAATCCTTTATTTCATTTACATACACCTGGGATAAATAGATGAATTATTTAATACTTTTTTCGGATTTGATGTGGGCAGAGATAAATTTAAAATTAGCGGTCAAATCTCTATCAATAGATATATTTATTGTCAGATAATTTATTGTATTTGCTGGCAATTAGATAGGCGATCGCTCATTAATTTTCACAAGCATATTAAAGCGATCGCAGATGTTTAATTAATAGTCAACAGCCACAGCAAAGCGATGAGCTAAATTAATAATGTCTTGCTTGCGAGCAATTTGATTAAACCATTGTTGGGGAATGCCTTCTACACCATAATAAATACCAGCTAAACCACCTGTTACCGCCGCAGTCGTATCTGTGTGTCCTCCTAAGTTAACGGCTTTTAACACGGCTTCTGCATAAGTAGAGCTATTTAATAAACACCATAAAGATGCTTCTAAAGTATCAATCACATAGCCGTCAGAATTAATCTGTGTGATTGGTAGCTGGGCAATTTCACCACTGAAGACCCGCTCAAAATGAGGTTTTTCTAACAGATATTCATCTGCTGTATAAACCTTTTGGATATTTTCTAATCCTTGTAAATATGCCCCTTGGGGATTAGCTCCTTTGAGCAGTGCCACTGCAATACTAATGTAAATACCGCAGGCCATTTGCGATCGCACATGAGCATGCGTAATACAAGAAACTTGATGTACTCTGGTGATTAATTCCGGAAAAGCTAAATTTTGATGACAATAAGCCATTGGTAAAATTCTCATCAAAGAACCATTACCATTGCTCATTTCGCTAGTTCCCCCAGCTTCCAGAGGTGGAACGCCCTGATTGAGACGCATAATCACTGCATAAGTGCTTTCACCAATCCCAAATACTTCGCCACGGGGTGTCCAATAAGCGGCTTTATACCAACGCCAAAAAGAGTGTGCGATCGCATCTATAGAATAGCCTCTACACAAACTTTCTGCTAAACAGAAAGTCAGCGAACTATCATCAGACCAAGTTCCTGGGGGTTGATTCCATGTCCCATAACCCAGCATCTTTGTTACTGGAGATTGAGCTAATTCTGCGCGGCTAGTGAACTCAACCGGTACACCCAACGCATCACCGACACACAAACCCATCAGGCCAGATAACGTTTTTGTAGCGGTTAGCATTCTTAAATCTCCATGCAAACTACTCAAAATTCACTTTATAGATTTCCTGTAAACATGATTGAAGTAACTGTTACAGCTTAGTTATTATTTCTATTGGCAAAGTCACAAAATAGGGGGTGTAAGGGTATAAGGGTGTAAGGGTGTAAGGAAAAAGACATTTTTAATCTGCAACTGTGTAACTTATCTAATAAAAACTTTTTTACGATGAGATTGTGCCAGTTTTAAAACTGTATATTTTTACTATATAAATACTGTATATCTCAATAATTTGAACACATAAAATCTCTTACCCCTACACCCCTATACCCTCACACCCCTACACCCTTTTTATATATAAATTCCCCAAAATATCAGGAACATATTTAACATCTTTCACGACTATAAAAGTAAAAGTAAAAACTAGAAGATTTTCACACGAACATGAAAAATATACTTAAGTCTTTGGTGACAATCTCTGCATTGTCTTCCGTAATCATGACTGCTTTGATAGTGAACGTTGGTCAAGCGGCGGCTGAAACCAAACAAGGTACTGATGCTAGTTATGTTGGTGCTGGTATCTCTGCTGGTGTCACGAATGGCGGACAAAATAATGATGCTGCTAATTTTGGTGGTAATCTCACAGGCAGAGTCAAACTAGGCAATACCCCATTTTCTGCACGCGGTAATGTTCTCTGGAATGACGATACAACTGCTATTATTCCAGAAGTTTCCGTGGATGTGCCAATTGCTAATCGTACTAACGCTTTTGTGACTGGTGGTTATTCCTTCGTAGAAAACAATGGCTCACCTAGTCCTTTAGGTAACAGAGACGCTGTAGTTATAGGTGCTGGGGTTGAATCAGAAGTAGCTAACAACTTCCTGGTTTACACTAATGCCAAAGTCGGGCTGCGTGCTTATGAAAATAGCCCCGCTTCTGCCGTCAGCATCAATGGTGGTATTGGTTATCGGTTTAGATAAGAGATTGGGAAAAGAAGAAATTGACAAGAAAACAGTCTTTTTCCTTTTGTCTTTTTATTGCCAATGCTCAATTTGAACACTTTTTGATGTAGTATATATTTAACTCAGCACTAAAAACTCAGAAACGTCAAAAGCTGGTTTGATGAAGTGTGAAATCACTTATAGAACCAGCTTTTTGTCATGTTAGGATTAGAATATTCTTCACTTTTCCGACCGGATTACGGGCAATAACCAAACGCAGCTATGCTGCTCACTTGCTAATTCGGCAATCACCGATGCCTTATTGAGAATACTATAGAACTCTGATGGTTAAATCTGCTCCTCCTCCTCTCGCTAGCCGCAAACCTTCCAAAGTCGAAGGCATTAAAGAAAACAGTAATTTTTTACGTGAACCTGTAGCAACGCAGATACTTGAGGATACGACTCACTTTAGCGAAGACGCAGTACAAATTCTCAAGTTTCACGGTTCTTATCAACAGGATAACCGCGATAACCGCGTTAAGGGACAAGAGAAAGATTATCAGTTTATGCTGCGGACTAAAAATCCTGGTGGGTTAGTACCGCCGCAGTTGTATTTGGCTTTAGACAAGCTAGCTGATGAATATGGCAACCATACTTTACGGGCAACGACTCGTCAAGGTTTCCAACTGCACGGGATTTTAAAGAAAAATCTGAAGGCAGCGATCGCTACAATAATTAAAAATCTCGGTTCTACTTTGGGTGCTTGTGGTGACATCAACCGCAACGTTATGGCCCCGCCAGCCCCCTTCAAGAATCAGCCTCAGTATCAGTATGCTTGGGAATATGCCCAAAATATTGCTGACTTACTCTCACCCCAAACAGGTGCTTATTACGAAATTTGGCTAGATGGTGAAAAAGCCATCAGTGCGGAAGAAAATCCAGAGGTGAAAGCAGCCAGAGTTCGCAACGGTAATGGCACAATTATTCACGGCACAGAAGAACCTATCTACGGCACGTATTATATGCCGCGGAAATTCAAGGTGAGTGTGACAGTACCGGGAGATAATTCCATTGATTTATATTCCCAAGACCTGACTTTAGTAGTCATTACTGACTCTAAAGGTGATTTAGCAGGCTTTAATATTTTTGCTGGTGGCGGCTTAGGCAGAACCCACAACAAAGAAGAAACCTTCGCCAGAATCGCAGACCCCATCGGCTACGTAGATAAAGCCGATGTGTATGATGCTGTGAAAGCAATTGTCGCCACACAAAGAGATTACGGCGATCGCACTGACCGCAGACACGCTAGGTTAAAATACTTAATCAATGATTGGGGTGTGGATAAATTCCGCGCCAAAGTCGAAGAATATTTTGGCAAACCCCTCGCACCTTTCCAAGATTTACCAGAATTTAAATATCACGATTTCTTGGGTTGGCACGAACAAGGTGATGGCAATTTATTCCTCGGCATTTCCATTGATAATGGTCGGGTAAAAGATGAAGGCTCATTTAAATTGAAAACAGCCTTACGGGAAATTGTTGAGCAATTTAATTTACCCATCCGTCTGACAGGTAGCCAAAACCTAATTTTTTACGAAATTGCACCAGAAAACAAACCCGCCATTCAAGCCATTCTTGACCGTTGTGGTATAGTTTCTGACCCCAACACCATTGAGCCTTTAGTCCGTTATGCGATGGCTTGTCCCGCCTTACCAACTTGTGGTTTGGCGATTACCGAGTCGGAAAGAGCAATCCCCGGAATTTTGGAGAGGATTCGCGCTGTATTAGATAAAGTTGGTTTACAAAATGAACATTTTGTAGTAAGGATGACGGGCTGTCCCAATGGTTGCGCTCGTCCTTATATGGCAGAATTAGGTTTTGTCGGTAGTGCGCCAGAAAGTTACCAAGTGTGGTTAGGTGGTTCACCCCATCAGACACGCCTAGCACAGCCTTATGTGGAACGCTTACATCACAATGACATAGAAAGCTTCCTAGAGCCGATTTTTGTCTACTTCAAACAATCTCGGAAATCTGGAGAGAGCTTCGGAGATTTTTGCGATCGCGTCGGCTTTGATGCGATTCGTGAATTTGCTACCCAATACGAACCAGAAGCCGCGACAGTCACTATAGAACCAGAAACATCCAAAACTGCATCGAAGTCGCGCAAAGCCAGATATCGTGTCAGTCTCCATGATGATTTGTACAACAAGCTGAAAACCACAGCTACCAGTCAAGGTAGGTCAATGACTGATTTGGTAAAAGAAGCGTTGGAAGCTTACTTCCAGACTCTTTCATAAGCATTAATATTTAGGAAATTTAACCGCAGATGAATGCAGATAATACTTATTAAAGTATTGCTGTTCATCTGCGGTTAAATATCTCATGGCTCAACTACAACGAATTACGATCGCACCCTCCCAACTCCAAGAACATCAAATTTTACTCACACCACAGCAGCAACATTACTTGAAACGAGTGTTACGTTTGCGTGAGGGCGAGCAATTTATTGCTATGGATGGCTTAGGTAAATGGTGGTTGGCGCAGATTAATGCAGAACAAGCACAAGTATTAGAACCATTAATTGTTGCCACTGAGTTACCTGTGGCGATTACTTTAATGATGGCTTTACCCAAAGGTAGTGGTTTTGATGAGGTAGTGCGGAGTTGTACTGAGTTGGGTGTAGCTTGCATTGCACCAGTATTGAGCGATCGCACTTTATTAAATCCTAGTCCCCAAAAGCTGGAACGTTGGCAACGCATCGCAGCCGAAGCCGCTGAACAATCAGAACGTGCTTTTGTACCCACAATTTTAGAGCCTGTAACGTTTAAAGAGGCTGTAACTCATAGCACAGCCACTCACCGCTATATTTGCGAAGCGCGTGGTGAGTATAGCCATCTCCAAAGTATGATTAACTGTATTTCTGGTGATGTTGTGATTGCTACTGGGCCGGAAGGAGGTTGGACAGATAGAGAAATCGAGGACGCGATCGCGGCCGGATTTCAACCAGTGTCTTTAGGTCGTCGCATCTTCAGGGCAGTTACAGCACCAATAGTAGCATTATCCCTAATTTCCGCAGCTTGTGAAGTATAAATGATTTATCACCAGTGTGCATGGGACATCTCATGATTGAGCAAGTTGCGATCGCTTTTGAACAGAAAGACTATAAAACAGCAGCCAAATTACTCAAACCACTGCTAAAAGATTCGCCGGATCATCCTTGGGTGGTATTTTATTTGGCTAGGCTACACGAAGTTTCAGGAAAATACCCAGAAGCAGAAAAAGTCTATCGGCGATTGTTGTTAATTACAACCAATCATCGGATTGTCACACAAGCAAGGCAAGCTTTACAAAGGTTGCAAGAAATTCAGCAAGAAGAAAAACAACGAGCGATCGCTCAAGCCACAGCCGAACCTAACAATACTGAATCGGGAGTATTAATCTTAGAACCTCTCGATCATGAGCAAAAAAATCAAGTAGCAGCCAAATTTGGTCAAATTATGCAGCTAGATGCTTACACTGCTAGGCTGTTACTTCCTAGTCGCTCTTGGAAATATTATCGCAGTGGACGCATTGGTGAACTCAAGTTTTACGGGATGCAGTTACAACAAGCAGGTATCCCTTGCTTTTGGACAACCTTCAAAGCGATCGCCCAAATTCAAGTTTTTCAGGTGCAGTATTTTCTAGAATCACAGCCAAAACCGACGGTAATCTGCTCCAACGAAACAAATATAGTTGGTTCTCTCACATTTGATTGGTCGGAAGTCTCTGCACAAGTTCTAGGATTATTACCGATTTTTGAAGAAGTTTTTGATGTGAATGCCCATCGTCAACTAGAACGCAAAACTCAAACCCAAGACTATGCCCAATTTTGTGATCTACACTTACCACAGAGACGCTGTATTTTGCGCCTGTGTGATCGCAGTTATGATTTTCAACAGGGTGCAGAAATCACTCCCTCAGCCAGCGAAAAGACTATCAGAATCAATTGGAACAACTTACTTAATTGGCTGACAAATTATTTACCGCAAGTCAAGATTTTCTCAGACTTTACACCTTTTACACAGACAGTCCTAGAGCAAACAGAAATGCTGAGTAACATTCAGTCTCACATTCACCTGTTTCGCAGGGAAAAGACCTATTGGGACTCAGCATTTCATTTGTATAGTGGACTGATATTTAACAAAGACAAAGACATGGCTAAAGACCATTAATCATTCAGTTCTTTTCCTTGCCCTGCAATCTGTAACCTTTAGTCTTTAATACTTAGCCAGGAGTTTTTACTTGGCGAGCCATGTCCAGATAAGTATTCATGTTTGCACCTGGACGACGACGACCGTTTGAGCCACTAGCTGAAGGAATAAGGTACTTGGGTGCGAATGTAGTTTCGGTTGGTGTAGCAGGTTTGGTGCTAGCAACTGGTGCGGGTATTGGTTCAGGTGTAGCAGTTTTGCCATTCTGAGAAGCTTCTTTCTTAGCCGCTTTCACAGGAGTGGGAGATGGTTCTGGTTTTGGTGCTTCTACTGCTTTCGCTTTTGTACCATTAGATGGTTCAGCGGCGGGTTTAGGTGCAACAACTGGTACTGAACCTGTACCAGTTTCTTCTAATTGTAGGTAGTAGCCACCATTTTTCTTACCACCTAACAGTCCAGTAATGAAACCTATGATGCCAGCTATTAGATTTTTGATAAATCCAAACATGAGAATTGCTCCTGAAGTTTTAATCTGTAAAATTGACCGTAATGTTAAAAATTACGTCACAATACTACTTTTTGTGATGATTATCTACTTTTTATCAAACCATAATGGTTTCTTCTTCATCAAGCCTAATAGCTAGATAAGACTCTAAAATCTTGTTTACAAGGACTGCGCCACTTGTTAGCACTGAAGACTAATTATTAAATTTTATCCCAATCTAAAGCAAGATTCTGAAAGCTTGCTTAACAAAAATTAACATTATTTTCTCTGATGGGAATCCATCGTCATCCGTAATACTTCCAGGACTCCCAGCCAGAGAAATAATATAACTTCATGCTTTCCCCTACACCCTTAATCCAGTCAGAAGAGTGTCATAATCTGATTTCTGGCAGTAATCAGACTCAGTTAAATTTTCTACAGGATGGATGCAGATCAAATCAAAGTATGAAGATAAAAAACCAACCGCCTAATCCTGTAGTGTTGGTGCATGGCATTACTGATACAGAAGCAGTCTTTGATGAAATGGCTGTTTGTCTAGGAAAAAAAGGCTGGCCTGTATATTCACTGGATTTATTCCCAAACAATGGTGAAGTAGGTCTGGATGTATTGGCACAACAACTAGCTGACTATATTGCTAGCAACTTTAAACCTGAACAAACTTTGGATGTAGTAGGTTTCAGCATGGGTGGAATCGTTAGCCGTTATTACATCCAACGCTTAGGAGGAATTCAACGCGTACAACGGTTTATTACAATTTCTTCACCGCATAATGGCACTGTTGTTGCTTATGCTTCGCAGCATCCTGGGTGCGTGCAAATGCGTCCTAATAGCGAATTGCTGAACGATTTAAATTCTGATGTGATGTTGCTACAGCAGTTAAACTTTACTTCTATTTGGACAAATTATGATTTGATGATTATTCCTGCGCATAGTTCCAAAATGCCTTTAGGAAAAGAAATAATTATCCCAGTCGCATTACATTCATGGATGCTCACGGACTCTCGGTGTATAGCCGCAGTAGCAAAAGCTTTAGCAGAACCAATTAAGCTGAATGCGGAGAGTGCAAGTGATTTGGGGAAATTGGGAGTTGGGAATAGGGAATGGGGAATGGGGAATGGGGAATGAGCTTTTTTGATTTGTATGGAGTTTTTGCCACAATCCAATAGGAGTCCTAGAGGTATCCTATACAAGCATTTTCATAGATAGATAATTACTTTCTATCACCAATTTGGGTATATTCATAACTGCCAAAAATCGCCTCAACATGGCGATAATACTTAAATTCCATTAAATTATTAAACGGATCTTCTAAGAAAAAAGTGCGATGTTCTAGGGTAGTACCAACAAAGCGATTTTTGGGTTCTTCACGAAATAAAAGCTGTTTTTGTTGCGCTCTGTCTAATAGTTCTTCCCAGTCGGTTTCCTGAGTAAAGATTAAACCAAAGTGCCGGGGGTAAATAGTGCGTTGGCGCGTTAATGGTTCTTTGGTGAGATGGGCTACTAATTGATGACCATGAAGATTGAGAATGATGGCTTGGGGGTTTTCACGACCAGGGATACAGCCCAAGCCATCAACATAATATGCTTTTGCTTGAGCAATATCAGTTACAGGGAAAGCAAGATGAAATATAGTTTGGCTCATAATTGGGAATTGGGAAAATTACGTTACACGTGATGGTCAGTAAAATACAGTTATTAACTTGATTTACTGGCTCTCACTCTGCCGTTGATTATAATTTTTTTGCTATTTTGCCTGTTTGTTATCCCTTGACCTGTAAAGAAAATATAAACTATGCACTTTGGGAATGGGGAGGTACAGCAACAATAATTCCAAACCAGACACACAAGCTGTTTTACTTCTGATTACAGAATCTAAATTCTGCTGTTAGCTCTAAAATTCGCTATTCTGGTTGATATCCGGGCAACACTACGCATGGTTTATTGCTGATGTTCTCATTGATTAGCTCTGCCAATCCTTGGTTAGTAGGAGTAGGACTGAACGCCATTTTGTTGAGTTTCGTTTGGTTTGCTCCCAAAAAGTTGCTGACTCTGGCGGGGGTACTCCACGCTTGGTTATTGGGCGTGTTAATTTGGGGAACTCTAGGCTGGCAGGGATATTTAGTAGTAGTGTTCTATTTTTTAGTAGGTTCTGGTGTGACGCGCATTGGCTTGGCACAAAAAGAGGCGGAAGGGATAGCCGAAAAGCGTTCAGGTGCTAGAGGCCCGGAAAATGTTTGGGGTTCGGCTTTGACTGCCGCATTGTGCGCTGTAGGATTTGGACTAATCGATGCTGGAGTAGTTTTACCTAATTTTCAATCCCTAATTCCCAATCCCCAATCCCTCCTCCTCTTGGGTTATGTGGCAAGTTTTAGTACCAAATTGTCTGATACCTGTGCTAGTGAAGTGGGTAAAGCCTACGGTAAACGGACTTTTTTAATTACGACACTGCAACCAGTAGCGAGAGGTACAGAAGGGGCAGTGAGTTTAGAAGGGACTTTAGCGGGTGTGGTAGCTTCAGTAGCGATCGCTATTTTAGGTTGGGGTGTGAGTTTAGTTTCACCGATGGGTATACTGTGGTGTGTCCTAGCAGCATTCATTGCCACAAATCTAGAAAGTGTAATTGGTGCAACCCTGCAAGCTAAATACACTTGGCTGACCAATGAAGTCGTTAATATTTTTAACACTTTAATTGGTGCGATCGCCGCTATGGGATTCGCGTTTATTTGGGCGAGTGTGATTTAGTTAGGGGTGTGTGGGTATAAGGGTGTAGGGGTATAGGGGAAAGAATTTTAGAGTAGCTCCCAATCCAAAATTGGATTGCCCAATGCCTAGTTATTCTTACGCTGAATAATTTTCAGTGAAAGTCACTTTTGGCTATATGGCTAAATATGACTATTTTGTCCATGTCAAAAATTTAATTCAAAATAGAAAATTTATTTTACTTTTAATTTTTTTATTTCGTGTAAGTTGGCATTAATGATTTTTAGTTTATACAATTTTAGCTGTTTTACTAGGTGAATTCATGGAAAATTTCTCTTTTTTGAGCGTTAATGAGCAACCAATTTCTGTAGAACAAACAGTAAAATATTTGCAAACATCAGGGAAATTGGCTCAATTTATTAGTGATGTTTTACGCCAATATGTGATTGAGCAGGAATTCTTGATGCGAGAGGATATGGAAATCAATCCAGCCCTCACAGAACAGACTATTATTGATTTTCGCCTCAAAAATCAACTAGCTGATCCTCAAGCTTTTCAGGAATGGCTGAGAAGAAATGGTACAGATTACAATACATTCCACGCCTCAATTACGTTGAATTTCAAATTAGAAAAATTAAAAGCTTTAGTGACAGAAGCAAAAATCTCTGAATATTTTATTGAACGGAAAATTTTTCTGGATCGGGTGGTAATCTCACGAATTGTTGTTGATAGTCAAGAACTAGCCCAAGAGTTGCAACTGCAAATCGCAGAAGGAGGTAGTTTTGAGCAATTAGCTAAGGAGTATTCTCAAGCGGACGATCGCATTGTCAACGGCATGATGGGGCCAATTAGCCGAGGCACAATGCCCGATGTATTGAGGGCGGCGATTGATGCTGCTAAACCTGGACAAGTCATCGGCCCGATAGAACTGGATGGACGCTATGGATTGTTTCGCATAGAACAATTTTTACCTGCATCCCTAGAAGATACGCAATTAACACAAGCACTACAAAACGAATTATTTGAAAAATGGCTAGCGGAGAAAATTCAAAAGCTGACAGTCAAATTACAGGTGAGTTAAAACTTCAGGATAATGAATCTCTAAGACAATACGTGCTAGCTGCTATACCTTGGAATCAACCACCTCTGGGTTTGCTCAATCCTGAACAAAAATCCCAATTAGAACAACGCTTAGAAACCCGTCGCTATCGACTGGGAGAGAAAATTTGGTCAAGTGAATTGGGCGGTTATCAGTTTTTAATTATTGCTGGTAAAGTCCGTCTACGGGAAGAAGAAACGGGTACACCTTTAGCGGCTTTAGAGGTGGGAGATTGGTTCGGTGATTTACAAAAAATCCCAGGAGATTATAAAGCTGTAGCGGCTACGAAAGAGGTAGTTGTAGCTTGTTGGGATACAAAACTTTGGGCAGAAATATCTAGCCCAGACGTAGAGGATTTTTGGTTAGGTGTCGCCCAACAAGAAATGCCAGAAATTGTCACCGAGACGCAGGTATTCCAGCCCATCACACCAGAACCAACAATCCCAACTCCCACATCAGTAGCCCAAAGTTACCCGTTTGTGGCTAACTGGAATACGGCTGCGGCTTGTTTAACTATGGCTGCCCAACAGTTAAATAATCCTGTGAAATTGGAATGGGTACAACGCCAACTGCGGGGACAAAATCCTAAACAAGTCGTGGAAGCTGGCGAAAAATTGGGGTTAGTGCTGCGACGGTTACACGTTAGTTGGAGTGAGTTACGGCAATTGACATTTCCAGCTTTACTACACTGGGAGTCGCAGTCATGGGTGGTGGTTTATGGGGTGAAAGGCGATCGCTTAATTATTGCTAATCCCCTGCATCCTGATAGTATTTGTGAAAGCCTGCCGCAATCAGTAGTTGAAGAATCTTGGGATGGGCAGTTGTGGCAAGTTGAACTGATATCCCGCCAAGAAAAATTCAATCTGAGTTGGTTCACTCCAGCCGTTTGGAAATACAAAGGACTGTTAGGAGAAGTCTTACTCGCTTCCTTTACCTTGCAGTTATTGGGTTTGGGGACACCACTCATCACCCAAGTGGTGATTGATAAAGTTATGGTACAAGAGAGTTTACCGACTCTCGATGTCATGGCGATCGCACTGTTATTTATTGCGTTATTTGAGTCTATACTCGGTATTCTTAGGCTCTTTATCTTTACCCATACAGCCAGACGCTTAGACTTAAGTTTATCAGCACAGTTATTCCGTCATCTCATGCGCTTGCCCTTGGCTTATTTTGAGTCAAGGCGCGTTGGCGATACCGTCGCTAGAGTCCAAGAATTGGAACAAATCCGCCAATTTCTCACAGGTACAGCCCTAACGGTGATTTTAGATAGCATCTTTGCCGTAGTTTATTTGGTATTGATGTTTTACTACAATATTCCGCTTACCTTTGTGGCGTTGGCTGTGTTACCGTTGTTTGCTGCTTTAACATTAGTGGCGACACCGATTTTGCGGAACTGGTTAAACGAAACCTTTAACCGCAGTGCGGATAGTCAGTCATTTTTAGTAGAAACAGTCACGGGTATCCATTCTGTTAAAGCTCATGCGGCGGAATCAGTAGCCCGCGATCGCTGGGAAGGCTTATTTGCTCGTTTCGTTCGCACCGGCTTTAAAGCTTCCACGACTTCTAACATTAGCAGTAATATTGGTGACTTCCTCACTAACTTTTCTTCTTTGTTAATCCTCTGGTTCGGTGCGAAATTAGTTATTGACAGAAATCTCACGGTTGGGCAACTTGTCGCTTTTCAAATGTTATCTGGAAGGGTGACAGGGCCACTGTTGCGTTTAGTGCAGCTGTGGCAAAATCTGCAACAAGTCCTCCTTTCAGTAGACAGAATTGGTGATATTCTCAACGTCGCGCCAGAAGCCGAAATGGGGACGGGTTTAGTTTTACCACCATTGAAAGGACAAGTGAATTTTGAACAGGTGTTTTTCCGGTATAAAGCTAATACTGAACCTGTGGTGAGAGGTATTTCTTTCAATGTTGAACCGGGGCAATTTATCGGGATTGTCGGCCGCAGTGGTTCTGGTAAAAGCACCTTGTCTAAACTCTTGCAGCGACTTTATCAAATTGAATCAGGACGGATTCTCATTGATGGTTTTGATATCAAGAGTGCTGATTTATCTTCACTGCGACAACAAATTGGTGTTGTTCTTCAAGAAGATTTTCTATTTAATGGTTCTATCTTAGAAAATATTACTCTTGGCAACCCCAATATTACCTCGGAACAAGTCGTACAAGCAGCAAGAATGGCGGTAGCTCACGACTTTATTAGTCAATTGCCTTATGGTTATGAAAGTAATGTAGGGGAAAGAGGTACAGCTTTATCTGGTGGACAGAGACAACGCATTGCTTTGGCGAGATTGTTTCTCTCCGATGCACCGATTTTAGTATTAGATGAAGCGACTAGTGCTTTAGATAGTGAAACTGAGCAACAGGTATTGCAAAATCTGCAAACAATCTCCACTAATAGGACTGTATTTCTGATTGCTCACCGTTTTGCACCTTTGAAACGCGCCGATCAGATTTTCGTGTTAGAGCGAGGTGTGATTGCTGAACGTGGAACTCATGCAGAATTATTGCAGCAAAAGGGTTTGTATTGGTCGTTGTATCAGCGTCAGCAAGCGAATGTGTGATAGAGGGGTTTGGGGGTGTAAGGGTGTAGGGGTGTAGGGGTGTAGGGGTGTAGGTTGGGTTGACGTAAGGAAACCCAACCTATATTTAATGCTTATTGGAGAACTAAAGTTGTCTAAAAACCTTTAATTTAGTATGAGTTCGATAAGCCTTTTTTGACCTCTCCCCCAGCCCCTCTCCGACGCGGAGAGGGGAGTAAAGAGCTAAAATATCAACAAAAAATGTGGGTTTTAAAGCCTCTCTCCTTGCAGGGGAGAGGTACCCTGCGGGAAGCAAGCTATGGAGAGGGGTTTTTCTGTTCGTCGAACTCACGTTAATTAGTGTGGATAAAGATTTCAGCTTGACTTTGACAAAGATGGGTGATGATATGAATAGCGAGGTTATACAGTGATTATATATGTCTGACGATTTGTTAAAGTCTTTTCAACAAGCATACAGAAATTTAGAGTTATTGCCACTGATTCAGACAAGAGATTTAGAAAGATTTAGGGTGGATTATGGTGATGATGTGATTGCTGAATTAGAGCAGTTGGTTGAAGATAGCCCTAATGGTGATGGCAAGATTATTTTTACAGGACATCGTGGTTGTGGCAAGTCTACTTTGTTAGCGGAGTTTAGCAGGCGATCGCAAGACCGTTACTTTGTGGTTTTGTTCTCTATTTCTGACACAATTGAAATGTCTGATGTCAATCATATCAATATTTTGTTTTCTATTGCTGTAAATTTAATGTACGAAGCGGAAGCTCTGAAAGTGGAGATTCCTAACTCTACAAAAAATGCTTTGTATAAATGGTTTGCAACTCGGACTAAGACAGAAGAATTTAATCTTGAAGCAGAAACTTCTCTGGGTTTCGATTTACTGAAATTAATTAGTAATAAATTAAAAGCTGATGCGGCTGTCCGCTATGAGATTAAACAGGAATTTGAGAGAAGAATTTCTGATTTAATTGCGCGAATTAATGAAATTGCGGCTATCATTCATGTCGCCACAAAGAAAGATGTTTTAGTAATTATAGATGATTTAGATAAACTGGAATTAGAAAGAGTCAATGATATTTATAGAGATAATATCAAAGCTCTGTGTCAACCAAATTTTAGAATTATTTATACAATACCCATTGCTGTTTTAAGAGACAAGTTTCTCAGACCACTAATTGAGACAGAAACTAATGACCAAGTTGTGGTCATGCCTGTATTAAAATTATTTGAACAGGGGCAAAATCGTCAACCTAATGCCCAGCCTCGCCCACAAGCGAAAAATATTTTATGTGAAATCTTACAAAAGCGCATTTCTGCTGCACTTATAGAATTACAAGCAGTAGAAGATATTGTTATTAATAGTGGTGGTGTGTTGCGAGAGTTGGTGAGAATTGCTAATGAATGTTGTCGTATTTGTCTGCGGTTAATTCGGCGTAAACCAGGACAGGCAGTAGTCATTAATCAGCAAATTTTAGATGAGGCAATTAATAATATTCGCAATGATTTTGCTGTACCTTTGGGGAAAATTGACTATACCATCTTGCAAACTACATATCAGAACTTTATGCCTGATGATCCCAAAGAACCTGAGTTTTTAGACTTGCTGCATGGGCTTTATGTTTTGGAATATCGCAATCGTAAGAACTGGTATGATGTTCACCCCATCGTTGTAGAACTCTTGAGAGAGCAGGGTTTCATCAATGACAACTAATGAACTATTTGATGATGATGACAATCTAGATGCTTATGATGATTTAATTGTCAGCATTCAAGCCAAAGAACAGGGTTTGAGTTTGCTGATAGCTGTTTGCGATGATTTGAATTTTCGAGAGCAAATTATCGAGCATTATGAAACAGAATTACAACCAGAAATTCGTCCTTATCGTGTGACATTACCGAGAGGTGAGCCAAGTTTGAGGGCTGCTATTGCTCACTTAGTCGAAAATGAAGAATATTTGCAGCAACATCAACCAGCAGTAATTACGGTAACTGGTGCAGAACAGCTTTATTTTCTCAAACTGGGAAAGGAGCGTTCTGAACAAGAAATATTTTTCGGTTATTTGCAGTGGACTAGAGAAGCTTTAAGGGAATTTCCCTTTGCTATTGTCTTGTGGGTGACAAATCAGCTTTTAGTTAGTTTAATTAAAAAAGCTCCTGATTTTTGGAGTTGGCGCAATGGAGTTTTTCACTTTATCTCAAGGAAGAAAAACACTGTTTCTAGTAGAGAGTTAGAGCCAATTCGTTCTGCTTTCATTGGTCATGAAATCTCGAACTTTGATGATGACAATCCTTACTTGCTGCCTATAGAAGATTTGCAAAGATTCATTCAAGATGCGGAACAACGGGGTGAAAAAGATGCAACTTTAGCGACTTTGTATTTTAACTTAGGCGATATTTATAGAAAAAGACTTGAAAGAGGTGAATTTCAAGATTACCAAAAAGAGCAAGAATTAGGAATTAAGTATTTAAGCAAGACTGTAGAACTGCAAAAAGAGTTAGGTTTAGAAAAAGACTTAGCACTTAGCCTCAACAACCTAGCTCTACTCCACTACTCCCAAGGGAAATACAGCGAAGCCGAACCCTTGTACATCCAAGCTTTGGCACTATGGCGCAAACTACTAGGTGAAGAACATCCATCTGTCGCCACTAGCCTCAACAACCTAGCAGCACTCTACCGTTTCCAAGGGAAATACAACCTAGCCGAACCCTTGTACATCCAAGCTTTGGCTCTCAGGCGCAAACTACTAGGTGAAGAACATCCATCTGTCGCCACTAGCCTCAACAACCTAGCAGAACTCTACCATTCCCAAGGGAAATACAGCGAAGCCGAACCCTTGTACATCCAAGCTTTGGCTCTGTGGCGCAAACTCCTGGGTGAAGAAAATTCAGATGTCGCACTTAGCCTCAACAACCTAGCTAATCTCTACAACTCCCAAGGGAAATACAGCGAAGCCGAACCCTTGTACATCCAAGCTTTGGCACTGCGGCGCAAACTCCTGGGTGAAGAACATCCATCTGTCGCCACTAGCCTCAACAACCTAGCTCTACTCTACAAATCGCAAGGGGAATATAGCAAAGCCGAACCCTTGTATATCCAAGCTTTGGCACTGTGGCGCAAACTCCTGGGTGAAGAACATCCATCTGTCGCCACTAGCCTCAACAACCTAGCTTATCTCTACTCCTCCCAAGGAAAATATAGCGAAGCCGAACCCTTGTACATCCAAGCTTTAGCACTGTGGCGCAAACTCCTGGGTGAAGAACATCCAGATGTCGCCACTAGCCTCAACAACCTAGCCGGACTCTACGACTCCCAAGGGAAATACAGCGAAGCCGAACCCTTGTACATCCAAGCTTTAGATATTTTTGAGCAACGGTTAGGAGTAGATCACCCTCATACGGTCATTGTGCGTAACAATTTAGCATATTTGCGTGACTCTCTCACCTAAGAACAATAAAATTCAAGTTCCTAACCTCATCAGTCATGCTCTGAACACCAAGTTTTGTGTTCCGAACTCGAAATTTCCTGTTTCAAGTGAGAATGTTTGTGTTTCAAGTGAAAACGTTTCTGTTCCAAGTGAGAATGTTTTCGTTTCAGGTGAAAACGTTCCTATTTTAAGCAAGAACGTTCTTGTTTCAGGTGAGAACATTCCTGTTTTAAGGGAGAACATTTTAATTTCAGGTGAAAAATTCCTGTTTCAAGTGAGTTCGACGAATAAAAAAACCCCTCTCCATAGCTTGCTTCCCGCAGGGTACCTCTCCCCTGCAAGGAAAGAGACTTTAAAACCCCATTTTTCGTTGATATGTTAGCTCTTTACTCCCCTCTCCGCGTCGGAGAGGGGCTGGGGGAGAGGTCAAAAAAGACTTATCAAACTCACATTATTTTGAGGTGGAATGATGGCGTTTTGAGAGTAATCGCTCTTGTTCACATTGTAAACCAACAGGCGATCGCACCCCAGTTCAGACTGACCATAGGCATGATTGAGCGATCGCACACAAATAATTATCTTTGTAACTCGCTACACCAATCAAAATTTAGTAATTATTTGTTGTGAAACTTTGACTTTTACTCATTAGTTGAGCCACTACAAAAAAGCATTCACAACAATCACTATTCAGCCATAAAAGCAGCTTGAATCTGATTGATTGTCCTGGCGAATATCTCAGGCATCACTGAATCAAAGAAATTATTAAAACTTACTGAATAAAATTTTGTAAAACCAACGTCATTTTACTTATTCATTTCATAGTAATTATGGGCTAGGAGGGCGAATTTGTCCCTGAAAAACTGCACTGCCAGTTTTAACAATTAATGCTGCCAAAAAACAGTTAGATTATTTGAGGAGACACTACCAATGCCCCATAGTGATATCAGTATTAAATCAAATTGTTTTGACGGGCAAGATTCTACTTACATCTCCTCTGCAAATACTTTTAGCACTCAAAATTACTCTAGCTCACAACTTAACGCTCGCAGTAGCTCTATTTCCGAAACAGATGCTATTGCTACGAGTAATTATAGTTCTCAAAATGGCTATGGCTTAATAGATGCTTCTAAATCAGTTTCTCAAGCGGCTGGGCAGAATCCTTACAATGAAGTTGCTGATTCTGGTGGCAATAATTGGGGATTAGATATGATTAAAGCCCCAGAAGTTTGGCAAAATGGACACACAGGTAGCGGTGTTGTAGTCGCAGTTATAGATACTGGTGTGGACTACAATCACGAAGATTTAAAAAATAATATTTGGACTAATACTAGAGAAATTGCTGGTAATGGCATTGATGATGATGGCAACGGCTATGTAGATGATGTGCGAGGCTGGAACTTTAACCGTAACAATAATGAAACCTATGACGATAACGGACATGGGACTCATGTTTCCGGGATTATTGCGGGTGAGAATAATGGTTATGGCGTGACTGGCGTGGCTTACAATGCCAAAATTATGCCGGTGAAGGTGTTGAATAGTTCTGGATCTGGTTCTTATAGTGCGATCGCTAATGGCATCTACTACGCTGTAGATAATGGTGCAGATGTGATTAACCTCAGCCTTGGTGGTGATTTTTCTAGCCAAGCACTCAAATCAGCCGTTGAATATGCCAGCAGTAGAGGGGTAATTGTCGTCATGGCATCCGGTAATGATGGCGGTTCATCACCAGGCTATCCGGCACGCTATGCCAACAATACAGGAATTGCTGTCGGGGCTGTGAATCAACAGGGTAATCTCACAGATTTCTCTAACCGTGCCGGTAGTAATGAACTTGCCTATGTCACAGCCCCAGGCCAGAGTGTTTACTCTACTCTCCCAGGAAATGAATACGCGAATTATAGCGGCACATCAATGGCATCGCCTTACGTTGCTGGGGTAGTCGCCCTCATGCTGAGTGCTAACCCAACTCTCTCAGAAAGCCAAATCCGCCAAATCATTACCAGCACAGCAGGCAACAATAACAGCAGTAATAATAATTCATCAACCCCAGACTCTGGCTTAGACTTAAGCCCTATGTTGGATGAATTCTTTAGGAATTTCCCCAGCAATACCCCATTCAATCAAACTCCTAGTTTTAGCTTGAAATCTTCACCAGAAGTCAAAACTATTAGTGACAGTTCCAATCAAATTTCTGAGATAACGAATCATCAAACATCTCTCAGTTTCAATACTGAGTTTACATTCCAGTATTATGTGGACGATTCAATGAATAGTTTGGCTAACAGTCCGACCGATATTAATAACGGTATGGATATCGATTTTGCTCAATTAATCAGGGAAATCACTAGACAATTGGACAACTACCGAAGACTGTTAGGGTAGGGAACGGGACACATGACATGGGGGAGAAATCTCCTCTGCTTACTTTATAGTGGTTCTTGTCTGGGTTCAGTAGAGTTCAGATAACTTGTGTGTACACCCTAGCCCTGAAATGAGGATCTGACTTTTCACTTTATGTGGAAAAGCTAACGTGAAACCTAACCCCCTAACCCCCTTCCCTCGTAGGGAAGGGGGAAAATGTAGAGACGTTGCATGCAACGTCTCTACAGTTGCAGGGGAGAGGTTTGGAGAGGGGTTTTCCAGATCCCGTGAAAAGTCAGAAACGGGGAAAGGCTTTGAGTATTACTCCCCTTCCCTACCAGGGAAGGGGTTGGGGGTTAGGTCTGTATTGAAATCAACTGTAAACTACTATAAATCCCTACACCTCACACCTCTATAAAGGAAACAGCTTTGGGTAAAGTCATATTAATCACTGGGCCGGCTCGGTCTGGGAAAAGTGAATGGGCAGAATATTTGGCAAGAGAATCAGGGAAAGAGGTGGTTTATGTGGCGACAGCTACCGTAAACCTTGATGATGCAGAATGGCAACAACGCATTCAATTACACAAAAACCGCCGTCCTCAAGATTGGGTGACATTAGAAGTACCTGTAACACTATCTGCAAGTCTGGCTGATGTTAAACCTAATACTTGTGTTTTAGTGGATTCTTTGGGAACTTGGGTGGCGAATCTGTTAGAAGCAGATGATGAGAGTTGGGAAAATGCTGTGGCGGAATTTTTAGAGACGGTGCAGCTAGTTGCGGCAGATATGGTGTTTGTGGCGGAAGAAACTGGTTGGGGAGTTGTACCAGCATATCCTTTGGGGAGGACATTCCGCGATCGCCTGGGTACTTTGGTGCGTCAGCTAGCTGCGATTTGTGAGGCTGTTTATTTGGTAACTGGCGGCCATGCTTTAAATCTCAGCATACTTGGTACACCGCTACCAAATATTATGAATAATGAATGATAAATTAAGAAAGTTTACGAGACATTTAATGTTAATTCATTCATGTAATTCTAGTGGAATTCTTAATAGAAAATTAAACAGTTAGTCTCAAAATTTTTCTCATACCGATTGTAGAATTGTGGTATGGCAAACCAAACAGAAGTAAAAAAATATCTTGCTCACTGGTTTCAGTTAGGTAAGAAAGTAGTGGTCGGTAATGAGGGAATAAATTTGCTACCTCAACCTATATACCAAGGCGATCGCTACAGCAAAGAGTTTGAAGAATGTTGGCAAAAGATTTTGTTATCGGCGAGTGATTGTTATTTGGAGGGAACTCACGAGACTATTGCCGAATTACTCACACCATCCTGGGAAATGTCACCCTGTAGTCGCTGTTTGATGCCGATCCCTATGCGTAACGTCGGTATGCCAGCCTTATTGTGTCCATGTAGTAATTTACCCGGATGGCCTAATACAGAATTACCCAATCCTCGGTGTCCAATCACCGATCAAGAACAATTGAAAATAATTTGCGATCGGCTGGGACAAAATCTTTCTTCAGCTAGATACTAATTGATCAATCTGCTTTATTTAACTGTGGTTTCTTAATGAGAAGCTACAGTATTTTTTTTGGTTATAAACTCACCTGTTGTCGGAAGGTACAGTTATCCTCAGCATCACTTCAGGTTTGTATTTTTCAGAAAACTCATCAACTTAATCGAGTAATTAGGTCTCATAAACTTGGTAATTAAGTTTGCCGCAAGTGTAAATGACTCAGCTATTTATTCACAGGTATTGTAATAAGCAAGCGAAGAGTTGAAGAGCCAACAACAAGCAATCAACTACTAGCTTATCTAGTTCAAAACAATCCTGTTAATGGAGTCAAGTTTCATGCTAGTTCTCGAAAATAACCTGTTCGCCGAAGTCTCTTTTGAAGAATCTGCTACAGTTAGCGGTGGTCAAGTTACCGTTGATTTTAACGTCGATGATTATGCTTACATTTTAGGTTATGGTTTGCTGTTTGGTAATAGCGGACTAACTACAGACGAAATTCAGTTCGCTTGGGAAACATCATTCATCGACGATGGTGACAATGACTTAGATTTAGGTATTTAGTTTTCTTCATCAGGTTTGCTTGAGAAGCTAAGGAATCTTCCTAGCTTTCTCAGGCTTGCCTAAATCATCAGTTAGCTACTTATCTATTTCAAAAAATTCCTGTTAATGGAGTCAAATTTCATGCTAGTTCTTGAAAATAACCTGTTCGCCGAAATCTCTTTTGAAGAATCTGCTACAGTTAGCGGTGGTCAAGTTACCGTTGATTTTAACATCGATAATTACGCTTACATTTTAGGTTATGGTTTGCTGTTTGGTAACAGCGGACTCACTACACAAGAAACTCAGTTCGCTTGGGAAACATCATTTAGTTCCATCGATGTCGATACAAATGATTAGCCTTCTCTGAAATGCTTGCCTGGGAAAGCTAAAAACATATGATTAGCTTTCTGGAAAATGACTAAATTTGCTTCAGAGACAATTGAATGATCATGAATTTTCTAAATACTGGAACATATTTATAAATTCCAGTATTTAGATTAATCTTTTCACAAAATGAAGCCAAACATTAATAGTTACAAGGAGCAAACATTCATGAATGAAAGCATTCATCTTTTTAATCTCTTAACTGCTGAAGAAGCTTGTTTTGTCAGTGGTGGCTTCACAAGTAGCAATAGCAATAATATGCCATATGCTATGTTTTCCACTACCGAACCTACCCAAGAAATGCAAATTGTCAATGCAGATGGTCACGGACAAAAAGCTAGTGTTCCTCTTTCTGGATCTGGGAAGAAAACCACTACAGAAACCACTAATGGTCTTTATGTGGAATTAGGCATACCAAGTACTTGGAGCGTCAATAATTCTTGATTGCTTGTCAGTCAAAAATAGGTAGTCATAAATTACATGACTAATTACTCATCATGTAGTTAGAGTTCCAGGTTTGTCAGATTTTCTGATCGTGATACCGATTTCAAGAGGAAAACGATGGAAGAACCAAGCACACTATTTACAGAACTAACTTCTGAAGAATCTGCTGCCGTCTGCGGAGGTATAAGGGTTAGTTTTGACTTAGATACTTATATGTATATTTTGGGTGCTGCTGTTTTATTTGGCAACCCTGGACTTACATCAGATGAGATTCATTTTGCTTGGATGAACTCATTCATTTTTAATGATGATCAAGAGAGTGATTTCCAAGTCAATACTAATAGTCGCAGCCGGAGAAAATCATCAAGAGCAAGATTTGAAAGTCTTTAATCTGTATCAGAGTTTTGTCTTATGAAATATGCTCACGTTGTACAACATAGTCAAGAAGATTGTGGTGCTGCTTGTCTGGCTGCGATCGCTAAATATTATGGACGCAATTTTACTCTGATTCGCATTCGTGAGGCTGTAGGTACAGGACAATTTGGTACAACTTTATTAGGACTAAAACGAGGAGCAGAAACCCTAGGTTTTCAAGCTCGTCCAGTTAAAACTTCACCCGAACTATTAAACCAAATCCACAAAGCAACTTTACCAGCAATTATCCACTGGCAAGGCAAACATTGGGTAGTTCTATACGGTAAAAAAGGGAAAAAATATATCATATCCGATCCGGCTGTAGGTATCCGTTATCTCTCACCCAAAGATTTAGTTGAGGGATGGACTGATTGGTTAATGTTGTTATTAGAGCCAAATCCCGAATTATTTTTTCAAGGTGAAGATGACAAAATAGCTGGTTTTGGGCGTTTCTTTCGGCGTGTCTGGAATTTTAGAGGGATTTTAGCTCAAGCTTTACCTCTCAATCTGTTGTTAGGAATTTTATCTTTAGCGTCGCCTTTTTTATTACAAATCCTCACTGATGATATTTTAGTTCGTGGTGATACTAAGCTACTCACGACGATGGCGATCGCTGTAGTAGTGATGAATATTATTTCTAGTAGTTTATCTTGGGTACAATCTAACTTAATTGCTCACTTTGCCCAAAGGTTACAACTAGGATTAGTTTTAGATTTCTGCCGTCAAATTCTCCGATTACCTTTGAGTTATTACGAAGCTCGTCGCAGCGGAGAGGTTATCAGTCGTCTACGAGATATTAACCAAATCAATCAGTTAGTTGCTCAAGTTGTCATTAGTCTACCTAGTCGCTTTTTTATTGCGTCAATTTCTTTATGCTTGATGATTTTTTATAGCTGGAAGTTGACTGCTTTAGCTATGGTCATGTCTGTATTTATGAGCATATCTACCATTGTCTTTCAGCCAACATTACAGCAAAAAACTCGTGAGCTTTTAGTAAAAGATGCAGAAGCACAAGGAATTTTAGTAGAAACCTTTAAAGGCGCACTCACTCTTAAAACTACTACATCTAGTTCACAATTTTTAGATGAATTGCAAAATCGCTTTAGGCATCTCACTAATCTGACCTTACGCACAATTCAAATAGGCATTATCAACGGGACATTCTCTAATTTTGTTTCCAGTATTGGCAGTATTATTTTACTTTGGTATGGTGGCAACTTAGTTATTAATCCGGCAGAAAACTTGAGTATCGGGCAGTTACTAGCTTTTAACTCTATGAATGGTAATTTCCTAGGATTAATTGCTACAATCATTAGTTTCGTTGATGAATTTACCACCGCTAAAACGGCTGTTCAACGTTTAACAGAAGTTATCGATACTACACCAGAAGATGAGGGAGACACTAAAAAACCTTTTGCTAGATTATCAAGTGATGCTGATATTATTTGTACAAATGTCAACTTTCACTATGCTGGTAGAATTGATTTATTAGAAGACTTTACTTTAAAAATTCCTGGCGGTAAAGTTACTGCTCTAATTGGCAAATCTGGTTGTGGTAAAAGTACGCTAGCTAAACTAATTGCTGGCTTATATTCTTTGCAATCGGGCAACATTCGCATTGGCTTATATAATTTAGAAGACCTTTCCTTAGATTGTTTACGTCAGCAGGTAATATTAGTGCCTCAAGATGCTCATTTTTGGAGTCGTTCGATTGTAGAAAACTTTCGTTTGGGTACTCCCTTTGTGAGCTTTGAGCAAATTGTTAGAGCTTGTCAAATTGCTGGTGCTGATGAGTTTATTGGTAAATTACCTGACAAATATCAAACTATCTTAGGTGAATTTGGTGCTAATATTTCCGGTGGTCAACGTCAACGCTTGGCGATAGCTAGAGCCATAATTACAGAACCACCAATTTTAATTTTAGATGAATCAACTGGCGGGCTTGATCCTGTAAGTGAAGCGCAGGTTTTAGATCAATTATTGAGTCATCGTCAAGGTAAAACAACCATTTTAATTAGTCATCGTCCAAGAGTCATTAATCGAGCAGATTGGATTGTGTTGCTAGAGCAAGGTAGATTAAAGTTACAAGGTTCTCTAGCAGATTTACAGACAAAAGTAGGAGAACATCTAGATTTCTTAGTCCCTTAATCAATTCGTAATTACTTGTAGAGAATTAGTCTGAAATAGTAATAATTCTGCGGTGAAATATGCTGTATGTTCAAAATCAGAAAATCCTCACAGCAGATCCAAATGAAGAGTTTTTACCTTCTATTAGTACATGGACTTCTTTATTAGGACTGTTACTCATAGCGACTGTGGGAAGTGCGATCGCACTTTCGGCTTGGGTTAAATATGATGTGGTCGTCAGAACGGCTGCAACTGTGCGTCCTGTAGGTGATGTGCGGCTAGTGCAGCCAGAAATGGAGGGAACGGTTGAAAGTGTTTTGGTGAAGGAAAATCAATTGGTGAAGCGGGGTGATGCGATCGCGCATTTGGATACAGATCAATTACAAATTAAACAAAGTCTCTTACAAAGCAATATTCAACAAGGTAAGTTACAACTCATCCAAATTGATGCCCAAATCAGTGCCTTAGATACTCAAATCCTGGCAGAAAGTAGATTAATTGAGCGGACAATTGCCTCTGCACAGGCAGATTTCAGCAAAAATCAACGAGACTACCAAGAAAAGCAAATAACTACTCAAAGTGAATATTTAGCAGCGGAAGCTAACTTAGAAAAGGCCAGAGCTAATTTACAAAAAGCCCAAGCTGACTTAAACTTTGCCGAAGTAGACCGCGATCGCTATCAGCAATTAACGGAAATTGGTGCAATTGGTAGACGGGAATACGAACAGAAAAAACTCGTTGTTGAACAGACTAAATTCGCATTAGCAGCCGAAAAACAAGCTGTGGAAATTGCCCAAACCCAATTGCAATCAGCCAAGGCGGCGGTTAATCCTAGCATGGCAATTGTAGCGATCGCCTCTGAACGCATTGCTCAAGAACATGCTAGAGGCGAAGCTAGTATTGCTACGCTAAATAAAGAAAAACAGTCCCTCCAGCAGCGTCGCGTAGAAATTCAAGGGCAAATCAACCAATCTCATCAAGAACTGCAACAAATCGAAAGACAATTACAAAGCAGTATTATTCGCGCTACCAGCGATGGTATAGTTCTCAAACTAAATTTACGCAACCCTGGCCAAGTAGTACGCACTAGCGAGGCGATCGCAGAGATTGTTCCTCAAAATACTCCATTAGTTGTCAAAGCGATGATTCCCACCGCAGACATTAAAAAAGTTGCTGTGGGACAAAAAGTGCAACTGCGAGTTGATGCTTGTCCCTACCCAGATTATGGAACTCTCCAAGCTGTAGTGAGTGAAATTTCCCCTGATGCCATCACACCGCAACGCAATGATCACGATTCTGTCCCCTCAACTGACCGCTATTTTGAGGCGACAATTCAACCAGAAAGCCTGAAATTTGGTAATGGTAAGCAGCAATGTTACATTCAATCAGGCATGAATGCCAACGCTAATATTATTTCTCAGCAAGAGACAGCATTACAATTCATCCTCAGAAAAGCCAGATTAATTTCTGACTTGTAACGCTGGAGAATGGGGAATAGGCGTAGTGAATGTCTTGAGTGTCAAGCGATTCCCATTACCAAACTTTTTGGATAATATTCGGTTTACGACTGAGAAACTTGATTCCCGGCTGAGAAAGTTGGTTTACGACTGAGAAACTTGATTCCCGGCTGAGAAAGTTGGTTTACGACTGAAAAACTTGATACACGACTGAGAAACTTGATTCCCGGCTGAGAAATTTGATTTATAAGCCAAAAACTTAATTTACGACTGAGAAACTTGATATAAAGGGCGAAAATCTATGTTTATCTTGCTCACCTACGCTAGAAACTTATCTAAGCTGAGATGATCTCCCTAGCCTCTAGCCTTTTCTGTAACCTATACCCTGTAATCTGTACCCTATAAGCTATGACCCTTGTTAAATTTCTGCCATCCTATCAGAGAATTCAACAAGCATTGCAATGGTGGTCTTCTAGACAGTCAATAAAGCTTTTTCTCGAAGCGGAGAAAATTCGGGATGATTTATTGCAAGAAACCTTTACAATTCGTCGCCATCTAGATGTGTTAACAACAGATAACTTGGATTTATCTCACAATCAAACTCAGGATTATCTGAGACAAATTGATAATTTTCACCATTCTTTAGTACAATTGAGCAACCGCTTATTTCCAGAATCACTTCAAGATAGTTTCCCGCTAGCTATTGAGTGCTTAATAGAACCTTGGCTAGCACTTAATCCACACCTATACTTTCATCTTGATCTGCCGATTTATTGGCGACATGAACAAGCATCCCATAGTTTAATTGTTTTATCAACTTTGGACGAATTACTGACCATAACCTTACCACATATTCTTACAAAAATTACAATTTCTATTAGTTTAAAACAGAAAAAAAATCTAGGGCAGTTAAGTATACAAATTAATTATCCTGATGTGACTACATTTATCTGTAATACTAGTTTGCCTGAATTAAATTACCTTTGCGATACCTTTCAATTTTTAACTTCAGGTAGATGTTTCTATCGTACTAGCCATTGTCAAGCAGTTTGGTATTTATCCTGGTAATTATTGTCCTAAAAATTTTTGAATTCTCACCTAAAAGTGCTATCTAAACAATCATTTCATCGGTAGAATAATTTCACTTGATAAATGTGAAAATCAAAAATATAGATTTTAGATACCACATTTATTCTTGATGATTTTAATTTCAATTGCCCTTATATAAAATTGATTTTAGGGTGTTAATCATGAAACAAGTATTAACTAATAATACACTTTTAAAAATTTTAGTTATTGATGACCATGAATCAGTTTTAAGTGGAACAGTAGCAGTCTTACAAAAACATTATACTGAATCAGAAATTATCACCGCTATTAATGCTTATTATGCGCTAGAACAAGTAAGTATTTTACAGCCGGATATTGTTGTTATGGATTTGTCCATCCCCAAAAATATAGGAGTAATCGCAAAACCTGACACGGGAGTGCAACTCCTCAGAACATTGATGAAAAATTATCCCGACTTAAATATTGTTGTACAAAGCGCACATATCAGAACTTTAGTCAGAATCAAACCTGAGATTGATAGTCATAAAGGGGGTTTTACTGTTGCAGATAAAAGCCTTACTACTCAAGAAATGTTAACGAGAGTTGATTGGGCATTACAAGGCTTAACCCATACAAAAGATATCAAAGGAATTCATGGGGGATTAGAAATTAAACCGGAGTGGTTGCAGGTACTCAGTTTAGCATTTGATGAAGGCTTACAAGATAAAGCGATCGCCGAAAAAATGTCTATCTCCGAACGCATGGTACGTCACTACTGGAGTAAGTTACAAGACGCGTTAGACCTTTATCCCGACCAAGGTAAAAATATCCGTATTCAAACAGAAATGCGAGCTAGAGCCGAAGGTTTAATTGATTAAGGCATGGGGAATTGGGTATGGGGAATTGATTTTTCCTTCCCTGCACCCCCGCAATTGCTCCACTTGGGGATAAGTCAGAGCGGAGGTTTCCTCCGCTCTAAACTTCGGGGCAAAGCCCTTCGCGGAGCGTCTCGAAGAGAAGACCGCATTGCTCCCCTGCTTTCCCATTCCCCATTCCCATTACCTATCACTAAAGACTGGAGAATTAACTTATGCCTCCTGGACTTTGGAATATTCTCAAAGCAGAAATTGCTATGTGGCGTGTGGGTATATTACCAGGATGTGCAGTCATCGGACTAGTAATCTTAGCTCGCTTCATGGGGTTAATGCAATCTGTAGAATGGCTAGCGTTTGATAATTTTTTACGTGTGCGTCCAGAAGAATCTATTGATGAAAGAATTGTGATTGTAGGTATTAATAAAGACGATATTCCTCTTCATAATTACTATCAAACAGATTCTTTGATTTCAGATCGGGATTTAGCCACACTATTATTAAAATTGCAGACATATAAACCTAGAGTCATCGGTCTGGATATTTATCGAAATTTACCAGTCAAAACGCATCATAGTAAACTAGCCGCTGTTTTGCAGAAATCACCAAATATCATTGCGATTGAAAAAGTATTACCAGAACCCATTCCGCCACCATCTAATTTGCTCCCTCGACAAATTGGATTTGCAGACCAAATTACTGATATTGACGGTAAATTAAGAAGAATCTTATTAGGCACACCAACACCTCAAGGCTACAAATTATCCTTGTCAATTAGGTTAGCAGCCGCTTATTTAGCCCGTAACAATATTTTCTTAGAAAACGGTATCCGCGATCGCGCCGCTATGCGCTTTGGCAAAACTGAACTACCCCGGTTTTTACCGAACTCCGGGGGATACATCCGCACTGATGCAGGCGGAGTCCAAGTCTTGTTGAATTTTCGGAGTGGTCACGCCCGATTTCGGACAATCTCTAGTAGTGATGTCAAAAATGGTAAAGTAGACCCTAACTGGTTACGCGATCGCATCATTATTATCGGCATCACTGCCCCTAGCCGTAAAGATTTTTTTACTACTGCTGCTATTCCATCTACTCCAGCCAATAAAGGGCGAGTCTATGGCGTAGAAATTCAAGCCCATGCTGTGAGTCAAATTATCAGTGCTGTTATTAATGACAGGCCTTTATTAAATACTTGGGATGAACAATGGGAATATTTATGGATTTTTGCTTGGGGTGTATGTGGGATTGCCATTGCTAGACTCACTAAATCCCCATTAAACAACTTAATAATTGTTATTTTAGTTAGTGCTGCTTTGGGATTGATTAGTTATTTATTTTTAATGTTTGGTTGGTGGATTCCGTTTATTCCAGCAATTTTAGTCTTGATTGTTAATGGTATGGAACTCACCGCTTTATATCAATATGATCAAGCTTTACGTTCAGGGATAAAAATTCGTCAAGCGATTATAGAAAGCACCTTTGAGACTATTCATAATGGCCCATTACAAAGTCTTGCCAAAGTTCTACAACTGCTACATAGTAAAGATAAATCAAACAAAGAGTTAATTCCAGTAATAGAACAGGAATTAGAAAAATTAAATTATGAGTTAAGAGGAATATATGAGTATTTACAGCAGGAATCATTAGAGCAAGACACCAGCCTTTATTTAGGCAATAATCTAGTATTAAATTTGCAAGATCCCCTGCATGATCTTCTCTATCAAGTTTATACCTATACTTTAGAGCGTGACTTTCCTGGCTTTAAAAATATCAGAATCAAAATTCGGACTTTTGAACCTATAGATGAAAGATACTTAACTATCGAACAAAAGCGAGGAATTTGTAGATTTTTAGAGGAAGCTTTATGTAACGTTGGTAAACACGCCACAGGTGCAACCCGCCTACAAGTTACTTGCGCTATATCTGATGGCTGTTACACTTTGAGCGTGATTGACAACGGTTTGGGATCTAATTCTGGGAAAGAAGGGAGAGGAACGCAACAGTTTATTAATTTAGCTAAACAACTGCAAGGAAAATTCCAGCGATCGCCCCTGTGTCCTCATGGTACTATTTGCCAATTATCTTGGCCGATGAATAGGTGATTGGGCTTTGCTCACAGACCAATACAATTTTTTTGCGACATTTTAACCTTGTTACACCACTATGTATATTCGTAACTATCAAGTATTAATCCTAATATCTATCCTTGAACAGAGGTCAAAATATCTCTCTAGAGTGCTAAAAATAGCCTAAATCAGTTGTTACAATCACTTCAAACATTCAAAAATTACTTAAGGTGTTAGTTATGACTGATGAAGTTAAGCCTAATCCTAATGAAGCTACTACCCATGAAGCACAACTAGTCGCTGAAAGTATCGCTAGTGGTGAAGCTAAAGCACCACGGGTGGATTTTGATGCTGACTATGCAGCAGCACAGCAATTAAGCGAAGGTGTAGCGGTGGAAACAGACACCACAAGTCATTAGTCATTAGTCATTAGTTAAATTACTTTTTGACTATTGACTACCTAGCAATTTTGGATAACTTGCAGTAACTCACTAGGGTGATGAATTACGAAGTCTGGATTCTGTTTAGCTAAAATTTCGGGAGAATTAAATCCCCAAGTAACAGCAATAACTTTAATGTTGGCTTTTTTAGAGGCTTCAATATCTCTAGTTTCATCACCAACATAAATCACTGCTTGAGGCTGGATCTGTTTTTGCTTGAGAACATTGTTAATAATCGTGGTTTTACCGAAAATTGTCACTCCTGAATAGATAAATTCAAATAAATTATCTAATTCATTGATTTTGAGAAATGCTGTGACGTTTTCTTTGGAGTTAGATGTAATGATTCCTAGCTGATAACCATTCTCTTTTAACTCAATTAGTGATTGTTTCATGCCAGGAATAGGCCGCAATTCCTGGATTTTGTTTTTTAATTCAAATTTCACCTTTTTCACGAGAAAAGGGATTTTAAATAGAGAAATTCCTGAATATTTAATAATTTCTCTAGAGGATAAATTTCTGAGGAGCGTTAGTTGATCTGGTGTAATTTGGACATAACCAAACTCTACAGCTAAACGATTGGCAATACTTACAAGTGCATCTACGGTATCGGCAATCGTGCCATCAAAATCAAAAATAATTGCTTTCTGTGTCATTATATTGTCTGGATGCGTCAAGATTAGCACGGGCATTCCGTCTTAACATTTCTGGCTTAATCCGCCGCAACGCTGATGCCGGAAATCTGCTTTCCCACTCCTCATTTGAGATTTGCGCTAATTCTATCAGCTGAGGAGCAATATTTTCAGGATAAGGCTGAAAATCTCCCACATCTGTAGCTTTTGCAAAACGTTGATTCCAAGGGCAAACATCTTGGCAGATATCACACCCAGCTACCCAACCTTGCATATGCTGTGCGATCGCCTCTGGTAATTTTTCTGACCGGTTCTCAATCGTATGATACGCTATACAGCGATTAGCATCGACTACAAAGGGTTGGGTAATTGCCCCAGTCGGACAAGCTTCTAGACAACGTGTACAGCTACCGCAATGTTCTGTGTGGGGGCGATCGCTTTCTAGTTCCAGATTTGTCAACACCTCACCTAAAAATACCCAAGAGCCATACTCTCTAGTAATCACATTGCCATTTTTGGCAATCCAACCAATCCCAGCACGCTGCGCCCATACTTTATCTTGGACAGGGCCGGTATCTGCATAGTAACGTGCTTGAATCCCTGGATTCAATGATTGTAACCAAGTACTTAAGGCTTTCAGTTTTTTGTGCATCACCTTGTGATAATCTCTCCCCCAACCATAACGGGAGATTTTGGCGTACTCTTCGCTTTCTGGGCGTTGGTGTGGAGTGTAGTAATTGAGTGCTACACAAACAAGCGATCGCACCTCTGGCATTAATAATTTCACATCCTGGCGTTTCGGATTATTCATCCATGCCATATCCGCGTGATAACCCATTCTTACCCAGGCTTCCAGCCTCTGGGCTTCTGTATTGCTACTCTCATCTACCGCAGCAATGCCAACTTTGTGAAAACCTAGCTCTCTAGTTTTTTCTTTTACTACACTGCTGCTAACTACGGAACAGTAGTCCATTTGTATAACCAAAATTTGCCAAACTGGCGGCAACCCGATTATACCTAATTCAGTCAAGACTTGAGTTCAACATTTCTTACTCACTGCATTTGTAAATTTTATTGGTAATTTGTAAATAAATAATGCAATATGTAAAGCAAGAGGTAAAGCTACCAGAGTGATGCAAACCTCACACTGATTCGCAATGTACTCAAACCAATCGAATGTGGTGCAATTATGACATTCACTTCTGATTCCGCTTCAACCCGTAGTTCTGCGTAAAGTAGTTGCTGAGATGGGTGTTGACCCCTTAGCTATTTAATTTTCTTTTCGATATCTTCCCAACCTCAATGTCATACCAGAATTAGTTCCCAAGCTATAGTTTGGGAACTAATTCTTACTTAAGTCAGATTTCTTGGGTGCGACATCCACACCAGTAGCAGCTTTTTTTATCTCCGGTTGTCTATTTCAATTAATGTTCAGCTAGTATTATTGAGGTACTTGGATGAAAGTCGCTGAATATTTATCTAATCACATTCCAGGAATTACAGAATCTACAGTCTTAGAGTATTTCACAAATTTAAATGCAGGTAACTTTACAGCAACGTCGGCTTTATTTGCTGTTGAGGGTATCATGTATCCACCATTTGAATCTGGTATTGTAGGGTCAGAGGCGATCGCTCGATATCTCCAAAAAGAAGCGCAAGATATCAAAGCCGAACCCCAGCAGGGAATCGCCGAAACACTAGAAAATGGTCATAGACAAGTACAAGTTACAGGCAAAGCACACACCTCTTGGTGTAGCGTCAATGTTCTTTGGCTATTCGTTCTTAACCAACAACAACAAATTGCTGAAGCTAAAATTAAACTTCTAGCTTCACCCCAAGAATTACTAGCTTTACGTCCTGAAAAATAGCTCCCCCTAGGAAGCAACAATAGTGGCTTGTAGGGAACGCATCAGTAATTTTCTGCCTAACTCTACATCTGATGGCGCATAAAAAAACCCTATCTTACAAAATAGAAAAGGGTTTTTTAGTATTGATTCTTGCTGCGTGTAAATTTATATTACTCAGTGTGCAAATATATGTTGTTATGGTCATCACCTGAAGATACCCTCAATCAAGCCGACGTACTATCAGGTTTTGCTTATCTACTCTATTGGAGTGATCTGAATGTTTAGCTATTAGCAAGTTCTGGGATAGTGGCTTCTAATTTCAGACAGTTTGCACCATCAACTTGTAACTGATATTCCACATTATCCATCAACCGATTCATAATTAGCCACCCATAGCCCCCTTCTTGCTTGTCTACAGGATTAGGTGGAAAATAAGTAGACATATCAAAGCCAGAACCGTAGTCCCAGACCTCCAGAGAAATATCTCTACCGGTGAGTTCCAAGCGTAGCAAAATCGGTATATTCGACTGCTCTTTATGAGCATGACGCACTACATTGGAGTAAGCTTCTACCAATGCTAGGCGCAAACGACTGGATTGTCTTGACCAATCAACAGACTCACCCAATTGGATTTTTAAGCATCCGAGTAACCAGTTTTCAACGATACCTAAATAGTTTAAGTCACTTGGTACGTGTAGCTCACTTTTCATCACTTACAAAACCTCCAGAGAAAGTATAGTTTGATCATCTTCTTGCACGGGGTTATCTGCCTGGATGCGAGCTAGTAAATGGTTTAAAGACAATGGCTTTGGTTCTTCTTGTAATATTTGCCACAGACCGTCTTGTTTAAGCATAGAACGACTTGCTGGTGGAACGCCACCAGCGGTGTTTGCGGCTACCAATAAGTTATTTGATACCATCGCTTCTGTAATTCCATCACTAGCTAACAGTAATGTGTCTCCAGATGAGAGAACTAGGCGACCTGATTCGGCGTGCCATTCGGGCAAGATTCCTAAAGGAATGCCACGAACTTTAAGATACTTTGGTTGTTCTACTACAGTGACCCGATTTGACCAAACTAATGGGTATATGTGTCCAGCATTGGCATACACCAGCTCCCTAGTAGTGGGTGTAAAACAAGCTAAGACAAGGGTAATAAAGCAATTGTTGCCTATTAAGTCATTGCATAGAGCCTGGTTGAGATTATGTATAACTACATGGGGATCAGCAGGTGTTTCTTGAGATAATTCTCGACGCAATACAGAAATAGCACTAGCCATAAATAAAGCGGCTGGGACACCTTTACCAGAAACATCTCCCACCGCTAACCATAAGTCTCCTTTAGGGTGAACAAAGACTTCAAAAAAATCGCCCCCTACTTCCCGTGCTGGGTAACAGCAAGCTTGTAACTGCGCGCCTTTAATATCAGGTAGGCTTTGGCGTAGTAGGTTGTTTTGAATTTGGCGAGCAACTTCTAACTCAGCTTTGATTTGCTCTTGTTTTTCTTGGAGACGTTGGTAAAGTTTGGCTTGGGAGAGAGCTAAAGCTGCTTGTTCTGCTACACCTGTAATTAGTTGAATTTCTTCTTCATGCCAAGGCTCATCTTGACCAAATTGGTACAGGGCAAGCACAGCTAACAGGTCTTGCTGGTAGGATAAGGGGACAACCAAGTAGTTACAAGCTTTATCTTCGTATATCTCGTGGGCAATTTGATATTGATGAGTTGCTAGAACCTTCTCAATTAAAAGGGTGGGGTCAAAGGCCTCAGTAGGAGAATGACCGACCGAATTTTGATAAGAGAACTGGGTAGCTAAGAGCAGATCTCCTTCTACTGGTTTGAGTAGACAACCAGTAGCATCAAATGTTTGTCCGATGGTGGCGACAATTTTTTGCAGCATACTCTCATAATCCAATGACTCCCGAATGGCGGTTGTCACTGCATTAAATAAAGATTCTCGTCGTAAAGCTCGACGTAACTCTTGAGTGCGCTTTTTAACAATGCGATATGTTTCAGTCGCTTGCTCAACTATGACTTTTAAGCGTTCTGGATTCCAAGGTTTAGTGATGTACTTGAAAACTTGACCAGAGTTAATGGCATCTACTAAATCTTCGACATCGGTAAAACCGGTCAGTAAAATCCGAATGGTGTCAGGAAATCGCTCTACCGTATGACTGAGAAATTCTGTACCATTCATTTCTGGCATTCGCTGGTCAGAGATAATGACAGCCATTTCTCCTTCTTTATCCAGAATTGCCAATGCGCCACGGGCATGATTGGCTTTATAGACTTGAAAATCTCGTCTAAAAGTACGGTAGAGTAAATCTAAGTTATCCGGCTCATCATCAACGACCATGAGCTTCAGTTTTTCTACCCTAGTTTCCGTCATATTTGACTTTTATTTACAGGTAAATACTTAGTAGGATAGTAAAGTTGCTATCCCACAAAATCGCTAAAAAACCCTGAAAAAGCTATCTTTTCCAGAAAAATTATATTTTCACGAGTATAACTTTACTCTTAATTTTCTGTACCCTTATATTTAACTTCAGGGTCATGAAATTGGCAATTGTGCAGATTTAATGAGAGATTAAATTTATCCAACTAATCCAGAACGTAAAGCCCTGACTGCTGCTTGTGTACGGTCGTCAGCGCACAGTTTGTTCAAGATATTACGGACATGAGTTTTGACTGTTCCCACTGTGATGTAAAGGCGTTCGGCAATGAGTGCATTGCTACAACCTTCAACGATTAACTGTAATACCTCTAATTCTCTTTCTGTCAGGATGTAGGGGTCGATAGTTTCCTGACCATCTGTAGAATCTGGGTTTGAGGCTACAAATTGGCGTTCTGTGGAAACATTTGCAGTTTTAGGGGGATTTTGTTGTGCTTGTTGTAATACAATTCTGGCGATCGCTGGATCAATCCACGCGTTGCCGTTGTAAGTTACCCTGACAGCTTCCAACAAGTTATCAAACTTAACATCTTTCATACAGTAAGAGTCAGCCCCAGCCGCAAAAGCAGCCAACACCGCCTCTTTATTATCTTGAAGTGTTAAGATTAGCACCTTTGTTTCTAGCTCATTTCCATTGGCAGTTGCTTTTAACTCCCGTGTTAGTTCAATTCCATCTTTATCAGGTAAACCTATATCGACGATGGCGATATCTGGTTGTACCATTTTTAACATATTCAATCCTTCCGCAGCATTAGCCGCTTCTCCGACAATTTCAATTTCTTCCTTTTGCAATAAAGCTGTGCGAATACCCACACGAGTCAGGTCGTGATCTTCAATCAGCGCAATCCGAATTTTATTCATAGTCAACTTCAACCCATTACGCTACCTTAACTGTAAAACCGAGTTTACTGAAAAGACTTAATAAATGCAGTGTAAATAATTGTGTCCGCAGATAATATATATAATTTTTACCTAGTATTTCATTTCAACTGATGGAATTATTTTCCATTTTGGCAATGATCGCAGTCTTTTGATGAATTATAAGCTGTTTTTATCACACAAAGTAGCTAACACAAACGACACAGCCTATAGATTAATTTTCCCAGGACAGTATTTTACCTAGTTTTATTTTGATGAGAAAGTCAGAGACACCCTATTAAAAAATTTGATAAACTATCGTTCTAGATCATCTGGTGTGAGACTAATTAAGAGAAAGGCTATGTTGCAAGCTCCTAAAGAGTTTTCGGTTTTGGGAATGCCTATTCATGTGATGAATGATTATCCACGTTGGTTGTTAGATTGCTGGCAACACGACCGCGGAACTCATGTCATCACCCTCAATGCAGAAATGACCATGCAAGCACAACAAAACCCAGCTTTGGCGAAGATTATTCAAAGCGCGGAGTTAGTGATTCCAGATGGTGCAGGAGTAGTCTTATATTTACGGTGGCTACTATGGCAAAAGGTCAAACGTTGTCCAGGGATTGAATTAGCAGAAACACTGCTGTACACCATTGGGCAACAGCAGACAGACAAAACAGTATTTTTCTACGGTGGTGCGCCAGGGGTAGCTGCGAAAGCAGCAGAGTTTTGGCAGCAAAAAAGTCCAGGGTTGAATATAGCTGGTACTTATTCTGGCTACCATACCGCCGAAGAAGAACAACAATTGCAACAAACTTTAGCTCAACTACAGCCACAAATAATTTTGGTCGGTTTGGGAGTTCCACGGCAAGAATTATGGATTGCCCAAAACCGTCATTTGTGTCCTCAGTCCATTTGGATTGGTGTCGGTGGCAGTTTTGATATTTGGTCAGGGACAAAATCTCGCGCACCTTCTTGGTTAGGTAATAACAATTTGGAATGGCTGTATCGACTTTATCAAGAACCTTGGCGTTGGCGGCGGATGTTGGCTTTGCCGCAGTTTGCAGTGAAAGCTTTTATTTATCATTTGACAGCTAAGAGTGCGACGTGAAAAATCACAATCAAAAATGATGCTAGCTATTTGGGGTTAATCCTACCTAAATTTGAAGGGTGCAAAGAATTTTAAATTTTCAGTGTGAGATTTGTGATTCCTAGGTATTTCCTGGGAATCATTGTTTTTAGTCATTGTTTTTGGGCATTGGGCATTGAATTTTTCTTCCCCATTCCCCATTTCCCATTCCCCATTCCCTATTCCCCATTTTTATCAATGCCTGTATTAACAAATCCAGTAACTACTGAAGATCATCAAGATAGTGAAAAGCAACAGCACAGTACTAGTGATAGCAACATGGTACAGCTACGGTCTGTCACCAAAACTTACAGCAATGGCTGTCATGCTTTGTTAGATGTCAACCTAGAGGTCAAAAAGAAGGAATTTTTATTTATTACGGGGCCTAGTGGTTCTGGTAAGTCAACACTTTTAAAGTTGCTGTATGGTGAGGAGTTACCGACACAGGGAGAGGTGATTGTCAGTGAATGCAATGTTTCGGCTTTGCAGGGCGATCGCCTGTCTTTGTTACGCCGCCAGATTGGAATTGTGTTTCAAGACTATAAACTAATTCCTCAGCGCACAGTGGCGGAAAATGTTACTTTTGTCTTGCAAGCCCAAGGTTATACTCGCAAAGAAATTCAACGCCGCTTAGAACCTACATTGAAATTAGTGGGTTTACTTGCTAAAGCTGATTGTTTTCCTGATCAACTTTCTGGTGGAGAACAGCAGCGAGTCAGTATTGCACGGGCAATTGTGGGGACACCACCTTTGCTATTGGCAGATGAACCTACAGGTAATCTTGATCCCGATAACTCCTGGCAAGTGATGCAAATTCTGCAAAAATTAAATTCTTTTGGGGCAACAGTTATCGTCACCACGCATGATGAACAACTAGTACGCCGTTGTAATAAGCCAGTTGTACAAGTCCGTAATGGTAAACTTTATCGCCAATCAGCAGTTAAAAGCCGATAGGGTATTGGGCAATTCAATTTTGGATTGTGGATTTTAAATTTTGGATTGGGTTTCAATCTAAAATCCACAATCTAAAATCTAAAATTCTTTACCCTAAATCCCTACATAGAAGCGCGCGCCTTGAGTTTAGTTGCTAGAGGCATGAGAGTTGGTAAAGGAGTGGATGATAATTGCGATCGCTCAAAAGTTTGTAAACTCTCAAAGGCTGCTTCTCGAATTGCGGCTTCTTCTTCTCGACTCAAGAGAAAATGCAAACATTGCATAATATCTTGCTGCAATGCAGGATCTATTTGTTGGCGGTTGACTATTTTAGTTAAGCGGCGAACTGCAATTAAACGCTTGATTGCGTCGGCTTCTGTGAGATCAAGCAACAACCTCTCAAAGTTGTTTTCTTCACGATGGCTGTAAAAATTGATAATTTGCCAGACCAACAAAATTAAAGTCAGTAGAGTCCCCACACCTTGGACAATAGCCCCAGCTGCTATCCAATGGCTGTGAGATTCAGCCCAAATCGCCGCCGCCATATATGTGCTGAGAGTACCGATACCACCACTGCTGACTGCTAAGATTAATTGACGGTTGGGACTATTGAGAAACTTTTTGATTTCTTCCCAATGCAATTGCCAATGCCATTTTTGCATTGAGTAGACTATTAACATGATGCTAATCCCAACTAGCAGTGCCAATAGTAATTTCCAGTTCCACAACAGCATAGCAACAAGCAACGTCAACAAACCGAGAATTGCTCCTGGCTCAGAGAAACGCTGCATAGTTCGTTGCTTAGTGGCTTTGGTTTTCAACTCTGGAAGCAGCCAGTCAGGTATCTGGTTGATCAATTGCTGCCAAGAAGATACAGCCTTTGCCACAGTGTTTACCTACCTACTTACAAAATACATATATTGATTTCACTCAGTATGGTTAAGTCACCCGTAAGATCAAGCTGAAAATTTCAGCATATTTCACACTAGTCACTTTTCCCACATTCAGTAATATAAATCGAATATCGATATTACTCTACAACCATATCTGGGCTAAAGTAGGCAAAACGGATTTTACTACTGATTTCTTCCAGTTTTGGGTCTAAAAACAATACTTCAAGTATTGCCGGACAAGTAAGTATAGCAGGATGGGAAAGGTGAGTTTTACAGCGACATACAAATAATATAAGGTGTCTTTCCCCTACACCCCTTTCAAGTCTGTTCTTCCTGTTTAAAGACAAAAACGAAACTCATCAATGGTGAATTGACCATCGAAAGCGCAGAAAGTGATGGAGTGAATATTTTGAGCAGCGACAGACAATAAAATATTGGGGGATAAAGATGAATCTGAATTGGCTAGATTTGCACTGGGTAGGATAGTCTGGCAGAGTAATTGGCGATCGCGATCGTAAGCCGACAGCACTAATCGCTGTGAGCTAGTGACACAAGCACTCACCCAGTTGACAGGATGCAAGAACTTAGCTTCTAAAAATCCGCTTTTGGGTGAACCCATTAATACTGTTGACCCCAACTTGATAGGAAATGCTGGATTGGATGGTTGTATTGCTAGGGAGTTCTGAAAAATCACACCCCATTGTTCATACTGACGCTCTACAACTTCAAAGCATTTCAAATCTTCTAAGTTTAAACATATGCAGGTGGGTACATCTACTATAAAGCTTTCAGTCACTTCTTCTAACTGACTGCGTCTAGCTGAAGCTATGATTTGGTTCTGCACATCGAACTGTTCGAGTATAGATGTATCAGGTTCAAGTCTTGATACTTGATCTGATTGAAGAGTAGCTTGCTTGCCCACAATATCCCACCTACCATTACCCAGAGAAACACTAAATAATTAACTACACCAACAGCTACTACTTTTAATATTCATGCTGATGATGCACAGCCAGCCTTAACGAATGCTTTGACTCTCTCAAGAAAAACAAAACTATCCGTAAGTTTTCTGTAGACTATCACAAAAAACCCATTGCAAAGCGTTGTCTAAGTGATAGCAGTTAATAAAATTAAAACTAACGAAACCTTACCATACAGTATTTACAGGCAAAATCAAGTTTCGTACCTCAAAAAAAATTACTGAATCTTTATAAGTAATTCAGTGATTTTACATCTACTTAATCTGACGTTGGCCAGAGGTTTGAAAATGCTAGTTTCGAGGATAATAAGGAGATTTGTGATTAAGGACGGCAGGGGAAGAAAAATCCCATGACGGCAGTTGCTATAAGTCGGGTATTCCCCGCCCAACGCACTGCCTTCCCGATGCCCCATACCCTAATGAATAACTACCCAAAACTTATGATGCAACCACAGGGATTTGAGCAACGTTCGATCATTACTTCGCTAGGTAAGATTGTATATTACACAGCAACAGGATCACTTTGGCAAGAAAATACAACCACACCTACCGAACGAGAAACATTAGTGTTTCTACACGGTTTTGGTGGTGGCTCTTCTGCTTATGAGTGGTCAAAAGTTTACCCAGCGTTTGCTGCTGAATATCGGATTCTCGCCCCCGATTTGATCGGGTGGGGTCAATCTGAGCATCCAGCTAGGAATTACACGATTGACGACTATTTAACGACGATTAGGGAATTTTTTGAGCAGACTTGTACAGGTCCGGTTACAGCGATCGCTTCTTCTCTTACAGCCGCTTTTACAATCCGAGTGGCGATTACTCATCCCAATTTATTTAAATCTCTAATTCTAGTCACACCAGCTGGATTGTCGGATTTTGGCGAAGACTACTCCCGCAGCTTGTTCGCTCAAATTGTCAGTGTTCCTATTATTGACCGCTTGCTATACAGTACGGGTATCGCCACTAGCGGCGGTATTCGGAGTTTTTTAGAGCAACGCCAATTTGCCCAACCTAACCGCATCTATGAAGAAATTGTAGAAGCTTATCTCAAATCTGCTCAACAACATAATGCTGAGTATGCAGCATTGTCTTTTGTCAGGGGTGATTTGTGTTTTGATTTATCCCTTTATATTCAACAGTTGCTGACTCCTACTGCTATCATTTGGGGTCAAAAGTCCCAATTCACCGGCCCAGAGATTGGTCGCCGTCTAGCAGAGAAAAATCCACAAGCCATCCGCGTTTTTCAACCATTAGAAGATGTGGGATTAACACCACAGTTAGAATTACCAGCAGTAACAGTTGGACTAATTCGCAGATTTTTAGCTTTGCTGAGTGAATAAAGATTATGTTGTTAGCGATCATATTGACCTAGTATAAGCTGCTGGCAAAAAGGCGATTGCTTGTCATTTTGTCATAGCTACATTCAAATATTTAGAGCAACTAGCACGGGAAAAAGACACCACAGTTCAAAATTTGCTAGCTGAATGGTTAAATTATTTCCTGGCTCAATACGTCAAGAAGCTAATAGCTTGAGTCAGAAATTTAGGAATTAAGAAGCAAGTTACGGCAGTTTCTTACTTTCTGGAGAAAAAACCCAGATTTTCCAAGGATTACAGCAAGTGCGACTGAGTATCTCTATTGCGAGGTTGAACCTTGTAAGTGATTGTCCTAACCACGACAGAGCAATCTTCTTGCTCAGTATTGCCTCAAAGGAGTAAATATTAGATTTTAGAGGAATTTTTAGTGATTGACATAAACGCAAGTCTATGATTCTATTTTTTGGGACATTTGACGCAACTGTATAGATAGATGCGGATCTATGGATTGCGCGTTTCCAATAACGTTCATCATACCTCGGTAGGTGACGGCATAAATGTTTACAACCTGTAAAAGCAAAATACGCCTTGCGGAAGTGGACAGGTGTTAATTAGTCATGCTGCGTCTGTAATTTCCGGCTTTGATAGCAAAATTGATAGCTAAAAGTGGGGGATGTGGTGCAGCAGTGAGGCAAGCCAGTTGATAAATCACCAGACTAGCCCAAGTGCAGACGGTTTTGAAATATGATGATCATCGCCAGCGTTTGCCCTCAGCAGATGAGTGATTCAATATCAAAAGTTATTTAGGAATGTCAATTTGAAAATTCTGAGGATTTCTCAGAATAAAATGATTGTCTACTTTGACGCTTATCGCCTGTGCAGCAAATTGGTAAACGTTCCTGATCAGCTCCCGACCACGATGACCCCATAATCAAGCTCTCCCTTTATTTATAGTTAAATCTTCTTCTCTAAAGTTAGGATAAAACTGTTTTTTATATTCAAGTTGATAAAACAAAGTACCATGTATTCCATTTACATTTTTTTTAGAAGTACGACGTTGCCAAATTCTTGACAAAACCATTTGTGCTTCTTCATTTGAATAAATATCTTCTGCAAATTGTATATCTTGCCCTTCATCTGGGAAGATTAACTTAAATTCTTCATCTGTAGCAGCAAAAATGTCATATGCACAATTCATTGCTCTATCAATAACTTGTATATTTTTCATAAATTTTTCTTGATTTACTAAATATAAGAGTTAGATATTGTCGATTTGAAAATTTTGAGATTTTCTCAGAACGAAATGATTATCAACTTTAACTAAATCACCTGTGCAGTGAATCGGTAAACGTTATTGATAAGCTTTAATGGCTAAGATATAATCATGGTCAGTAAGTGAGGTTTTAATCTCTTGCAACACTGTTTTAACCGCAACGAGATTGTTGGGCGCGTCTTTTTATTTCACAAATTGAATGTTTCTGACACCTCCATATCCTGCGCTCATATTGAATTCAGTAACTTGATGTAAGCCATCACGGAAAAACTGCAAAGTGATGTCCATCCCTTTCAGTAAATCCTTGTTAATTGGCTTGAGGGTTTCTCGAAGAGAATTTCTTCGATTTAACAGCAACTCTCCGTCTTCTATACTGATTCTGTAGGTGACATCTAACTCTTGGCAATAATACTCTCCTGTAAAATCCATCAACTGTTCAGAATCAGGAGGAGCAAAGTCCAGCCGTTGGAAAACGTCCCGTGGTTTGCCATCCACACAAACGTAAAGATGGGAGGGTTCATCTAAACCTGACTCTTCAAATTCAACATCGGCATTATAAGGAAGATCCATTATGACAAAATGACTTGAACTCACAGGAGCAAGTGTAAAGCTCATTCCAGCAAATTCCACGATTAATTTTCCATCCTTTACCAATAACTCCCAAACGGTTCCTGTTTTTAGGTTTTGATAAAAGCCAGTCTTGCTGTCTAAATCAACCGATGGAATTTCTCTTATTTGGGTTTGGCGGCTTACAGATTCTATGCTTTGCTCAGTAAAGTCATCAACTAAGTAGATATCTGCGACTTTTCTGGCAAGTTCTGGCGGTTCAGTGCTGCCCAAATTTGACAAGCAAATTACAGAGAATCTCTGTTTGGGGAATCGAAGCATCTGTGATCTGTAACCCATCCATCCACCACTGTGGCTGATGGTTTCTAATCCTCGGTAATGCCCTATAACTAAACCAAAGGCATAATCTATCCCTTCGCCGCTATTCAATCTTCCAGGTGTAATGATTTCTTCGATCAGGTCTTGCCCATATCCTCCTAATTTGTTTTGGTAAAAATTCTCATCCCAGATACATAGATCCTCAACTGTAGTATAAATACCACCGTCACCCACGACATCAAAAATAGACATATCAATCCGAAAGCTACTTTCGTCCCTCACAGAGTAGCCAATCGCTCTATTCTTGACAATCCTTGTGAAATCATCGTGAAAGTGAGTTGTCTTCATCCCAAGGGGACTGAAAATATGCTTATCAGCAAAAACCGCAAGAGATTCTCCGGAGACACGTTTTACAATTTCTGCCAAAAGAAAATATCCTGAGTTGCTGTACAAATGCTCCTCTCCTGGCTTGAAGTTCAATTCTTTTTGACGAGCTATTAAACCAATGATTTCGTTCTCAGGATACTCATTCTCACATCGCATTCCTGCCAACCCCATGAGGGTTAGGTAATCACGAATGCCGCTTGTGTGGTGAATCAGATGCCGCACAGTAATGGAATACTCATATCTGGGTATCTCTGAAATGTAGATTTGGATCTCGTCATCTAAAGAAAGTTCCCCCTTTCTTGCAAGTAAAGCAATGCACATCGCTGTAAACTGCTTGGACGTTGAGGCAATATCAAAGACCGAATTTGGAGAAATCGTTTCGTTGTGTTCTAAGTCAGCCATACCATAGCCACGCTTATAGACAGTCTCACCATCTTTGATGATGGCTAAAGCGAAACCAGGAGAGCCTGGTTTATCCCATTGAGAAAATAATTCATCGACTTTATTTGGTGATGGCAGTGTCATGATTGAAAGCTTGAAAGATTACTTATCTTTTGTGTTCGTTGTGCTGATCTCAATGGTTTACTGGCTATTTGAGTGCGTGTCTGAACTCTGCATCGACAATGGCTCGTTCCAGCAAATGTTCAGTGTAGTTTACAGGTGATTGAGTCAACATATTTTGAGTAGACATAAACTTTTCTTTACAAATGGTTTTTGTTTTTTGTTACTTAGTGATTGCTCTCGGAAGTTAGCTTCCCCTTACAATCACTAAGTAACTATCGGAGTAGTTTATGGGAATTATGCAACTATGGTAGCCACCGAGATACCACTTTCGCCCCTACTAAGGTTGTATATGTTTTATGCTTTTCGTAAGCAGTATCATAAATATCTTTCTAAAAATTAAGTACTTTATTTTTATCGTCATCAGAGATTTGTAAAATTTCTTTTTGGCTTTCAGTTACTATCTTTTGTATTTGAACTTGGATAGGAATACTAGGTTTTGATGCACCCATTTTCTAACCTCCAAATATAAATCACATATACCACCACAGACATATAAAAGAAAAGTGATCGCCTGTTGCGGTTCAGGTGTCTGGCTGGGGCGATCTCTTATTGTGGTTACTTAACCTGAGTTCGGGTTAAAGATAAGAAGGTAAAAGCCAGTCCAGATGGAGGCTAGGCTTCTGAGGTAGATGACAATAAGCGATCAATCCGCACAAAACGTTAACACAAAAATTAACGGGGCTTCGATGTCTGGAATGCT
>DVDT01000047.1 GCA_015296085.1 Trichormus sp. M33_DOE_039 | reverse complement strand
TCGCTATCGGTATAGAAGTGATTAAGTCCCACATCCAAACCAACAGTTTTACCCGTTGGTTCTCGCTTTTCGATTCGTTCTTGGTCAATGCAAAACTGCGCGTAGTAGCCATCGGCACGACGCACAACCCGCACCCGTTTGAACTGTTTCAACTGGTAGAAATGCAAATCACGAGTTCCCCAGAGTTTGAAAGTTCCTGCTTTAAACCCATCGCTAAAAGTGATATAGCGAAGGTCATCAGAGAGCTTCCACCCACTGGTTTTATACTCAACAGAACCATGCGTCTGTTCTTTTTTAAAACGTGGATAACCCTTCTTCCCTGGTTTAGATTCTCTTACAAAGTTTGGAGCGGAGGCAGCCTCCGCTCCAACTTTGCGCTTCTTGCAGTTATCAAAAAATCTAGCAATTGCAGACCACGCTCTTTCAGCACTAGCTTGACGAGCCATAGAGTTGAGCTTGGCAGCCCAAGGGAAATTCTCATCGGCAGCAAGTACAGCGCAATAAGCACTCAACTCATACCTGCCGATGTTTCGGTTGTCCATCCAGTACCGGAGGCAAGCATTACGGACAAAACGAGCAGTTCTAATCGCCTCGTCCAGCGATTGATATTGCTCGTTTGTTCCTTCCAGTTTTGCCTCAAATACCAGCATCTTTACGTCAAGCTCACTGACGTAATAATATCACGGATTTTGCTAAAAGCTCAACTACCCTTCGCCCTCACTTGCTTTGAGCAAGTATTAGTTAAGGGTGTTTCGCTTTTAGCCCTCGATTCATGAGGCAGTGCGTTGGGCGGCTCTGCCGACTTGAAGCAACTGCCGTCTCGCCGCCAAATCAAAGATTATGGCGGGAGCCTTCTCTCGGAATTAGGTAAATAGTGAATGAGGTTATTAGAGAATCACGCATAAAGCTTGTTGACGGTTAATGTTTAACCGCTAAGCCAAAAAATGTGTAAGTTAGATGCGGTACATACGACCTATTTATTGTTTACTCAAGTGATAATCTTCAAAAATAACTGTATATCCATCTCCCTGTGGTGACGCACACATAAGTCCGACTTGAATATCTTGCTCAGTTGGAAAATACGTCATCCTAAAGGGAATGTAGCGGGAGGATTCATCTAAATAAGCGATATGAATAGCCTCTTTCCGCCGCTCCACTCTGAGTTGAAAAACTTCAGGAGGATTTAGTAAAGGTGTGAATGACCAATCAGAATAATTGTGAGTAACAACAGCACTCAAATTTTGTATTCCATCTACATATTCAATGCCAGTTTTGAGCCAATGTTGCTCATCAGCACGAATCATAATGCCGGCTTGATCGTATAAGTCTTTATAATTCCCTTTGATTTTTACCTCAACTATAAAATCTGTATTCACTCGGTCAAAATAGAAATGTCCACTGTCACGAATAAAATCATAGTGAGTAATCCGCCAAAAATCAGTTTTTGGTGCAGTTGTAACTGTTATTGATTGATGATCATGCGACCATTTGGGAGGTTCATTCAGCCATTCCATATATTGGTAAACTAATAATTTTTAGAATTTGTTGCTTTATTCAAGATTCTTTGATTTTAATATTTCAGGGCGAATTGATATCAACTTTATTTTATTATTCAATTTCATCCAGTTATTGTCTTACGTTGAAAAATAATCATTTTAGTCCCTACAACTGGATTACGTGCTACTAATCTTGCTTGAGAATCGATAATTTCTAAATGAGCAAAATCCAGTTCTTGAGAACGTTGTAATATGTCCGCGGCTAGTTGATTTTGCTGTGATTCTGGGAGATTGTACCAGTCATCTTTGATTTGGACAGTCAGACTACTATTGCGGAAGTTAGCTTGAATTGATTCTATAATGCCAGAGGCAATGTGATCGCTAATTTCTGCCACTTGATTTTCAATAGCTGCAATTAATCTTTGTTCTGGGGTTAACTCTAATCTTTGTGTTGGTGTTGGTGTTGGGGTCGGTTCTTGTGTTGGTTCTGGTATTGGTTCTGGTATTGGTTCTGGTTCAGGGGGTGGAGGAAGTTCTGCTTTTGGGGTTGGCGTGATTTCCTCTGGCGGTTGCGGTTCTGGTGCTGTTAATTCTGGTTGTGTAGTGATTGTGGGTGTGGGTGTGGGTGTGATTGTGGGTGTGGGAACTTCTTCCAATGGGGGAACTGTAGCGATTTGTGTGGGTTTGTTGGTGAACAAAGTTGTAGTTGTCCACACCAAAATCACCAACAGAACGCTAGCAATAATCCCTGTCAAAGCTGTATCCGTCACCTTCATAGATAGACTAGATGGTAAAAAAGGACGGACTTGCTTCAGTAAAAATCTACTCCATTTAGATTCTAGCGATCGCCAAAATCCTGGTGTCGTTTCAGTAGTCGGAGTCTCTAGTTTTTCTACGGTGGTTTCTAATACTCCTATCGTTCCCCTCAGTATTTGAATAATTATCCCCTTCCAAACAGGTTGGACTCTTCTTTGGCGGGGTTGATTTCTCGAATTCTTTGTCGGTTCTGGTTGATTAGCTTGGGGTTCAGGAGGTGTGTCTTGTGACATAGAAATTTCACCAAAAACAGAGATTAAATCTACACTCATCTAGCAACTTGTATTCATACCCTATGTTAAAGCTGCGTCTACATAATACAATTACGAATTACAAATTATGAAATTTAGTGCGTGATGAAACTCAACCGTCGGCAATTCTTATTGTTAAGTAGTCTCAGCACCGTTGGTAGTGGAGTGTTAACTTGGACATTAATTCATCAAAATGGCCGCAAGCAACTTATAGATGCAGCGATCGCTGCTACACCAACTAAAAAAGATTTAATCTTGCGGTTCGTATCCGTAGCCGATACTGGAACTGGAGCAAAAGGACAGTATGCTGTAGCTAAAGCGATGACGCTTTATCATCAGCGCAATCCCTATGACTTAGTAGTTTTAGCTGGCGATAACATTTACAACAACGGCGAAATTGAGAAAATTCAGGCTGTTTTTGAGCGTCCCTATCAAGATTTGCTCAAGCGAGGTGTGAAATTCCAAGCTTGTTTAGGTAATCATGATATTCGCACTGATAACGGTGAACCCCAAGTCAAATATCCTGGCTTTAATATGAAGGGACGCAGATATTATACTTTTCGCCGCGAACAGGTGCAATTTTTTGCTTTAGATACTAACAATAATGCTGATTGGCAAAATCAACTAACTTGGTTAGAAACCGAGTTAAGCAGTAGTAATGCTGCTTGGAAAGTTGTATTTGGACATCACCCAATTTATTCATCTGGTGTCTACGGTAGCAATCAAGATTTCATTAAAACCTTCACACCACTATTTAAAAAACATGGTGTGCAATTGTATATCAATGGTCATGAACACAGCTACGAACGGACTCGCAATATTGATGGAACTACCTATTTAATTTGTGGCGCAGGTGCAGGAAATCGTCCTGTAGGTCGTTCAGAATGGACAGAATATTCCACCAGTAATTTAAGTTTTGCTGCCTATGAAGTATATCCCGATAGAATCGATGTTGTTGCTATTGGTACTAATCATCGAGTCTTTGATAGGGGTGTAATTAAAGCCAGCTAAATGTTGACCTTAAACATCAAAATCATCAAGGCGATTGCTATGATGAGCTACTGTATACAAGTAGTACATTATCATAGCGATCGCCTTTGTATTTTACTAGCTCATATGTGATTAAATTTTTAAATTATTTAAAATGAGATATTAAACTGTGTATAAAAATGAAAAGTATAAAAGCAAAAATGCTGAATAAAGAAGCACTGAGAGTAATAAGGACAGGTATATTCATTGATTGAATTATGGTGATTGCGCCAATACTGAAACCTATAGCAGCTATAAAACTGATCAAGCTGACTAGATTTTTATTCACCATCTTTCTCTATTCCTCATTCACTCCCACTTAATTATTCATAATTTATTAGCAGGGTTGAATGCTGTAAAAGCCATTACTTTAAATTGGCTAAAATTGTTCAATGATTATGCAAATTTCATATTTTTTTATGATTAGCACGTTTTCAGTCCAGAATAAATTTTAAACTTTTGACGAGAAATTATTAGTAGATATAAAAGTATTTATACAAGATTAATTTCAACTCATTATAAATATAGCATTGGACAATTGACAGATTTGCAAGCTTTTTATTGGCAGGGTTTTATGTTGACTTGATGTCCTAATCCATTTGGCTACAGATATAAATTTTAAATTGATATATCAAGAATTAATGTTTAAAAGTTAATACAGTTTATATGATCTGAAAACCTATTGATAAAGACGCGAATATTCGCGTCTTTTTACCACTTCATTTATGAATAACTACTGATGTACCTAAAGAAGCCCAATTAAATAGCCATTTGGCATGATTAGGCGCGAGATTTACGCAGCCGTGGCTAACTGGCGTACCAAATCTTCGATGCCAATAAGCACCGTGAATACCGTAATTACCCTGATAAAACATTGCATAGGGAACATTGGGGACATCATAAGTTCTGCCACGCATCCGGGTAGATTTATGCTTTGATTGAATTTTAAAAGTACCGATGCGTGTGGGCGTAGATTTTTTACCAGAGGAAATCACGATCGCATAAACTGGTTTATTACCTTCCCAAGCAATTAATCGTTGGGTAGAAAGGTTAATTTGAATCCAGCGTTCCTCTGATTTTTGCAGATTTTCTATACTTGCCGTAATTTTCTGGTTAATTACACCAGCCCAAACGAGGTCAGAATTCATGCTAATTGTACTGAGTGAAAATGCTGCACCAGCAATAAACACTTTTACGCAGCGTGTCCAGTTCTGAAAAGCTAATAGTTTCATAGTGAAAACACACAAATGGAGAAATTTTTACCACTTTTTTAGACATCAAATATAACCGTAGTTTGGTAATAATTTCATCCAGAAAATTACAGAAAGAAGTCAACAGTCACTATTTTTTATCCCCAATCCCCAATCCCTTACAACGGTATCAACTCTGGGTAATATTGCAACAGCTCATCATTAGTAAGTTCATCGCCTAATCTGGCTGGGGAGAAATGGACTTGAACAGCCCTAAGTTTGCGGTTGTAGTGTAAATTAATTAAAGCTTTTAACCCTTCCTTCAAGGCTTGGATATTTGCCAAGTCTGTTTCTAAATCGGGTACTTCTCCTTCAAAAGCTACCGTGATCATCACTACAATGTTACGTGTGGCTGGGAGGGATAAAGATTGGTCTGGAGCAGAATTCACATCTAAATCAGCACCGTATCTTTCCGCCGAATCATTAAATAAATCATTGACATAATCTCCTGCTTCGCCCTCATTCCAGAAGACATCACCTTCGTTGGACGCAGAAAGCCAGTATTCATCATATCGCACCAGAGTTTCGCACAAGTCTACTAAGCCCTCACCCATGACTTGCATATCGCCCTCAGCTGCGATCGCATCTCTAGCTATCCTGTTTAATTCTCCCAAAATGGGCGCGACATCAGACCCAGCCAAGTGTAGAAATATACGACAGACTACATAGCGTGTCCGACCCATCATTTTGTTGAAGATATTAGACATTTATTCTTTCTCCCGTAATACTCTGACGAAATAGGGGTGTAGGAATCTAAGGGTGAGGGGTATAGGGGTAAAAAGATTATCCTGCTCTTCACCTCTTATCCTGTAACCTATCACCTATCACCTATCAACTGTCCCCATTTACTCATTGATATAGTGAAAAGTCTTGAGAAAATCAATCACTGTATTCATAACAGGTAGTGTAGGTGTAGGTGATTCACTAGATAAATCAGCTAAAAAGTTAACATGATCAGTAGCATTAATAAATCGTTTACCAAAATTCGGGTTGTGATGCACAATCAAAGTTTGACCACTGGAATTGGTTAATATTGTTTGGGTCGCAGCTTTAAAGAAATTAATTTTGGCTGCTAACTCCAGATTTCTTTTCATTTGTCTAATAGTTTTTGCCTGAACTATAGCTTCCTGGATAGGAGTGATTAATTGCTTCACCCTTTGGAGTGTTTTTATTTCTAGGAAAGCTATATCCTCTTGTCCTATAGTCTCTACCATTGTGTAAATATTTTTTTGGGTACTGGTTGCATCTAGAAAGGGAAGAATCGCCATACAAGCTGTAGGTAATAAATTTGCGTCGCTATCCACTCGGAAGGTCAGGACTGTGCGACGACGGCTCACTTCAATACTGGGGGGTTGTTGACACAGTTGATATTCTTGAGCGATGTGGTAGTAAGCACCAGCTAAGGCAAAATTGGCTTCTGACTCTAAGGCTGCATCAACAACAATACAGATAGTTGGGGGTGTTTCGTTGAAAAAATCTCGGACATCTTCTAGATCAAATCTTTGAATAATGGAGCGGTCGCCATCAGGACTGATATCCACCCATTCACATACTAAACCATCCGTTTTTAATCCAAACCTTGGTGTAGAGTAAAGTTTTGCGCCTGTAAGAATAGCACTAGTTAAGTCAGCACCTACCCATTCGGCTTTAATTAATTTGGCTTGGCTTAAATTCGCATGAACTAGGCTAGCATTAGTTAAATTAGCATTACTTAAGTCTGCCCCGATTAAACTAGCACCACTCAATTTTGCATTGCTTAAGTCTGTCCAACTCAAATCAGCTCCATTTAAATCAGCCCAACGCAGGTTAGCCCCACTCAAATCTGCACCACTGAGGTTAGCATGAGCCAAATTGACCTGTTTCAGTTCAGCCTCTCGCAAGTTAGTACTGCTTAAATCAGCACGGCTCAAATCAGCAGCATTCAGATGAGCCATTTCTAAGTTAGCTCCCGCCAAAGAAGTACCTCTTAAGATCGCTTCAGCTAGGTTAGCGTGACGGAGATGAGCATGGCGGAGTGTGGCTTCGCGTAAGTCCGCACCTTTGAGGTCAGCTTCAAACAAATCAGCACGACTCAATTCAGCGCGAATCAATTCAGCACGTACTAATAAAGCTCCCCGCAATTGAGCGCGGCTAAGATCAGCACGAATTAAATTAGCCACATTTAGACAAGAATAGTTCAGAATGGCACTGGAGAGATTGACACCACTGAGTCTAGCTACATTTAATTTGGCATGGCTTAAATCAGCCCCGTTGAGATTTGCTCCACTGAGATTAGCTACACTCAAATTCGCTTGACTAAGGTTCACACCACTAAGTTTTACACCACTCAGGTTAGCTTCTGAGAGGTCAACACCGCTAAAGTCGATTACTCCGTTCGCGTATTGTTCTAGCAATTCCTCTACATTCATTGATGCTACCCTTAAGTCATTAGTCATTAATCATTTAGTGCAAGAAGACAACCGCCTTACCTTGTTTGACTTGGCTGATTGTGTCGTTACTATATATTTGGTCAAGTAGGCGGAAAATAAGAAAAAATTAACTTGTACGATTAAAGATGAAAATTGGGATTTTAGGGTTGGGATTGATTGGTGGTTCATTGGGGTATGATTTGCGATCGCAAGGTCATCATGTTTTAGGTGTCAGTCGCAAGGAAGCTACCTGTCAAACAGCAATGGCTTTAGGTAGTGTCGATATAGCGTCTGTGAACATGAGTTTATTAACAACCGCAGAAGTTGTATTTATTTGTACGCCTATCGGACTTATTGTTCCCCAAGTTGAGCAGTTAATTAAGCATTTATCTCCGACTACGGTAATCACTGATGTGGGTTCAGTAAAAGCACCAATAGTGAAGGCGATTTCACCTCTGTGGTCAAATTTTATTGGTGGTCATCCGATGGCGGGAACGGCTGATAGTGGAATTGAAGCAGCGCAAAGAAATTTATTTGTGGAGCGACCCTACGTATTAACACCTGATGAACGCACGCCACCCGATGCGGTAGTAATGGTAGAAGAAATAGTGCGATCGCTCGGTGCTAATATCTATCATTGTCAGCCAGAACAACACGACCGCGCCGTCAGTTGGATTTCTCATTTACCCGTCATGGTCAGTTCTTCATTAATAGCTAGCTGCATGAGTGAAACTGACCTAGAAGTTTTACAATTAGCCCAAAATCTCGCTAGTTCAGGTTTTCGGGATACTAGCCGTGTCGGTGGAGGGAATCCAGAGTTAGGTGTGATGATGGCGCAATATAATCGTCAAGCTCTGCTGATTTCATTACAACAATATCGGCAAAATCTTGATGAATTAATTAATTTAATTGAGCAGGAAGATTGGACAACTTTAACGACAAAACTACAATCAACCAATCAAGCCAGACCGAATTTTGTTGATTAGCTTTGTGGTGCGTTACTCTATTGATAACGCACTAATTAAGACATTTTGTGAGTTAATTAATATGGTTATCCAAACCCAGAAACAATACTACTCCCCAGAAGAATACCTGGAATTAGAAGAAACGGCTGAATATAAAAATGAATATAGAGATGGAGAAATTATACCCATGACAGGAGGAACAACCAACCATAATAAAATTGCCGGTAATTTCTATAAGAAGTTTCCTTCGACTATAGAGGGTCAAAATTATGATGTCTACATTGGTGATGTGAAAGTATCAATACCAAATTATCGCCTATATACCTATCCTGATGTCATGGTGATTAAAGGTGAACCAATATATGAAAGCAAGGGTAAAAATGTCGTTACTAACCCTACATTGATTGTGGAAGTATTATCTAATTACACTAAGAATTACGACCGAACAGATAAATTTAAATTTTATCGTTCAATTCCTACATTCCAGGAATATATCTTGATTGATCAATATAGTTTTGCTGTAGAACAATTTATTAAACAAGCCGCAGGACAATGGCTATTTAAAGAATACGAAAGTGAGGATGCCGTTTTGGTCTTAGACTCTGTTAACTTCCAAATCCCACTACATGATATTTATGAGCGGGTTAATTTTGAATTAAGTGAAGAATAAAAATTTTTATTAAAAAATAAATACTACTGGATGGTGAAAATACTTGATATTCCCAGCTTCTTCAGAAAGTTAGGGATTTTTTCTGTAAACAAAAGTTTTTATTCAATCTGCATAAATTGACAACCAAGACCTGTTAGATCAGTCGTGGACAAATATTTCTAAATTTTCTGCGATGAAAACAAAAACCCTAATTCCTTTATTAACTCTAGGTTTGAGTTTAACCACCATACCTGTATTACCGTCTCAAGCATTGGCACAGCAGATACCAACCTTGTATGAACTCCAAGGCGAAGGTATTAAAGTCACCTACTCAACCACTAGCTTTGATGGTACACCCCGCTTAGACTACCAAGACAAACAACAAATATTAAATTTTACGGGAGATCAAATCCGTACTGTAGGTTTAGAAATTGGCACATTAGTAACTGTAACTACTGGTAAAACTATAGATGGTAGCTTTACTACGTTTAGTTTACTTTTACCTGCGGTGAATCTAGGACAGAGCAACCAAGCGAAAATTGCTACTAACGGTATCACGACAATTAATCGTTTTTCTGTAATCACTAAATTTAACCAAGGACAAACACAAATTTATCGGACTACTCCTTTGATTGGTACAGCTCAAGCGGTGCAGTTTTAAACTCGTAAAATATGGCTCAATTACTGCTTCGTAGTGAGGGGTAGAAGAGGTTGTAATGGTGCTAGTATGTAGAGTTTGTTTGTAAGCTTTTGATCAGTTTCGAGCTATGCAGGGTGGTCACACCCCACATGATATAAATCGTTCTCAACTTGCGATCGCTTCTCCTGCTGCTTTCCATCCTGCAAAACTCGGCGGAAAGCCCTGAACGTTGTCATAGCCCAACAGATGCAATGTCATCACTCCCATTCCTGATCGATAGCCGGAAGAACAGTACAACACTACAGGGTGAGCGTGCGGGATTTTATCCAGGTTGTGGGTAGGCTGCGGAGTGGAATATTGATTGCATTAGGGATGTGTCCAGACTTATATTCTGAGGGTTCGCGCACATCCACCAACACGGTCTGAGGCTTCTCTAACAGGCTTTTTAACTCTTCAACATTGGCGATCGTGTAATAGCCTGCTGGAATCGACGAGAGAAAACGATCAATTCCCAATTCCCGATTGAGGGATTCTTCAGGCAGTGTTTGCATTGGTTTTTGAGAAATTAATTCAGCCTCCGTGAGAGTTACCGCCAATATCGAATTTTGCCCAACACCAAGCAAGAGGCAAACCCATAGTGCGAATCCCAACAATAAAAACTGAATTGGCTTCTTGAACATTATGGATTCCTCCCTTCGTGGGTTTTCTTAATTTGCCCTGTCAATCAACTATTTCAGTAATGACTAAATATAGACTTAGGGAACACCAAAAAATAAATTATTCCAAATCCACGGTTAGTAGGGTGCGTCAGTATGAATAATTTCTTGGTACAGCTAGGTTTTCTCACACTGACGCACCCTACATTTTGGATATTTTTTATTTGGAAGTCCCTTAAATATCTAGCTATTGTGGGCTTAACTGACAGCGATCGCAGTCATCAGTGTCAGAGCAACGAACAGGATAGCTATTGCTCCCTGAAAGATATAACGCTGCTGCTGTTCTGGTGAGGGATACTCTGCCAAAGACATAACAGGCTGAATGGCGTAGCTATTGATAATACCTTCATCATCTACTGTGTAGCCAGGTGCAACAGCTAGATTCAGCAACTGATCGCCGTCCTTGTGTCTACGCGCTTGGACTTCAGCCGGGATCAACTCACTACCATCACTACGAAGAGGTGCTACTTCTTTGTGCGATTTCTTTCCTGCTTTTAGCTCTCCTTCTTGGTTGAAATACATCTCTAATGGTTCGCAGATATATACATCAGACAAGATAACCCAGATGTAGAGAACGCTAAGATTGGCGAATAATTAAATGAATCTGATAGCTAAAAAGCTGATCATCACCCTTGCGACTATTCTAAATTTCCAACTGATGATTCAAGTCACACTACTAAGTGTTAGTTAATTTTCAATTAATCGCCTAACTTGTATTTTCAGTTAAATTGCTTTAGCGAAGCTTATTTATTTCCAATTGCAAGCCTAAGATTCTTTCCTAGCTGCATATCGCTTCCAAACTTGATTGGCATCCATATTGTCTGCCTCGCAACGATTAGCGTTTTCGCTTGTTCTATCTTCTTAAGTATAGTTGATTATTTGTAACTTTTACGGATTGGCAAATAATAAATTCAAGATATATTTTTAAGTTTTTAGGTCACAAATATAGAATAAATCTCTCAATGAGAGATTTAAAATTTTTATTTATTAGTGTATAATATTGTTCTGAATTGAAAATATTTTATTGTTGTGTAAATACTACATAATTTTGTGAAAAATATAGAGGTGTAGTATTGATAAATTTCTATAATATTGCTGGATAATAGTTAGTTTAATTTTTTAATTTCTAGAGATGCCTAAAGAAAAAATGTGATCAGGAGATGAATATGGAATCGGAAAAATTTCCCACAGAAAAGCCACCAAATTATCAAGTCTTGTTAGCTGCTGCTAAGGAAGCTTTAAAACTGGAATATCAGAGATCAGCAACTTTAATTTTACAACTGCAAGCTGTAAAAACTCAGTTAGAGCAAGTTCAGGCTGAAAACAAAATCTTGAAAGAGAGTAGCTATGAGGATGTAGTGAAGCATTTTGAGGCGCGCATCCAAGCAGCAGAAGCGCGATCGCTAAAAACAGAAGTGCGTCAAAATTTTCTGGAACTTAATGGTTGCCGGGATGATGAGAGCTTTGATACTCTATGGGACAGCATTAAGAATAAAATTCAGATCCAAGATGGTGAAATAAAAATTGTTTCTCCAAATGGCACACCTAAATTCACCTTAAATGGCAAACTTATGACTTTGAGAGATTTTCTACAATCCCTCAAACAAGACCCAATCTCCAGTAAATTTTTCTTGAAGTAAGTAGCCATCATGAACTGTGTACACAAGAAAAGATGAAAAAGTCTTTCCCTTACACTCCTACACCCTTGCACCCCTATACTCTTACACCCCTACACCCCTTTTTCAAGCTAGAACGGCATAAATAATTAAAGTTTTTTAGTCAGGGCTTTAGTCCTGATTTCTGACTCAGGTAATGCAGGAACTTTGAGTGGGTCGTAGCCTAGTTGTTGAGTAATCCGTTTCCTCGCTAAAGCACGGTACTCCCAAAAATGTTCTCCCGCCGCGCATAGACCTAGATACATATTGAGAACTTGAGGCTTTCTCCAGAGAATCGTCCATAGTTGTTGCCAAAACTGCCAGTGAATTTCAGGTCGCCGTAAGCCTTGAAGCCAGATTACCTGAGCCAAAATCCGCAATCCCTTACCTGGAGAGAATTGCATTGTTTGCTGACGCTCAGAAGGTGAGTTAATCCTGAGACATTGCTGAAAACATCGTCTGAGATAATTCCTTGGTTCATACAATGTCCAGAAGCCTTCTGCATACTCCCTGGCAATTTCTGCAAGAGGACGAGTAGGGATAAAATTCATCAAGGAATTTTGATCACCTACCTCAGTCACACCAACACCTTCGATTAAACGCTGCTCTGTTTGCAGACGCTTCCATAAAGCTGTGTTGGGCAAAGCTTGGAGAATACCCAACATCGGTTGAGGAATGCTTGTTTGTTCCACAAAAGCTTGAATTCGTTCTCCTGCGCCTGGACGTTCTCCATCAAAACCCAGGATAAACCCTGCATAGATGAGCATCCCTGCATCATTGATTTTGTGACAGGCTTCAATCAGTGGATTACGAGTATTTTGCAGTTTTTGTGTTATTTGTAAGCTGTCTTGGTCTGGGGTTTCAATGCCGAGGAAGACGGCATAAAAGCCGGCTTCATTCATCAGATGTAGCAGTTCGTCGTCTTCTGCTAAATTCACAGAAGCTTCCGTGATGAAAGTGAATGGATAGTTGTGCTGCTTCACCCAAGGAATCAATTCTTTCAGGAAGCGTTTGACGTTACGTTGATTGCCAATAAAGTTGTCATCAACGATAAAGAGTGAGCCTCGCCAACCTAAATCATAAAGAGTTTGTAACTCTGCTATAGTTTGCTGAGGCTCTTTAGTACGTGGTTTACGACCGTAGAGTGTAATAATATCGCAGAACTCGCAATTGAAAGGACAACCGCGAGAAAACTGGATAGCCATCATCAAATAGGCATCTCGTTGCAGCAGATCAAAGCGTGGTATTGGGCTTTGGCTAACATCAGGTTTTTCAACGGAGCGAAAAACGCCTCGTGGTTTGCCTTCTTTGAGTGCTGTGAGAAACTGCGGAACAGTCAATTCCCCTTCATCTAACACCAGATAATGCGCTCCAGAGTTAAGAGCATCTTGGGGGATAGAGGTGGGATAAGGGCCACCAACGGCTACTTTTTTACCTAAACGCACCGCTTTTTGAATGAGGGCATGGAAATCTGGTTTCTGTACTAACATTGCAGACAGGATAACTAGATCACACCACTGCCAATCAGCCTCAGCTTCCAACTTGACATTGCGATCGCAAAATCTAATTTCCCAGTCTTGGGGTAGAAGTGCGGCAACTGTAATGATTCCCAGTGGAGGTAAGACGGCTTTGAGTCCGGCGATTTGCATAAAGCGATCGTAAGACCAGAAAGACTGGGGGAATTGAGGGTAAATTAATAGTGCTTTCATGAAATCCTTGATGTAACTTTAGTTGACTCTCATAGGAGCAAATACAGTCAAAAAGCACAGTTGAATTTGCTTACTAGTCCATATTTTTTAGTCTTGGCAATGTTTTAGAAAATTAGGATTTCGCTATATTACTGAATCTATATAAAAAACATAATTACTTGCAACAAAAACGAACCAGTTAAAACAATAAATATCTGCAAATACTGCCTAAATAAATTCTTATAGTAAATATATAAATCTGTAAATATACCTTAGTAAGTATATTAATAAATTTGTGAGGTGGTGGTTTTAGAGAATCACCTCCTCACAAATTTTGTATTGTCTATTTTTCAGCTTTTGCTTACGCAGGCATTAATACTGTATCAATTACGTGAATGACACCGTTATCAGCTGCAACATCCGGTGTAGCAACATTGGCATCATTTATTTTTACACCATGAGAAGCGTCAATTTTTACATCTGAACCCTCCACAGTAGTAGCTGATTTTAACTTCACTACATCAGCTGCTAGCACCTTACCAGAAACAACATGATAAGTTAGAATTTTCTTGAGCTTGGGAATATCCTTCAATAAAGCATCTACTGTACCTTTCGGAAGTTTAGCAAAGGCTTCATCAGTAGGTGCAAAAACGGTGAATGGCCCAACACCTTTGAGCGTATCAACTAGTCCAGCAGCCTTAACCGCAGCAACTAAGGTGTTGAAAGAACCAGCATTTACAGCAGTATCAACAATGTCAGCCATGTGTTTTTTTCGTTTATGTATTTCTTCCGACAAATGTAATCTTTTCGATAGTGGATTGTATCTATCTTTAGATATGTACCTAACTTAATTTGTTTAAGGAAATATTTATTTGGTATGGTTTAACTAAATTGCTCTAAAAAACCAAACATTAGTTTGTATGTGCTGAAAAAATTCAAAATATACTAATCTGTTATCTCATAAAATCTATATGAGCAGCTACAAGCATCTGTGCTTGCCTTAACACGTTGCTAAATAAATAAGTAGGAATCTGCCAAGCTGCCACAGTCATTTCTTTAGCAATATCCTGTATACTAATTGCTATTAATTCGTGTTCTGGTGGCTCTCCTGCAATTGCACCAGACCAAGTAAAAGCTAATAAAAAATCATCATATCCAGGTAAAGGTGCAATTAAGCACTCTTCTTGTGCTATCTGGCAATTAATACCATGCTCATTTGCAAGTGCTACTAATTTCTGGAAATTCTGGGAATGTATCATTTATTTTGTATCTACAGCAGTTATTATCAAAGTTGACTAGATAGTGGTTGAGAATTTCAGGGTCTACCTAAATTAAAGGTTTTTACCAAAATTTATCCAGAAATTTTACTGCTAATGTCTGATGTTATTAGTAACAATTACTACCATTGTCTAAAAACTTAAGATGAATTTTATTTTCTGACTTTAAAAATATTTGCTACACATAAAGAATCCGTAGGGGTTTAAGAAGTTATGCCTAGGGTGTTAACTTCATACCTTTTGAGGATTAAAAAATTATGCAAAATATGTTTCTTCATTGAGAGCGAAGCGTTCACAATGACAGGCGAGATATGCAAAATAGTATGAATCACAAAAACATCAAATTCATACCCAAAGAGTAAATATTAATACATAAAGAAATACACGACAAATAGTTTATTTAAAAAAAGTGTATGTTTTTAGTAAACTTTTAGTGAATACAACAAAAATATCTTTATCATTTGTTAGTTTATGTACGTGTTCTACCAGACATAGGATTCATCGAGTTCAAAATAGTAGGAAATTGATTATCTATTTGAACTGTGAGGATTGATGAATTCAACCTAAGCAAGAAATTAAACTAACTATGGAAAAAAAATTAGGAACACAGTTTAGTAACATTCATCAAAACTGTAATACATACATCAAAAAGCTATCAAGTAATAGACATTTTCGTGGGTTGAAACTATATCTTTTTATACTAGCTTTAGCTGCGGGAGTCATCGTTACTCCCATAGGTGGTTCTATATCTGGGACTTTAAAGAAATTACCTACTACTAATTATCAAGTATCAGCAAAACCATCTTATAAAACATCTTGGATAGGTAATACTTTTAGTGGTAGCAAGTGGGTACAGATTCAAATGGCTGGGATGTATGTTTCCCCAGAGGGAAAAGTTTACATCAATAGTCATTGGGATGAAGCTGGCCGGGAAGTAGGGATTTATCAGAATGGCGATGTTATTGGTAAATTTGATGATTTGCATGGATGGGGAAGACTAGGGGGAATAGGAATTACAGGTAATCAGCAGTACATTTATGTAGCTATGCAACAAGGTCATGAAGGGAAACCAGAGGATGACTATCCCCCAAAAGGGACAACTTGGTACTGTGTCAGACGCTACGACTTGTCTGGAAAACCTGCGCCATTTTCTGGAGGGCGCGGTTGGGATAAAAGTATGTTAATCATCAATACTAAAAATGAAGTAACGGGATTAGCAACTAGTGGTAAAGAGTTATATGTCAGTGATCTAGCTAGCGATCGCATTCGGGTTTTCAACACCGAAACCATGCAAGAACTACGCAGTTTTAGCGTCACTAATCCTGGTGCGATCGCTATTGATCGGCAAAATAATCTCTGGGTGATTCAAAACAATAGCAAGCGAGCTAAAATTGTCCGTTATTCTCCCCAAGGACAGCAATTAGCCCAAATTACGGATGTTGCACAACCAACTGCGATCGCATTTAATCCCCAAGGTCAATTGTTAGTAGCAGATAATAGTCAAAATCAGCAAATACTAATTTATAAAGTTGCCAATACACCAGTCAAAATCGGCACATTTGGCGATAAAGGTGGAATTTATAGCAAGATTCGTGGTGAAGTCAAAGACTCAAAACTTTACGGTATTACTGGAGTTGGGACAGATAAAGCAGGCAATATTTACATTAGTAATAATGGTTTCAATAACACTGGCGCAGACTTAAGGAAATTTGCCGCATCGGGGAAACTCCAGTGGCGGTTATTGGGTTTGCAATTCTTAGATAATGCTGACGCTGATCCTGATAGTGATGGTAAAGATGTGTTTACTAAAAATGAACACTTCGTCATGGACTACAGCAAAAATAGTGGACAAGAATGGACATACAAAGCCTACACCTTAGATAAATTTCGCTATCCTGACGACGGGAGACTACACACCACACCCACATCCGCCTTTGTGCGCCGCTTGGGGGGAAAACGTTTAATGTATCTCTCATCAGAAATGATGGCAGAACGTCTATTAATCTACCGTTTTGATGGTGAAATTGCCGTCCCTTGTGGGATTTTTGGCAAGAATCATCTCAAATGGCCAGCCGATCAACCTCAAAATAGTAGTTGGTTATGGCATGATTTCAACGGTGATGGTGCGATTCAAAGCAATGAATACAAAACTCTGGGTGCAGAAGATGGTTCTGTCTGGGGTTGGGAAGTTGACAGCAAAGGAGATATTTGGCAAGCAGCCGAAGCCGGTTACATCAAACACTATCCTTATCAGAAATTAGATCAACATGGCTGTCCGATTTATGGTCAAGGTACTGGAGAGAAAATACCCATGCCAGCACCTTTCAAAACCCTCACCAGAATCAAATATATTCCTAAACAGGATGTCATGTATCTAGGAGGCTACACCACTGAGCGTCCCAATGTGGATGGTGATTGGGGATTAGTAGGTACAGAGATAGTACGTTACGACAACTGGAGCAAGAAAAAAGCTCTACGTTGGCGGATAGCCTTACCTTACAATCCCAACACTAACCCCAAACTCCACATCAAATCAATCGATGTGGCGGGAGATAGAGTTTTCGCAGTTGCTAGTAAAAGAGCAGAAGTCTATGTTTATCAAGCAAAAACCGGAAAACAACTGCAAACATTAACACCTGGCGCAGAAGTCAATGGGGAAAGCGGCTGGGTGGATATACCCTACGGTATCCGCGCTTTTCAACGCTCAAATGGTGAGTATCTAGTATTCGTAGAGGAAAATGCCAAAGGCAAGGTAATGATGTATCGCCTACCGGGGTAAAGAGTGGGTTGGGGGTTTAGGGGTGTAGGGGTGTAAGGGTGTAAGGGTGTAAGGGTGTAGGGGAGATTGTATTCCTATACCCAATTCCCAAAATTACTTAAAGTTTTATTAAACACTGGGAAGTAAATGCGTGTACTACATATTTTGAATCACATTCGGGAAATTGGTAACGGCATCGTCAATGTAGCTGTAGACTTAGCTTGTCTGCAAGCCAAAAACGGTCATCATGTAGCTGTTGCATCTGCGGGTGGAGAATATGAAAAATTATTATCAAGTTATGATGTTAAGCACTTTACATTAGATCAAACTAGAACACCAATTAATTTAATTAAAGCTGCTGGGACTTATCAAGCAATCATCAAAGAATTTCAGCCAGATATCGTCCATGCCCATATGATGACAGGAGTTGTACTAGGGAGAGTTCTGAAAGCCGCTTCTGACTATGCTTTAGTGGCCACAGTACATAACGAATTCCAACGCAGTGCCATACTCATGGGTGTAGCAGATCGGGTAATTGCCGTTAGCAAAGCCGTTGCTCAGTCAATGGCACGACGGGGGATTCCAGGGCATAAATTACGGGTAATATCGAATGGGACATTAGGTAGTGTCCGCACCCGTCATATTAAAGAGTATCAACCTGTAGAATTACAACGACCAGCGATCGCCACAGTAGCCGGAATGTATCAACGTAAAGGTATTAGTGAGCTAATCGATGCTTTCGCCCAAATTGCCGCAGACTTTCCCCAAATTCATCTCTATTTAGTAGGAAATGGCCCAGATAGAGAAATTTTTGTGGACAAAGCCAAAAACACACCTTTTAGCGATCGCATCCATTTTGAAGGTTTTCAACCAGAACCGCAACGCTACCTATTAGCAGCCGATATCTTCGTTCTAGCCTCCCATCGTGACCCATCGCCACTAGTCATCCCAGAAGCTAGGGAAGCAGGTTGCGCTATTGTCGCCACTAATGTAGACGGCATTCCTGAAGCATTAGACGGTGGTCAAGCAGGTATTTTAGTTCCACCCAAAGATAGTCAATCTCTAGCCAAAGCTTTAGCAGAATTACTCAGCAATCCTCATGTATTGTCCCAATGGCAAGAGCAAGCACAAACAAATCTAGAATGGTTGACAGTTAGACGCGTAAATCAAGAAACTTTAGCAGTATATAGTGAATTAATTACCAAAAACTCAGCCACATATAACGAGATACCATCAAAAATCTAAACAATCACAGGCAACCCAATACCGTTCGGTTAAGGAATTTCTTGGCTAAGGCAAGCAGGGAAAGCAAGGGGAGAAGAGAAGTTGCCAAGAGGGTTTCCCTGCAAGCAAACTTCGGGGAAGAGAAAAATGCTGAAAATAACTCTCTTTCCTCCCCTGCCTCAAGGAACTTATCCGAACCGAACCGTATTGACAGGCAAACTGAAAACCAAGAACCCCGACTTCTTAAAGAAGCCGGGGTTCTGAACTTTGCAACGTTTCTAAATTATTTTTCACCAAGTGTCTCATAATCCCCAATCCGTCAACTTTAGATTTCGGATTGGATTTAATCTAACGTGAGTCTCCAACGGAGGCGCACGTTAATCTAAAATCCAAAATCTAAAATTCCTAGTCCCTAATTCCTAATCAATTCGCGAACTTGTATGATACTTATGTCCTGCCATCGCAAGAGCTATAAAGCCCCAAAGTACCATTCCAGGCATCCCTAACATCCCGCTATTGCCTAATAGCGTTGACAACATCCCGACACTAATCGCCCTAGATGCAGCTATGAAAGTATCAAAACGATATTCGGTATATTGGAATGACTTGGCAAATACCATAAATATTGCTACTAAGTAAAATATACCTCCAAACCAACCTAATGTGAAAAACATATCCAGAAGGCCACTGTCAATTACAATAGGTTCTAAAATACCTTTTTTATTCACAATAAAAGTATTGCCTACACCGTTTCCTAAACCATTAGTTAAGGCACTATTGAGACCGTCTTCATATATTTTTTGTCTTACCTTAGCACTGTCATCTTTATCCAACTGAGAAAAGGTTTCAAACCTACTGGTAATGGTTGCAGAGAATTGTTCTATTTGTGTTAATGGAATCACACACAATGACATGATCAAAATAGTCATGAATAGGCGCATTTGTAGATGAGCCTTTAATGCAGTAAGAAAAGTCAGGAACGCTACAAACCAGCCGCCCCACAATGTACGTACTGTTGTCAATAAGAAAGCTAAATAACCGATCGCAGAAGCAGGAATCCGCAAAAATGTTTTATTACTGAATAACAATAGTAAACCTGCCATCATCATAGCTGCATAGGGTGCAGGAGATGCCATCGTACTCCAAACCCGTAATTTCAGAGGCTCAGGATCACCCATACTGGTCAATTTTGTACTTGTTAACCAGAATAAATCCCAATCAGGTGCAACTAAAAACTGTATAATCCCGTAGATACCTGTAACTAATACACCCCAAAGAAATGTCCGCTCGATAGTACGACGATAAGAGGGATAATTTCGCCAGTTGATAAATAAGTAAAAACCAAAAGTAATAGGCGTTAACCAATCTAACAGTCCCCTTGCAGCAGTAAATGGTGATGTTTTAATTACGCCTATAAGAAAACCATAAAACACACCCAAAAATGCAAGAACAAAAGGTAAACTGCCTTGGCGCAGTGACCTCGGCAGTTCTTTTAAGAAAGTATGTAAAGTTAATAACGTCACCAAATATTGTGACACCAACATAAAACGCGTTGGATCCCAGCCACTTTTATAATCAACTAAGCGAGCCACGAACGGCGTAACAAACCAAATCCACCAAGTAAAACCCGTGTAAAGTAATGGATATCGCAGATATAAAAAAATACCGACAGCCAGTGACATAAACACGTAAGCTGTGCGCAGTAAAGCAGTCGCACCAGCAATAATACAGACTGCGGAAAACAGAACGAAACATAGTATAACTGCCCAAGCCAACGGCGGTTGTTTTCCGAACACAAACTGTTTTCTCGGCGGACTATTAGGAAGTGTATGTATCTGAACCACTGAAAATCTCCATAGTTATTAGTCATTAGTCATTGAAAACTCCCAATCCGAAATCCAAAATTGGATCATCCTTGCCAAGTTTGCCAACCCTGCCAACGACCACGCCAGGATGCTAGTAATTTTTGTCCTGCTAACCAGCCGTCTTTAGGGAGAAAGCGTAACCATTGAATCAAACCCATAGCATCTCTCGTTCCTACTAATGCAGCCCATAACAAAAATGCTAATCTTTGCACGGGTGACAAGTGTTCTAGTAATGCTAGGGTTTCATTGTGTACGGCATTGACTACAGCAACGGAATTGAATTGATGACGTTGATCCTCATCAAATCGTTGTGCTGGATAATGATTGACTCCAATTTGGGGATCGTAGATGAGTTTCCAACCAGCGCGCTTGAGGGAGAGACAAAAGGCTACCTCAAAATGAACTTGCGCACCCGTACCAAGCATCCGTCCATCAAAATGCAGTTTTTGAATGGCTTGGCGGCGAAAGCTCATGTTGACACCCTTGAGAACATCTACCTCACGCGGCGCGCCGACACCTTTATGGTGATTGCCAATGACTCGCCCAAACCAATGTACTTGACCGACTATAGGACAGACTCCATCTTCTAAATTTTTGCCGTGATATACCCAATCACGTCCCCCTACTCCACCGATGCGATCATCTGCGAGAAAATGGGCTTCTATATGTGCTAACCAATTAGTGTGGGGAGCAGCATCATCATCAGTAAAGGCGATAATGTCTCCTTGGGCTACATCCAAACCTGCATTCATTGCTGCTACTACACCAGGAACGCTGACTGTGGTAGCGCGTAATGGCAAAAGCAAAGGATCGAAAGTGGTGAGGAACTGCCAAGTTTCATTGTCTGCATCACGGACTACTAACACTACCTCATCAACTGGTCGTGCTTGCTTGTGTAGTGCGTTTAAACAGCGTTCTAGGTCTTTAGTCCGGCGGTAAGTAGGGATGATAACTGTAATTCTCATCACTGCTTTAACTCCTCAAATAAATCCACATAGCACTGTGCCATGCTTGTCCAACTGTGTTGAGTGGCGATCGCTCTAGCGGCTTCACCCATTGTTTGTCTCAGGTGGCGATCACTACTCAAAGTCAACATAGCCTGGGCTAAACTTTCCACATCGTCTGAATCTGCTACAACTATTCCAGATTCTGGTTTTACTAAGTCGGCTGCACCTGTGCTACTAGCGGTAATCACGGGTAAACCGGAAGCCATCGCTTCAATCACTACTAAACCAAACGGCTCATACCGAGAAGGGAAAACTAAAAAATCAACGGCCTTCATTAAATCGGGAATATCGCGGCGCAGTCCCAGAAAATGAACTCGCTCTTGTAACCCTAAAGATGCAGCTAACTGAAGATATGGACTACCTTCTGTAATTCCAGCGATCGCTAAATGTAAATCTGGAACTTGGACTAAAGCTTTGAGGACTGTATCTAAGTTCTTACGGGAAATTCTAATATCGCCAGCAAATAGTGCTAGCGGTACTTCTGCTGGTAAATTCCATTGCAGACGGTTCATATTTCCTGGTGCAAATTCCTGTAAATCCACACCATTGACGATCACCCGAATGTTCTTTGGCAATACACCGATGGTTTGTAAATCCTGCGCCACCTTCTTAGAAACCGCCACAACAACTCGCGCCTGATGAAAAGCCCGCTTTTCCCAACGTGCATTTAAAGCTGTGTACAACCACTGGTAAAAGTTATAAAAAACTCGGCGTGATTTGGGTTTAGCCTTTCCAGAGGAGAATTTCAACCAAGAACTATGGACAAAATGTGCTGCATTGACATCACCAGGCGCATGAGTAATTGCCCCATTGATTTTCACAACATCAATCTCATGGCGATGTTGATGCAACCAATTGGTACTAAAAACAGCAAAGATGAAGTTACGAAGTAATTCTGTAGGCCATCCTTTAACCGGAATAGCCACCCAATTAACTTGGGGATGCTGCTCTAGCTCCGAAGCTACTTGACTGGCTAATAAAGTAACATGATGACCACGACGAATCGCTTCTAAAGCAACTTCATAGTTTACTCGTCCTTGACCATCACCTTTAATTACATTATGAGTAACAATACATAGTCTCACAATTAACTACCCTTGTATATTGAGAAAAGGCAGAAGGCAGGGGGCAAAAAAGAAAGCACCACTTTATACACCCCTACACCCCTAAACCCCTAAAGGTTGCCATAACCTTTGAACATGGGAACGACGAATAATTTCTGGCCAGGCTTTTAGTGAGCCTCGCTTCCATAAATATGCGGTCATGTGTAGGAAATATACAAAACAAAAAACCGCTAACTTGAACGCATTAGGAAATAAATTTTTATACCGCTTAATGCCAACGTAAAGTCTAGCGGCTTCTATAGAAATTTCGTAGTTAGTTAACTTACCGATGTCAGTTACCATCAAAGAGCTTTTACCATTTGCCCCAGCATGAAACACGCGTAAATCTGGGCAGTGTAGAATTTTGTAGCCATTTTTTAATGCTCTTAAACAAAGTTCTGCATCTTCATAGCCAAAAAATATATTCTCGTCCCACTGTTCTTGTTCCAAAAACTGCCTTGGGAAAATAGACGCATGAATAGCTACAGTTTCGGGGATATTGCTAGGACAGAAATAGCCCCGAAAAGACAACTTGCCAGAAACCATCTCACCGCCGTCTGAACTGCGACTAATGCCTGAAAGTATGGTGTAATTTCTCTGTTCTGGCGAAATTTGTGTATATCGCTCGATCGCGCGAGCCAGAAAGTCTGAATCAACACAGATATCATCATCAATAAATGCCACAAAGTCAGTTTCAAATGCAGGGATGGCATTCACAGCATTGTTACGATTAGCACAAACGCCAATTCTGGGGCCAGTAATATAAGTTGTTTGGGGGTATTGTTGGACAATCAGATAATTTTGCTGTTGTAATGCTATATCAGGTGAATCATCAGATACTACTACTGTGTGTGGTTTGATATCAGAATTCCAGAGCGATCGCAAACAATTTTCCAAGTCTTGAGGACGATTTCTAGTTGTGATGCAAGCAGATATCCGCATTTTTACTTTTCTCACATTAGCGAATGATAATTTTTGACTCTGGTACAGGTGTGTAGATGCTCGTAAGAGTATAATCGCGTCCGTACTATTGACTAAAACCTAGATGCAATTGGGGATGGGGTAAAACTAAGCATTAATCCCGCTAATGTTCTGAGTTTTAGACTTTCTTTGAGGGAACGCCAAAAGTAAGGACGTGCGGCTTTTAGCTGTTTATTACGTATTAAGCCAATACCTAACGTTGTATTGATATGCGCCCATTGCTGCTGAAAATATGGTTTAAATTCTTTTAGTCTTTCATCTGCCATAAATTGCTCATAGCAGAACATATCCGCTTGCGCTTTGCGGATTTTGGCTTGAGGATTGCGCTTACCACTGAGCATTGTGTCTGTTTGTTCATGGACACGATAACGCGTCAGTTTTTCTGGATAAAAGTAAGCTCCTAAACCAGAACGACAGCAAAGATAGTTCAAATATATATCCCATGAACCTCCAACCTCTGCCGGAATCTCATCCCAATCGATCACATCACGACGAATCAGAGCAGCTGTGGCGGAAGAGACGGATCTATCTACTAAGCCGAGATGATAAAAAGGTTGATATATGCCTTCCAAAAGATGCGATCGCTTATAAAACTGGGAACACTCCTCAGTCATCGCATCATCTATATTCCCTTTTGCATCGATGATGTAATGATCACAAAAAGCTAAAGCCAAATTGGAATTAGCTTCCAATGGGGGGACAAGCTTCTCTAAAAAGTCTTCTTCCCACATATCATCATCTAGCAGGCTGGCAACATATTTTCCTCGCGCCATTTTGAAGGCTTTGATGGTGTTCCCAAACATTCCCAAGTTGGTTGTGTTGCGAGAAAAGCGAATCCGGCGATCGTTGAATGACTCAACAATTGCTTGGGGATTGTCTGGACTACAGTTATCAGAAACGATAATTTCAATATGGCGATAGCTTTGTCTTACAGCACTCGTCAAAGCAGCTTTTAAGTAATCTGGACGATTATAAGTAGGCGTAATCACGCTCACCAAAGGAGTTGGGGAGTTAGTATCTATAGCCATAAATGTGAATATCTATCTTTACCAGACGGGTTTTAACAAGCAAATAATACGAATAAACCAAATTAGTTTTAATTTATGATGATGTCCAACTTTGTACTGCTATGGGATAAATTTTGGCAAAAATACGTGATCAGTAACTAGACAGAATTAATTACATAAGTTTTTTCCTGTAACCCGTAACCTGTAACCTGTAACCTCTCCCCTGTAACCCTGCTAATTTTCTCAGCAGCGATCGCATCCCATCCCAGAGGATGATTTTACCGGCCGATCTCACAACTTTGAAAGAGGAACAATATTGGAGTGCTATTTGCAGTTGCGCGATCGCTTGCGGTCTCTTATCTTGAGCGAACAATGCTGTGGCAGCTTCTAAAGATAGAAATGCACAATTCTGTTTGGCTTTTTTGTGAATTTCGCCATTGATAGCGTCGGGTAGATAAGATTTAAAAATCATTTCTACAGTATCAAAGGTTTCTTGAATAAAAGTTCTACTTTTAGCATTTAACTGCGTGACAGATAAAAAGTGTCTGCGCCACAAAGCTAGAGGCTCAACTTCAAACCACATGGGATAGTTAGTAAAAATTCTCACCCACATTTCCCAATCTCCACTTAAGCCACAGCGTCGGTCATATCCCCCCAGTTGTTCATAAACTTCACGCCGTACTACTGCAACTGATGGTACTGAAATACAGCAAAGCTCGGCAATTCGCTCTATCCAATGATTAGGTAGAATACCACTTTGAGGCAATTCTAAACTAGATAATCCTTGCTCGTGGCTATGCTCATCAATATAGATACTGCGACAAAACGCAGCACCAATTTGCGGATTTTCATGAAAAACTCGCCCCAGCTTTTGATAAAAGCCATCCCGCACACAATCATCACTATGGAGGAGATGAATCAAATGACCGCGTGCTAACTCCAAGCAGGTATGAGAGTTATTAATCGCACCCACATTCTTAGGTTGGCGATAGAATTCAACACGGCCTTGACCTAGTTCTGCAACTACGGCGGCTGGATCGTCTTGTGTCGAGCAGTTATCAATTACTGCAATTTGCATGATATCGGGGCCAGGATCTTGCGCTAAGACACTAGCTAAGGTTTCACGCAGATATCCTGCACAATTGTAAGTAGGAATCATCACAGACCACAGTGGACGTGTAACCCCTTCTGGAACTGGCGCAATAGTTGGGCGATTGAGATGTTCTATATTCATAGTCTTAATAAGGGCCAATTACATTTACTACTAAATTGTTGTACTTTCCGTATTAACAGCTGGACGAGCCAAAAATTTCCCACTCTTGAACAAAAACCGAGCTAGATAATATACTCGCTCCTGCCAGGAATAAAAACACCAGCCTAAGATTAGGCGGGAAATATCCCAGGCTTCGCGACTATTCCATTGACCTTGTTGGTAATATTGGGTGCGTCTGTACTGAAGATTACGCGATAGATCAACTCTGGCAGGATAATTAATCCGTTCTAGAAATTCATTAATATAACGATTAGTTTGTTCAATTCCTGCTTGCGCTTTGGCTTCCTGTTCTTGGGTAGCTATCCCTTGACCAATGTGATTGTTCGCGCCATGAATGCGGTAACTACCCAAGTTTTCGTTTAATGTTTTAATCTTCCCTAGAAACGCAGTGCAGTAAATTATGCAACCATCAGCCCAAATCCGCCATTTAATTGGGTCAATAGGGAACACCTTTTCTAATGCTTCCCGACGATAGGACAGTCCAGAAGTAGGAGGAAAACACCAAGCATTACCAGTATTTAATACGACTTTAGCTAAATCCTCACTGAGTTTTGCCCCTTGAGTGGAAGCATTATTGATGGTGTTGTCATCAGCATCAATAATATCTAGGTGGTGCATCACACCTACTACATCGGATGTATTAAACACCTCAACAATACGCTGTACTTTCTCAGGTTTCCAAACATCATCAGCATCTAAAAAGGCGATGATATCGCCAGTAGCGGCTGTAAACCCTGCATTAAAAGCACCGCCTTGTCCTTGATTGACTTGAAAGATAGCTTTGATTTTATCTGGTGCTTTTGTTTGGAGTTGGGTGATAACATCACGGCTATCATCTTTAGAGCCATCATCTACAACGATGATTTCGATGTCGGGATAGGTTTGAGCCAAAACTGAATCAATTGTTCTGGGCAGATAACGAGCGTAATTATAGTTAGAAATAATGACAGAAACTTTCATGGTGATATTGATTATGGAGAATGGGGCATTGGGGTAAAATCTCTCTAAACCTCTACATCTTTTAAGATTGACTGGCTTGATGTTGCATTTGGTGATATTTCCAAAGCTTGCCTTTGAGTTCGAGTAGTTCTTGATAGCCGCCTTGTTCTACTATTCGTCCTTGTTCGAGAACTACGACTTTATCGGCTTTGGCGATAGTGGAAAGTCTGTGAGCGATCGCAATTACGGTTCTACCTACAGCCAGCTTTTCTAAAGACTCTTGAATCAATCGCTCGGATACTGAATCTAAAGCACTGGTGGCTTCATCCAAAATCAGGATTTCTGGGTCTCTGAGCAATGCACGGGCGATCGCTAGACGTTGTCTTTGTCCTCCTGATAAACGGACACCGCGATCGCCTAATTTTGTATCGAATCCTTGTGGCATTTCTTCGATAAATTCCAAAGCGTTTGCTAGCCGAGCCGCTTCTCGAATTTTGGCTTCACTAGCTCCTGATGTTCCGTAGGTGATATTTTCTCTCACCGAAGTGTTAAAAATAAATGTATCTTGACTGACTACAGCCATTTTGTGGCGGATGGAATTGATGTCAAATTTCTGCAAATCAATACCGTCAACTAAGATATGGCCATCTGTGGGATCATAAAATCGGGGAATTAAATCAGCCAGTGTAGTTTTACCTGCTCCCGAAGCTCCCACAAGTGCAGTTGTTCGACCACGCTCAATGGTGAGTGTAATATTGTTCAGTACTACATTATCGGCAGTGTAACCAAAATCTACAGATACTAAGTCAATTGAGCGTTTTAAACCTTGGAACTGAATTTTGCCATTTTGTAGATAAGGTTTGTTTTTAGTCTCCAAAATAGCTTTAATATTATCTGCCGATCCTTGCAATGTACTGAGGAAGGCAACTGTGCCATTGACATCTTGAATGTTAGGGATAACTCTAACTAGAACGAAGAAAAATGTCAATAATGAGGCAACAGGTAGTGTAAAATTTGTGAACGATATCACAATCAAACTAATTAAAACTGTAGTTGCAATTCCTTCCGCTATGGGCTTCACTAGTGTCCACGCCATAACAACTTTCACAGCCGCATTTAGTTGATTAGAACTGGCTTGATAAAAACGCTGCCGTTCAAACTCTTGTGTACCAAAAGCGTGAATTGTGCGAATACCATTAATAAATTCTACTGCTGTGGCTGTAAATTGGGAGTTGGCTTGCGAAATCCCAAAACTAGTTTCCCTCACTCGTTTATTCAGCGTAGATAATCCTACTGCTAGCAATGCAAATATGAGGACAGAAATAATAGAAAGTTGCCATGATATTAAAAACATGACAATGAAGTAAACACAAACTGTCAGAAATCTAGTAAAGACAAAAGCTGCTCCACTAAAGGCTTGTTTAATTCTTTCAATTTCTGTAGTAATTGTATTAATGAGTTCTCCAGAGCGGGTCTGAGTAAAATAACTCAGCCTCATAGCTTGCAACTGCTCAAAAATTTGCTTATGTAAGCGGTCTGCTAGATGCAGTTGAGCCGATTCAGTGTAGATGGCACTAAAATAATTGAAGGTGGCTCGCATCCAGGTACTCAATAAAATTAATAGAGATATCCGATATATAGGACTTATAGGCAAAACATCAGATACCAAAACTACATCAACCCAACCAATTCCTGTGTGCATTGGTTGGTTGGGATTAGTCAATTTCTGTAAAAATGACAGAAGAAAACCAATACTAACGCCTTCAAAACTTGCAGCTAAAAATGAAAATATTACAGCTAGGATAGCTATTTTGCGAAAATGTTTTAACTCTCGCAATATTAAATAGTTATTCTGCCAGAAGTTATTAGTTTTTAATAAATTACTTGGTTGTTTAGGCATTTTAATTTAGATGACTATTTTTTAGCAAAATCTGGTGATGTCGTAAATCTCTACATTCACTCAATAATTCATGGTGCTGTAGCACAAGTGCGGCAGTGATATTAATTACCGCACTTAGTACAGGGGAGGGTACAGAATTTTGATTGAGTAAAAACTCTAATCAATTTAATATTTCCTAAACTCTGACAATCTCTCAGGATAAAGGTAAATTAAAGACTTTAAGTCTTTGAATGCACTATTTGTGATTCTGTTTTAACTTCCCATGAACTTGGAATTATTGGTAGCGTATTTAACTGTTCTTGTCTTGCTAAACTAAGTCTTACTGCATCTTCCAAAGTCCAACAACGAGTTAGAATCAAACTCATATCACCCCGTAGCACATTCCATAGTATGGGTAAATATTCTAAGCCTGATTTTTGCAGCCAATATCCCAAGCCCTGACTATTTTTATGACTAGTAGTAGAAAATTTAATCGCTTGAAATAGTTTGCCTTTTTCTCCTACACGCCACTCACGTACAAATAATGACTTGGGTGAGTAAAAGTGTATGATCATGATTAATACTGCCATGATTGGACTCAAAAATAACAGTAATAAACCTGCAATTATCCTATCTATTAAATGCAACCACATTGCACCGTGACTAGCTCTTTTAAAGATTTTAGAGCCAGAGGATATGCGGAGAAATATGGGTTTATGAGCTTGTTCACAAGCTTCAGCCCAGAACTTTAACACAGTAGGGCCAAGTTTAGCATCGATACTGACTAAATTGACTGGTGAATGTTTTAAGCACTCTACTAATAATTGTTGATGATCTAGAGAGGGCAAATACGGCTGTGGTAATCTTCTGGAAGAATTCACCAACAGCTGACCTCGCCGCCATTGTAACGTGTAGAGAGAGAAACAAGATTCCGGTTTTTGCGGGGTGACAGGATAGTAATTATCAAGGGTTGGAACTATTGTGCTGGTCATATGTCTTTGGATTTATACAAAGTAAATCACTGAGCTAATATCAAAGGCTATCAATGCCAAAGACTTTGAGGAGAATTAGCAGTTTAGGTGAAATTTGTAGATACTTGCTGTTAAAAACATCCTGGCTGAAATCGCATAAACAAGCAGTATCTAAATTGATTCATAGTGCTGCTTGGAAAATGATCAATAACTTGGGTTTTGAGTAGATAGATAGTAATAAATATCACGATAAATTTGTCTGTAATCGTTTTTCGTCTCTAATACAAATCAAGGATGTTGGAGAGATATAGAGAACAGTTAAACCAGTACCAATTTTGTCTGTTGATAATTGTCTTTAATTACTACTGTCTACTCAATTTAATAACCGAACTAAGCTACTCTACTATCGCCTTTGAGCCACCTACAATCAATTTCAATCTCTAGGATATAAGACTCTGTAGAAATGACTATATGCCTAGACTAATTCTTTATTTACTCTTTAAATAGACATTTGTTTTCCGCCCAAATATAAAGGCGAGATAAATATACTGATTTTCTACTAATAAAATTAGATTAATTTGTAACACTAAAAAAGTTTAATTATTACAGACATAATAATGAAATTAAATCAAGAAATGTAGATAAAATTGTCATAATAATATGATTATTTGTTGGAAAATATAGCAATCCCAATGAAAAAGCAGGTGGGAAGGGAGCAAAGGAGCTTTCACATACAAGGAGCGTTAGCAGGGCGGAACGAAGTTCGGTTTGTACTTCCAGTTCCCTTTTCTCCCTGTCCCTTGCCTCTTATCAAGCGAAAAATGCTATGTAAGTTTTAATGCCTTAATAAAAAATATGTGCGATCGCACCGAATTAACAAGCGATCGCACAACAAAAATAGGGAGTAGGAAATGGAGAAACCAGACAAATTATATTCCCAATACCCAATAGCCTCTACTTCTCCACCCCTTGTTGCAAGGCAAATCGATTATCCTTGGCGTACTGCACATATGTACTGCCAGAGTTAGCTACCCCATTAGCGACAATCCCAATGAGGTTTAATCGGCTTAACATCGCTGTAGCTTCAGCGATTTGGGTACGAGTCACCTTACCCATGCTGGCTACCAAGACCACACTCCGACAAGAAGAAGCTGTCAAAATAGCATCCACTAAACCCAGAACAGGGGGAGCATCGATAATTACTAAATCATAGTTCTCCTCAAAGGCGTGCATCAATTCCATCATGCGAGGCGAACTTAACAGATTTGCGGGGTCAGTAGGTCTGGGGCCGGCTGTCAAAATATCGATGTAGGTTGAGCCAACAGAATGAGTTCCAATCTGATGAGGCAAAGTCATCTCACTGGACAAGATATTAGAAAGTCCTTGCTCATTAGGCAGATTTAATTGCTCATGCAAGCTAGGATGGCGCAAGTTGGCATCAATCAACAATACTCGTTTGTGTAACCTAGCTGCACTCATCGCCAAACCTAAGGCAAAACCTGATTTACCCTCATCCGCTACAGGGGAGGAAATCATCAAAGACTTTAAACTAGTAACAGAGTTTAAAAGCTCGATGTTTTTATAAATCAGATCCAAAGATTCCCAACGGGGAGGAGATTGTAATACCTCAACTGTCCAAGGAGCAGGTATTTCTGGCTTACCAAACGGTAGCTTAATCACAGATTCTCTGGTTTTCGCTGGTGGTAGTTTAGGCGTAGTTCCCAACAAAGGTAAAGCCGCCTGTTTCTCTAATTCAGCTGTGGTGTGAACAGAATCATCAGATGCTTCTCGAATAAAGGCTGCGATTCCTCCCAACATTAACCCAACTACTGCACCTAACAACAGATTTTGCTGGAGATTGGGGCCTAACTTTGTGCCTAATTGGGGTTCTTCCACAACTTCCCAATTAAATCCACCTTTAGCTAGTTCTTGACGTAATTGTTGTTCTGCACGCAACAGTTGCTCTAACCTTTCCCGACTAAATTGCAACTGTGGTTTGATGCGATTGTAATAAGCTAATAGGGGTGGGAAGCGTTTAATTTCCAGACGGATCTGATTTTCTTTCTGTGCCAGAGTTTGATCACGAGCTGTTAATGCAACTATCGTTGTCTGGGTTTCTACTAGTTGGCTAGCCAAAGTCAAATCGATTTCACCAAACTGACCTTGTTCTAGAAGTGGTTCTTTAGAATTGAAAACTCTAGCAGAATTAACACCTAAAGTTCTACCTACTTCCTGTTGCAATAATTCCTTTTGGCTTTGCAGTTGTTCTTTGAGCTTTTGGACGCTAGGAGTTTCATCTGTGAAACGCAAGCGTTCTTGAGCCAACAACAATTCTGTTTTTTGAATTTCGTTGAGTAAACCTTGGTAACGTGTAGACTGACTCAAACGCGAAGCCACTAGAGCATTTTGGGGAGAACGATTCAGTTGTTCTTCCAAGGACTTTTGTTTGGCGATCGCCTCTTGATATTGAGAACGAGTAGTACGACGTTCTTGTTCAATATTGTTTAAAGAATCTTCTAGAGCTTTTGCTTGCGCCTCTGGGTCAATTAAATTTTGATTACGACGAAATCTTTGTAAGTTAGATTCAGCCGCATTTACTTCTTCACTAGCTTTGCTCAACTGCTCTCTGATAACTTGCAAACCTTTTTGCAGACGAATATCTTGCTGCTGTTTGTTATATTCCACATACACTTGGCGAATAGCAGTCAAGACTTTTTGAGTCTTTTCTGGGTCGTTATCTGTGTATTCTACTTGGAAAATTTTTGTAGCTAGATTATCTTCTTTAGTCCTTATTTGCTCCAAGGCCAGAGTATTTTTCAGTTCGGCTACAGTAATATCTGGATATTCAGATTTCAATTTATCGACTGCCTTTTGAATCAGTCCTGAACCTTGCATCAAATTCAGTTGTGTGGCAGTATCTATCTGGACATCAGGTTCAAGAAACTGATTTTCTGGTCTAGTTGTATCGTTTTTGCCTTGATAATTTGGTTCTACCAACAGCTGCATTGAGCTTTTGTATGTAGGCTTGGTTCTAGCAGTGACTAAGGCGGCGATCACAATTGTGGTGATAAATGCTGCTACAAACCAAGGAAATCTGCGAATAAATACCGCTAGAATTTGTCCATAACTTGGTTCTGTATCTTGATTGGAATTGACAATATTGGTGCTGAGACTAGTTTGAACCACGTTTATTATCCTTATTTGTGAATGGCTAGGAACTAGGGATAAGCAATTCAAAATTCAAAAATAAGCATCTTTTTTTACCTTTTACCTTTTGACTTTTACCTTCCCTGTTACCTCTTTAAATACAAGCTTGGGCAATAACTTGTTCAACTTTGCTAAAGAAGACTTGTTCGGAAAAATTATTCACGGCATGATTACGAATATTTTCATAATTCCAGGGGATTCCTCCGGACTCTAATAATGCTGTTTGTAATGATTCGGGAGTTTGTCTTTTAAAGAAGACTCCCGTTTGACCGTTTATTTGCGTGTCTAATACGCCACCTGCACCGTAAGCAATCACTGGTGTACCACTAGCATTAGCCTCTACCGGCACTAAACCATAGTCTTCTAAAGCGGCAACTATGACAGATTTGGCTTTAGAAAATAAGTCTTTACGTTGGCTATCAGTTACATGACCTAAGAATTTAATATTACCTAATGCTTTGGCTTCTAATCTTTCTCTTTCTGGCCCATCACCTGAAATTAATAACGGCCACCCTAGCCAGTTAAATGCCTCAACGATAATATCAAGTCGCTTATAACTAATCATGCGTGCCGATGCTAAATAATACTCATCCTTGGTATCGGAAAAAATAAAATTACTAGTATCAATGGGATAGTTAACCATCATTGCAGGTTTGCCATAGATTTTTTGAATCCGTTGAGCAACTGTACTGGAATTAGCAATATAAATATCAGGCTCTTGAGCATATTTTAAGTCTACGTCTCTCATTAATTGGAATACTTTTGTGATTAAAGGTGAAAAATAGCGATAATCACTATATTCGCGTAAATAAGTTTCCGTATCCCACAAAAAACGTGTGACATTATGACAGAAGCAAATGTGTTTGGCATCTGGTCTTTTTCTGACAGCTTTAGCAAAGCTAGTACTACTACTAATAATTAAATCGTAGTCTTGTAAATCTAAAGATCGAAACGCTGGAAAATATAAGGGGGCGATTAAGCGAAAATATTTGGTTGCACCAGGAATCTTTTGTAAGAAAGTTGTATTGACGATGCGATCGCCAACGTCGATAGTTTTTTCAGGATCATATAAAGATGTAAAAATATCCGCTTCTGGATAGCGTTTGCAGAGCAATTCAAAAACACGTTCTGCTCCGCCTCGCTGAGTTAAATAATCATGAACTAGGGCAATTTTCATAATTGTTATTCATTATTCATTGGGCATTAGTCATTAGTTATAACTAATCTAAAATGGTATAAGATACCCTCAAGCCCCCTTGTGGAAGGGGGCTATTTTCTAAGTATTTAAGCCAGATATTTTGACATCAATGCTGCAAATTTCAACAAATGGTTCAAAATCAAAAATTTGTATCAAATTCTTAATTTTGAATTTTGAATTGTTATTAGCCAACTGTTGCCAGAATTTTTTCAGGAGCAAAATATTTGTTTTGTTCGGCTCTGAGTTGGTCGCAAAGTCTACCTGTTGGTAGTTCTACATCATCGTAGGTGAGGACTTGATCTTTGGAAATATCTCGTTTCAGGCGACACCCTTCTGCTAAACCCATTGGTAGAAGGTTTTGTTGTTGGACAATCTTGGAATTTTCACATTGTCCGTAGGTCATATAATAGCCGATGCCGTCTAAAGTTTCCCCGGCTTTTAGGTCAATTTTTGCAGTGGCCACTACGTCTACTAATGGTGCGCCTAAAGGTGACATGACTGCATCTTGGAATAAGACTGCACGGGCTACAGATAAAGGAACTTCAAAATGGCAGAGATGGTAGGGGGTGTAGAAGCTATAGAGAGGGCCTTCACCGAGTTTATAGAGGTTGAGATAGTGGCGTTGTTTGGGGTCGTCATGGGTAGCAAAGACAAATACACCAGGGCCGGGTTTCGCACCGACAACATAATCGACGATTCCACCCAGTTCTTTGAGTTGATCAATATCGTACATATTGGTCATTTCGTCTACATGACCGGTGAAGTCATAGCCTAACATTCCCCGTTTAGCCACTTTCATACCTGTAGCATTAGCAACGATCGCCTGCTCGAATGATATTTTTGAACCATCAGCGAAGCTGGTCACCATGTGGGCTTTTTGTCCCCAACGTTTGGCGAATCCTTCTTGGGTAGTGGGGTTGCGGTAGGGGTCTTGTAAACCTTTGATGTTACCGCACAATAGGGGAGTCAAACCAATGCTTTTCACAAAGCGGTAAAGGTTCATTTCCACCCCTGGTTGGTCGCCATCACAGGCGGAGAGAATCACACCAGCTTTATCAGCGTAAACTTTAAGAATGCAGCCGACTGTACCGTCGAGTTCCGCATTCATCATAATAATATGTTTGCGATGGGCGATCGCCTCCATGACGATATGCGCACCGAATTCTACTGCACCAGTCACTTCGATGATGGCATCAATGCCTTCCGCTTGACAGATGAGTCTAGCATCTTCGGTGACAGCATATTTACCTTGAGCGATCGCAGCTTCTAATTCGCCAACACTATTCACAACTTGAATGTCTTCAATCCCAGCTTCTTGATAAGCACGTTGGGCTTGGTCAATACTCCGGTTGAAAATAGCCACCAACTCCATCCCTGGGACGGAATTGATGATTTGGTTAGCAATACCCCGACCCATAAAACCAGCACCAATCATTCCCACTTTTACGGGATTACCAGCAGCAGCACGAGCTTGCAGAGCGCGATCGATAATAATCATTTCGTTAATTCCTATATTTAATATTTGAAGATAGAAGGCTTGAAAAGGTAAAAGGTAAAAGTAAAAAAATTAATACTTTTGCCTTTTTACTTTTTACTTACTAACAAACCGCTTCCACTGGATCGGGGCTACCAATGGGTATGGTTTCTAATAGTGGCCAGTTAGCGTCCTTTTCAGAGATTACTGTAACTTCTAAAGGCCATTGAATATTAAAAAATGGGTCATTATAACGCAGACCTTTTTCGTATCCAGGTGTATAAAATTCACCAACTTGATACACAACTTCTGCATCATCAGTCAGAGCTTGATAGCCGTGAGCAAACATTTCTGGTACGTACAAAGCCCGACGATTGTCGGCGGTTAGTTCTACACCAATGTGTGATAAAAATGTTGGTGATTCAGGACGCATATCAATAATTACGTCATAAATAGCACCTTTAATACAACGAATTAATTTAGTTTCGGCTGCGGGTCTTAGTTGATAGTGCATTCCCCGCAATGTGCCTTTTTTATAGTTATAAGAAAGGTTACACTGAGCAACTGCTGGTTTTAAACCGTGGTTGGCAAATTCTTGGGCGCAGAATGTCCGGGCAAAGAAACCACGGTGGTCTGGCTTTTCTTCTAAATCAATAATAAACGCGTCTTGGAGTTCTGTCTGGGTAAAAATCATATTTGCCTGAAATAAGATATTGATGAGAACAAATAATTAGTTACTAATCACTTAGTATTTACGCTAGATAAACTCCTAAACAGGAATTTTATCTACATTTGGTCTGGAGAAAGTATCATCCCAATATTGGGTACACAATTCCGGTCTTTTAGGAGGATTAGCAGTGTAAACAAAAAATAGGGCTGAACGTTCTTCTGTGCGGATAGTACCGTGGTGTAAAGCTGTTCTAGGGTCAGCAATGACGACTGTACCTGCTGTACCTGGGCAAGATTTCCAAGCTGATTTAGGGATAATTTTATTTAGCTGGTCGTCGTTGATACCTAAATATCCAGATTGCCAAAGTTTGTAGTCGATGCGATAAGAATTAATCGCTGGGAAAGAGGTTAAGTGTAAAGGAACATATTCAAAAGGCCCATGTTTTTGTGCAACATCATTTAAATAAATGATGATTTTTACCATCTTTCTGTCTTCGGAATCTTTATGCCATAATAATGTGCCGAACTGATGTGCGTTAGGCAAATCCTTACGTAAATGGACACCATGAAAGGCAACAGGTAGACCTAAATAGTTTTCGATAATCTGTAATAAGCGTGTTTCTTGACCCCAATTGGCAAATTCATTAATGTCTGTAACCGTATGAATTTGTGGCAATTTTTCTGATAGATGCTGAGTTGTAGTCGCGGTCATTTGGGCTAATTGCTGATGAGCCGCTTTGAACATTTCAGAAGTAGATTTTAAACCTAAATTCTCTAATGTGGTGATGTAAACACCTTCTGTTTTGAGGGTATCAACAATTAGGCGATCGCGTTCTGTTAATTGGGGTAATTTTTTGGCGTGTTGCCAAATTCTAAGTCTATAATCTAACTCAGATTTGAGAGTAGAAAATTTTTTCGTAATGGATAAAATCATCGTCTAATTTTTGATTTTTGTGATAGATTTAGCTGTGGAACGTCTCCCATTTGTATTAGCTCTCACCTCTTGAATAGATGGTTCATGGGCTTCAGCAAATCTCATTTGTTTAAAAGCCATTACATCAAAAACAGACAATCCAACTAAGGCGACAAAGGGAATAACTGTTTTAATAGCAGATACAGGCCATCTTCTTAACGCGCCTAAAAATACTTTGACATCTACTTCTTTGGAGTTACGTAAAAGCATCTGACGGCAAAATTGTTTAGAATACCCACATTCTTGCAGTTTTAAAATTACTTCAGGTATGTGTTTATATTGCATTAATAGTGCGGCTTTGGGTTCTTTTTGCCAATAACTCACACCAACAATACATTCTAAATAATTCTCTTTAGTGACAATGACATCACCATGAGCAGCACAATAACCTGCTAGATATGCTAAAGATATCCAGTTTTCGGCAGCATCTGGCCAATTTTGTAAAGCGCGTTTGACTAAATCAGTACAATAAATACTAGCAGTTAAGAAAATTACAGCACCAACGCTTTTAGCAAAACAATGTTCAAAAATTTCTTTACCATCTCTACAAGCATCTTCACAGTCAGCATCAAACCAGCGATTACCGATGATAGTTGGTGGGTAAACTGGTTGACCCGTGACTTTATTTCTTCCAGAAAAGTTAAGAAATAATAATGATAAATTTTGCTGTTGTTTTAGTTTATTGATGACATAACTAATGGTTCTGTCCTGAATTGGGTCATCATCTCCAATTGTCCAGATATATTGAGTCTCTGCGGAACTTAGGCAATACATAATATTTTTCATTACGCCTAAATTCTCAGGATGTTTATTAGACCTAAATGTGATCTGGTTGAGGTTATTTTGCCATTTTTTGATGATTTCTTGAGTATGATCAGTAGAACAATTATCAGAAACTAAAATTTCACAATCTGATTCAAAACCTTTAATCGCTTTGGCTAGCCATGTTAACTGTTTATCAAGTAATTCAGCCCGATTATAAGTAGGAATAGCAATGGTCAATAACTTGCTCATACAATGATCAAAAATTTTGAATCTGATGAACTACTACAGGTCTGTTTGATAAATTTTGAGAGTTATGATACCCCCGACTTCTTCCAGAAGCCGAGGATAGGAACACACTAATTGCTCAGAATTATTACTTGATATTCCAGAAGAAATCTTTGTTGATTTGTTCAGTACGAATTAAATACTCTAGTTGTTTTAAGCGGGTGAATCCTCTAAACAAGAAGGTATCTTCAGTCATGTCGATTTGACTAAACAAATCAAATAACTGTCTAGCACCTTTTTGTGCGTCCCAATCACACTTAAATCCAGGTAAGATGCTGTTGATTTTCTCGAAGGATACGCGATAACTACGGTTATCTGCGCCGTTATCACCAAAAGATAATTTACAACCAGGGAAAGTGTCAGCGATGATTTCGGCGATTTCTTTAACGCGGTAGTTGTTGGCTGTATCACCAACGTTAAAGATTTGGTTGTGAATAATGTCGCGGGGTGCTTCTAAAGCGCAAACTATGGCTTTGCAAATATCCAAGGCGTGAACTAATGGCCGCCAAGGTGTACCATCGCTGGTCATTTTGATTTCTTTGGTAGTCCAAGCCAAGCCAGACAAGTTGTTCAAAACGATGTCAAAGCGCATTCTGGGCGAAGCACCAAAGGCTGTAGCATTCCGCATGAAGGTGGGCGAGAAGTCATCATCAGCAAGGAGTGTGACATCTCGTTCGACTAGAGTTTTGCATTCTGCGTAGGCTGTTTGGGGGTTAATGGGAGATGCTTCTGTGACATCGCCTTCTGTAGCGACACCGTAGACACTACAAGAAGACATATAGACGAAGCGGCGCACACCCATTGTTTTCGCCAGATTCGCTAGTCGGACAGAACCTAAATGATTGATGTCGTAGGTGATGTTGGGTGCTAGTTGTCCAGTGGGGTCATTGGATAGTTCGGCCATGTGGACGATCGCTTCTACACCCTCTAAATCTTCGGGGGTGATGTGACGGATATCTTTGTTGAGGGTTTTAGCTGTGATTTCCGTACCGTTGTATAACCAGCCAACCTTATAGAAACCAGTGTCTACCCCAATTACTTCATGTCCGCGTGCAGTTAATAAAGAAGGTAATAAACAACCTAAATAGCCTTCTGTTCCAGTTACTAAAATTTTCATTTGTGTCAAATTCTCTATATTGGGGACTGGGGATCGGGGACTGGGGACTGGGGTAAAATCTTCCTTGTCTCCCTTGTCTCCCTGATCTCCCGTACTTTTTATCTATGCAATAGCTACATTCTCTAAGTGCGATCGCTGGCTAACTTGTGCAGCGATCGCTTTACCGATTTCTAGGGAAGAAGTGGCAGCTGGTGATGGTGCATTGCAAACATGGATCGCATTTTGACTAGGTACAATCAAAAAGTCGTCTACTAGTTTGCCATCATCCATCAAGGCTTGAGCGCGTACCCCTGCATGGGTGGGGACTAAATCTGCGGCTTGGACTTCGGGAATGAGTTTTTGCAGACTTCTCGTAAAAGCTGCTTTGCTGAAGGAACGAATGATTTCTTGGATACCTTCGTCGGCGTGTTTGGCGGCGAGTTTCCAAAAACCGGGGTAAGTCATCACCTCAGCAAAATCTTTCAAGTTGAAGTCGGTTTTGTGGTAGCCTTCCCGTTTGAGGCTCAAAACGGCGTTTGGCCCTGCATGGACGCTACCATCAATCATTTTGGTGAAGTGAACGCCCAAGAAAGGAAAATCGGGGTTGGGAACTGGGTAAATCAGGGTTTTTACCAGATACCGTTTTTCGGGGGTGAGTTCGTAATATTCGCCCCGGAAGGGTACAATTTTCGCTTTGGGGTTGACTCCACCTAATTTAGCAATGCGATCGCTATGCAATCCGGCACAATTGATCACAAAATGGGTTTCAAAGTTGCCTTTGTTGGTTTCCAGGATGTAATTTTTACCGCTGGGAACGATTTTCAGCACTTTGGTATTGAGGTGTAAGTCTCCGCCCTGCTGTTGAATAAGTTCGGCGTATTTTAAACAAACTTGTTTGTAATTCACAATGCCTGTTGAAAAAACCCGAATTCCCCCGACACAACTAACATGAGGTTCGATTTCTTTGACTTCTTCGGGACTAATTCTCTGGACTTGAATCCCGTTATCTAACCCGCGTTTGTAGAGAGTTTCTAAACGAGGTAATTCTTGCTCATCTGTAGCTACAATTACTTTGCCACAAATCTCATGAGCAATGCCATGCTCTTGGCAGAATGCTACCATTGAGTCTCTACCATCACGGCAAAATTTGGCTTTGAAACTTCCTGGTTTGTAGTAAATCCCAGAGTGAATTACACCGCTATTATTACCAGTTTGATGAAATGCCCATTGGCTTTCTTTTTCTAATACTAAAATTCGTGCTTGGGGATAGCATTTACCTAAAGCCATTCCTGTAGATAGCCCGACTATTCCCCCACCGACAATCACAAAATCATACATTTGTATTACTACACTAAATGTTAGAAGAAGGCAGAAAGATAGTAAAAAGGTAAAAAGAAATAACTTTTAACTTTTAAAGTTTGACTTTACCTAGCTACAGGTAATAATTATAACTTAATAAAAATTTGATTTTATTCTTTTTCCTTTTGCTTTTTGCCTTTATTACCAGACTTTCCAAGGAGCTTGATTATTTTTCCATAGCTCTTCTAGGTAATTTTTATCTCTTAATGTATCCATTGGTTGCCAAAAACCATTATGTTTAAAAGCAGATAGTTGGTCTAAATCTGCTAACTTTTCTAATGGTTCTTTCTCCCAAACTGTAGTATCATCAGCAATAAAATCAATTACAGATGGTTCTAATATAAAATAACCACCGTTAATCCAAGCTCCATCACCATCTTGTTTTTCCCGGAAACTGGTGATTTTAGTTTGCTCTTGTCCCAGAGAAATTGCGCCAAAACGACCTGCCGGTTGAACGGCTGTGAGTGTCCCTAGGGTCTTTTGTTGTTGGTGAAATTGAATTAATTCAGTGATATTAACATTACTGACACCATCACCATAGGTAAAGCAGAAAGTTTCATTACCAAGATGTTCTCTGACACGCTTTAAGCGTCCACCCGTCATAGTGTTATCACCTGTGTTAACTAGGGTGACGCGCCAAGGTTCAGCATAACCAGAGTGTACATTCATCTGATTGAAACGCATATCAAAAGTTACATCGGACATATGTAAGAAGTAGTTGGCAAAATACTCTTTTATGATGTAACCTTTGTAACCACAGCAAATAATAAAATCATTAATGCCGTGAGCAGAATAAGTTTTCATAATGTGCCAGAGAATTGGTTTACCACCAATCTCAACCATCGGTTTAGGTCTGATGCTGGTTTCTTCACTGAGGCGTGTACCCAGACCTCCGGCTAAAATTACCGCTTTCATGCAACTACCTCGGAGATGTGTAGGTTAAATAATTTTGGATTTTAGATTTAGATTGACTTAGTAAAAAATCTTGAGCTTTTGATCATCAAAGAATTATTTTTCAATGATGAGCGAAAATTTATCAGGATGAAGAGGATGCACTTGGTTAGGAGAAAAATTCATTGCCTTTGTAGTTTTCTCCGTACATAATTTAACTGTTATTTGTGGTTGTTGTATAAAGAAAAAGTAAATAAACTAACAGGATGTGTAAAAGCTTAGTAAATAAGATATTTATAGACATAATTATAATTTTTGATGTCGAGAAAATTTACACAATAATTATCAGAGTTAGCTAGTGATAACTCTGATAACTTAGATAAATAATATGATTTTTGAATATACCAAAAATGGCATTAAAATAGGTTTTTAATGCTTTTAATCTCCGAATTCAAAAAATATTACTAAACTTGTATTGTAGTTTGTAGTAAGGACTTTCATTCTGAAAAATTAGGACTAAAGTCCTTACTACGAACTGATGTTACTGGTTAGTGCTGATATATCCCAACATGGCAGAACTTTGGAATAAAGCATTACATTTGCTTTCTTCGACGATACAGATACTACTGAGTGCTTGTTGATAAACTTCTGTATCTTCTTGTTCTAGGGAAAGTTGGGCAGCTAGCTGTAAATCTTCGATGGCTTTGGCATAGTGAGGATGAGATTTGTTACCTATTAATTGCACAAGTTCATAGCGCACCATACCTCGTTTCAAGTAAACTTTAGCGAGTTTTTCGTTAACTTTTAATGCTTGATCAAAGTCAACGATCGCCTGTTGGTACTGTTGAATAGAGTCACTGCTATATTGAGCGATTTGATAGCGTACAGAACCACGCTGGAAATAAGCCTCAGATTTGGCAGCGTTCAGTTTTAGGGCTTGGTCAAAATCAGCGATCGCTTCTTGGTACTCTTTGAGAGTATCGCTACTGTATCTAGCAATTTGGGAGTAAACAATTCCTCTTCTGATATAGGCTTCAGCTTCTTTGTCGTTAATACTCAAAGCTTGGTTAAAATCAGCGATCGCCAATTTATATTCCTTGTCAGGGTCGTTGCTATATTCTGCCATCATATAGCGCGCATTACCACGATTCACAAAGGCTTTAGTTTCCTGAGGATTCAGTTGTAGCGCGGCACTATAGTCTGATAGTGCGCCTTCGTAGTCTTTGAGGTTATAGCGCGCATTACCCCGGTTAACGTAAGCTTTGCTGTTGTCGGGTTCTTGTTGGATAGCTTGGGTGAAGTTTTCTACCGCCTGTTTATAGTCTCGCACTTGGTAAGCGGCATGACCTTGCTGGTAGTAATCGGCAAAACTCAAGGTAGTACTACTAAGAGTGGGCTGTGTCATTAAGCTTTGCTGGGCATAATTATTCCGCGACACCAAGGGACGTGTTAATTTCATCATCACATCTAAGTATCCCAACACCCCAAACCCCAACAAGCAGCACACTATCGGATATAGTCGCTTTCTCAAGCGACGGCGTTGAGGTGTAGAACTAAGGTTACTTGACGGCCAGTTTGTTTGGTACAAAGGCATAACTGGCAGTGGTAAACCAATGGGTTGAGCAGGTTGAGAGTAGCGGCGTTTTTTGCTTGTGACGCGGGGACGTAAATGTTCTTTTTTTTCTATGGCTTGTACGGAAGGGAAAGGATCTCTACCACCCAAGCGGACTGCCCGTTCACACCAAGGGCAGCTGTGCAGGTGATTGCTGTAGCGATGCTGGGGATTGACACTACAAATAGTGAGGGAATCTTCAGCTTCCGCAAGGGCAGACAACCAAGCTTGAGCTTGAGGACGCTGTTGTGGGGCATAGTGTCCATCCTCGAAACACTGCAAAAACAGTTGTTGCAATCTGGGATGGAGAATTTCCCAAGGTGGGGCAATCGGCGTAGGTAGGTAAGGGATTTTTCGCCTTTGACTGTAGGTGAAATGTCCAGAAGCAATTCTGGCTTCATAGGGTGGTGGTTCAGCCACTCCCTGATAAATTCCAGAGAAAGGATGTGTCCCTTCCATCAATAATTGGAAGATGAGTACCCCTAAGCCAAAAACATCATGACTCAGATCGCGATCGTGATGAGCAAAGATTTTATTCTGTAACTCTGGTGGTGTAAATTCTGGTTTACCCACCGGACAACGATAAACCACATCGTTTTCAGGATCACGCACTTGGAAAGAATCTGTATCTACCAAGGTGACTAGGGCGGTGTCACTGACAAGAATATTCGACTCGTTGACATCACCAACACAGTAACCACTATTATGGAGAGCTGCAAAAGCCGCCGCTAAATTGCGAGCTGTGCGGAGGAGATACTGATAGTTGAATAACGGACAGTGTTGGCGGCGAGTTCTGGGGTTGTAAAAGTCGATGATGGGACGCATTCCCCGAATGCGGGGCATTAAAAAGCCAACAATGCTTTTGTCATCTGCCCCCCATAATAATTCTTGGGGCCAGGCAATGGAAATATGCCCCAAATTTGCAGTTGGGTTTTCGGGTGGGTTAGCCAGCATCGCCCGCAGTTTATGGGCGTGAGCAACTGTTGATTTATGATAAACTTTGGCGACTAAATCGCCTGCGGATGGTACAGCATAAATACAAGCTTCTCCTCCGCGTCCCAAACTGACACTGAGACTGAGAACTTCTTCCTGGGGAAGATAACGTAGTACCTTCATGATCAATCACGGTTAAGGGTTTATTGGGCATTGGGCATTGGGGACTGGGGATTGGGGATTGGGGATTACTTCTGTTTTCCTACGATCTGGCCTAGGTTTCGGAGTCGCAGACGGGATCATCGAGATTGGGGATTGGGGATTACTTCTGTTTTCCTACTCCCCCTGCTCCTTTGCACCCTGCCCCCCTGCTCCCTTGCCTCACAACAAGGCAGCTAAAATCAAGGTCAAGTCATCGTCAGTACGTTGTGTAATTCGCTCAGAACCTAAAAACCTGACTAACTGTTCTTTTGCTTCTGTTTTATCCTCTACTTTCTCGACAAAATCGAATAAAGGGAAAAAGAAGGGTTTGTGAGGTTCACCAACAACCATATTCAAAGCCAGCATTTGTAGTCCATCGGTGAGGACTCCAATATTAACTATGGCTTCGCGCCATACTCTCATCTGCGCTGTCTCTAAAGCACCTGGTGAAGTCAAAAAAGTCGTTTCGTTAATATATTCACCGTTGTTAGGTATGGTCAGGGCTAGTAGGTTGCCCATACGATCCTTTGCTACTGCTAACCCGTCACCAATCTGTACGACTGCGACCATTTCTGGTGAGGCGATCGCAATAATTAAGGTAGTTGCTAAATCCTGGGGCTGTTGTTGACAAGCCGCCGCTTCATCTTCCACGGCTTTTTTTGCGGCTAGTAGAGCATCAGTTAACAGCCATTGCACTGTTTCATCTTCAGCTAAAGAGTCTCTAGTTATATCTTTGAGCGATAGGTTTTCTATGGCTGTTTCTACAGCTACCATCGCGCCTATTTTCCCCTGGCTGGCAGAACCCGCGCCATCTGCGGCGGCTGCTACCAATACGTTATCTGGCAATAGCTGCCAGTGGTGGGCATCCTGACACAGCTGCTTATTTTTTAGGTGGCTTGTACCACAGACAGAGGCGGCGACTACCTGCCAATGAGGGTTCTGGTTTGATGTTTTCATATATTTGTTCTGTCAGCTAGCTGTGAAAGTGTCAAGCCGCAATCTAGCTAGAAAAGGGGGGTAGGGGTGTAAGGGTGTAAGGGTGTAGGGGTAAAAAGATTTTCATGTTTGATCATCAAGCATTATTTCTTTTTCCTTTTACCTTTTTACTTTTACCTTTTGACTTTCCTAGATAGAACCCCAGCCAATCGGCGGTAGTGCGATTTGCTCATCTATCTGCGAATGGGAAACTGCCGACATACTAGCCGATAACCACACAAACATCTCAATAAAGTTCAGCCCTTTGAGTTTTAAGGGTGTGCGAACAGCGATTTGATTGAGGCGCATCATGTTCGCGTTTTCTACACCCACGCTAAAAAAGGCTACGCGTTTACTTGCTTCATCCCCTTGTAGGCGAATTGCTGCTTGCTCTACTAAATGATCTAATTCACCTTGTGGCTCACCGTCGGTAATCATAAATACCCACGGACGATAGTAAGCAATGCCATGGGCGCGATACAAAGATTTTCTCTCTTGCACCATATCCAAGGCTTTATGAATGCCAGCACCCATACTAGTTAATCCTTGGGCTGTCAAAATGGGAGGATTAAATTGATCAGCTGTGACAAAATCTTGTACTACATTGACATAACTATCAAAGGTAACAATCCCAATTTCTACCCGTCTGGCTGCTATGGAATTTTTGACTAACTCATCCTTCAAACTCAGCAAGCCCTGGTTGAGAGCTTCTATGGCATCACCTTGCATCGAACCTGATGTATCAAGTAACAATACACAAGGACAACGTGGTTCTGGATTCTCTGCAAACTCTACTACTTCATCTAGGGTTAATGTATCACTCATAACGTTTTGTGTTATGTTATAGTCCAAAGCTCTAATTTCCTTTTTTCAAAGTATATATTTCCCACAGCCGAAGCCGATAAGACCACAGGTAGATGTCTGATGGTAGCTGATTCAATCTTCATTAAACAGATCATTCTGACCGCAATTTCTACATCTTTAATGAAATCTTAATCAGGATGTAGATAAAATAGTAAATGGTTCAGATTTGAGACATTAATCCATCTACCAAAATTTATATAGAGCAAACATAGAATATAATAAATAATTCCCATTTGCCTACATAAATTTTTAAAGATTTTGTGTGGGATTTTTATTTTTCTATATAGAAATAAAATTTTAATTCAGATTCATCTACATAATCAAAATACTCATTGTGACTAAAAGAACTAAAAAAATAGCCATATCACTAGCATTTTTACTAACTTATTAGGTAGTTACTTAAACATAATTAATTATATTAATTATATTCCAATAATCTATTTCTTTCTCTCTGTTTCCTAGTTGATATGAATCATTCTGGTACATTCGCCGCACTGCGTCCTCAGCATTTATTAAGACAACTATCTAGTTGTTTAGATACCACTTGTTTACAAGCTGTCAGTAACATTGTTACTTGGTCAATTTATCTAGAAAATGGGACAATAACTTATGCTACTCATTCGGTAGAACCCTTTGACAGATTAGAACGCCATCTGCGTCGTCTCAGTCAACAATTTCCTTTAATCACCCCACAAGTACGTGTTCAATTACGCTTGTTGTTTGAAACTGACTTATATAATCAAATCAACGAACAGCAACCTGCTGATGCCATTTCGCCACAGGATTATCAAGCAATTCAATGGCTGATTAATCAGAAATATTTAGACATACAACAAGCGACAATTTTAATTCAGGAATTAGTTAAAGAAGTTATTGAAGCATTTTTACTGATCAGCACTGGTAATTATGAATTAAGTGATTCTTCACAAAAATTACCAGAAATTTGCCGCTTAGATACAGCTAAAGTCATAGAACGTTGTCACAAAAGATTACAAAATTGGCAAACTTATTTACCAAAAATTACCTCTCCTCATCAACGTCCCTACTTGTTGCTGAATCACACAATCCCTGGTAGAGATTCACCCGAACTCCAGCCAACTTTAACTTATTGGATGAAAGGGTTTAGTTTGCGCCACCTAGCCGTAATTATGAACCAAGATGAAATCCAGCTAGCACAATATTTATATCCTTATATTGTTACGGGGGAGATTATTTTACATGAACCAGATCCACCATTTGATCAGTTACCTAAGATGGTGGCAGCATTAACAGAAACTCCTGAATATACAACGGCATTGTTAGAGAAAAAGTTAGTTGACACAGTAGTAGAACTCAGTAGCAATGCTGCTCCTATCACCCCGATTGTAGAGATAGAAAACGTTGCTATTGTCAAGCGATCGCAGATTTCTACTTCTACAACAGCAACCAACAAAGAACTAAATAACACGAACTCTACTTCTGAAAGAGTAACCCCTGCTACCATTACCCCAGAAAAACTCTATAAAATTGTGTCTGTAGATGATAGTCCTACCATCTTAAAAGAAATCAGTTATTTTTTAGAAACTGAAAATTTTACTGTAATTGCCATTAATGACCCCCTAAAAGCGGCCATGTCAATTATTAGGCATAAACCAGACCTCATTTTGCTGGATCTCAATATGGCGGGAATTGATGGTTATGAATTGTGTCGGATTATCCGCAATAATTCTATGTTTAAAAATACGCCGATCATTTTTGTGACAGGCTATAAGGGCATCGTAGATAAAGTTAAAGCCAGATTAGTAGGTGCTTCGGGATACTTAACTAAACCGTTTACCCGTGCAGAATTGTTAAAAATGGTGTTTATGCACTTAACTTGATAGTTATTGAAAATAGGAAATAGGTCAGTAGGCGAGGTCTTCTTTAGGAGAGATGATGTTGGCATCTGTGAAAGCAAAGGAGAACAGAGGGAAAAATAATTTTGAGGATTGATTGTGAGATTTTCTTGTGAATTATTCACAGATAGCAAGATAATGTTCCTCCGAAACAATCAACTAGTAAATCTATGCTAGTCTGAGAATAGGAATCAAGAAATTAAGAATGCAAAAGACTTCAAGATACATCTAGAGAGCAACTCAATATAGTCTTTTTGCTCTGGTAAATCCGCTTCAATGTTGTTATTACTTCTAGTAATGATCAACAAAAGCCAGATAAGCAATATAAGCACTTTAGTTGAAACTTGAAGTCAACCATTGTTTGCTTAGGTAATAGCCAGCGAGATGTGGCTAACCTAATGAGTTTAACCGCCAGATACAACCCCTGTGAGTATAGGGAATAATCTTAGTACAACCTGGCAGTCTAAAACAAATTAGAACGGTTACTGAATTTAGTACAAGTAAGATTAACTAATTTTAATCACTTTTACTATGTTTTAGCAGTTGCTTACTGTAGAGATAAAAACTTCAAGCAGAATAAGTACCGTTCACCAAAATTCAGGCATTGAACTACATTGTCAACAGTCACCCATATATTCCCAAAGCATAACTTTAGGGATTGCAGATGTAGAGATTGCTCTTGTTATTCAGGACTAATTTCCCTACATGAGTGGCGTTTCAGGAATAAATATCATCAACACCAAGAAGCGAGCGATCGCAACTAGAGTGATGAGCAAGTATGATACAGACGGCATTAGGAATGTTGTAGCCATGATGCAGAGCAAATTGCAACTGTGGTTGGTTAGCTTTAGTGCAGAAATCCTGTGCTAGTTGCAATTATGTCTGTAAATCTTCTTGAGGCTTGAGCAACCGATGGGGATTTATTTACAACAAACTATGATACTGATTTCATAGCTTTTTTAGCTTTCATCAGCATCAACAAACAGATATTTATCTTGATCTCAAATCCCAACGAAAATACTCGATGGGAAGGATCACAGCGTCATCTGATTGTATGTCTGATTAATACTTGCAATCTTCCTAAAACACAAATCGAATTCTCCTCCATGCAACCTCTGATATTAAGTGCGGATGATATGAGGACTTTGACCCAGTGTGTTTGTTCACAAATCCTATTTGCCAACATTACCAAACCTGAATTCTGAGATAAACCCTCAATTCCATCAACAAATTAATTGCAGGAAATCAAAAATCATGGCTATCGACAAGAAAATTAGACAGATTGCTTTCTATGGTAAAGGTGGTATCGGTAAGTCTACTACTTCTCAAAACACCTTGGCAGCTATGGCAGAAATGGGTCAACGCATTCTGATTGTAGGTTGCGACCCCAAAGCTGACTCCACACGTTTGATGCTCCACTCCAAAGCTCAAACCACTGTATTACACTTGGCTGCTGAACGTGGTGCAGTAGAAGACCTCGAACTCGAAGAAGTAATGCTCACCGGCTTCCGTGGTGTTAAGTGTGTAGAATCTGGTGGCCCAGAACCCGGTGTAGGTTGTGCTGGTCGTGGTATTATCACCGCTATCAACTTCTTAGAAGAAAATGGTGCTTACCAAGATGTTGACTTCGTATCTTATGACGTATTAGGCGACGTTGTTTGCGGTGGCTTCGCTATGCCTATCCGCGAAAATAAAGCGCAAGAAATCTACATCGTTACCTCTGGTGAAATGATGGCGATGTACGCTGCCAATAACATCGCTCGTGGTATTTTGAAATATGCACACACTGGTGGTGTGCGTCTGGGTGGTTTGATTTGTAATAGCCGGAACGTTGACAGAGAAATCGAACTCATCGAAACTCTGGCAAAACGCTTGAACACCCAAATGATTCACTACGTACCCCGTGATAACATTGTTCAACACGCTGAGTTGCGTCGGATGACCGTGAATGAGTACGCACCAGACAGCAACCAAGGTAACGAATACCGGATTTTGGCTAACAAAATCATCAACAACGAAAACCTCAAAATTCCTACCCCAATTGAGATGGAAGAACTAGAAGAGTTGCTGATTGAGTTCGGTATTCTCGAAAGTGAAGAAAATGCAGCAAAAATGATTGCTACAACTTCTGAAAGCACATCTAAGTAATGCCCTGTGCAACTTTCTTTCAAACCTAACCCCCCTCGCCTACCCTACTGTGTACACACATCTTTGTTGCTAAGTGCAAAATGTGGCTTGATCCCCCCTAACCCCCCTTAAAAAAAGGGGGGGAACTAGAATCAAAGTCCCCCTTTTTAAGGGGAGCCACTGCGTTGGACGGGTTTCCCGGCTTAAAGCAAGTGGCGTGGATTTAGGGGGATCAATAACGATGCAGGATAAGCTGATCAGACTTGTGTGTACACTGTAGCTCCTTGTACGAGAGAGGTTTGGAGAGAGGTCAGAGTGTATTGCATACAAATGAGAATCGCTATAATTTAACAGGATGGGGAACTACACCCATCCTAAATATTTAGCTAAAGTTGATTTCTGGCTTTAAGTTGCAGATATCGTTCCACCAATTGATCACTAATTTGATTAGCTGGTGCATCCAATACCAACACACCTTTTTGTTTTAACTGAGCAAAAGCCACTTGACGCTGTGCTAATAAATCTAAAGCTACGGCACGGGTGTAAGCTTGCGTGACATCATCAGTAAAAGTATGAGCTAAATCATCCACTTTGGGATCTCTCAAAGTTACACAGAACGGTAGATAGCGCGGTGCTAAACGTGTCAGTGCGGCGAGGAGTTCTGTCGAGGCGGTGACATCAACTAAGTCCGTAATAATTACTACTAGCGATCGCCGAGTTTGTTTCTGCACTACATGAGTTACAGCCCCTAAGTAATCGGATTCTAATAAAACTGGTTGAATAGGGGTTAAACGGTCGATGAGTTGATTTAAATGATGTTGTCCTCGTTCCGGTGGCATCCATGTGTGCATTTGGTTATCAAATACACCTACGCCCACGCGATCGCCTCGGTGTAATCCCGCTAAGGCAAGGGATAAGGTAGCATTCAAGCCCCAGTCAAAGCGTTGCAAGCCCTGTACACTAGCCGTCATTAACCTTCCCCGGTCTAGTAGAATTAACAAGGTTTGTTCCTGTTCTGGTTCTAACACTCGCACCAAAGGCGGTGTATTGCCATGTGTTCCTACGCGCCTGGCTGTAGCTTTCCAATCAATCAAGCGCAAATCGTCACCAGTGCGATAGTTCCGCAGTTCCGCGAATTCTGTACCGATACCTAATCGCTTCGATTGGCGGATAGCACCAGATGATTGTAATGTTAGGCGGATGGAGAGCGATCGCAACCCAATTAAGTCAGGATAAACTTTGACTGTGAGACCGTGGCGAATTTGCCAATCATCCCAAGCTAAACCCCAAGGACTTAATTGTCGGACTTGAATATTACCCCAAGCAAATTCACCGCGCTGTGTCGGGTTGACGGTGTAAGTTAATTCTTGGGTGTTGTTGGCGGCAACAGTAGTATTTAATACAGGTGTTGATACACCAAAATCAGCGGGGTAATAGTCGCGGATTTGGATGATAGCGTTAGTTTTCTCGGATGTAATTGTCAGCACCACCGGATTATCCCGGCCAATGGAAAAGCGTGATGGTAATTGACGAGTTATTTGCACTCGCAAAGACTTGGCACGTAGACCATCCACAACCATTAGAACCAAGACAGCGATATCAAAGATGAGAGTGAGAGAAATACCAACAGGAACGCTGATGAATACAGATAATAAAAGAGCGATCGCTAAACCCAAAAGTAATAATAAATAGACTCTTTTAGCAGCAACCATAGATTTTTTTGTAAAACTTGATTATACCTGCTATTCAGTATTAATCCATTCACCGCAGCAGTGCTGAGTAAAAAGTAAGAAGGCAGAAGGAACAATTAGTGAGGGATTCAAACCCACCAATAATTGTTTCTTCTGCCTTCTGCCTAGTCTTGCGGCAACGCTTCCGCGTAGCTTGCTTTCCTGAAAGGGTACTGCCTTCTGCCTTTATTCAATTATTCAATTATTCAACTTGTAGCTTGTACAGGTTTTTGCTGTGAAACATTGCCGGGGATAGGTTCAGTTTTTGTTCCTGGTTCTACAGCAGTTAATTCAATATGATTTAACAATGTAGTTACAAATGCAAACAATAAGAAAGGTAGCGATAATAAAACCACCAGACCAACTGTAGCTAAAGCATATACAGGTCGTCTCGCACCCATCAAAGCCAAGGCTGATGCCAAACTGAGAGTAATTGTAATTAACCAAACGATTATTTGACCGTAGATATCACCAAAAGTTAAGGTGCAGACAAACCGATAGTTTTGAATATTATTTTTGTTCATGATAATTTTACCTCGATTTTCTCCTATAGGTTCTACGTTAGAACCATGTTTGACTGACAGTCAATTTCTAAATATTTTTCCAAAGTTTGTAATATCACTTCACAATTAAGTATTTCTTTTATGTAATTGATACTTAGAAGGCAAGAATGCACAATCAAGTTTTTTACACTTTGCTCATAAAATCTGTTGTAGAGGTATAAAGCAAAGGAGGCAGAACAGACAAGAATGTAGCAGGAGGTAGAAGTTTGAAATTTTTTAGACGCAAGCCTTTCTTTTGGAACGCTGCGCGCACCCGTAGAGTATTTTGAATTTATATGGCTACTTGGTTAAAAACAGCGCAAAGGTGGTGGATAAACGTTATTCCTACCCCAACCATAGGTGAAATTACCAATATATACAAAGTTCACCACCCTCAAGAACGGGAGTGGCTGGCTAACAGGCATCGCTTTTTGTGGCAAAGGCTGTATCTGTGGTTATGGCTGGCATTAATTTGTCTAGTCACTTTTACTTTGCGAAATGTTTATGATTTATTTTTTCCTTTGCGAGAGTTGGAAATACTGCCCCAGGTATGGAAAATTCAAGGATTAGTGATCAATGGGGCTATGCTATTTAGCCTCATGATCTGTTTTTTACTGCACAGAACGAAATTTGGTCATCGCCACCCAGGAGTACTATTTTTAGGCTCATCTTGGTCGCTGAATTTAGCAGCGCAATTATTCGCAACTCTCAAAGGTTTTGCGCTTCCTGATACGGCTGGTTGGTCACTGGTGTTTTTGAGTCAAGCTACACTGATGCCAATGCGTTGGACTCTACACCTAGCTTCTCAAGTAGGCGTGTTAATTTACTATTTTGGTGTGAATACTGCCTTAGGGCTGAAAACACCAATTACAGATCATCCAGATATCTATAATGTCACTTTTCTTCTATATATTTTGTGGTTTTGTATTATTTGCGACTTCGGTGTTTATTTGTATGATCGCCTGCAACGCTCAGAATTTTATGCCCGTAAAGAATTAGAATTGGCTAACATCAAACTCCGTCTAGCAGAAGCTAAATATCGGAGTATCTTTGAAAATGCTATTGAAGGTATTTTTCAAAGTAGCCCTGATGGACGTTATATTACGGCTAATCCGGCATTGGCTCGGATTTATGGTTACTCTACTCCTCAGGAGGTAACAGATAATTTTACAGATATTGAACATCAATTATACGTTAATCCGCAACGTCGGGCTGAGTTTGTGCGTGTAATTGAAGAACAAGGGTTGGTTTCAGAGTTTGAATCCCAAATTTATCGTCAAGATGGTAGCATCGTTTGGATTTCTGAAAAAGCCTACGCTGTCCGTGATGAACAGGGAAACTTACTTTACTATGAAGGGTTAATTGAGGATATCACCCAACGGAAACAAGCCGAAGAAGCATTAAGAGTATTTATACACGCAGTTTCCCATGATTTACGCAACCCAGTTTTAGGAACTGTGATGGTGTTGCGGAATTTACTCAATCAGGGGAGTGGGGATTGGGGATCTGGGAAATCCGAGATTCCTGTTTCACGGTTGATTTTAGAACGGATGTTGCAAAGTAGCGATCGCCAATTGAGTTTAATTAATTCGCTTCTAGAAGCGCATATTAGTGAAGTACAAGGTATAGTTTTACAACTTCAAACAGTAGAATTACATACAGTAGTAGAAGCTGCGATCGCAGATTTAGAACCCACACTGGTAGAAAATCAAGCTACATTAACGAATCTGATCACCGCAGATTTACCATTAATCGAGGCCGACTCGACACAACTCTGGCGAGTATTTTCTAACTTGATTGTGAATGCAATTAAACATAATCCTCCAGGATTACAAGTCACCATCAATGCTAGTTGTGAAAAAGACAAAATCTACTGTACGGTAACTGATAATGGGGTGGGTATCAGTCCTCAACAATCTGAAAGAATGTTTGACCTTTATTTTCGTGCTGGTATCCGTAATTCTGTAGGATTGGGTTTGGGATTATATTTATGTAAGCAAATTATCAATGCTCATGGCGGTGAAATTGGTGTCAGCGGTCAATTACAACAAGGTGCAACTTTTTGGTTTACTTTACCGATTCTTCAGGAAAAAAACCACGGATAGAACAACAAAATCCCGGTAAAAATGGCGATGTGATTTCATCATCACCTAATAAAGTTGCAACTAAAATTAATTGTGCTTTTTCTCGGCGATAAACTGCTACTTGTTGAGTGAAACGGTTGACGATCCAATATTCACGCACACCTTGAAGCGAATAAAGTTTCAGTTTTGCTTCCTGATCTCTGAGTGAATTTTGTTTACCTGGAGATAATACCTCTACTACTAACTCCGGTGCGCCTGTTAAATGTCCAGCTTCATCTGCAATTTGCGCTAGTCTTTCTCGACTTACCCACACTACATCAGGTATAACGCTATCGGCTGCGGAAAAAATCACCCCTGGAGCCATAATTGTTACACCTAAATCAGTTTGGTCTGACCAAAAATCGAGTTTTAGACAGATTTTGCCACAAACTTGTTGATGAAGGTGGTGAGGAGGACTAGTTATGAAGAGTTCTCCATTAATAATTTCATAGCACATCCAATCTTTTTCGGGTAAAACTTTTAAGTCTTGAATTGTCCAGTTTTCTCCCTTAATGGGTTGGTTGATCATCAATTGTCTTTGGTGTGCTGATTTTCTCGGTTTGATTTTAGTTGATGATAAAGTATTCCAGTCATTGCTATTTGAGGTGTGAATATGGCTGATAACGACACGGTGCAGAACAGTTTGGAGATTCTTTTTCGATACTTCTTCACCCACTGCTAAAGAAAGCGATCGCCACAACTGCGAACCCACTTGTTTAATATAATCATGTTCATAATTTAATTCCTCTGCAATCGCTGCATAGGTGCATCCCAACCAGCTTTTCTGAAACACTACAGATTGAACGTCATTGAGTTTTTGTCCCAACTGAGTAGAGTTTAGAAGTGTATCAACTAGGTTCAGGGCTTCTTGTGCCTTCATGTTAAGCTATATTTACATATTGCTTGGACTTTGTGATATTTCAGGCTGTAATAGTGGATTTACGTTAAATTTTACAATTATTTACAGTATTTTCTCAATTTTTAAGCCTGACCTGGTAAATCCAATACAATTAACAAAGCTTGTCTATTTACGTACATTTACATAGATTCTCACCTTTTCTCACCGACAGAGCGATCGCTTCTAGGTTATTACTAGAATTATCCTGGAAATAAACAGAGAATAAATTATGAAATTTGGTATTGATATCGGACATAATTGCCCATTTGATACAGGCGCAGTTGGGATCAAAAAAGAAGATGATTTAACCAAAGCTGTTGGTACTTTCTTAATTCAAAAACTAAAAGCAGCCGGACATACTGTTGTTGATTGCACTCCTAATACTGCTAGTAGTGTCAATGATTCTCTGAGACAAAGAGCTAATAAAGCCAATACCAATAATGTGAATTTATTAGTTTCAATTCACTTTAATGCAGCTAATAGTAAAGCGGATGGTACAGAAATTTATGCTATTAGTAACACATCTAAAGGCATAGCTCAATCAGTTCTCAAAGAGATTGTCAAACTAGGGTTTAAAGATAGAGGTGTCAAATCAAAAAATCTCTTTGTTTTGAAAAATACCGAAATGCCAGCTATTTTAGTTGAGTGTTGCTTTTGTGATTCTCAAATAGATATGGATCGCTTTGATGCTGAAAAAATGGCAGAAGCAATTAAGGATGGCTTAATTGGTGAAACGGATGAGGATACATCTCCAGCAGATAAAGATTACATTTTAGAAATTAAAGTGCCAACGATTTTAAAACCATCGACAGAACAAGCATCAGATTTACCCAAAGAAAAGTTATTTGATATTACGCCAGGCAAATACCCAATTTTAGATTTCACCTTTGAAGAACATCATTATTGTGTGACTTGGACTGATAACAGTAAAGGCGATCGCAACAAACATTTTGTATTTGCTGAACATTGCAAAATCCTGGAAAAAGATGATGTCGTAGTTCCAGCAGGAGCTAGATAAAGCAGACTGCAAAACTCTATATTTTCTGGCTTGTTATATCCCCAATCCTAGAAATCGGGGATATAACAACCAAAAAATGCTACTGTTTTGTGAACTATTTTTTATGTAACTATTTGACCAAGGGTGATTTATGGCATTATTAGATGATTTAGTCAATAAATACTTACAAACAGATTTAGCTTCAGTATTTACAAAAGTCGGTATTGATACTGATAAAATATCTGAGATTAATCGGCAAATTATCAAAGAAGTGACGCTGGCACAATGGTTATTAGAATCAGGTAGAGCTACCAGTGACCTTGCCAGTAAAGCCAACAATTTCGCGGGATTAAAATGGCGCAATCCCGATATGAAAGGTTTTGCTGAACCTTTAAAAATTCCAGTACCTTCAGAAACAGAAGAAGTCGAATTTTGTCGGTTCACTGATATTGATGCTTTTATTGTTGGTTATTGGAAGTTTTTAACCCGCTCTCCCTACAAAGGTTTAGAAGAACATACAAATACACCAGAAAATTTTATTGGTTTTTTGAAAAGTAAAGGCTATTCATCTGATCCTGATTACATCCCTAAAGTCGTCAAATTGCTGCCAGAAGCCCAAAAATTCCTAACCAATGCTAGTGGAGTGATAAGCCCCACTTCAGTGGAACAATTACAACTCATTCGTGCGCCTCAAGAAGTGTCTGTCGGGCAAGTTTTTAGTATGGAAGGTATAGCACGGTTAAGTGACAAAGGTAGAGTTTTGTCGGTGATGATTGACGATCGCTTTCCCGCCCCTAATGTCACAATTGGTCAGGATGGGAAATGGCGATTTAACTTTGTGTTTAATCAAGCAGGCGATCGCAAAATGTTACTGGCGATCGATGACCAAAGTTTAGAAATTACATTTAAAGTTCTTCTTGGCGTTTCGCAACAGAATGAATCAACCTCAACTACAACAGCAGCCAAAGTAATTAAACTCACTGGTAGTGTAGGAGTTGGTGGAGTCAACAAATCTGACGACGTAAAAGCAGTCAAAGCCAGACTGTATGAACTAGGTTACACCTGGGTAGGCGACCCTACAACCGCCAGCATCGACAGAGGACTATTTGAGGCGATTCGCTTATTTCAATCAATTATTGCTGGTCGTAGTACCATTCAAGGTGATGGGAGAGTTGATGTTGATGCTACAACTCACCAATGGTTACAAGCTGCTAACGCACCTCGATGGGTATTAATGCCAGAAAGCCAACCTCAAAACGGTTTTATGAACGGCGAACTTGCAGAAACTCAAGATAAGCATGATTTCGGCACGCACTGGCTAGCTGAAACAATTCAAGATATTGCTCAAGACTATCAAAAAAATTATCGCAATCTTCGCCCTAATGCGGCATCATTCGCTATCAATGATGTCAGTTTACCGCATGGCGGCGATACACCCGACCATCAAGGACATGAAACTGGTCTGATGTGTGATGTTTTCTTGCCGAGAAAAAATGGTAAGTTCGGCGGCATTTTTTGGACAAGTGCGGAATATGATCAAGATGCGGCGCGAGCTATTCTCAAGTCGATTCGCCAGCACAAGCTAGTTAGAACTAGCGCGGTATTCTTCAATGATTCTACCCTCATTCGAGAAGGACTTTGTAACTTTGCCAATGGTCATGAGCATCATATTCACTTTGAGATCAACCCACCAGCTAGGAGTTAATTCAAAATTACCACTATAGGAGTTTAGGGATACAGAAAGTTAATGTATCCCTATTTCCACCCTGATAAAATTGCTAAAAATTCCATTACAACTTTTGTCCGGCAAAAATAGAACGTACCTCACCATTACGTCGGACTACAGCTTCACCATTATTTACCTCTACTAATGTCCAACCGCTAGAGCCAATACTTTCACCGATGTTAACGCGACGACTAACACCATTGACTTGGAATAGTGCTACAGATTTATTACCCAACTCTAGTAATCCTTCTAAAGTATGGATAGGTGCAGGTGTAGGGGGGTTAACGTTGAGGGATGCAACCTGTACTACTTCTGTGTTGGTGGGTGATTTTGGTAAAGTTGCACCGAAGGGAACAACAGGCAAATTAGGCAGAGAATTGGGTGACTGTTGAACTTTTATCGGTGCATTTCGCACAGCCACAGGTTTCATATCTGAGCGCACAGCCGCTGCTAACATATTGACTGAGCTGGGTTTAGCTGCTGGTTGCACCTTATTTAAGGTGTTCTTAACTACATTAGGTTGATTGGCAACTGGTGGTAAAGGTGAACCAATACTAGGAACTGATGGGATTGCAGAGCGCATTGGTGAAGGTGGTTGAAAAACTGGGATGTAGATGCGCTCGACAACGTTGTTGGCTCGGCTAAGTGTTGGTGGTGTATTGTTTGCTGTTAAGGGTGATGGTAAATTACCTACAGGTTGATTGTTAGATAAAGCTACGGATGCGGGGTTGTTAATCACCCGGCTAGCTGATTGGGAACGGAATTGGCGTTGATTTGAGCTGTCTTTTTCATCAATGACAGCTAATGCTCCCATCATGTAGTTGACTAACTCAGCCTGTACATCTGGTTTTGCAGGCAATTGCGTTGCGGGTGTATAAACATTTGGTTGGCTGAGTTGAGATGTGAGGACGACTAACGCACCTGATTGCACTATGTATAGTACGCCTGCGATCGCCACACCGATAGTTGTACCCACAATCAGCAGTTTACTCAAGGTGAGTTTAGCTGTTTTCGTAACTGGACTGATTGATTGAATCTGGGGTTGATCGATTACAACGGAACTAACTTGTTTGTTGCTAATGGCTGCAACAGTCTGTACAGAACGCTTTGTTGTACTGGGTAGAACAATCTGTGGGACTTCAACGGTTTGCAGATGGTCATACTCTAAAGTTGTTTGCTTGGACGTATATGACCAGTCACTTCCCGATACAGCCGCTTGACGTAGTGGTTGGCGATGATTGAAATTGACATCAAGTATCTCGTCGATACTGGCAAATAGTTCATCCATCAAGCCATCAGCATAGAATTCTATTGACCAAGGCTCGTTAACAATCAGGTCTTCTGATGGTTCGGGGATAATCAGATGGGTGCTAGCTTCTCTTAACATAAGCAAATGTTGGGTGGTAGTTGCCAGGATGGGGCAACACCGCCCCTTTCACCTGGGTATCAGGATTTTCAAGATATGCAATCTCCCGTCCGAACTAGACGAGTTGATTGTTTTAGTGTATGAAATTCAACTCTTAGACTGGGGATCGTTGATGATGCCAGGGTTGAATTCTTGTCATCTATCATACCCATCCCCCTTTCCAATATACTCACCCTTCATAAAGATGAAGTTAAGATAAAGTCGCAAACCCTGACTGTTGTTGAGATTGACGCAATTCTAAAAAAATTAATAAGGCGTTCACATCAGCAGGATTGACGCCACCAATTCGGGCAGCTTGACCGATGGTGAGGGGTTTGACCTGAGAGAGTTTTTCTCGCGCTTCCTTAGAGAGAGTGTCAATTTTTGTGTAGTCTAAATCTCCAGGTAAATGGCGGTTGGCTTGACGGGAAATCTGTTCAATTTGGCTTTGTTGTCTAGCCAAATAACCAGAATATTTAATGTCAATTTCTGCTCCTTCTCTTTCAGCTTGGCTGAGAGCGGGGTTGCCAAGTCCATATTTATTGAGGTCTACGTAATGAAATCCCGGACGACGTAGTAAATCTGCTAGGGTAATTGAACCTTTGATGGCTTGTTGGGTATCAGAGGCGATCGCTTTGCCAATTTCCTCATGTTCTTTGACTCTGGTAGCATACAGGCGTTCTTTTTCAGCCGTAATCTGTGCTTGTTTGTTGGTGAATAATTGCCAACGGCGATCGTCAATTAACCCAATTTCTCGCCCTAAAGGTGTCAAGCGTTGGTCAGCATTATCGGAACGCAGCAACAAGCGATACTCTGAACGACTAGTTAACATGCGGTAAGGTTCTCGTAAATCCTTGGTACATAGGTCATCCATCAAAGTACCGAGGTAACTTTGTTCACGGGGGAAAATAATCATTTCTTGACCGCGCACAAACCGCGCTGCGTTAATCCCTGCCACAATACCTTGGGCGGCAGCTTCTTCATAGCCTGTTGTCCCATTAATCTGTCCCGCACAGAATAACCCAGCAATCTTTTTCGTCATCATGGTCGGATAACACTGGGTAGCAGGCAGATAATCATATTCCACCGCATAGGCTGGACGTAGCATCACGCAGCTTTCTAACCCAGGGAGACTACGTAACATTTGCAGTTGCAAATTTTCCGGCAATCCTGTGGAAAACCCTTGAATATATAGTTCGGGAATATCTCGTCCTTCCGGTTCAATAAAGATTTGGTGGCTTTCCTTATCGGCAAAGCGCACAATCTTATCTTCAATGCTGGGACAGTAACGCGGCCCTTTCGCTTCTACCCAACCGCCGTAAACTGGGGACAGATGCAAGTTTTCTTGAATTAAGCGATGGGTTTCGGTGGTGGTGCGGGTCATATAACAAGGCATTTGTTCTCGTTCCACCCACACTTGGGGGTCAAAACTAAACCACCGGACTTCTGCATCCCCTGGCTGCAATTCCATTTTGCTATAGTCTACTGATCGCTTGTCTACCCGTGCAGGTGTACCAGTCTTGAGTCTCCCAGTTTCAAATCCGAGGCGATTCAAGGTTTGTGTTAAACCCTCCGCCGCAAATTCTCCTGCGCGTCCAGCCGCCATTGACTTGTTCCCGACCCAAATCTTACCACCGAGAAATGTACCCGTAGTTAAAATTACGGCTTTACACTCAAAAGCTACACCAAAGTATGTTTCTACTCCAATTACTTCATCATTAGCACCCAATACCAAGTCTGTCACCATCCCTTCTCGGATGCTCAAGTTCTCTTGGTTTTCCACAATATTTTTCATAACTGCGGCATATTCCCGCTTGTCAGTTTGAGCGCGTAATGCCCAGACAGCAGGCCCCCGTGAAGAGTTGAGGATGCGCTTTTGCAGGTAAGTACGGTCTGCCATTTTACCAATTTCCCCGCCCAAAGCATCAACTTCATGGGTCAATTGGGATTTAGCAGGGCCACCCACAGCTGGGTTACAGGGTTGCCAAGCGATTTTATCTAAATTTAATGTCAAGAGCATGGTACGACAACCGAGGCGGGCAGTAGCAAGGGCTGCTTCGCAACCGGAGTGACCTGCACCGACAACGATGACATCAAAAGCGTCTTGAAATTCAACAGAATTGTGCATGGTCATAAGCAGTTCAAAATTTCAACAGGCAGAAGGTAGGAAGTAGGGGGGAAAAACTATTGAATCAGCACTCTTTACTGACTTCTGTTTATTTATACAGGTTAGTTAGCTAATTGAAGTTTCTTGTCAATTTTAACTGATTCAGTGGTTTACTGGATGTTGCTGTATAAGATAGGAAGGGCAAAAAATTATAATTTATAAATGTTTGACCGTGAGGTTGCTAAATTTAAATATTAGTCTAAATAAAAATCAGATAATATATTGAATTATTAATCATGAGAAGCAATTTAAAAAAAATAAAATTTGCTGCTATTACTATTTTGATTGTTTTTACTTTAGTTGCCAGTAATGCGGTAACTCATTCCCGACTTGATGTCAATAATCAACCGCCAAAACCATGTTTAACGGCAGTTGAAAATAACTGTGGTGCTATAGCTACATTCCCCAGAATGCCTACACATATACCGAAAATAGACCAGACTGAACAAGAGCGGTTTTTGGCAGCGATCGCCAATAATTTATCCGCCATTCCCCAGCCAAATACTTATGAATATATTTTACTCAAAGCCTATGGAGCAGCTTTTATCAATCAAACTAAAATAGCAAAATTACCATCAACAGTACTGCTCAATAACGAGCAGGAAACCCAAGCATTTCAAAATACCTTAACAATGGTAAAAGTTGATGGTACAAATGACTGTTACTTACAAGCAGCAGCTGTAGCAGCTTTAAATCAAGCTCGCGCTGAACAAAATATTCCTTTAAAATCAGGCTACGGTTCTGGTGATTGTACCCGTACTTTTGCTACTAATCTAAGATTCTGGAATAAGTATGCTAACCAAAGTATTTTAGATAAAGTCATTCAAGGGAAAGAAACTGCAATTCTAAGTGTAGTTGCACCCCCAGGAGCATCACAACATCTTTGGGGATTAGCAATTGATTTGCGGATATCTAATCAACAACAAAGACAAACTCTCAATCAACATGGCTGGTTTCAAACTGTGGTTAATGATGTACCCCACTGGACTTATTTAGGTCTAACGGAGCAAGATTTACTCAATGTAGGGTTAATAAATAAAGTAGAAAAAGGTATTAGCTATTGGGTAACACCACTTTAATATTATAGAAGATGCAAAATTAGAAATAATACATCTATAATTTGATTTCTAGTGAAAAAGCGATTTTAGTTATATTAAATTTCCTGTATTTAGATATAGGATTCGTATTTGATTTTTGCAAAGCTAGGTACGCCTCTAAACTACTTCTTTCCTGTTAAGATTTCCCTATTCTATAGGCAGTTCAATCACAAAGTTTAAACCTATATCTGGTGTGGAATGGCATGATATGTTGCCCCGATGGTTAACTACCACAATTTGGTAAGCAATTGAAAGCCCTAAACCTGTGCCTTTACCAATGGGTTTAGTTGTATAAAAAGCATCAAATATTTTGGTTTTAACTTCTTCACCAATTCCTATACCATTGTCAGCAATTATGCAAATAATTTTAGCTCCTATTACCTCAGTCTTGAGTTTGATTACACCGGGATTTTGAGCAAGTTCATGGTAAGCTTGATTTTTTTGGACTTCCTCAATAGCATCGATCGCATTACTAATCAAATTCATAAATACCTGATTTATTTCACCGGGATAGCACTTTACTAAAGGCAAATCTCCATATTCTTTGATAATTTGAATGGCTGGACGATTAGCGTTGGCTTTGAGTCGATGTCCGAGAATTAGTAATGTGCTTTCTATGCCTTCGTGTAAGTTAGTCAGTTTCTTTCCTACTTCTCTATGTCGAGAAAACTTATTTAACGATGACACAATTTCTGTAACGCGATCTGTACCGACTTGCATTGATTGCATGATACTAGATAAATCTTTTAATATATAGTTAATATCACTTTGTTGCATTGCCGCTTGAATTTCACCCGGTGGATTGGGCAGATATTTTTGATAGAGCTTAAGTAAATTAACTACTTCTTGTACATACTTTTCCACAAAACTTAAGTTGCCAGCAATAAAATTGATGGGATTATTCACCTCATGAGCAATGCCTGCGGCTATTTGACCCAAACTGGAAATTTTTTCCGCTTGGATGAGTTGGGTTTGAGTGTTTTGGAGTTCGGCATTTTTAGCAATTAAACTTGTTGTTAAATGTTTCAACTTTAACTGGTGTTCTATTCTCACTAACACCTCTTCATGCTGAAAAGGTTTAGTAATATAATCTACTGCGCCTACTTGAAATCCTTTAACTTTATCAGCAGTTTCAGTCAGAGCAGTCATAAACACAATAGGAATATCTCGGAAACGCGGCTCACTTTTAAGATGTTGACAGGTTTCAAAACCGTTCATTCCTGGCATCATGACATCAAGTAAAATTAAATCAGGTAAGAGATCATTTTCTAATCTCTGAAGAGCTTTTTCGCCACTGCGTGCTGCCCAAACTTCAAAACTGGAATTATCTAAAAAACTCGATAGAACTTGTAAGTTAGTGGGATTATCGTCAACAACTAAAATTATGCCTCTGATCGGATCGCGATCGCTGAAATAATCTTGGTGCGGTACAGTCGCTCTCATACTGTTTCTACCTGATATTGTGCCAAAAAGTTGAGGATTGCATCTTCGTCAAATTGTCTTGCTAGTTGCCGTAGTTGCAGCGCAAAGGCAGAAAAGTTTGTATCTGCTGTCTCCAATTGATCTGCTAACTTGATAATGGCGTTAAAGTTGCCTCTGTTGGCTAATGTCATCAGTTCTTGCAACACTTCCGGGTTTGGGAGGCATTAATTGTGCTGATGGACTGTTGCCTTTTGTGGCTACCTCTGAAGCTGCTTCGCTTTCACACTGAGAAGACTGGTAAATCCATACCAAACCCAAATGACGTTCTAATTGACGTAGTAATTCATCTGCCTGTATGGGTTTGCTGAGGAAGTCGTCACCACCTACTGCCAAGCTGCGATTTTGGTCAGATTCAAAGACACTAGCGGAAGAAACAATAATTTTGACATCCTCAAGATTTGGGGTTTGTCGCAGGTTTTGAATCAATGCAAACCCGTCCATCTCTGGCATGAGTAGGTCTGTGATGATCAGGTCTGGTGAGAGGGCGATCGCTTTTTCTAAACCATCTCGACCGTTGACTGCTTCCACCACCTGAAAACCCAATGGTTGCAGTAAGGCAGTCAGAACGGTACGATTCTCCCAGCGATCGTCTACTATCAAAATCTGGCGGGTGTTACCCTCAAAACCAACAATTTTTTCTGCTGATGCAGCCATGATTGACTGCACCCATTCACTGGCAGTGGTCATCTCTAACTCAAACCAGAAGGTACTACCTTGTCCCACCTGACTTTTGACATGGATATCGCTACCCATCATTTGCACCAACTGGCGCGTAATTGCTAAACCTAACCCTGTACCTTCGGTCTGCCGCTTCTTCTCGCCTACCTGTTCAAAGGGTAAGAAAATTTTGCTCAATTCGGCGGTAGTTATACCGATACCTGTGTCTTCTACACAGAAGCGAATGCGATGTTTGATTTGTCCATCACTGGAAGATGGCTCAATCAACTCAATTGTGAACTTAACTTGACCCTGATCCGTAAATTTAATCGCATTTCCTAGCAGATTTAATAATACTTGGCGTAGCCTTTTGATATCAATATGCACTCCAGTGGGTAAGTCACTGGCTGGTTCATAGATAAAAGAAATCCCCTTTTGGTCTGCCCGAATTTGGCAAATTTCCGCAATTCCTTGGACAAAAGACGGAAAATGCACATCTTCGGCATGAAGTTCTAGTTTTCTGGCTTCAATTTTGGAGAGATCCAAAATGTCATTAATTAAGGTCAATAGATGCGAGCCGCATTGTTCAATAATATTGATATGATATTGCTCTGGCTCAGGTAACTTGGAAGAACGCAGTAAAATTTGCGCGCAACCCAAGATACCATTCAAGGGTGTTCGCAGCTCATGACTCATGTTGGCTAAAAATTCACTTTTGGCATGATTAGCCAGATCAGCTGCTTCCTTAGACTTTTTCAGTTGAGTCTGTTCAAAAGCTTGCACTCGCCACAAGACAGTAATCATCGTAAGCGTTAGTCCACCCAAAATTAGAGCAATTAAATCCAGGAATTGCAGACGAGATTCGATATTTTCGCGGGGAATCACCAAAGCCACAGACCAATTAGCAGCTTGCAAGGGCAGATAGGCAACATACTTTTGTGTGCCATCAATATCCATCAACTCAATTCCCTGTTGCTTGTTGACCATTTTTTGGGCGATCGCCTGCAAATCATGATCTGGAATTTTGAGTAGACTAGGCGCAGGTTTTTCAATGGTTGACATTAACGCCGAGTCAGGGTGGACAATCGCCTGTCCTTGGGAATTGAGGGCGAAAGCATAGCTGTGTTTGCCGTAGTTCAGGGAATTTACTACCTCAGCAATATGATCAACTTTCACATTGCCGTGGAAGACCCCAATAGGTGAACGATTAGTCTGAGAATTAGGCCATATTGGGGTGGCGATCGCAATTAGGGGAATGCCTGTGGAACGGCTGATAAACGGATCAGAAATATTGCTTTGTCCTGCCAAAGCTTTTTGAAAGAAGTCTCTGTCTTTGATATTTTTAGTTGATCGACCCACCTTAGTGTTAGAAAACAAACCATTCGGGGTAACTATTTGAAAAAAGAAAAATTCTTTGATTCTGTCAACTTCGTCTTTTAAATATGGTTCTGCCACAGACCAATCTAAAGACCTCACAGTAGCAGTATTCGCTAAGGTTTTGACCTCCACCTTGCGAACCTGTAACCATGCTTCTATTTTATTAACACCTGTTTGTACTTCCAGAAAAGCATTCTGCCTGATGTCCGCCAGTGCCATATTACGAGCAGCTAGATAGCTACAATAAGCAGAAATACTGATAATAATAGTAGTACCACCGACAATAAACCGCATCAGCTGGCGTGAGAAATGTTTGCTGGCATTAGATTTTGGTGGGCTGGAGTCATTGATTACCAAAGGTTGCATACCTAGAAAAATTGAGTCAGTCATTAGAAGCAAATAGCTATACTTAGATTGCCCAATTACACATTGATAATCACAGAAAAATGAGGTTATAGGTGACAGGGAGTGAGTGCTGAGTAGAGAATTTCTCCCTCCTCCCCTGTTAACAGTCAGCCCAACGGCACGGTGTTTGCCTGCGTTGATAATTACTACAATAAAATAATCACACACCCAACTCTGGAGTTCTGACAGTGGGCTTATTTGATGATTTTAGTCGGTTTCTGGAAAACCGTTTAGAGGAATTCTTGCGTAATAATCCGCATTTGGAATTAGAGGCGTTGTTAGAACAACTGCGACAGCAAGAGGAAGATACATTAAAATTGATTGCAGATTTACAATTACAAGAGAAGCGATCGCAAGAAGATATTCTCTCTACCGCCCAAGAGATTCAGCGTTGGCATATCCGCGTCCAGAAAGCCAAAAATGCTAGTAGACAAGATTTAGCCGCGGCAGCACAAGAGAGAAAAGCAGCCCTACTGCGTGAAGGAAATCAGCTTTGGGGTCATATGCAAGGCTTGAAGGAACGCATCGCCCAATCGCAAGAACTTTTACATAAAATTCAGGTACGACGACAAGAAGTAAAAACCAAAGCCGCGGAAACACAAACGGTACGAGCTAAAGCCCAAACTCAACAGCGTCTAGAAACTAACGGTTGGTGGAATCAATCTAACACCTCTAGTACTGGATTTGATGACTTAGAAGAAAAGTTTCGGCGTTGGGAAACTGAGGACGAATTAGAACAGATGAAGCGCAATTTGGGAAAATAATCTGTACATTCCCAACTTAAAGAATGAAGGTTATAGCTAAAATTTACTCCTTCATTCTGCATAGGATCAAGTAGAAAGCAGCTTTTGGTTTTTCTAATTGATTCTATTAGTTTTTATGGTCAAGAATATTTGATATTTGAGAATGTTAGCACAGCTTTTATTATCAAGATGGGATTAATTTTTAATTGAATTTCTCCAAGCAATAAATTAGCACGATATGGTTAAAATATGGAAATTTTTATTTAGTTCTTATATCAAAATTAAATTTTTTGATAAAGTTGAATTAACCAGAGTGTATTCCTGATTCTTTACAAGATTCCAATTGTTGTAATTGCCGCAGTATTTTTTACCGTTTCAGATTAGAACTGAGGCATGGATAGAAGTATATTTTTAGATGTTTTGTATAGCCTGCAAAGATTATTTGTGGGTTACATTCCTGCTGCTGTTGCAGGTAGTTTTTTGGGCTATTTAATTGGGGTTAATGGTGCGATTTATCAAATATTTAGACGCATAGTTCAGCTACCCCATAGCATTCCCCCCGTCGCGTTGCTACCGATAATGCTGGTGATATTACAAGAGAAAGAATCAGCAGTTGTGATAGTAATTTTTGTTGCTACCCTCTGGACGATCTTGCTCAATACAGCCATAGGTATGCGACATTTTCGCAGACAAGACAACAACTTTCGTGTAGCTATTTTTCATCTCTTTCATGCCCTGAAAGTAGGGCTTTGGGTCGCATGGTTTACAGTGATAGCCGTGGAGATGTTGATAGATCAAAAAGGGCTTGGTTCTCTAGCTTGGGCTGGCTATAAATCTGTCAACCTCAATTACATCATTGAGGCGATAATTTATATAGGTGTCATCGGGTTTTTCTTGGATCAGTTACTTGACCTAGCAGGATCTATGCTGGCTCAAATTGTCACCAATACTAAAAAATAGTAGGTGTGCAAGGCTTGGCACACCTAGCAGATGACAGATTATTGATGTGCTGTCAATCTTCTTTCACTCATGAATAATGACTAAAAGAATACATCGATTTGCATTCTACCAGTGGTTTTGAGCCAGTTTTGAGCTTCAATGTAGTTATTGGGAGCCATGCGAATGGCTCTAATCCAATAATCGGCGGCTTGGTCGAATAATGCTTCACCGCCATCATTATCCCCGGCTTCTTTAGCTTTTTCGCCCTTGTAGTGGTAAATTACCGCAATATTATTTAACGCTTGAGGTAAGCGAGGATTAAGTTCGATCGCTTGGTGATAGAGTTCTAAAGCTTTGTCATGGTCGCCATTGCTGGCATAGATTAGACCCATATTGTAGAGAATAAAACCGCGATCGTTGGAATCTTCCTCTAAAGTCAGAGCTTCTTCATAGTATTCTAGTGCTTCCGCATACTCACCTTCTGCCTGGGCGGACATTCCATCTCGGTAATACACAAACGCTTCTTTAGCTTTTTTGTTAGCTGGCAGTATCTTCAAGATGATATCCGCCATGACAGTAAAAGATTTATCAATAAAGTTATCGTTTTTTTGCGTTCTTGGCATATTCGCCTCTTATTGGGGATTGGGTATTGGGGAGCGGGGATTGGGTATCGGGTATTGGGGATGGGGTATTGCTTACAAATAATTCTTTCCCAGTCCCCAGTTCCTTAAGACGCTCAATAGTTAATTTAACTGATTTGGGTGATGATTCTGCTCGTTAACAGGGATGATACATTCTGGGCTGTTGTGCTTTGGGCTATTGACCAGTTTGCTGACTGGGTAGGCAGTCATAGCTGTGGCTGGATAGGGAGATAATAGTGGCTGTAATGGTTGGGCTGTCTTGACTTCTGGATCTAACCATAAATCGTAATCTTTGGGGTCAAGAATCACTGGCATACGATCATGGATGGATTGCAATAATTCGTTAGCTGTCGTTGTCAAAATTGTACAAGAGATAATTTCTTCCTGAGTGGGGGAAATCCATTTTTCCCATAAACCTGCAAAAGCGAAGGGTTTTCCGTCTTGGAGACGAAAATAAAATGGTTGTTTTGTGCCTTCTTGTTTTTGCCATTCATAAAAACCATCAGCTACCACTAAACAGCGTCGTTGCTTGAAGGCAGAACGAAAAGACGGTTTCTCAGCTACAGTCTCGGCTCTAGCGTTAATTAACTTTGCTCCGATAGTGGGATCTTTAGCCCATGAAGGAATTAAACCCCAGCGTAGCTGCTGGAATTGTGGTTTTTTGGTTGTAGGGTTGCACAGCACTGTTACTACCCTTTGCGTAGGTGCGATGTTATATTGCGCCGCTAAATTAGGAATTTCTTGTATTTGAAAAAAATCAGATAAAGCTTGCAATGACTGGGTTAGAGTAAATCTGCCACACATAGTTTCTTGTTGAATATTGCATCAAATAAAACACTTTAATCTCAAATTTAAAGAATATTGGTTTTTATTTATTCAGATAATTAATATTCTGGTAAATTCCGAACTTAAAATCAAAAAATATCCTGTTTGTTAGCAATAATTTTGTAAGGTATTGTATTTTAGAGCGTCACTTAACCACATACTATCTATCATATTTTCTATATGGAAACATTGCGTTTGTACGATTTCTTACTTTCTGGTAATGCCTATAAGATTCGCCTTTTACTAACACAAATGGGTATGCCGTTTGAGAGAGTAGATGTGAATATCTTAAAAGGAGAAAGCCGTACACCAGAATTTTTAAGTAAAAATCCTAACGGTAGAATACCTGTTTTAGAGATTGCCCCAGGACAATATTTAGCAGAATCGAACGCTATATTATTATATTTAAGTGAAAATACAGAATTTCTACCTTACGATCGCTATTTAAAAGCGCAGGTCATGCAATGGCTATTTTTTGAACAATATAGTCATGAACCATATATTGCGACCTCAAGATTTTGGATGTCTATTTTAGGAAAAACGGAGGAATATCGCACAGCCATAGAACAAAAGCGCGAACCTGGTTACGCAGCTCTAAAAGTTATGGAAAATCATTTAAGTCAACATAGCTATTTTGTAGACGAACGATACACAATTGCGGATATTGCTTTGTTTGCTTATACCCATGTTGCCGATGAAGGAGGGTTCGATTTAACACAATTCCCAGCAATTCAAGCTTGGTTAAAACGAGTTAAAAACCAACCTGGATATATTAGCATTACCTACGAACCTCAATTATGTTTTGATTGGTAAGTGGAAATGTGGTATCGGGTATTGGAGAAGACTCAGTACACAAAAATGACTAATGACTATTCTTCAATTTCAATCAATTTTTGTCTGGAAGATAAACCAGACTTAATTCTAATATGAGATTTTGGTACCTCAAATTCGTCGGCTAGCAGTTTAATTAATTCCTCGTTAGCTTTACCGTCTACTGGTGGTGATTTTAAATATACAGTTAGGCTACCATCAGCTTGTTCTTCAATTTTCTGCTGTTTGGAGTTTGGTTTGACTTTCACTTTTTTTTGCATAACTTATGTGCTGTAATTTTTTCAGCCATATCCAACCGAGAAAACAACCCAGTGCATAATGAGGAAAATCTCACCAAGCAAAAGTATAACCAAGTAAGAGTTTACCTATAAATGTAGCGCGAACCTAATTTAATAGGGGTGGATGCCAAAGTTGGAGAAATTCTATAACGCAGGTAATGAGAAAAACCCAAAAAGAAATTTGTTTGATAGCAGCTTGACTTCTGAAAAACCAAAATGCCAACAGACACCAAAAGATTTCATAAAATACTGCTGCCCCGTAATTATTTAACCATTGATGACCAACACTTGGATAATTTTTAAATAAAAATCCCGTCACTACCACGATGAGTAGAGACAGGATAATCAATTTTGATTGGCTACCAGAACTTTATATATTTCCTATTACGGATATCTTCTACTGCCAGCACCAACTACGCCGATTTTGTGGCGATAAGAAAGTTCCGCACCAAACCAACCAGAAATGCTGGTGAGAGTACCAACAATTAGAGAAATTATTAATCCCCAAGGTAAAATTCTGGCTTCAGCGTCGCCTAGTCTGAGCAAAAAGTTGACTGCACTTAAAGCTAGAAGAGAGACATTGAGAATCAGATGCGCCCAACCAGCTTGACGTTTACGGACGCGTTCAATTTGCAAAAAGTCGCTTAAACCGATGATTGCAGCTATAACGCCGCTAGCTAATCCCAACCCAATTAACCAAAAAGAAGCTCTCGCCCAAAAGAAATCACGGGTTAACCAATAGCCGAAATCGCTTCCCAAGGCGGCGGCTAAAAAGGCGATGGGAAAAATTACGCTGAGAGGATGTAAAGGGTGTCCAGCGATCGCTACTGTACTGGGTACACCTGTATCCCGATATTCGCGATCGTCGCTTTCAATCACTGGGGGAATATTGGGAAATGGTGTAGAAGCTGATGAACTTGTAGAAGTGGTTTCTCTAGTTTCCATAATATTGATCCTAGTTTTCTGCAAAGGGAATTTGTTCTACGTTTGCTTCTGCTTGGAGTGTGAGTTTACCTGTGTCTACTTCTAGCTGTTGAACGCGCAGACTCATTCCTTCTAAATCGAAGTTACTTAAGTTCAAAATTTCGCTAGTTTGTGCTATCAAAGCTGTGGTTAATTCTGGTGAAATTTCTTCGCCTTCACCATAGGTAACATTTTCCAGTGTGACAGTTGTACCATTAGCATTGACACGAGGTACTGCTGTAAATGCAACTTGGTAAGTTTCACTATTTTCTATCAATAAAATGCTGGCGTTCAATGCCACTTTCCCTTCACCTGGAAGGCGAAATTCTACTTTTTGAGGCGCGATCGCATGGAGCTGATTATTGATATTTATTTTCTGGCTTTGAATTTGCTCACGGACATATTCAGAGTTAAAAGCACGGTTGATATCTGCTTCTGTTAATACCACCCGTGCTTTGCCTGCTGTTGGTTTTGTCAGTTCAATTTTCCCGAAAGCTGCACTTAAAGGATTTATAGCCACGCTATTGACTTGCATTTCCATGACCTCCATTCGCAGGTCTTTCTGCATGACTAAACCTTCACCTGCAATATTGACAGATTCTACCTCGCCTTGCAGTAACTTTAAAGGGTCAGTTTTAATATTTACATCTAAATTTTCTACTTCATCTAATTGGCTAGACAAACCAATTTCTGCTGCTTTATTTAATGCCTGTTCTCCTATTCCTGAACCCTCTACCATTATGAACAAAGCTCCGTTTTAATACGTTTCTTTCATCTTTGAGCCAATGTAGTCAATAAAAATTCAAAATTTATCTATCTAACGACAGACTAAATAATAAATAACTATACATCTGCAAGTGGAAGTTTAGCATTGTGACAATCAAAACATTGATTTCTATCTTGAGTTATGAAGCTAATAGTTCAAAAGAAAGAGGAATACTAGCTGTAAATATGTCAATCTCAGATTAGTAATCATACGAATACCTTTTGAGGAGAACGCAAAATGGTCTCAACTTTAGATGATACAAAACGTAATGCTATTGCTGCTAAATTGGCAGATATGAAATTAATTCAACAGTTGCTCATAGACAATGAGCAATTATTTTTGAGAGAATCTACTGATAATGAAATCAGCGATCGCTTCCGCACTATGCTTGATGATGATCGCAAAAATCTAGGGGTTCTCGAAACTGTCAATGTACAGTATGGCATTCAACAAGAGCCACGCAACACAATTTCCGAAATGGTGGATAAGCTTCGCCAATTAATGCAAGGCTCTCAATTAAGCTTTTATGAAAAAGTATTCCAGCATGAATTGTTGAAGCATCAACAAGTCATGAGTGGTTTACTGATTCACAAAGCAGCACAAAAAGTTGGCGCAGATGTTATGGCTGCAATTGGGCCTCTCAACACTGTTAACTTTGAAAATCGCGCTCACCAAGAACAACTCAAAGGTATTTTGGAAGTGCTAGGCGTGCGCGAACTCACCGGACAAGAAGTTGATCAAAGCATTTGGGGACGTGTCCAAGATGCGATGGCGGCTTTAACTGGTGTTGTGGGTAGTGCTGTTACCCAAGGTTCTGACAAGCGTGATATGAATATCCAAGATGTATTGCGCTTAGATCACAACAAAGTCAATATCCTGTTTACCGAAATACAGCAAAGCAACAATCCGCAAAAGATTCAAGAGTATTTTGGTCAAATTTACAAAGATTTGACTGCTCACGCTGAAGCAGAAGAAGAAGTTGTCTACCCCAGAGTTCGTTCCTTCTACGGTGAAAGCGACACTCAAGAGCTGTATGACGAACAAGCAGAGATGAAACGGATGTTAGAGCAAATCAAAGCTCTGAGTCCCTCTACTTCCGAATTTAAGGACAGAGTCAGACAGCTAGCAGACATCGTCATGGATCACGTTCGTCAAGAAGAAAGCACCATGTTTGCAGCCATTCGGAACAATCTCAGTTCCGACCAAAGTGAGCAGTTAGCGACACAATTTAAAGCTGCTAAAGCCCGAATTCAAGAAAGATTAGGTGGTCAAACTACCGGCGCAAATGTGTAGTGCAACTCTGTTGGTAATTAGTGTGACCCTGTTAACACAATAGTTAGGTTTCTTTAGAGAATAAACTCTCATCTCCGAGCTTAGGGTGAAAGGTTTCACCCTAAATCAATTAATAGTTAACAGCTAACTGCTAACTATTAATTGATTTAATATATGAACATTAAAAAACTTGGATTTTATCCAATTTCTCCCAGGGCAAATCTATATCATCTCTGCCTACATGACCATAAGCAGCCAACTTTCTATAAAATCCACCTTTCATTAAACTAGGTAAATGTCTTAAATTAAACTCTTTCAGAATACCTGCTAGGCGAAAATCAAAATATTTTTCTAATAAAATTGTAATTTCATCATCAGATATTTTACCCGTGCCGAAAGTTTCTACTTGCACACTCACTGGGCGAGAAAGACCTATAGAATAACTTAGTTGCACTTCACATTCATCAGCTAAGTTCGCTGCAACCACATTTTTAGCAGCATAACGAGCTGCATAAGCCCCAATTCTATCTATTCTAATCGGGTCTTTACCACTTAATGCTGAACCGCTATGTTTAGAATATTCGCCATAGGTATCGATAGCGTTCTTTCTGCCAGTTAAACCAGAATGCACCGCAGGACCCCCGATAATTAATGGGCCATCGGGGTTAATAAAAATTCTAGTTTTCTCATCCGGTTTAATATCTTCATTTGCAAAAACTGGAAAAATTACAGTCTCTCTAATATCATCTTGTAGTTTTTGAAGATCAGGTTTGTTGCGTTTATTTTGACTGGCAATAACTGTAATACTATGGATTCTGTAGGGACGACGGTTTTTATATTCGACTCCTACTTGGGTTTTACCATCAGGAGTTAGATAATCTAAAATATTTTTATTTCTAACTTCACTCATTTTTCTGGCTAGTTTATGTGCTAACCAGATTGGCAAAGGCATGAGCATTGGTGTTTGATTGCAAGCAAAGCCAAAAACTGTTGCTTGATTAGTGACCGTAATTTTTTCTATTTCTACATCTGATAGTTTTTGCTCATTAAATAAGTGATATTGATCAGGCGGTAATTCTGTCAAACTAGTTAAAACACTACAAGTTTTACCATTAAACTCTTTGTGGTTGTAGCCTACCTGATCAATAACTTGTCTAGCTATATTGGTAAAATCTACATTTGCATTCGGTTCAAATCGCGCAGCCAAAAAAACAATTCCTGTCGCAACAGCGCATTCTGTAATTACTCTGGAGTAAGGGTCTTGTTGTAAAAAGCGATCTACGATCGCATCACTGATTTGATCACAGAGCTTATCAGGATGCCCTTCTGTCACTGATTCTGAGGTAAACATAAAATCTTTTTTCATAATTCACCTACTTTTGGGAATTAGGTACTAGGGATTGGGGATGAGGGACTCTTAATTGGGAGAATTTTTTCCTAGTTGCTAGTCCCCAGTCACCAGTCCCTTTAGTTCCTTCGTTGACTAATAAAGGTAGTACGGCACTAGTACCAATAACAGCACTATCGACAAGATTAATAGGGGTGATTTTCAACAGATTTCTGAGTGGGGGAACGGCTATAGCTAAAATTTGAATGCCGAAAGAACCTGCAATGGCTGCGTTTAAATAAGGATTGGTCGGTAGTTTTTCTTTGCTGAAGATACTATTGGTTTCGGAACGACTGCTAATTGTATGTAGCAGTTGGGCTGATGTCAAACTCATAAAGGCGATCGTGCTAGCTTGGGGTGTCATTCCATATCGCACAAGGCTATAACCATAGGCGGCTAGGGTACTAGCAGAAATAACTGCTGACTCAAACGCAATTCTGCCCAAATCCGAATTTTTAATGATGGGTTCGTCTGGATTGCGGGGTGGTTGGTTTAATACTTCTGGTTCTGGTGCTTCTAACGCTAGAGATAAACCTGGGAAAATGTCGGTAACTAAATTCAACCACAGCAATTGAATGGCGTTTAGAGGTTCACCTATGCCTACAGCTGTAGCGGTAGTCATCACCATGATTTCGCTAAGGTTAGTGGAGAGGAGGAAATGCACGGATTTACGAATGTTGTTGTAAATCGTTCTTCCCCGACTGACGGCGATAATCATGGTTTCGAGGCGGTCGTCTTCTAAAACGATATCTGCAACCTCACGAGCGACATCTGTACCACCTTTACCCATTGCCACACCTACTTGGGCAGCTTTTAAGGCGGGTGCATCGTTAATCCCATCGCCAGTCATGGCGACTACTTTCCCTGCACCTTGCAAAGCTTGGACAATTTGCAGTTTGTTGCTAGGACTGATACGGGCAAATACATCTACTTTGTCGCTGAGAGCGGTTAAGGCTTCTGGAGTGAGGTTGTTAATGTTCGTGGAATCGAGAATTTCTAGTTGGGGGTCGCGGTTTAATTCTAATTCTTTGGCGATCGCATATGCTGTAGGACTTTGATCGCCGGTAATCATGACGGTATCGATTCCGGCTTGATGGAAGTCTGCAATTAAGGCTTTTGCACCTTTTCTAATTGGGTCTGCCATACCTACCAAACCCAACCAAATCAGATTTGATTCATGATTCTTGCAGTTATCGTTGTTGTATTCATCTATATGGCTGTAGGCTATCCCCAATACTCGCAGTGCTTTACCAGCCATGCGATCGTTTTCTATTTCGATCTGTCGTCGTTCTTCTTCGTCTATAGGTATGAGTTGACCATTTTTGACTCGGTTTTGGCACATCTGTGCCACTTCAACGGGGCTACCTTTGACCGCCACAAACTTGTGTTGTTGATGAGTCTGGTGAATGGTACTCATCATGTTGCGGTTTTCCGATCGCAGATTTGTTTGTAATAGAGGATACTTTTGTCTCAGGGCGATCGCATCAACACCGGCGGCGATCGCCATATAAATTAGTGCGTTTTCTGTAGCTGAACCCGTGATAGCGTACTCTCCATCCGCTGATTTGTTGACTTCACTTTCGTTACACAACACTGATACATGAATCAGTTTGAGTAGTTCGTCATCAGCGTAAGGATTGATATTCTCTGCATTATCCAGAAATTCGCCATCTGAGACTTGAATCTGTCGAGAGTTGACGTGAATTTCTACTACAGACATTTTGTTTTCGGTGATTGTCCCGGTTTTATCCATGCAAATTGTCTGCACAGAACCTAACGCTTCGACGGCGGACAGACTCCGCACCAGGACTTTATTCTTTCGCATCTCTAGGATGCCTAAAGCTAAGGTGGTGGTGGCAATTGTGGGGAGTCCTTCGGGAACAGCAGCCACTGCTAGGGAGATAGACGATTTGAGCATCTGTACTAGACCATATCCCCGCCAGACTCCCATCCCAAAGACGACGCCACAAATACCCATACTGATTAACACCAGTTGTCCGCCGACTTCGTCTAGTTGTCTGGCTAGGGGAGTTTCTGTGGCTTGGGCTTCACCCACTAGCTGTTGAATTTTGCCCATTTCCGTATATTTGCCAGTCGCCACCACCGCCGCCAAACCTTGACCACTAGTAATATAAGTACCTTTATAGGCCATGTTGATGCGATCGCCTAATGGTACCTCTTCACCCATTAAATATGCCGTATCCTTATTCACAGGGATACTCTCACCAGTCAAAGCCGACTCATCAATACTCAGGCTATCGGTTGCAATCAATCGGGAATCAGCCGCCACATAATTCCCTGGTTTGAGTATTAAGATATCTCCTACCACTACATCTTCAATGGGTATTTCTCTAGGCTGACCGTCTCTAATTACCCAAGACGATGTTTGCTGATGATGTTTCAGCGAGTTAATGATTCTTTCTGACTGGCTTTCTGTGACATAACCAATCACTGCATTCAAACCCACCACACCTAAAATTACGACAGCATCAACTAATCCTCCCGTAAAAATTGATACCCCTGCAGCTACACCCAATAAGGCCACTGGTAACGATTGAAACTGTTGAATGATGATGCTCAAATTAGACCGCACTTCTGTTTCTGCCAGGACATTCGCGCCATATTTACTTAAATTATGGGCAGCAGATGTACTTGATAGTCCTGACTCTTGGGAAGTTTGGAGGGTCTGGAGGACTTTATTCGTGGGTATTAAATGCCAGTTATCCGTTGTTTGTTTTTGGGTATTGCTATCAGTATAGGTAAGTTTATTGGTATGTTTAATTAATTTTTTGGACTCTTTTATGACATGAGTATCTAGAAATTTTGATAAGATTTCTGCAATCAAATCTTGAACTTGCTGATAATTATAATTTGGCTTAAAAATTACCAACAAATTACTTGTCAATGTATTGGCATGAGCTTGCAATATTACTGGATTTTGGACTAGGTGTTGCTCTAAATGTGCTTTTATTTCTGGTGAATGATAAAGTTCTTTGATTTTATATCTAGCTCTCCCGTTCACTTTAGTATGTATGGCTTTAATCACAGCAATTTCCGACTCCTTTAGTTCTCGTAACTGCTTGAATTAAGTATATACTTACTTGAGGGTTATATAATCATTTACTATAAAACATATCAATAAATCTTGTTAAGAATTAAAAAATTCTGTTAGGTAATCCTCAAATTTTGAAACGAGTTTTAAACTATTATCAACAGGAAGAATTAATACAGATTAAACTATTGTTATCAAAATTGCGACAATCTCAGGAATATTTACATCTTGGTGTTGAAAGCTATCTGCCAACATCTGTTCACACCAAGCTTAATTCTTATAATTACTACTGACATCAGCCTAAAGTGGCAGAGAGAATTATAGACTTGAGGATTAGGCGCACGAGTTGGAATTTATAGACAAGCTTGTAACCCTCTTAATTGGCAGAGGAAAAAATTATTTTTATAAACTTCTGCCCTCTGCCTTCTCCCTTGATTATGCAGCAAATTCTGCCATAGGCAGAAAATTCTGCTTGAGGATGTCAGTTATTTTTTCAGCAGGAGAGGGGATACCAAAGTAATATCCTTGCCCTTCTTGACAACCGTGCTTTTGTAAGTATTCCAGTTGTTCTTGAGTTTCTATCCCTTCTGCCGTAATCTTTAATTGCAGGCTGTTAGCTAGAGCAATCACGGCATGGGTAACAGCTGCGCTGTCAGAATTAGAAGTGACATCCTGTACAAATGAACGGTCAATTTTCAGCATATTTACAGGAAATGACTTCAAATAATTGAGAGAAGAATAACCAGTACCAAAGTCATCTAAAGCCAGCCATACCCCTAATTCTCGCAGTTGTTTGAGGGTTTTAACAGAGTGCTGAATATCACCCATCAAAAAGCTTTCAGTCACTTCCAATTCTAGGTATGATGCTGGCAATCCCGTTTCTTCTAAAGTTTGTCTGACGATCTCTACTAAATTAGGGTCTTCAAATTGCCGTGCAGAGAGATTAACTGATATGCGAGTTGGTGGCATTCCAGCTAGTTGCCAAGCACGATTTTGAGCGCAGGCGGTTCGCAAAACCCATTCACCAATAGAAATGATTGAGCCATTATCTTCGGCAATGGGAATAAATTTAGCCGGAGAGACTAAGCCGCGTGTGGGATGCTGCCAACGTACTAGTGCTTCTAATGCTGTTATTTGTCTGGTACGCAAATCAACTAGAGGTTGATAATAAACGATCATTTCACCCCGTTCTACGACCCCACGTAATTCGTTTTCCAACGCTAGTCGCTCCTGCAATTGGGCATTAAATTCAGGCGAATAGAATTGGTACTGACCGCGGCCTTGCTGTTTTGCTTGGTAGAGTGCCATGTGAGCTTGTTGCAGCAGTTGTTCTACATAATTGCGATCGCTGACGCTATTAATTGTGATGCCAATACTCGCACTGATGTGAATCTGCTGTCCATGAATGTGAAAAGGTTTGCCTAGGATAGCTAGTAATAACTGAGAAAGTTTAATCACACTCTCAAAGGAAAGTAAATCCGTGCGAGCGATCGCAAATTCATCTTGACCCAAACAAGCGAGAATATCTGTTTTCTCCTGATAACTGGTTAAACGTTGTGCCACTGCTCTCAACAGCAAATTTGATTTCTCAGGATCTAACCCATGACTGATAGCAACGAAATCATCAATCCCCACCACAATTACAGCCACTAGCTGCTGCTGATTGTGAGAGTGTGACACATAATTGTAAAGGCGATCGCCAAATAAATTGCGATTTGGTAGTCCAGTCAGGTTGTCATAGTCAGTAATCTGATGAATTAGCTCATCTAACTTATGCAGTGTTTGTGTGGTATCTGCCATTAATGTACCAACTTCATCTGCAAATTCCGTAGGTAGTTCGGGTAATTTTTTTGTGTGTAAATAGTCTTGCAATGCAGCAGAAGTTACAATCACGGGCGTGAGAAGATAGCGCAGTGCATATAGAGTGGCAACTGTACCAGCTAATGTAGCTACAAGTGCAATGAGCAACACTCGCACCGCCATTTCCCAAGAATAAGAGTTAGAAATAACAAAACTGAAGATTAAAGTTAAGAGTGGAACGTGAGTACCTAAAAACGCCACTAAGAAGATTTTGGCAGTGTAACTGCTATTGAGGAAGCGAAATTGAGCTAGAAATGTGTATAAAGAGAGTTTTGGATTCATGTTACTCACAAGTTAAAAGTCAGCAAATAGTTTAAAAATTTCTTTAGTAGTCAGGATGAGATGGGGATGGCAATCTTAAACTCAGTTCCCATACCTGATTGAGAATCAACTTCCAAGATGCCATTGTGTTTTTCCACAACAATTTGATGGGCTATTGATAAGCCTAGCCCCGTACCTTTCCCTACAGGTTTTGTGGTAAATAAAGGCTCAAACAGTCTTTGTTGGACAGATTCAGGTATCCCGCCACCATTGTCGGCAATCCGAATGATGGCCATCTGTTGAGCATCTATTTCGGTTGTGATCTGAATCTGCGGTGTAGAGTTACTGATTGTGCCTTGGGCTATAGCTTCATCAATAGCATCAATGGCATTAGCCAGAATGTTCATAAATACTTGATTAATCTGACCTAGATAGCAGTTGACCTCTGGTAAATTTCCATAGTTTTTAATCACTTCTATTCCGGGGCGATCGCCGTTATCCTTAAGGCGATGTTGCAAGATCATCAATGTGCTATCTAGTCCTTGGTGTAAATCCCCAGGTATTCTGATATCGCTGTCAGAACGGCAAAAAGTGCGGAGCGAATTAGAAAGAGTTTGAATTCTTTCCGCTCCTACCTTGAGAGAATTCAAGATTTTGGGCATGTCCTCCAGAATGAACTGTAAATCTAATTCTTCCATAGCATTCTTAATTTTGGCAGTGGGATGAGTATACTCTTTTGCATACAGTTCCAGAATTTTACTGATGGCGGCAATATATTCATCCAAAGGTGGAATGTTGCTACTAATAAAACTGATGGGATTGTTCATTTCATGGGCAATACCTGCAATTAACTCTCCTAAGGTTGATAATTTCTCTTGTTGGATTAGCTGCACTTGGGTTTTTTGTAAAGCCACTGTGCGATCGCGCACTTGTTGTTCCAAAGATTCTGTTAATTGTTTGAGTCGTAAATGCACACGTACTCTAGCAATCACTTCCTCCTGAGCAAATGGTTTGGGTATGTAGTCTACTGCACCCAGAAAAAACCCCTTCGTTTTACTCTCTATATCAGATAAAGCAGTGGTAAAAATAACGGGAATGTGTTTGGTGAGAGGATTAGCTTTGAGCCGACGACAAGTTTCAAATCCGTTAATACCGGGCATTTGTACATCCAGCAAAATTAATTCTGGTCGATTGCGTTCAGCTTGAGCGATCGCGCTTTCGCCATCAATTGCCACACGAAAGCGTAACCCTTCACTACTCAGGGCTTCAGACAAGACAGACAAATTGGTGGGGTTATCATCCACAATCAAGATAAATCCGTTATGGAACATCTTAGTTACTTCGCTTTGCTTCGAGTTAAAAATAGGGAATAGGAAATGAGAACGCAGGGGGGTTTGGGGAGGCTGGGGAAGAAAAATCCCCTGCCCATTGCCCTATTCCCCCGAACTCATGTGTTGCTGTATAAAAGTTTCTAAAAGTTTGAGTTGAAAGTTGCTAGCTAACTGGATAAGTTGTTTGGTAAAAACACTGAACCGCTCATCAGATGCAGCAAGTTGTTCAGCAATTTCTACAATTTGTTGAACATCGCCGTCTTGTAAAAGTTCTAGTAGCTCTTGTAAAATCTGCTGGGATGGAGGAAGTATTTCCTGGGGCAGTTGCGAATCGTCTACATTGGTTTTGTTAATTGTGTTTTTCTTGTTTTCATACAACCATTCCACTGGCAAAAACTGTCGCAGTAGTTCCAGCAGCATTTCAGCTTCTATCGGCTTGGGTAAAAAGGCATCTGCACCTACATCAATACTTTTGTACTGATCAATTGCAAACACGCTGGCTGATGAAGTAATGATTGGTATCTCTTTAAATTGGTTAGACCTACGCAGACTTTTAATGAACTCAAATCCATCCATCACGGGCATCACTAAGTCGGTGATGATCAAGTCTGGGTTATGGAGTTTGATTTGTTCCCATCCTTCTTGACCATGACTCGCTTCGATCACCTTAAAACCTACAGGCTCTAGTAAATTGACGATTACCGAACGGTTTTCCCATTTATCATCTGCAATCAAAATGGTGCATCTGTTTCCTTGATAGCCTGTGATAGTTCCTTGCTCCACTATTCTCGAAGCCTTGGCCCAGTCTTGAGATTCAGCGAATTCTACCTCAAACCAGAAAGTGCTACCTTTGCCGAACTCACTTTCTAGTTGGATTTGACTACCCATCAGGGCAATAATTTTTTGGCTGATAGCTAATCCTAATCCTGTACCTTCCGTTTGTCGCTTCTGATTTCCTACCTGTTCAAAAGGTAGAAAGATTTTCTGTGCTTGTTCAGGGGTGATACCAGTGCCGGTATCTATGACTTCAAAGCGAATTTTGTCTGTAATTTGTCCGTGATCATTGACTGCACGATGAATAACTGTCACCTTGAAAGTGACACCGCCTTGGTGAGTAAATTTAATAGCGTTACTAAGTAAGTTAATCAATACTTGCCGCAAGCGTTTTTCATCACCACAAATCCCTGCTGGTAAATCGGGGTCAAGTTGCAGATGAAAGTTAATTGCTTTTTGTTCAGCACGGATACGACAAATTTCACTGACGCTATCTAGAAATGCAGGTAGGTAAAAATGTACCGCATTTAATTCCAACTTACGAGCTTCGATTTTTGACAGATCCAAGACATCGTTAATCAGGGTTAATAAATGAGAACCACATTCATAGATGATGCTGATGCCTTTGTTACCTTTTTCGCTTAAAGATTCCGTCCGTTGGAGGATTTGTGCATAGCCGAGAATACCATTAAGGGGAGTGCGTAACTCATGACTCATATTGGACAGAAATTCACTTTTGGCTTGGCTGGAGTTCTTTGCCACTTCCTCGGCTTGACGTAATTCTTGCTCAATGCGCTTACGCTCGACAATTTCTATTGCTAGCACCCGATTGATCGCTTCTAACTGAGCCGGGCTAGGTAATGCTAACGCTTGCGGCATCAAATCAACTAATGCGAATGCCGTATATAGGGAAATAATGGCTGTGAAGGCTTTGAGTCCACCCGCAATCCAGTAATTTGGATACCAGAGCGTCCAAATATCCATTAGGTGTCCAGTACCACAGGCAATGATAAAAGCACCAAATAATAGAAAGACTCCATTGAAAGGAACATCTTTGCGTTTGGAAATAAAGTAGATCAGTAAAAAAGGAATAGAATAATAAGCTAGAGCGATCATTGCATCAGAAATAATGTGCAGCCAAACTAGCCCAGTTTTCCAGAGATAACAATATCCATGTGGCATAAAGCCACTTGTATGAGTAACAGCCAACATAATGCGAAAGCGTAAGGGAGTTTTAGTATATTTTGTTTTCAGTATTGCCAAACCATCAATTGGTGAAGCGTAATAGACAGCACCAGAAGGCGGTTTCGATGCAACCTTTCATAGAGATGGCACAGAGAGTCCACCTCTGGCGATGGCGCGGAGTGCAGGGCTGGAAGCGATCGCAATTTTTTTGTCTAATGTATTAGCTGCAAAAAAATTAACGAGAAAGTTAATTGATTAATCATACGCAATTCTAATACAATAAAAGACAATATTCCTCTGTTTAAATACTTAGATGAATATTGTTTATTCTTTTAAAATAGCTGTAATTACTGAAGTTTTACACTCTAATTTTCAGGTGAATTACAATTCCAAAAATGGAAATCATTTTACTGTAAAATCTAATTTTTTCGTATCTAGTAACTCTAAAAAAATTATCAATATTAGAGGTTTTGCAAAAGCAGGAGGTCATCCTAATAAACTTTATATTTACTTAATCTAAACTTTAATTAGTGTAATAGAAACACCCCCAGTTTTTGGGAGTATGTAGATAGTTAATGGGTTCTAAGGCTATAATCCGATAATTCGGGTATTAATATAAATATTTTTGTATAGTTACTCCATAGTAGCACCTAGAAATTTGAGGTCTAAAGGCGATCCTTAACTCTTAAAAACAGCTTCATCACAACTGAACAAACTGCTTTTACACCGAGCTTTGTTAAGTATGCCTGGCTGAAGTCCTTTAAAAATGACTAAAATCTCTGGGATGTGAGCTTTTAGGTCTTTTGACAGGACTTTCCCTTTTAAACATCGGTTTCTCAGCTATAGCTGTTAGCATTTCCAGAGAACTTGATAGACATAGATTTTTGCTGGGGGTTTAGCGATCGCTAAACCCCTAACTGCTTGTTCTCTACTCCCGTCATGACAAACTCAGTCGCTAGTCAGAGGGAATTTTGGCCAAATATTTCTACGCTGATCCATAGGTATTATTTTTTGAAATATGGGGAATATAGGAATCAGATTTGATTTTTGAGAAATCTATACATTCAAAGATTAAATACTAGTGTGTTGTTGACATATTACCTATTAACCCTTCCTTGCCTACATTTACAAATAAGTTTGCAAATTACATAGGAGTGCGATAGTATATGCCTCTTTACAAATTGGAAGAATTTGACCCTAACTATCGAGAAACATTTGGCGGGGCTGATGTTAAAGCATTAGAACTATATACTGAAAGTGGAATGCTAGTTGGCTCAATTGCTGATGCTTTAGTTGACCAAGATGGACGTTTTCGTTACTTAGTTGTATCTACTAATTTAGATGCAACTCACAAGAAAATATTACTGCCCATTGGACTTTCTCACATTAATTATCCTGCAAAACGCGTCTATGTAGATGGATTGAGTAAAGAACAAGTAGCAAATTTACCAGAGTATCATGAAAATTTAGTATTGGATGAAGATTACGAAGAAAAAGTCCGTAATGTTTTTCGCAGTCTAACCACTCATGTAGTTTATGAACGGGAAAATTACAGTTATCAACAAGAACCAGATTTATACAATTTGAATGATCAGTATCATCAGACCTTTAGACTGTATGAAGAACGATTAATTGCTAACAAACAACGAGTAAAAACGGGAGAAGTAGCAGTCGGTAAACATATTGAAACCGAAACTACAAGAGTGAGAGTACCTGTGCAGAAAGAACGTGTTGTGATTGAGCGCGTTAAACCAACAGCCGCAGATACTATAGTAGATCCCAAAGAAGTTAAATTCCAAGGTGGAGAAGTGGCTCGTATAGAAGTTTACGAAGAAACACCCGAAATTCGTAAGCAGGCTTTCGTTCGTGAAGAAGTCAAAGTGAGAAAAGTCATAGAACAAGAAACGGTAGAAGCCCAAGACACCATTCGTCGGGAAGAATTAGATATTGATACAACAGGCGATACTACGTTAAAACAAGTGTAATCTAAGTAGTTTTGCATCAATGCTTCAACTCTTATAGTCATGATTTTGTCCCTGACATTCATCCTCAAGTCATGACTATAAGTTTAATAAATATAACTTTTGATATTGTTTTAGTCCCGTAATTCATTCAAGCGAAAGATGTAATTCATATCGCAAATATTTAATGTGGTAACTAAGAAATAATTTATCAATTATCTGAGGTGAACAAAAATGGTACTTTATAAATTAGAAGATTTTGATCCCAATTATCGGGATACATTGCAAGGTGATGATATTAAGGGTTTGGGTGTCTACACAGAAACTAATAATGAAAAAATCGGTACTGTTAACGATGTTTTAGTAGATGATGATGGTCACTTCCGGTATCTAGTTGTTGACTTAGGTTTTTGGATTTTTGGTAAGAAGGTTTTATTACCAGTTGGACGTACTCGGATTGACCACGGTACAGACCGTGTTTACGCTATGGGTATGACCAGAGAACAGGCTGAAAACTTACCAGAGTTCAATGAGCGTTTAAGTCTGGATCAGGATTATGAGGAACGGGTGCGTGGAGTGTATCGCCCTACTTACGGTACACAACCTGTAGATACATCCAGAACTCTAGAAACGCCAACTCCTGTAGAAACACCAGCAGCCACTGGAATTTCATCTACGGCTTCTACACGCGATACTTATAGATACGAACAAGAACCCGGTTTGTATCAACTAAATGAACCACATCACCAAACCTTGAGATTATACGAAGAGCGGTTGATTGCGAATAAACGCCGTCAGAAAACCGGAGAAGTAGCGGTTGGTAAGCACGTTGAAACTGAAACTGCACGGGTTGCAGTTCCAGTAGAGAGAGAACGAGTAGTAATTGAGCGTGTAACACCACAAGATGCGGGTAAGGTAGTTTCCCCTGCTGAAGCCGACTTCCGTGAGGGTGAAGTAGCTCGCGTCGAACTTCATGAAGAAACTCCTGATATTCGCAAAGAAGCAGTTTTGCGAGAAGAAGTCAGAGTGAAAAAGGTCGTAGAGCAAGAGACAATTCAAGCTGAAGATACTATTCGCCGTGAAGAATTAGATGTGAATGCTCCTAATCTTCCTGTTGAAGAGCGTTAATCGCTAATTAACGGTACAAGTGCAGGTATAGCTTTGAGCAACTCATTCGGCTTTACCTGCGCTTGTCAATAATTTTAAAAATAATGAATTTAAAAAATATATTTATTATGACTGAATATTTAACTTCTGAGACACCAGATAATCAAACGATATCAAATCATAAAAGCGATGAAGAGAAACTGATTCGCTTACTTGAAGAAAGATTAATCATTGATCACCATAAACAGAAAATTGGAGAAGTAATCGTTCGGAAAGTGATCGAAACACAAATGGTGCAAGTCCCAGTCCGGCGAGAAAAACTAATTGTCGAACAAATTACTCCAAACCATCAGCAATTAGCAGAGATTGATTTAAAGAATGGAGAAATAAATGGGGTCGAGTTACGGGAGAGTGAAAGAGCAGAACTTACTAGTCAAATTAGCGGCTTAAGCGTCAGTGGTTGCTTTATTTCTCCTAAGATTGCTAGTTTATTATTGAATGCGATCGCTCTCGAACGCAACCACGGTTGTCAGCAGGTGTGCATATCCATTTCTGTAGACAATGAAGAACAACAGCAAAAATATCAAGAGTGGTTTGACCGTTGTTCTCAAGGTTCATTAGCACAGCCTGAAAATAAATAATTTTCATCTCCAAAGAAGCTTAGAACCTCACTTTTTTAAGAAAGTGAGGTTTTGTCTTATATTCAGGTTAATAATTATATTTGCTTTGTTTGTAATTTGAAGCCAACTTGTTTTTCCGAAGTTAAATTCGTATAAACATATGCACAATGCGTTGCGATATAAAGGGTGTAGCTCGCTCAATAAATTATGAATTAGTTTTAGGAATATATTTTTGATAATTAGCTATAGCAAATAGCAACACTCCAAATGTTAACATTCCAGCTAGATATAAAGGGTAACTATAGCTAATAGGATTGTCTTGATTGACCAAAAGTCCTGCAATTACTGGCCCAATTCCATTCGACATGCTTAAATATGAAGAATTTAATCCTAAAGCTATTCCTTGTTCTTCTGGTTTTGCATTTAGTGAAATTAAAGTATTAATCATGGGTTGCACTAAAGAATTGAACAAGGAGAACACAACACTAAGAATAACGAAATAATTTACTATCGGGAAAATTGGCATTAAAAGAAATGAAGAACTCCTGATGAATAGAGATACAAGCAATATTTTAGTCTCATTTAAATATTTAGTGAGAACTTTTACGCCCCAAGTCTGCATAATCACACCTAAGACTCCAAACAACAGAAACATAAGTGTCAAAGATTCTTTATTTTGTTCTAGTACTATTAAAAAATAGGGCTGAAAAGCATAAGTAAACATCGTAAAAGTTGTGCCGATACAAAAATTAATTATCAATAAAATACCAACTTTAGGAATCATCAAACCTTTAATTAAATTATCTAAACCTAAATCAAATATATTGTGTGCTTGATGATCTTTTCTTTTGATAGTCTCTGGCAGGAAAAAGATAGTAATGATAAGAGCTATCAATGCTACACCACCGGAAACTAGAAATGCGGCCCCTAACGATATCTGCTGTGCAGCTAAACTTGTGGCTGGCCCTAAGACAAATCCTAAACCCATTGCTGCCCCATATATGCCAAAACCCTGGGCGCGGCGTTCAGTCTCAGTTACATCAGAAATCATCGCCTGGGCCACAGCATTATTGCCCCCAGTAATCCCATCTAAAAAACGTGCCAAAAATAGGGTGATAGCGGTGGTAGCAGTGCCAGCAAAAAAATTGGCAATGACAGTCCCAGCTAAACTGATAATCAATAAAGGCTTACGGCCAAAGCGGTCTGAGAGTTTGCCAATAATCGGTGTGGCAAAAAATTGTGCGATCGCGTAAATAGAAAAAAGTAAACTAGTGTGGAAATCACTTAGCCCAAATTGTCTGCCATAAAGATAGATAATAGGAATTAAAATTGTGAAACTCAAGGAGTTAATAAATGCCACTAAAGCAATAATCCAAAAAATTCTATTCATGAGCAATCCATACTATCTATTTAGTACGCTTCAAGTGTACTAGAACTGAACATACCAGCTTTTAAGTTCTAGTTAAATCACTACTTGTATTTTTTGTGAATATTGCCAATGAAATTTTCTCTTAAGAAACCTATTAAACCCAAAAGACAACGCCTCTCACCACGAATTCACATTAAAGTCCAAAATGGACAATTTGAAATATTGGGTATGGGTGCGTGGTATTCCTATTGGCGTGACCCTTACCATCTCCTCTTGACAATTCCTTGGAGTGGTTTCATCATCCTGATTTGTAGTTTTTATATTGCCATCAATACTTTATTTGCCCTTCTTTACCTAGTCGGTGGAGACTGCGTTGCTAACGCTCAACCAGGCTCTTTTTTGGATTTATTTTTCTTCAGTGTGCAAACCCTAGCCTCTATTGGCTATGGCGCAATGTACCCTAAAACTACTTATGCCAATATTATTGTCACCATAGAAGCAATGATTGGTTTGGTAGGAATTGCTGTGATGACGGGACTAGCATTTGCTCGATTTTCTCGACCTACCGCCCGTGTGATATTCAGCCGTGTGGCAGTAATTACATCCCATGAAGGTGTGCCAACTTTGATGTTTCGTACTGCCAACCAACGACGTAATTTCATTTTAGAAGCACATATGCGAGTGTATTTAATGCGCGATGAAGTGACAGCAGAAGGTACTTTTATTCGTCGGTTTCATGATTTAAAACTTGTGAGAAACCAAACACCGAGTTTTTCACTGAGTTGGTTATTAATGCACCCAATTGATGAATTCAGTCCTCTTTATGGTATCACAGCAGAATTACTCCTAAAAACCAACACTACTATTGTTATTTCTCTGAGTGGTATTGATGAAACGGTTTCGCAGGTAGTTCATTCCCGACACATCTACGCAGCCGATGAAATTATCTGGAACAGTCGCTTTGTTGATATTTTCCATCACACGAATGATGGACATCGCTATATTGATTACCAACACTTTCATGATGTTTTGCCTTTAGATTAACAGGGACTTATGGAAAAAGATGTGTCATGGGGGTCAACCCATAGGACTGTCAGGTTTTTGAACTTCCCAAGTCTTGATTTGTCATAACTCATGCGTAATTTTTGAGACTATTTCTCTATCTTGTAGTGATTCTATTGTAAAATTTCTTAATGAAGACTTGTAACGTTAACCAAAACAATCAATGTCTTTACCTCTATCTGTAAGTCTCATAGTTATCCTGAAGTACAACTGCATGAAAAGAATCATCGTGTATCCTCTCATGACCGTTCTATTAATAGGAGTAGCAGGACAAATGGCAATGACTCAAGTTGCCAAAAATAAGTCAGATAAGCAGCTAGCTGCACCTCAACTAGTAGCTGCGCTAGAGGAGAGTAAAGTTGTCAACATCGCTCAAACTACTAGGGAAATTGATGAAAAAACAGCCCTAAACTTAGTCTGGAAGCTACCTTTAGTACAACGGAAAGCCAAAGAAATTGAGCAACTATCCAAAAGAACAATTAAAGTCTCTGCGATCGTAGACAGTGTTCCTAGTCTTAACGAACCATACTATACGGTACGTGTCTTTGAAGATGATGCAAATAACTACAATTACACAATTTATTGGTTTCGTGTCTTTAATGATACTGGTGTGATTGAAGCTTTAGATGTTGTCGAAAATAAATACGTTTCTTTAGATGAATGGAGAGAGCAAATCAGGCGGAGAAACTAATATTTTCAAGAAATCATTAAATTACATAATAAGCACATTTTATGCCTGAACAACAGCCTTTAAGCCCCTGGAAATATAAGCCTTGGTGGTGTCAACCTTGGTCTATATTACTCACTGGGGTTACTATTATTACTGCTAGCTGGTTACTATTTAAGGTGATTTGGCTAACAGTTATTGTTTCTATACCTGTGTTGGTGTGGATGGGATTTTTTATTTTGCTGTGGCCACAACTAATTATTCGTAGTGGCATTTTAGAATCATATCAACAAGATAAAGAGCAACTATAGATAGCCGATGTAGATATAGTCTTACCCCATAAAACTGCAAAGCAAAACTATAGCAAAATCAAGTGTGTTTATATGAATTCAACACCTGTCGTTAAGAAAGCTAGGGTTAACTCTGCGTTTAAACAACTCATGTCTGTACACTGGGTTATGGCCGCCTGTTATTTAGTCTTGTTTACCACCGGCTCAGGTATGGCGCGTTTATCCCGTGGTACTCCATTTAGATCAGAATTATATGATTTTCACAAATCAATTGCTGTTTTAGTAGTAGCTTTGTTGACTTGGCGCATCTTAGTTTTATTGCAGGTATGGTGGCGAAAATACACAAAGAGTTTGCCAAAGTTTTCTCCTGATTGGACTCAGAAATTTGCATTACATACTTTTCTTTACATCTTTATGTTTGCAGTTCCAGTCAGTGGTTTCTTTTTTTCTAATTCTTATCAAAGTAATAATGTCCACTTCTTTGGTTTGACATTACCTGACCTTTTTCCACAAAACTCTAGTTTAGTAGATTTAGGTAGAAGTATTCATTTTTGGATAGCTTATACATTTTTGGCATTTGTTATACTGCATATAGTACAACAGTGGAAAGTTGTACGCGCGAATTGGCGACGGTTACAAGGCTTTTTTCAGAAGCGATAAGAGTAGGGAGAAGTTTCTTTGATGTTTCTCCCTTGTCTCCCTTCCTTGAGCCAGTCCTAATTGACTACTTGACTACCGTGACTACGGGGGTCGTCTTGACTGGTGGGTGTGGCTGGTGCTGAGAATTGCGATACTTTACCGCTAGCTTGAGCATAGGGTAAGGAAGAACCTGTCACCAAAGCTTCTAAGTTACTGTCCATAACTGTTTGGGGTTGATCGCCGATCGCCTGAGCAACATTTTCCCCTGTTTTGTTTAAAAATACAAAGTGGGGAATACCATCGACTCGGTATTTCAACATCTCTGGCAACCACTTGCTATTATCTACGTTCAGCATGACAAAATTTACTTTGTCTGCATACTGTTGCTCTAGTTTGGTAATATAAGGGGCCATTTTTTGGCAGACTGTACACCAATCAGCATAAAATTCAATAACTGAAGGCTTGCTGTTACTCATAGCTACTTCAAGAGGTGTGGATGCTGCTGCTAAGTTGGCTAAAGACCCAGAATTAGTCTCAGTCCGTAGTCCCAAGAATAAAGCAACGCTGAGGGCGATCGCTACTATTACAATCAAAAAGTTCCTCAATTTAGTTGCAACACTGGTTTCCTGCTTGATGGGTGAATTTGTAGTCATAACAATTTATTAAAACTTATTAAGTAATCTCTCTTTTAGTATATAGCGGTGCTTTGGGTTAAAACCTGAACCATTACCACCAAGTAAAAGATTAATTGAGTCAAAGTTAATTTCAAAATTAACTAAGCATCGAAAGTTATCAATATAAATTCTGCTTTAACATGGATTTTCCCCCTTATATTCAGCAGTTTATAAGAGTGATGTTCCTGCTACTACTCCCTTTTTTGCATTCATCCTCTTGACCTTGACATTTATGTCAAGGTTTAGCGTGAGAGTAGTCGTTACTGATTCTACTGCCATGCTCTATTCCCAGCGTTTTAACCAATTCACCCAAGAACACCCAGACACTTTAGCAGCTCTGCTTTGCGGTTTGCTGTTATTTTTAGGATGGTTGGCTTTGTCCTTCGGTTGGCTAGGATGGGCATTACTACTGTTACCTGCTGCTTATATCATTGGTGGCTACGAAAGCGCGCGTGAGGGACTAACGACGCTGATTAAAGAAAAAGAACTCGATGTAGATTTGCTGATGATTGTGGCGGCTGTTGGTGCAGCTACTTTGGGTTTGTGGCGTAGAGAATATCACTTAATTATTGATGGTGCAATTTTAATTCTCATCTTTGCGATTAGTGGCGCGCTAGAAGGCTACGCCATGCAGCGGACGGAAAGAAGTATCCGCAGTTTGATGAGTTTGACACCAGACACAGCTACATTGTTAAAGCGGGGAGAGGAAACAACTGTTCCGATTAGCCAGCTGCAAGTCGGAGATGAAATTGTGGTGAAACCTGGTGAATTGATTCCCACTGATGGGATTATCATTTCTGGTTACAGCACCATCAATCAAGCAGCGATTACAGGGGAATCTTTACCAATAGAAAAAACGGTGGGTGAGGAAGTCTTTGCGGGAACACTCAATGGTTACGGTGCATTGCAACTGAAAGTACACAAACCCGCCTCTAGCAGTTTAATTCAGCGTGTCATTCGGTTAGTAGAACAAGCCCAAACGGAAGCACCTCCTTCTCAGGAATTTATCGATCGCCTGGAAAAAGGATATGCCAAAGTTATTGTTATTGCTGGGTTATTACTGGCAACTTTACCGCCGTTTTTGTGGGGTTGGGATTGGGAAACTACAATTTATCGCGCTCTTACCTTCTTAGTGGTGGCTTCACCCTGCGCGTTAATGGCGGCGATTATGCCGACTTTATTATCAGGAATTGCCAACGGTGCAAGACAGGGTGTTTTATTTAAAAATGGCGCGCAGTTAGAAAAGATTGGGAAAGTGAGAGCGATCGCTTTTGATAAAACTGGTACTCTCACCACAGGACAAGTACAGGTATCGCAAGTTCTGACGACTGGTGAATTTTCCCCAGCCAATGTCTTAACAGCCGCCGCCGCTTTGGAATCTTCCTCAGAACACCCCATCGGCCAAGCTATTATTCAGGCGGCTAGTGATTTAGACTGGGTGCGTGCTTCTGAAGTACAAGCTATACCAGGACAGGGAATTACTGGTACAGTTAATAACCAATATGTAATTGTCGGGAATGCAGCTTTTGTACAGCAATATGTTACCCAGTTACCAGAGGAATTATTAGAAAAAGCAGCATTTTGGGAAGAACAGGGTAATACTGTGGTTTGGGTGGCGCAAGCAGAAAGTAAAGGAGAAAGCTATGCGGTGATGGGTGCGATCGCCCTAGCAGATACAATCAGACCAGAAGCAGCTGATACCATTGCCCAGTTACGGCAGATAGGAATAGAACAAATTGTCATGATTACCGGCGATAACGAACGCACAGCCCATAGTGTCGCTCAAGCGATCGGGATTGATCAAGTATTTGCCGAACTCTTACCTGAAGATAAATTAGATGTAATTCGCAGCTTACAGAACAAGTATCAAACAGTAGCAATGGTGGGGGATGGGATTAATGATGCACCTGCTTTAGCTCAAGCCTCTGTGGGGATTGCAATGGGAGCAGCAGGTAGTGATGTCGCACTGGAAACCGCAGATATCGTATTAATGGCAGACAGACTAGAGAAAATGACTACAGCGATCAAATTGGGCAGGCGATCGCAAAATATAGTCAAACAAAATATAGCCATCGCTTTAGGGTTTATTGCCTTACTTTTAGTGGGTAACTTCCTCGGAAACATTAACCTCCCCATCGGTGTAATTGGGCATGAAGGTTCTACTGTGTTAGTGACTTTGAGTGGTTTAAGACTGCTGAAGTGACCAAAGAAGTTGGCATAATTGTGGGGGAGTTGTCATTATTTTCCCAAAAATATACTTTAATACCCTACTTCTAAAATAAGTCGGGTATTAAAGTATATTTAATTTTAATAATAAAGAAGTGAGTTTCAATACATTTAATCTTATGTCTTTTCATAAGATTTTGATTGTTATCAAAAGCATAATAACTCATTGATTCATGATTAATGTTAGTTGTTAAATTGTCTATCATATAAAGGTGCAACCTATAATCCCTCTCAAATCATATGCCTAAACGAATTATCACACAGCTAAATACCTGGTTTAACCGTGATAGAATTGTCACCAATTTAGAAGTTTTTCAAGATATTATTATCATTTCTCTTTGCGTGGGCTTATTTTGCGTTATGCTCATACGTTTAGCGGATATGTTTTTATCTTTTTTGCGCCCATTAGATTTACGAGAAGTAACATCTGATATTTTATTTATTTTGATTTTGGTTGAATTATTTCGGTTATTAATTGACTATTTACAAACTCAGAAAATTTCTGTAGGGGCAGCAGCAGAAATTACTATAGTTTCTGCATTAAGAGAAGTTATTTTGCGTGGTGTTCTGGAAATTCCCCGTGACCAGATTTTGGGTATTTCTATATTTCTAATGGTTTTAACAGGAATTTTAGTGGCTTTACCTTGGATATCTCGCTTTTTTGACCACGTTAGAATTATCACCCCGGAAACATTAGCGGATGATGCAGAATTATTCTCAGAAACATCAATGACTACGGATTAATATGATGAATTAACCAAGTCTTAATTTTTCATAGCTGAAACAGTGAAATTAATATGCGATCGCCACTCATCTCAATCAAGGGTCATCTCCTTTCCGCAGAGGAAGTAAATAAGTGAAAATCCTGATAATGATTGAGCAATTTGCTGGCAAGTTATTAAAAATCACAAACCAGTAAAATAGATCAAAAAATATTACCCAGTAGCCGTTAATTCTTAACCGTTATTTTGCTGCAACTTAATCAGTATTAATCAAGATGGTTTAATATATCAAATTTTTTAGTATTCTCACCAACAGAAACATAATCTATTACTATAAATATTAAGCAATCAGCACAAATAAAAATGAACCAAGTCTTGATTAATGACACTACATTACGTGATGGTGAGCAAGCGGCTAGTGTTGCTTTTAACATAGAAGAAAAAATAGCGATCGCTACATTTCTGGATGCGATCGGCGTTGACGAAATTGAAGTCGGGATTCCAGCTATGGGAACAGCAGAACAAAATGCCATAGCTGCAATTTGTGAGTTAGGTTTACAAGCCAAGCTATTAGGTTGGAATCGTGCCGTAATTTCAGATATCCAAGCTTCCATTGCTTGTGGTTTGCAACGTGTACATATATCTATTCCTGTCTCTAAAGTGCAAATTAATGCCAAATTCCAAGGTAATTGGCAATTAGTGCAGCAAAAACTCAAAGATAGTGTGAATTTTGCCCTTGATCAAGGTCTTTTTGTTTCTATAGGTGGAGAAGACTCTTCTAGAGCCGAAGATAATTTCCTCCAAGATGTAGTGCTTTCTGCTCAAGAATGGGGCGTATCAAGATTTCGCTATTGTGACACAGTAGGCATTCTCGAACCTTTTACAACTTACGCCAAAGTCAAACAACTAGTCACGGCTTTGGCGATTCCAGTAGAAATGCACACTCATAATGATTTTGGTTTAGCAACAGCCAATGCGCTAGCGGGGATTCAAGCCGGTGCTTTATCAATCAACACTACAGTTAATGGCTTAGGAGAAAGAGCAGGTAATGCAGCTTTAGAAGAAGTCGTTATGGCTCTGAAACATTTATATCAATATGATTTAAAGATTGATACACAGCGATTAATAGAAATTTCCCGACTAGTAGCATCTGCATCCGGTTATGATGTACCACCTTGGAAAGCTGTTGTAGGAGACAATAACTTTGCCCATGAATCAGGTATTCATGCTCATGGGGTACTACAGAACCCCCACACTTACGAACCATTTGCACCAGAAGAAGTTGGTAGTTCTCGGCGTTTGGTAGTCGGTAAACATTCTGGGAAGCATTTGTTATCAAGCATACTGGAGCAATACGGGATTATTCTCAACCCAGAAGACACCCAATCTGTTTTAGACGCAGTACGCCAAGAATCAGTTCAAAAAAAACGCAGCCTGACAACACAAGAACTACTAGGTTTAGTTAAAACACAACAACATTCACAAGCTAGTTAAAATCTTTGATTAGTATGAAATTAACGCTAAAGATTCCAGAATTCTGTGAAAATCCTGGGATCTTTTTGATTGTGACTGATTGGGAAGTTACTTTTGGTGAGGAGTTGGGAATATTAGAGTGTAAAGGATTATACATAGTCCTTGTTTGTAGATGTTTGCTGATTCACTCATGACAAATCTTACTCACTCCATGATCATCGGTTGCACATTATTGGGTTTGTGCAGTTGTAATGTGGTCAAACTCAATGATGCTGAACTGGCAGCTTTTGAGCAATTACCTCAAAAGACTGATTCTCAATCCCAAACAATCATTAAAATTGGTGGTTCTAGTTCAACGACAGCAGTTTTAAAACTGTTGGCAAAAGAATATAAAGCCCAAAATAAAGCAGTCAAGATTGAGTTTACCGCTAGTAGCCAATCTGAAGGAGCGATCGCAGCCCTCAAGAATAACATTATTGATATTGCTGGTAGTAGCCACAAACTCAAGCCAGAAGAAAATAACAACAACATTCAATCCCGCGAATTAGCGACAGACTTATTACTAGTTGCCACTCATAGCAGCGTCAAGGGTGTCACCAATCTATCAACCAAGCAATTACAAGCCATTTATCGCGGTGAAATCACTAATTGGCAGGAATTAGGCGGTCCTAATGCCAACATTATAGTTTTAGATAGACCTGAAGACGAATCAGCCAAAAAACTATTACGTAAATATTATTTGGGGGACGAAAAGACAACCACTAAAGCGGTGATTTTAAATAAAGAGGGAGAACTAATCGAAACCCTACAAAGTACACCTTATTCCATCGGTGCTTTTTCTTTGGCATCTGCCATAATTAATCAATTACCAGTTAATCGCCTCAGACTGAATGGTATTGCACCCAAAGTGGAAAACTTCACCAATGGTAAATATCAAATGGTGCGCCATATAGAGGTAATTTGGGACAAAAAAACTTCAGCATCTACTCAAAGGTTTATTAATTTTATCTTCAGCCAGGAAGGTAGCAAAATACTAGAAAAAAACGGCTTTGTCCCCGCCAAATAAGTTGAATAATATGCTATGCAGAGATTTTTTCGGCGGCTGAGTCTTAGCCAAAAAATTGTTATCCCCCTGCTTACCGTCTGCCTGAGTGTCTTTCTGCTGGGTTTATTGGCTCTAGGACACTGGTTTACAGACAGTTTAGAGCAGAATTTTCGCCAAGACATTGCTGTTTTTACCGAGCGGGTTGAGCAAGATTTGCGCTATGAACAGCAAACTCTAGAAACGCAAATTGAGCTAGTTACCAATCGAGGTATGCTAAGTCAAGCATTGGAACAGCGAGATCAAAACTTGCTTTTGCAGATTCTATTACCATTAAAGTCGATATTGAAATTAGATTTGATCAAAGTCGTCGATTCTCAAGGCCATGTCCTCATCGATTTACGTAGCAACGCGCTGTCTGAAATTAAACTAATAGATCAAGCAATTGCCAGCAGTGCTAGTAGTGGCGCGCATTTAGTCGATTTAGTTAATGTGGAACATGGAGAACAAGTTCTGCAAGTGGTAACTAATAGTATCAAATCAGCATCAGGACTATTAGGAGGGCTGATTTTTGGTAAAACAATAGATAACACCCTAGTGCAGAAAATTGCTAAGGGTTCTTCCAAACACTTGATAGTCCATATACCAAATCATGTGGTGGCCACAACTCTATCAGCCGCAAGCGTCAGAATTGGTAAAATGCCCTCTCCTAATTTACCCGTGACGCAAATCAATATAGAGAATCGGAACTATTTAGCTAAAAGTATCAGATTTAGAGGCACAAATCAGTCTATAACAATCACAGTGTTGTATCCCATTGCACCACTAGAAATGGCGCAATGGAAACTATGGAAGCATTTGGGGCTATTGTATATCGTGGGCAGTGGTATTGTAGCGATCGTGGGGTTTTTAATTGCACGGACAATTACACGTCCCCTGAAAATTTTAACTCAGGTGGCACAACAAGCCACCCAGGACTCTAACTTTGATATCCAAGTTGCCGTAATTACCGAAGATGAGGTTGGTATCTTAGCCATTTCTTTGAACCAGTTAATTCAACAAGTCAAACGACTGCTAGCAGAGCAATACGAAGCACACAGAAAGCTAGAAGCTTACAGCCAAAACCTAGAAAAAAAAGTAGAAGAGCGAACGCAAGCACTACAACAAAAAAATATTGCTCTTAAAGGCACATTACAAGAACTCAAGCGTACACAATCACAACTGGTTCAGCAGGAAAAAATGTCCTCTTTGGGGCAGTTAGTCGCAGGTATTGCCCACGAAATCAACAACCCAGTCAATTTTATCTACGGTAATCTCAAATACACAGAGGATTACACTCAGCAATTGTTGTCGTTACTTGAGCTTTATCAACAGCATTACCCCCGCCCAGAAGTAGAAATTCAAAATGCTCAAAAGGAAGCTGATATTGAATACTTAACAGAAGATTTGCCTAAAATCTTGTCTTCTATGAAGATTGGAGCTAGTCGTATCCGTGAAATTGTTCTCAGTTTGCGAATCTTCTCCCGTTTAGATGAAGCGGAATTTAAAACAGCTGATTTGCATCAAGGCATTGATAGCACTCTGTTAATTTTGCAACACCGGATTAAAGCTCAACATAACCGTCCTCAAATCAAAGTAGTCAAAGAGTATAGTGACATACCAGAAATACAGTGTTTTGCCGGCCAGTTAAACCAAGTCTTTATGAACATCTTGGCCAATGCGATAGATGCTTTAGAAGAAGCTTTCTATAATGGATTGTGTCCTGAACCCTTGATTCGCATTGCATCCAAACAGGAAAATAACAACGTTGTCATTGCGATCGCAGATAACGGTACAGGAATTGCTAAAGAAGTACAATCAAAGTTATTTGATCCATTTTTCACCACTAAACCCATTGGTAAAGGTACTGGCATGGGGTTATCCATTAGCTACCAGATAATTACTGAAAAACATGGTGGTTCTTTAAAGTGCGTTTCATCACCAGGAAAAGGTACAGAGTTTATCATTGCCATCCCAATTCGCTAATTCCCTGACGCAATTCGTTGTAAGATGATCGCACACCACTAAACTTCAGAGTTGAGTGTCATTACTCTAGCTTTAAACCCAAAGTTTGTATTTTGACAACACATGAATTACATCGCCGTTGTTACAACCGTCGGCAATCTTGCCGAGGCACAACACATGGCGCGCACCTTGGTAGAACAAAAATTAGCCGCCTGCGCCCAAATCTCCGAAATTGAAAGCTTCTATGTTTGGAATAACGCAGTCCAAAATGAGCCAGAGTTTCGCGTACTCTGCAAAACTACCGACGAAAACTACCAAGCAATTGAGGAAGCTATCAGAAAACTTCACTCCTACGAACTCCCCGCCATTCACGCCTTCGCCCTAAAACACATCTATGCCCCTTATGCAGCGTGGATAGAAAGTAACTCCTCTGGAAAAGGAGTGTAGAGGAGAAACATTAATGACTGCACCGACTCACCTGTCACCTGTTTTAAATCCAAAATCTAAAATCGATAATGCTACCCACCGGATGCAGTAAAATTAATCCTTTAGATAGAGGAGGGCAAAAATGACCCGTGTCATCATCGTGCGCCACGGTCAAAGTACATACAACACCGAAAGACGTATTCAAGGGCGCACTGACGTATCAACGTTAACGGAAAAAGGTCGTAATGATGCCAGTAAAGTGGGGAAAGCCCTCAGTAATATTTCCTTTCATGCGATTTATTGCAGTCCACTCCAGCGAGCTAAACAGACGGCAGATATTATTCATGGTGAGCTAACATCTGATTTCGGAAAGTCTGCTGTTGTGCAAACTTCTGAACAACTGCTGGAAATTGATTTGCCTGCGTGGGAAGAAATGCTGACAGTGGATGTTCAGCAGCAGTTTGCAGAAGATTATCACACTTGGCATGAACGCCCCCATGAACTGAAAATGTTAGTGAACAAAGCCAGGGAAACTCAAGAACATTTTCCGGTGTTGGCTTTGTATGAACAAGCAAGACAGTTTTGGCAAGAAATTTTACCCCATCATCAAGGTGAAACTATTCTCATTGTGGGGCATAACGGCATTAATCGCGCTCTGATTAGCACTGCTTTGGGTGTTCATCCTAGCCGCTACCATTCCCTCCAACAATCTAACTGCTGCATCAGCGTCTTAAACTTTTCTGGGGGTTTGGGAGAACCAGTACAACTAGAATCGATGAATCAGACGCAACACATGGGCGAAACTCTGCCTTCCTTGCGCCCAAGCCATCAAGGAGTCAGATTACTGCTGGTGCGTCACGGGGAAACACAATGGAATCGGGAAACTAGATTTCAAGGACAAATCGATGTTCCTCTCAACGACAACGGCAGACAGCAAGCCCAAAAAGCTGGGGAATTTCTCCAAAATGTTGCCATTGATTTTGCTGTCAGTAGCACTATGGCACGTCCTAAAGAAACAGCCGAAATTATTTTGCAACATCATCCCCATGTTAATTTGGAATTGCAAGCAGGCTTAAGAGAAATTAGTCACGGACTTTGGGAAGGAAAATTAGAAGCAGAAATAGACCAAGAATTTCCCGGTGAATTGCATCTTTGGCGAACAACACCAGCTACGGTGCAGATGCCAGAAGGTGAAAATTTACAACAAGTCTGGGAACGAAGTACAGCTACTTGGCAAGCAATTGTAGAATCTGCATTAGAAAATCAACGCCAAACCGGATTAATCGTAGCTCACGACGCTACTAATAAAACCTTACTGTGTCATATTCTTGGCTTATCTGCGGATAATTTCTGGAATTTCCGCCAAGGTAACGGTGCTGTCAGTGTCATTGACTACCCTTCTGGGCTGAATGGTTTGCCAGTATTACAAGCTATGAACATTACCTATCATTTAAGTGGTGGCGTACTGGATAAGACCGCAGCTGGGGCATTATAGGTGATGAACAATAATAGATAAACGGCTGAACCACTGAATAGCTCAAATGACAACTGAACTTCTGCAACAAGTAAGGGTTATTGACCCAGTTTCGCAAACTGACCAAGTATCTGATGTGTTGATTACCAATGGTGAAATCCAAGCAGTAGCCACACAAATTGCTGATCTTAGTCCTGATACTCAAGTTAGAGATTGTCGGGGGCTAGTTCTGGGAACTGGGTTAGTAGATTTGTATAGTCACTCCGGCGAACCAGGGTTTGAGGAACGGGAAACGCTGTTGTCTTTTTTACAAGCAGCTGCGGCTGGTGGCTTCACCAGAGTCAGCATTCTACCCGATACATCGCCAGCTATTGATCATCCTGCATTAGTAGCGCAGTTGCAGAAGGGAAGAGGGGGACAAGGGATAATTTCTTCTTTGTCTTCCTCCCGTCTCTGTCTTCCCCGTTTAAATATTTGGGGTGCAATTACTCTAGATGTGGCTGGGAAGCAAATTACAGAGTTAACAGATTTAGCGGCTGAGGGGGTTGTGGGATTTACTGATGGTTTGCCGCTAGATAATTTAGGATTAGTCCGGCGGCTTTTGGAATATGTGCAGCCATTGGGAAAACCTGTTGCTTTTTGGCCTTGCGATCGCCAGCTGACATCCAACGGAGTCATGCGGGAAGGTGCAGATGCGTTGCGCTTTGGCTTACCGCCTATCCCTACTAGTGCTGAAACAACTGCGATCGCGGCTTTAATCGAATTGGTAGCCAACATCGGTACACCTGTACATATTATGCGCGTCTCCACGGCTCGTAGTGTAGAATTGCTCGCCGCCGCTAAAGCTCAAGGTTTACCGATTACCGCCAGTACCACTTGGATGCACCTGTTGTTAGATACTAAAGCTGTCAAAAGTTATCATACTAGTCTGCATTTAGATCCCCCTTTGGGTAATCCCAGTGATATGCAGGCGTTGCGTGCAGCAGTACGTGCGGGAGTTGTGGATGCGATCGCTATTGATCATTCACCCTACACCTATGAAGAAAAAGTCCAAGCCTTCGCTGAAGCACCTCCAGGGGCAATTGGTTTAGAGTTAGCATTACCTCTTTTATGGCAACATTTAGTTGAAACTGGAGAATTTACAGCATTGCAATTGTGGCAGGCTTTGAGTCCAAAACCAGCCGAATGTTTACGAGAGAAAGTCAGTCCCATTGCTCCCCATCACCCAGCCGAACTAACCTTATTTGACCCCCAAAAAACTTGGAAAGTAGAAAGTAAAACTTTGCATAGCCTTTCTCACAATACTCCCTGGTTAGGCCAAGAATTACAAGGTCGAGTTTTACAAACTTGGTGTTAGTTACCAAGTTTGTAGTAAGGACTTTAGTCCTAATTATCTTAAATTAATACTTAGTTTTTCGATGGATAAATTTATTCTCATGAGAGAAACTTGTCTAGAATCACGAAGTGTTGGCGTTCTATTTATTCAATAGATTTATTTTTGCATCTTAGAGTTAATATCTAGAAAATAGGATTTACGGAGATTAAAAATAATTGCATAAGCTGATACTCAGATGATCTTGAAGCAAGACTACAATTTTCTCACTTGTTACTAATAAAACTCAACCCTAAAAATAGGGCTGCAACACTTCCTGCAACTGAAATTTTACCTTGAATAATTTTCTCTAATACCTCCTCTATGGGAATTAAAATTACTTCAATTTCTTCTGTGATATCTAAATTCTGCTCCCCAATTTTGAAGACATTTTCAGCTAAAAACAAATGAATCAGATTCGTTTCTTTACTGGGATTATCGTATAACGTAGCTATTTTCAGCAATTTTTCAGCCGAATAACCTGTTTCCTCTTGGAGTTCTCTCATACCTGCATCTTCTGGGGTTTCTTTTGTTGGCTCAAACCTGCCGGCTGGTAATTCTATAAAAAAATCCTCAGCCCCGTGTCTGTATTGCCGTACAAAGATAATCTCTCTACTGGTAGTAATAGGAAGAACTAAGACAATATCTGGCTTAATACTCACAAAATAGTCATCTATTACCTGACCATTGGGTAATTTAATCTCATCTTGTCTGACTTGACACCAAGGATGGTTTAAGACCATTTTGGAGTTTAATATTTGCCATTTTTGCAATTTACTCATAAATTATTGATTTTACGAATTATTATTTAATATCTTAGCAATCCAGCCTCAATGTAAAAAAGTATAACAACGACACCAAATCAGCTAAAATTTCCACTTACACTGTTTTTGCTCTCGCCAAAGTTTGAGCATATTTATGCACGTAGAAGTTCATCTATTTACGGTCAACAAGCGATTTCCCTTAACTATTAGTCGCGGAACAACGGCAAAGACAACCAATGTTTGGGTCAAGATTGTCAGTTCTGATGGAGACAATCAGATTGAAGGTTGGGGTGAAGCATCGCCGTTTGGTGTGGGCAATCATGCACAATCAACTGATACTATTAAGAACTCCTTGGTACAAATCGCGCCAGTTTTGCAAGGATTTCACCCATTGCAGAGACAGGAAATCGAACAAGTTTTGATCCAACATCAAGTTCCTTCGGCTGCCAGGGCGGCACTTGATATGGCATTGTATGACTGGTTTGGTAAATATGTCGAATTACCTCTGTGGCAAATCTGGGGACTGAATCGCGATGTTATAGTACCAACTTCAGTCACAATTGGCATTGATTCACCAGCAGCAGCTCAGACACGAGCAAAGGATTGGCTACAATTTACTGATGTACGTCTATTTAAAGTAAAGTTAGGCTCTCCAGAGGGTATAGAAGCAGACAGGAAAATGCTACTAGCGGTGCAAGAAGTAGCACCAAATCAAGAATTTTTTGTGGACGCTAATGGGGGTTGGAGTTTGGCAAATGCTATTGAGATGTGCAATTGGTTGGCGGATTTAGGGATAAAGTATGTAGAACAGCCATTGCCACGGGGAGAAGAAACTAATTTAGTGAAGCTGAAAGAAAAATCTCCATTACCAATTTTTGTGGATGAAAGCTGCTTTAATAGCTCTAATATTCCCTATCTGGCAAACTATGTCGATGGCATCAATATCAAATTGATGAAATCTGGGGGCTTAACTGAAGCCATGCGGATGGTACATACCGCCAAGGCTCACGGTTTACAAGTGATGTTTGGCTGTTATTCTGACAGTTCCCTATCCAATACAGCTGCGGCACAACTCTCGCCATTAGCTGATTACTTAGATTTAGATAGTCATTTAAATTTAATTGATGACCCCTTCACAGGTGCAATTGTGCAGGAAGGGAGAGTATTACCAAACGATTCACCAGGGTTGGGGGTAAAATACAGTGCGTCTGCCGCTTAATCAAAAAGTCGCTATTTTATTGCATGAAGGAACTCAGGGATCTGTTGGCAAAACTGGGCTAGCACTTTTACGCTACAGTGAAGCCCCCATTGTCGCAGTGATAGACCGGACGTGTGCGGGCAAATCTTTGAGAGAAATTACAGGTATTAAGCGGGATGTTCCGATTGTGGGATCGGTAGCAGCGGCCTTAGCATATCAGCCACAAATCTTAGTGCTGGGAATTGCTCCCGCCGGTGGTGGTATTCCTGATGATTTCTGGATAGAAATTAAAACAGCCTTAGAATCGGGGATGTCCTTGGTGAATGGTCTACACACCCCCTTGGCAAATATGGCTGATTTAAATGCACTCCTCAAACCAGGGCAGTTAATTTGGGATGTACGCAAAGAACCCGCTAATTTAGAAATTGCCAGTGGTGCAGCGCGGACTCTACCCTGTCGGCGAGTGCTAACAGTGGGAACTGACATGGCCATTGGCAAAATGTCCACCAGTCTCGAACTACATTGGTTATCAAAATTGCGGGGTTGGCGTTCCAAGTTTTTAGCTACAGGCCAAACTGGTGTGATGTTAGAAGGGGATGGTGTTGCTTTGGATGCTGTACGCGTAGATTTTGCTGCTGGTGCAGTGGAACAGATGGTGCTGCGCTACGGCAAAAACTACGACATTTTATATATAGAAGGACAAGGTTCTTTATTACACCCTGGTTCAACTGCCACCTTGCCCCTAATTCGTGGTTCTCAACCAACTCAGCTAGTGTTGGTACATAAATTTGGCCAAACACATAACCGCAATCATCCTCATGTACCCATCCCACCTTTACCAGAAGTAATTAAGCTGTATGAAACCATCGCCAGTGCTGGCGGGGCATTTGCGAAAGTTCCTGTAGTGGGCATAGCTTTGAACACTGCTCATTTAGATGAGTTTGCTGCTAAAGATGCGATCGCTCAAACTACAGCTGAAACGGGTTTACCCTGTACCGATGTCGTCCGCTTTGGGGCAGATTTACTGTTAGATGCTGTGATGCAAAGTTAGAGTATGGGAGATGAGCGGTTTTCGCTCTTACTCCTCTGCTTTTTCAGGTTGTCAAAAACTATCGGGATCGATACCGCGGTGTTTGAGCCGATTTCGTAAGTCTTCGAGTTCTTGTTGAGCCTGTTGAGCTTGTTTTTGAGCCTGTTCTACTCGTTCATCGGGACTGGGAAATCGCTCACCTTCCTGATTAAACCAAAACAACCAGTCTCTCTCCCAACCTCCGTAGATACCCACATCCACACCAATTGCTAATTGTAATTCCGGTATCCAAAACCGTGCTTGCGATTGCAAAATAAACTCATCGTTAACTTGTTTATACACTTCAAAGGGAGCGTGATTATCCCGCTGCCAATAGTCGGGATTATAGATCACGTAATACAGTACGCCCAAATCCAGATATTTACTCCTTATGGTGTCGTATTCGCCACCATAGGTTTGAGAAACAACTTCAACAACCAAAATAGGTGGAATCCAATTCTCTTCCCATAAAACGTAACTGAGTCTACCTCGTTGTTGTCGTCGTCGTTCTACACCCAAGCTCAAAAACCCATCAGGGACAATAGATTTTCGGGGTGCAGTCGGCAGATAGTATATACCCATATCTACACCAAAGAACCAATCCTGGCGATCGCTCCACACCACCGATAAAATAGCCAACAGCAAGTTTGGAATCAGATTTTGCAGCTCGTTATCCACAGGAGTATCGTCAGAGTCGGGCAATTCTGCGGCTGTTGGCAGCTGGGGTAGAGCAATGGAATATTCCATAGGATTGATTCCTTCGCAAGATATATGTTGATTTTACCAGTGGAAGTAAAAGGGGGGGTTTAGGGGAGATTTTACCCAATGCCCTATACCCAATTCATTGACAGCGATCGCAGACTCCCTGCACTATTACCTCGAACCGTTCTGCTTTGAGTCCCGAACGGAGTTGACTTAGATCAATATTGCCGAAGGTGTTCCATTGAATATCTTCGATGGTGCGGCAGCAGTTACACCGGAAATGATGATGTGGTAAAACGTTGGCATCATAGCGAGAAACACCCTCTTCCAATAGCACTTCCCGCGCCAAACCTACCTCACGCAATGCCTGAAGCGCAGCATAGACTGTGGCCTGTGATGAGGTTGGTGCATCTTTATTTAAATCCGTCAAAATTTGCTCAACAGTAGGATGGTCGGTTCGTGCCAGCAGGTTTGCATAGACTGCGAACCTCTGAGGCGTGACTCGCAATCCTTTACTCTTTAGTATCTTGATAATTTCATCAGCTCGCTGCTGCATGGGATTTACTTGACCAAGGTAAATAAGCCTAGACCGCTATTATAACCTTTCTTTTTTAATAGTTTAACTTTCTTAAGAATAAAAATAAAAATTCAGTATTTATAACTATTTACTAATTCCTAAGTTGGAATTATTCTGATTTACAGGTGATCAACAACCATCACCAAATAATCAAGCTGCCACGAAAGTTTAATTATTCCATCTAAAAACGAGGTATTTATGACTGCTATTACTCGCGTTCCCGATGTTGTATTCAAAACTCGTGTTCGGGATGAGTCCGTACCTGGCCCTAATCCTTACCGTTGGCAAGACCGGACAACTCAAGAAATTTTCGGCGGGAAAAAAGTAGTCTTATTTGCTTTACCTGGGGCTTTTACACCCACTTGTTCTTCCACCCACCTGCCCCGTTATGAAGAACTATATGATGAATTCAAAGCTTTAGGCGTTGATCAAATTATTTGTTTATCAGTAAATGATGCGTTTGTAATGTTCCAGTGGGGTAAACAACAAGGCGCGAAAAACGTATTCTTGTTACCCGACGGTAGTGGCGAATTTACCCGTAAGATGGGAATGTTAGTAGATAAATCTAACATCGGCTTTGGAATGCGTTCTTGGCGTTATGCAATGGTTGTCAACAATGCACAAATTGAGAAGATGTTCATTGAACCAGGCTTTGAAGACAACTGCCCCACTGATCCTTTTGAAGTATCTGATGCAGATACAGTGTTAGCCTACCTCAAAGGTGTAGAACGTTCCAAAGAAGTTGCACCTCGGTTGGCATTCGTAGGTTAGTAGGGGTTTAGGGATTTAGGGGTGTAAGGGAAGAATAATTTCCCCATCCTCAGTCCCCAGTTTATTGTTCATCATTCTGCGCTTGTTGGTTTTCAGGCAAGGGAAGCTAGACTAAAATTACTTCCTTTGCCTGTTTTATTCGTAATTTGTAATTACGTTCTGCTGGATTTGATTTTGTAGGTGCAAGCCTTCCTGTAGAGTATTTTGTATTTTGAATTAGTTGCTATGACTTACGATTTTGATTTATTTGTAATTGGTGCAGGTTCAGGTGGGATTGCAACAGCTCGCCGTGCGGCGGAATATGGTGCGAAAGTTGGGATTGCAGAGTTTGACAGACTTGGCGGTACTTGCGTCAACCGTGGTTGCGTACCGAAGAAATTAATGGTTTATGCTTCTCGCTTTCCTGACATGATGGAAGAAGCACAAGGTTATGGTTGGAGTCCTGTAAAAAGTTCCTTGAATTGGGAAGATATGATTACTCGTGTCAATAATGAAGTGACACGACTTAATGGTATCTACCAAAGGATGTTAGATAATTCCAAAGTGCAGATATATCAGGGACGGGCGAGATTTGTTGACAATCATACAGTTGAAGTTGGCGATACTAAAGTCACCGCTGATAAAATCTTGATTGCTGTAGGTGGGACACCAGTTCGCCCCGATATTCCAGGTATTGAACACGCACTGATTTCTGATGATTTATTTAAACTCAATCCCCAACCTCAGCGAGTTGTGTTACTTGGTGGCGGGTATATCGGCTGTGAATTTGCTTGTATTTTGCATGGTTTAGGTACAGAAGTAGTTCAAGTAATTCGCCAAGATAAGATTTTGCGTGGATTTGAGGAAGATTTGCGGACAGAAATTCAAGAGGGGATGATTCGTCACGGCATTAGGATCATCAATAACGCTGATATTGTAGAAATCACGAAAACAGATAGTGGCGTTAATGTCACAGTTAAAACAGACAAAGAAGAAAATATTTTCGCAGATGCAATCAGTTTAGCGGCTTTGGGACGGAAACCCAATACCGATAACATAGGTTTAGAGAACACCACTGTGAAACTAGATGAAGAAGGAATGATTGTAGTCGATCGCTACAGTCGCACAGCGGAAGAGCATATTTATGCTGTAGGTGATTGTACTAGCAAGATTCAACTAACTCCTGTAGCAATTAATGAAGGGAGAGCTTTAGCTGATACTGTCTTTGGTGGTAAATCGCGCGTGATGAGTTATGAAAATATTCCCACGGCAATTTTTACCAGTCCTGAAGCGGCGACAGTTGGATTAACGGAAGCCGAAGCTATTGAAAAACATGGTAGCGATCGCATCAAAATTTACCGCAGTCGTTTCCGTCCCATGTACTACACCTTAGCCGAGAAAGAAGAAAAAACCATGATGAAGTTGATTGTCGATCAAGAAACTGATCAGGTTTTGGGCGCACACATGGTAGGTGATCATGCGGCGGAAATTATCCAAGGTGTAGCTATTGCAGTGAAAATGGGTGCGAAAAAAGCCGATTTCGATGCTACAGTCGGTATTCACCCTAGTTCGGCGGAAGAGTTTGTCACTATGCGGTAAGAGTGTAAGAGTTTAGAGCAATACGGTTCATATAAACCCAAAACCCTCATGTAGAGACGCGATAAACCACGTCTCTACCAACTATTGACCTACTAAAAACATACCATCCCTCTCAGGGATTATGGAATATAAGCCTTCATTCAATATACTTGCTGATAAGAGTATGCCAGACATTTATCTGGTAATTGAGCTATGGCAGACATTCATCTTGTAATTGAGAGTGAAGATGCGATCGCAGCAACAGAATCGCTGTTGGCAATACCTGGTATATCGGGTAACTATGAGGTGAGTTCAGAAGCAACCGAAAGAGAGCCAATATTAACAACGGTTGCGACTATCGTGGGGATTTTTGGCGGAACGACCGCCATTGCTGAACAAATCCGTAAATGGTATCACGAGTCTAAAGCCAAACAGCCCGGTAAAACAATCGCAAAGGTATTGATTGTGGGTCGCAATGGCAGACGACTCCTTTTGGAAGATGCAACGGTGGAAGAAATACGCCAAATTATAGAAGGGTGAGTTTGATACCCTGGCATGGAAAGTATTGGCAAATTAATCTTGAGCTTAGGCACAGTTTTGATCATTGTTGGTCTTGGCCTTTGGCTGTTTGCAGATCAGTTAGGTTGGTTGGGTAATTTACCAGGAGATATTAAAATTGAGCGTCCTGGTTTTACCCTCTATTTTCCTGTTGCAACTATGGTACTCATCAGCATTGGTCTGAGTGTGGCTATATGGTTGATTGGAATGATTACTAGGTTGGCACGCTAGTTTAGATTCAGTGCAACTGATAGACAAGGAACAGAAAATACACATAGGAGCAAGATTATGCAAATGCTCCACCTTGACCTCAAGCGAGTTGATGGTAATTACGTAGAGTTACGTTATTTCATTGATAATCCAAATCAGTATGAAAAGCGATCGCTCTCTCTTGCAGAAATCGAGGAATTGATTAATTGGGCGGAGAGAGATTATTACGTTTCGGCTTTCGCAGAAGACTATACAGTAACTGGGCGGAAATTGTATAACTGGTTGGATGGGAGCGATCGGTGGTTGCAATCCTTGCTAAATCAGTATCGGTGTGAGGGAATTGTTTTAGCAATTGCGACAGATGAAAAACTTACCCATCTGCCTTGGGAAGTACTGCACGATGACGAAAGCTTTTTGGTGCAGCGTGTTCCAGCCATTGTTCCCGTGCGGTGGGTGTCGGATAGCGCGGTCAAAAAATTGACTGTTGAGGAAGAACCAGAAAACCGGGTGCTGCAAGTTTTATTTATGGCAACTTCGCCTTTGAATGTCGAACCTGTCCTGGATTTTGAGGCAGAGGAAGCACGGATTCTCCAAGCCACAGCGCAGCAACCTTTAGCCTTGACTGTGGAAGAAAGCGGCTGTTTGTCGGAGTTAGCTAATTTAGTCAAGAATTATGGCAAGAATTATTTTGATGTTGTACACCTGACGGGTCATGCTACCTTACAAGACAAGCAACCCCGCTTCATTACAGAAACGCCAACAGGTGAAGCTTACTATGCCACTGCCAAGGATATCGCTCAAGAATTACAATTCCAACGGATGAAACTGATCTTCCTCTCAGGTTGTCGTACTGGGCAAGCAGATGATTCAGGTTCTGTGCCGTCGATGGCGGAAGAACTGCTGAAATACGGTGCAAAAGCAGTTTTGGGGTGGGGTCAAAAGGTTTTAGATCATGATGCTACAGCCGCAGCAGCCGCACTTTATCAGGAATTATCAGCCGGAGAGCAAATCACCGAAGCTCTTGCTATTACTTACCAAACATTAATCAAGAAAAAAGCGCGAGATTGGCATTTATTGCGATTGTATACAGCAGCCAATTTACCAAGTTCATTAGTCACACCTCTATGGACAGAGGGACGTAAACCAGCACCACCACCTTCTGTTACTACCCAGTTTTTAGACTCCGCAGGTAAAGTCAAAGTCCCCACAAGAGAAAGTTTTGTTGGTCGTCGCCGTCAATTGCAAAGCTGTTTGCGGGTGCTGAGTCCACCAATTAATAAAGTTGGTGTATTAATTTATGGCATGGGCGGTTTGGGTAAAAGTAGTTTAGCAGCTAGGCTATGCGACAGACTGCCGAATTTTGAGCGTATTGTTTGGGAGGGGAGAATTGATGAAGCTAGTTTGGTAAGTCGCTTGGCAGAAAAGTTGGATGACAACGAACAACGCAAAAGCTTAGAAAAACCTGATGAGGAATTAAAATATCGGCTGAAGCGGGTTTTTTTTCACTTGCATAAGGAAACAAAGCCGTTCTTGTTGGTGCTGGATGACTTTGAAGTAAATTTAGAATCCCGCAATGAGAGTTATGTGCCGCAAGCAGAAGCCGCAGAGGTTTTAAGAGCTTTAGTTTGGGCAATTAGTGAAAATTACACTTCCCACCGCATTATTATTACCTGCCGTTACGATTTTGAATTTACCCAGTTGCAGCATTTCCACAAGCAACCTTTGGATGCACTACAAGGGGCAGATTTGCAGAAAAAGTTCAATCTACTCGCAGCCTTTAGTGCTAAGTCTCAGGTAGATGAGGCGTTAAAATCCCAAGCGCAGAAATTGGCTGATGGTAATCCCCGCTTGCTGGAATGGTTAGATAAGATTCTGCAAAATCCAACAGTTGACCAAGCCGCAATTTTAAATCGTATGGCAGCAGAAACGGTTAAGTTTCGAGAGAATATTTTGGTGGAAGTGCTGCTACAACAGATAGATACAACTATGCGGGAGATTTTGTCGCGGGGATTGGTGTTTGAGTTGCCAGTACCGAGGGAAGCTTTAGCAGCAGTTTGTGAGACTATCCCCAATTTAGAAGACTATATTAATCGGGCAGTAGCGTTGGGGCTGTTGGCAGTTAGTCATAATCAGACATTACGAGTGCCGCACATTTTGCTTGTGCAGTTACCGACAGATGCGGAAGCTTTGTATAAACAAGCGGCTGAGGTGCTTTATCGCCTTTGGTGGGAAAATCCCCAAGTAACAGAAGAGCAAAAGCTGGAGATTCATCGATTGGCTGTGCGAGGAAAGGCAAAAAACGTTCTTTTAGAAGTAACTATTTCTTTAGTAGATCGCTGGCTATTTCACAGTAGTTTTCGGAAAGCTGTACAGCTTTGTCAATCAACTCTGGAAGTAATAAAAGACTATCGCATTCTTTTTCAACTAGCGCAATCTCAAACTGAACTTGGTGAAGTTGAACAAGCTCAAAAAAACTGTGAACAAGCTCTTGAATTGTGTCCTCCAGAAAACCAAGAAAAAAAAGATGAGATTAATTATCACTATGCAAGTATTTTACTTGATAGAGGTGATGTCAAAAAAGCCAAAAAACTTTATCAACAAATCCTAAAACGCACTCATAATGACAAATTAAAGGCAAGATTACTGGGTGAATTAGCAGAAATTTGCACTCGTGAAGTAAAATTTCAAGAAGCAATTGATAAATATAAACAAATTCAAAAAATCTACCAAGATATTAGCGATTGCTTTGGTGAAGCAGCAACTTTACATCAACTCGCAGGAGTTTATTCTCAACAAGGAAAACTAGATGAAGCACAAGAATTATACTCACAGTCTTTAGCAATAAAAGAAGATATTGGGGATATTAAAGGGCAGGCTACAACTTTATATACACTTGCCGGAATAAATATTGCTCAAGGGCTAACTATAGAAGCAATTGAACTCTATGAGAAGTGTTTAGGTATTCAACGAGAAATTGGTCATCGCCAAGGAGAGGCAGCAACTTTACTTGCTCTGGCAGAAATTTGCGCTCAATGTGAGCCTGAATTCGTAAAGAAAGCAATTGAATACTGTCAAGAAGCTTTGGAAATATATCATAATATTTGCAATCCTCTAGGAGAGGCAGAAACACTACGTCAATTAGCAATAATTTATTTTCAACAGGGTCAACTTAGAAAAGCAATTAAATATTGCAAACAATCTTTAAAAATTGAAAATCGTATTAATAGCATTCTGAGTAAATCTAGAACACTATCGCTCCTGAGGCAATTATTGCTAAGTAAGCAGGAACAGTCTCCTGGGCTTTAAAACATTTACAAGAAGCTCATAGATTTTTTCAGAAATTAGGTCATCCAGATGCAGTAATAATTGATAAATTAATTATAGGCTTACAGTACAAAATAGTAAGCAATAAATAGTAACCGAAAAAGTTGTTTGTTTTAAAATAGATAGTCATTTAATCGTGATTTATCACGAAATATGTAGAAAATTATGGAGAAAAAAAACATCTTAAATCTAGGAGTAATAATTATTTTAGGATTAGGTTGTCTGACTGCCTGTAAATCTAAATCCTATCCACCACCAGACTCTTCACAATCTATAGATTTTCCTTCCTCAAATAATTTAATTAATTCAACATCTGAAGTTCAGCAATATGAGTCTAAAGGTTTAAAAATTAAACTTTATGGTGATGCAAGATATGATAAATCTAAAAATCAGGTTTCCGTAAATAATGGAGGGGTTTGGGTAAGTTTCTTAGACAAAAATGAAGCCTCAGAAAAACCATTCAAAATTCTTACTGATCGATTCGGTTTAATTGTCATTAATCCTACTGGTACTGAATTCTATATGAGGGTGCGAGAAGGGTTTTTTCAAGTAGACGCTTTAATAGGTTCGATTAATTTGACAGCAACAAATTTATCAACACAGACATATACATTGAATAGTGGTAAAAAACTTTTCTGGCATAATAATCTAAAGGAGCCTCAAATAACACAAATTTCTAAGACTGAATATTCCGAACTTAAGGATAGGCTCTCGAAATTGGATGAGTGCAAGAAAAAACCTGGTTGCTTAGAAAATCTTCGTTCCGCTAGAAACCCAAAATCAGAACCTAATACAGCTAAACAACCTTCCTCTTTCAGAGATACATCGGAATCACCTCGGAACCCTAATACAGTCAATAAACCTCACCCAAATAACGAAAGGTTACCTAGAAGAGAGCCATTCAAAAAACAGCCAAATCGCAACATTTTGGAAGGAGCAAAACGACTACTGCCAAGACTTCTTAGGAAATTAAGAATTTAATATAACTGGATTTCCCAGACTTTGGTTTGATAAAGTAATACTAAAAAACATCTGAATGAATTAGCGTAACAAGGTTTTACTGAAATAGAATTAAAAATTTAATAAAAATATACTTTGTTCTGTTAAATTCCTTGCTATGTAACGATTTAACCCTATATCAAGTATTAATTTGTTATAGCTAGTCTAGGAGAGACATATAGGTTTAAAAGTTGGCATTTTCTTACCTCTTTTACCTTAAACTGACTTGTTCAAGAATCTTGAGACTCCGTTAATCAGTCTTTGCTCCTCGGTCACTAGCTTTTTAGACCTGTGGCTTGGTTGTTGTAACTAGCGATCACCATAATAGTAGACAAAGGCACTTCTGCAAAATACTGCTGCTGAAATTGTTCTTCACTAAGAATAGCGAGAAACTCTGCCACAGCAACATCACCTTTCGCCTCAAAGACGTTGCTAGAATTCCAAGTGAAGTGCAAATCACGGTCTTGTCTTGTGACTGTAAATCCCCAATGTTTTAAAGCTTTTATTCCCAATAGTAGGGCGCGATCGCTTATCCCCAATTTCTCTAAAATTTGTACACGGGTAACTGATTGATTTGTCCGACTTAGGTATTTAGCAATCCCCACTAGAGTCAGCCAAATTTCCTTCGGTGGTTGATGATGAGGTTTAGACCAAGCCAAAGCTAATTGTTGATTATTGTATAGCGATCGCCGCCACCAAGCGCGCAGATCATCCCAATTAGTAGGACAATCTTTCAATATTAGTGCTGAGTTGTGGGTTGCAAGTTCTGAATATTCTTGGTTGCGCCAGTCTAGAATGAGTGCTGGGTGATAATTGCTGGGTGCTGAGTCTTCACTGGGACGCACAGCAATCAATCTGATTTCATAGCGTTTTTTGTAGGTGTTGTAATCTAGTTCCGCAATACAATCACACTTACCTACTGGTAATTCATCTTTATAGTGTCCCCACCAAACCCCAGGAAAGGGATTTTTGGTGGAGTTATCGCGAATATCAAAATCGGTTTTAATGTACTGTACCTTTTTGCCTTGGGAATCTTGCTGATTACGATGCCAAGCATTTTCAAACCAGCAGTTTTGGATGAATAATTTAGGGACAGGATTACCCATCCCACAAGGTTCTAGCAGTTTTAGTTCTAAAAACAGTTCTTTACCCAAGTCGGCTACTGTGACTACTATGTCTGCTTGTACTGTAGGGCTGAGGTTGATACTACCCAAAGATTGCCGTAATTGCTGATTAATGGCATCTCTAAATAAAGGAATATTCTCTACAGGTAAACTCAAACCAGCAGCAAACGGATGTCCGCCAAAACGATGTAATAGATAGGCTTGGTCTTTTACCAACTGGTATAAATCAACGGAGTTCACCGAACGGGCTGAACCTCTGGCGAGGGGAGTGGGAGCGGAATCTTGTCCAGTTCCTTCTGTACTTAATAAAATTGTGGGACGGCCTGTCTCTTGGGCGACTTGTCCAGCGACTAAACCTAAAACCCCCGCTGGCCATTGGGGGTCTTCTAGGACGATAACGCTAGTAGTGGAGAGGTCTAATTGGGTGAGTTTTTGGGATACTTGCGTTTGTACGTCTTTTTGGAGAGATTTGCGACGAGTATTTGCTAGTTCTGTGATTTCTGCTAATTCATTGCAGTGTTTTACATCTCGACTGGTGAGTAGTTCGACGCAGAAACTTGCATCACCTTGGATGCGGCTAACTGCATTGATGCGCGGCCCTAAACCAAAGGAAATATCTGTGGGGCGATCGCCATTTTTCTGGCACAATTCCAATAATCGTCCTACTCCCGGCCTGCGGCGCATATCTGGTGGTTGTTGCAAATCGGCTTGTAGTCTTTGAATCCCCAACTGTGCTAAATATCGGCAATCACCACTTAACTGCACTAAATCAGCAATTAACCCCACTGCGACTAAATCTAATAAATTCTCTAATGGGTCTTGCGGAACATCAGGTAAGGTTTGATAAAGGGCTTCGACTAACTTATAAGCCACAGCTACCCCAGACAAATTAAACAGTGGATGTTCCTTGGGTAGATAACGGGGATTAATAATTGCTGTAACTGGTGGACGTTCTGCGGGTAAAGTGTGGTGGTCTGTAACAATAATATCTATACCTAAGTTTTGAGCATAGATAATTTCCTCAATATTAGTGCTGCCAGTGTCACAGGTGACAATTAATTTGCAACCTTGTTGAGCTAAATTATCAATCCCTGGTTCATTCAGTCCGTGGGATTCTTTTAATCTATTGGGAATGTAATAAGTTAACTGTTGATGTTGAATAAAAAATTGTCCTAATCCATCCCAAAGTACGGATGTAGACGTAATTCCATCAGCGTCAAAATCACCCCAAATAGCTACTTTCTCACCTGCATTGCGTGCCTTTTGCAAACGTGCCATTGCTAAGTGCATTTCTTGCCCAAACTCAAAGGGGCTAGCTGATTGATATGTTTTATGGTTAATAAAAGCTGCTAATTGTGATTGTTCTCTAATTCCCCTTTGCCATAACAATTGCGCGGCGAATAGTCCGCTTGATGATACAGGCTTGTATTGTTTGACTAGTTGGATAAACCACGTTGGTGGCTCTTCATTTATTGTTAAAATCCACTGCATTTAATCAATTAAAAATTCAAAATTAAAAATAAAATAGCAATGTGAATATAAATTTATTCATTATTTGTAGGTTCATTAACTAGAGGATTTAAGATTACTTCATTGGCAAACCCATCAGGTTTACGGGCGCGAATTGCAGGACGAGAACGTCTATAGCCTGCTCTTTCTGCTTTTTGATGTTCGTAGTCAATTAGTCTGCCATAATATGGGTGTTTGCTTAAATTCATGGATAAGAAAATATGCTGGCGGATATTACCAAAACCCTTACGGTTGAAAAACTTCACGGCTGGTATATTAGTAGGATCAGTATCTACTAACATAAATCTTGCCCCATCTTCAATCATGCGGGCAACAACTTTATCCACTAGCTTGTCTGCAACTCCCTGACGCTGAAATTTAGGGTTTACACCTAACCATAAAATATAACCGTAAGTCCAGGATGCTTTAGTAATTATAGTACCTAAGATGAATCCTGCTAATTCTCCCTCTGTTTCTGCCACTAAACAGTATTCTGGATCTGTGTTGTAAAGTCCAATGACCTCCCACTCATCCCAGGTACGGTATAGATAAGGATATAAATCACTAGTAAATAATTCTTCTCCTAAATGATAAACGGGAGCAATATCATCAATGCCTAATTCACGCACATAAACAGCGTCGTTCTGTTCAAAGTTTGTCATAAAAATTCAAAGTTCAAAATTAATAAACCTAATCACAATAACGAATTTTATCGGATGAGGCAGTACAGATTAGGGAGTAAAAATCTGAGGAATATGGGATAGTTTGACAGTCCCTAATCAAAGCGTGACTTCTTGAATGTTAGCGATATTTGGTAACGAGGTTTGGGTGTTGGTGTCTTCAGTTTTCGGAATACGCCCACACCTCATAGCAAACTGGCAATAATTACAGGCTTTACTACCTTCCACGACTTGAGGAAAGGGCTGATTTTGTTGATAAAGTGTTAACCAATTAGTTAATTTATTTAACAATTGATGAAGTTTCTTGGCAGTTTTTTCGTGTTCGCTAGAGCTGTAAGTAAATTTAAGATTTTGCGGTTTACCTTCAGACTGGATAAACCAATAGGTCATAGAAATATTTTCTGGCAAATATGCGCTAGTTTCCGCTAAGACATACATATACAAGCGAGTTTGCCAGTTTTGGGCTAACTTGCGTTTATCTGGGGGTTTAGGATAGGTTTTCCAATCTAAGATTTGGGCTTGCTCGCTATCCCCAATTAGTAAATCATAAATAACAGTCAGTAAATAATCTTGCACTTGCAGGGTGCGATAGTGTTCGCTTTCCCGAAAGACTTCAGCATTCTTCGTTGGTTGGATAATCTCTGGTGCTGCGTCAGCAAAAGCCGACATCCAGCTTTGCAATTGCGTATCTGCGGCTAAGAGATAATCAATTGGTAAACCCATCTCTCGCTGTTGCATTAGTAGGTGAAAGCGACTACCTAAAATCTGACGTTCTTCGTGTTCAGGATCTAAAGGCGAATTGAGTTGTTCTAAATAAGTGTGCTGGAATTTACGGGGACAAGTCTCTAGTAAATTGAGATGTCCTTGAGACAGTCGTAATAGTTGAGTAGAATTTGTCAGCATTCCCCTATTGTAGAAGCGATCGCGAAGAAGTCGGAAGTTGGAAGTTATAACTCTTCTTTTCCGAGACGCTTTTGCTAGCTTGCTTCTTTAGAATTACGTGGTTGGTAACAATGGAGAGATGCTTATGCTGTTACTCAGCAGTTGGAGTATAGCTGTTTCCTTATCTCGTGATAAACCACTAGCATATTCTAGTTGCTCAACTTGATCCCATTGCCAAATATCATGAATGGTTTCAGCTAAGGGACGAAAACTCAATCCATTTGCCAGTGCTTTGCTATTACTTAAACAAGCGAATGTATTCTGCATCTGGGGCGGAAGCCATAGGGGTAACTCTTGCCAAGGTTCTATCCCTTGCGATTCTAAAATCTCTCCGGGAATCCATGAGAATTTTGCACTACTATCAGTCACCTGCTGACAGGTTGCTAAAAAATCGCCTAACTTCAGGGAATACTTAGGGCCTACCGCGTTATAGATTCCCATTTTGCGGGTTGATACCAGCTGATAAATCCATTGCACCAAATCCCGTGCATCAATATACTGCACAGGTAACTCAGGACTCTCAGGAGCTAAAACTTCCCCCCCTTGATGAATTCTCCGTATCCAGTAGGTGAAACGTCCAGTATTATCATAAGGTCCAACAATCAATCCTGGCCGAACAATTAACCCCCGCTCACCGTAAACTTCCTGTACTACTGACTCTGCCATAGCCTTAAGTGTACCGTAGGCTTGGGCATTCATCTCTTGGGGAAGCTCTTGATTAATTGGGTAAAGCGGTAGTGTCTCATCACCATTAGCTTGAAATTCAGTATAGACACTAATGGTAGAAATAAACACATAATTACTGACAGCATCTTTTAATAGTTCGGCTGTTTCCCGCACTAAGTCAGGCAAATTTGGAAAATAGCCAGCAGTATCAATGACGACATCCCATTTTCTTCCCTGCAAAGCCACAAGATCACCTTTGATGCGATCGCCTACTAATTTTTCTACGTTGGGATATAGACTGTTATTGGTCTGTCCTCGATTGAACAGAGTGATCTGATATCCCTGCTTTAGTGCAATTTCTGCACAATGTCTGCCGAAAAATTTTGTCCCGCCGAGAATTAATACTTTCATAATTTTATCTGTATAAGCGTTTTCCCCCACACCCATGAGAAAAGGGAAAAGAATGAACTTACTAGTTAACTTCATCCTTTTCCCTTTTTATGTACCTGATGCTTATTTAATGTTAGCCCTTGCGTCCCTAACTGCGGCAACAAAAAATAATCCAGTTAGAGGAATACTCAAAGCTAAGATAACTGAGGTGATTTGCACACCTAAATCTGGCTGTCCCGAACTTAATTCAAACACTGAACCAACAGCCGCGATCGCTGTTACACAAGAGCTAGCTAGAAAAAAACCGCTTTTTGGAGTTAAATACACTACTAGACCACCCTACGCTACTGGTTTGACTGCTTGATACGAGAAGCCATTCTTAGATAACTCCTGCGCCAAAGTCAAGGAGTTTTCTACACGATCTACAAACACTACACCATTGAGATGATCCATTTCATGCTGAATACAGCGTCCGAGTAGGTCAGTAGCTTTGAGTGTTTGAGGACGGCCATTTTCGTCTTTATAAGACACTTCCACCACTTCAGGACGCTTCACATCCATATATACACCGGGAATACTCAAACAGCCTTCCTGCGCCGTACAAACTTCTTGGCTGAATTGTTTGATGGTGGGGTTAATCAATACCAGTGGCGGATTAGCGGGGTTATCTGGTTCGCAGTCGATCACGATTAATTGTTTATTAACTCCCACTTGTGGTGCTGCCAAACCTATACCATCGCTGCTATACATAGTTTGTAGCATTTCGCGTATGAGTTGACGAATTTCATCATCAACTTTGTTGATGCGCTTGGCAGGTTGACGCAGGACGCGATCGCCTAGATAGTGGAGTTGCAAAGGTGGATTTTTTAACTTTTTTTTCTCAACAGCAATTTCAGAAGGCATGACTCTCGATGGCTAGATTGTGAAAATTCCTACTAGTTCAATTCTATCAAGAGGCTGGGGATTGGGGATTGGGGACTGGGGATTGGGAAATAACTAATGACTCATGACTAATAAATATGTTTAAATTCCTCACTAAACTTGACTACCTGCTAAAAGAAACTTTTCTGGGTTTACTGCGCGGCGGTTGGATGAATTGGGCAGCCGTCAGTACCGTTACCGTATTATTATTCTTATTCGGCTTAAGTTTGCAGACTTCTTGGCAAGTTGAAAAACTTCTCAATCAATTTGGTAGTCAACTAGAAGTATCAGTTTATTTAGATACTGACACACGCGCCCAAACTATTGAGACATTGGTGGCGCAAATGTCAGATGTCGTAAATATACAAACTATTACCAAAGAACAGGCTTGGACTAAGTTAGTCCGAGAATTGGGAATTTCTGATATTGACGGTGCGACGCAACAACTAGGAGAAAATCCTTTAGTTGATGAAATGAAGGTCAAAGCACGTAACCCCCAAGTTGTGCCTAGTTTAGCCACACAACTTGCTAAATTACCGGGTGTGGAAACGGTGCAATATATAGATGAAGCCGTGAAACGCATCGCCCAATTGCACCGGGGCTTAAATTGGATTACTTTGACAATTACTAGTATTTTGACATTAACCGCGATCGCAGTTACCACCACCACCATTCGTCTAATAGTTTTGGCACGTCGTCGGGAAATTGAAATTATGCAACTAGTAGGTGCAACTGCGGCGTGGATTTATCTACCGTTTATCTTACAAGGAATTACCTTTGGTTTACTTGGTGGTGCGATCGCCTGGAGTTTGATTTCAATAATTCAGCAATTCATTTCTAGGTTACTCACCAATCAACCAGAATTTATTCAATTTATCACCAACGGCTTACAACTCACACCTGGGCAAATTTTACTTTTACCTGTAATTTTATTAAGTTTTGGCGCAGGTGTAGGATTAATAGGCAGCTTATTTGCCGTCAGACGCTTAATTAAGAGGGTTTAGGCAACTGTTGATTGTTGACTAATAACTAATAACTAATAACTAACCTATGACATCTCAATGGGAATATCTATTAAAAAATCTCGGTGAATGGGAAGGTGGATTCATTCGCTTCTCACCGCAAGGAGAACTGTTAGAAGGTGTGAAGAGTGTAGTTTCTCTGGAAGGTTTGAACAATAATCAAACTATTCGTCAGGTGGTACGCCGCCAAGGACAAGCAGATTTAGTTTTAGAATACAGTTCCCTGCCCCGAACTACGCTATTTTTCCCAAATGGGGCATTTTCCCAAGGTACAATACAACTCGCACCGTTTACTGAATTTGGTGCAGAACTGGGATTAATTTATGAACATCGCCGCTTACGCCTGGTTCAACTATTTAATAAAAGTGGACAACTTTATCAACTCACTCTCATTCCTGAACATTTAGCTGGTACTGAACCAGTAGAAACTCCACGTTTGCAAGTAAATGACTTATTAGGAGAATGGGAAGGCGAAGCAATAACTATGTATTCTGATTTGAACCCTTCTGATACATTGTCCACAAATCTCAAACTACAACTTGACAACAACGGAAGATTAATTCAAACGTTGAGTTTTGGTGAACGCACAATTACTTCGACTGCTACTATTCAGGGTAACACTATCATCTTTGACCAAAATCCCCAAAAACAAGTACAAGTCGTACTACTACCTAACGGTGCTTCTGCAACTTCTCCTCTCAACATGCAATTCAATCAGGGATTAATTTTAGAAGTAGGTTGGTTAATTCAACCAAACCTCCGCCAGCGTATGGTTCGCAGCTATAACACTAAAGGTGAATGGGTGAGTCTTACTCTCGTGACAGAACAGCGAGTTAAGCTGTAGTTTAGACAAATAAGCTAGGGTACGAAAGCCAACACACCTACAGGAGAACCTGAACCATCACGTAATCTCAGAACTGCGATCGCTAATGTAGTACCCTTGGGTGGTAATTGGTCTAAATTGGTAAGATTTTCTAGTACAATACCAGACTGTACCAACACCAGACGGTTCGTAGCAAAACTACTATCCTGTCCCGGATCTACACCATGTGTATCGATTCCTACGCCTGCAATTTGCCGTTGGGTAAGTAAAAAATGCGTAGCATAACTGCTAAATCCTGGAAAGTGCATAATACCTTGAACATCCTGATTGAAGAATGCGTGTCTATCCCGCCACTTATGTTGCCAACCAGTGTAAAGTAACACTATGCTACCGCTGGCAATTTCGCCATACTCTTCTTCCCAAGCCAAAATATCAGCAATAGTTAAGGTGTAATCAGAATTATCAGCTGCGACTATGCAGATATCGATAACTACCGCCGGAACAACCAATGATTCAGCAGGGTATTTATCAATACCTGCACCATCAGCGAAAAAACTGTTAGGGGCGTTAATATGAGTTGCACTATGTTCCCCTAATGAAAAACGCCGCAGATAATAGCCATCATCAGGAATTTTGGCAACATTTGTAAACTCCACTGGCGGATCGCCCGGCCATTGAGGGATATGTCTATCAATGACATGACTGAGGTGTATAACTCGTGAATAGGTGATTTGCATAAAAGTGAAAAGTGAACTACCTACACCGTACCGAAGGTCGGTGCAGGCTTCCCAACTCATTGGGGATTGCCTACGAACTGGATTACAATGATTTTACATGGTTCACATAGTTTGATTTGTTTCCAGCGGCTTACTTAGGTTAGAACCATCCATTGGTCGCAATCATTGTTCAAATTGAAATTAACATTCAACTAAATTCAAAAAGCTAAGTTTTTTCTCCCCCAAATCCGAAAACCAGTCACTGAGTTTTGTAGCTGAAGTATACAAGCTTTTAAACATTACTTCTTATGAAAACAAAAGCCCTTTCAGCTATCTTAGCTACAGTTACAGGAACAGCTTCCATATTAACTGCTACATTAGGAATTTCTCCTTCTGCCCAGGCTGCTACAACACAATTTAGCTGTAGTGCTAAAAATGTATACATTGAGGTTTCTCGCCTCAACAATGGTAGACTCCGCTATGCTGCATACAATATCCCTACAAATCTGCAACGTCCCAGTCTTTTGCTTAATGGTGGAACAGCTAGACACGACCAAAATGGCAATATAGTTTACAGATTTAGAAATGGTGATTATCTTTATGCGGCTGTTCAAGATGAGGGTTATGGAAAAGTTTTAGTTTACAGAAATAACCGACTGATTGCTACAAATTATTGTGGTGATGTCTAACACCAGCTACAGTTTAAATACTTTCTAATTTTACTAACCCAGATTCATCAAGTCTGGGTTTTTGAGTGTAAACATATTACTCGGTCTAGGCATACTTTGCTACGCCAACAGCACTTAAGCATTAGCTACGCATTTTAAGAGCTTAAAAAATTTTAATATAAATTCTCATCAAATAGTTCTAATGTAACTTTTTAATGGTATTTTTTAGCCGTTTGTAATTCACAACCCCGGCAGTTGACCCTTTAAAGTTGAGAATTTTAGTATGAGCAGCAATTTAGCAAACAAACTGCGTGTTGGTACGAAGAAAGCCCACACGATGGCAGAAAATGTGGGTTTTGTCAAATGCTTTTTAAAAGGAGTAGTAGAGAAAAGCTCTTACCGGAAGTTAGTGGCTAACTTTTACTTCATCTACTCGGCAATGGAAGAGGAGATGGAAAAGCACTCCCAACATCCAATTGTTTCTAAAATTAACTTTACCCAACTGAACCGCAAGCATACCCTAGAGCAAGACTTGAATTATTACTACGGTGCTAACTGGCGGGAACAAGTCAAGTTATCTCCAGCCGGGGAAGCTTATGTAAAACGCATTCGGGAAATTTCCGCTACCGAACCAGAATTATTAATTGCCCATTCCTACACCCGTTACTTGGGTGATCTATCCGGGGGACAAATTCTCAAGAACATTGCTGTGACAGCGATGAATCTGAATGATGGCCAAGGTACAGCCTTCTATGAATTTGCAGATATTAGTGACGAAAAGGCATTCAAAGCGAAATATCGTCAAACTTTAGATGAACTACCTTTAGATGATGCCACAGGCGATCGCATTGTCGATGAAGCTAACGCCGCCTTTGGTATGAACATGAAGATGTTCCAAGAATTAGAAGGTAACTTAATCAAAGCCATTGGTGTGATGTTGTACAACACCTTGACTCGCAAACGCACACGCGGTAGCACCGAACTCGCAACTGCGGAGTAATACCAATTCAAAATTCAAAATTCAAAAAGGCTGAATTTTGGAGAATTGGAACAAATAAAGTTTTGTAAAGTAACTTTAATTAAAATTTAGGGGCAGCTTCCCTAGGTTCTTCTGCAACAGCAGGCGATCGTGGGGAAGTTGCCCCTAATGTTTTGGGCGATTGGGAATTAGGGATTGGGGATTGGGGACTGGGTATAATTTCCTCCCCTACACCCTTACACCCCCACACCCCTGTTCACTAGAACATACCCATACCGCCCATACCGCCCATACCGCCCATACCACCCATGCCGCCCATACCGGCATCAGGGGCAGCAGGTGCTTTCTTCTCTGGTTTTTCGACAACGATCGCTTCGGTGGTTAAAACCATACCCGCAATAGAAGCGGCATTTTGTAATGCGGAACGTACGACTTTGGCAGGGTCAATAATCCCAGCTGCAATCAAGTCTTCAAACTCACCAGTGGCAGCGTTGTAACCCTGGTTGAATTCGCTATCTCTGACTTTGGAGACGATGACAGAACCTTCTGCACCCGCGTTGTCAGCAATTTGACGCAAGGGTGCTTCCAAGGCACGTTTGATGATGTCAGCCCCGATTTTTTCTTCTCCATTTAGGCTGTTCTTAATTTCGTCTACCTTTTTGGACAAGTGAATCAAGGTTGTACCGCCACCGGGAACAATGCCTTCTTCTACAGCTGCTTTAGTAGCATTAAGTGCATCTTCAATCCGCAATTTACGGTCTTTGAGTTCGGTTTCTGTAGCTGCACCGACTTTAATCACTGCCACACCACCAGCTAATTTGGCAATGCGTTCTTGGAGTTTTTCTTGATCGTATTCGGAATCAGTTTCTTCCAACTGCTTGCGAATTTGTCCAATCCGCTTTTGTACTTCTGGTTTAGCAGAACTACCAGCCACAATGGTGGTATTTTCTTTGTCAATGGTGATTTTGCGGGCAGTTCCCAACATTTCCAAAGTTGCGGTGTCTAAGCTGAGTCCGATTTCTTCGGAAATCATTTGCCCATCGGTGAGGATGGCAATATCTTGCAACAAGGCTTTGCGGCGTTCGCCAAATCCAGGGGCTTTAATTGCTGCTACAGCTAACACACCCCGTGCTTTGTTCACAACTAAGGTTGCTAAAGCATCTCCCTCTATATCTTCAGCAATAATCAGCAGAGGTTGACCCAAACGGGCAACTTTTTCCAATACAGGCACTAAATCTTGGATGCTGCTGATTTTCTTATCAGTAATGAGGATGCGGACATTTTCGTACTCTACCGTCATTCGGTCGTTATTGGTGACGAAGTAGGGGGAAATATAACCACGATCAATCTGCATCCCTTCCACTACTTCTAGTTCGGTAGTGAGAGATTTCGATTCTTCAACGGTGATTACGCCGTCTTTGGTGACTATTTCCATTGCGTCGGAAATCATTTTACCGACTTCTTCGTCGTTACCCGCTGAGACAGTAGCTACTTGTGCGATCGCACTACCTTCTACTGGTTTGGCAACATTGGCAATTTCTGCTACCAGGGCTTCAATAGTTTTATCGATGCCCCGTTTCAAGCTAACTGGATTGCTACCTGCGGCAACGTTCTTCAACCCTTCTTTAATCAAGGCTTGCACCAAAACTGTAGCTGTAGTTGTGCCATCTCCAGCTACATCTTTAGTTTTAGAAGCTACCTCTTGAATCAGTCTAGCCCCAGTATTTTCTAAAGGATCTTCTAATTCAATTTCTTTAGCAACGGTGATCCCGTCATTGACAATTTGGGGAATACCAAATTTTTTTTCTAAAAGCACGTTGCGACCTTTTGGCCCCAAAGTGATTTTTACAGCATCAGCCAGGGCATTTACACCCCGTTCTAGAGCGCGCCGTGATTCTTCATCAAATGAAATAATTTTTGCCATGTTCCCTTTCTCTAGCGTTTCCATTAGACAATTTAGCACTCACTGACTCAGAGTGCTAAGTACCTAAACGTCCCAAATCACATCTGAAGATCAAAAAAATTGAGTAATATACACTTGATGCTCATGTAGGATACTGGCAGTAATGGTTAAATCGGGAGATGGTTCTGAATTTAGAGAACTCCCTTAAGTTAATTGGCATTGCTAAACCTAGCGGCACCGGCTGGTTGGCAGTAGTATTTACATTTACGTTGGCTTGGTTAGTAACTTGGCGTTTAATCCCCACAGTACGTAAATTCGCATTGCGGGTGGGTTGGGCTGACCAACCAAACGCCAGAAGACTCAACCGAGAACCTTTGCCAAATGCAGGAGGTTTAGCTATTTATGCGGGAGTAATTGCCGCACTGGTATTAGCTAGCCTACTGCGTCCCATTGAACTCCAGAATGTATTAGCTCAAGTATTGACTATTTTACTGGGAGGTTCAATTCTAGTCTTGGTCGGCTTTATAGACGATCAGTTCGGATTACCCCCCTCTGTACGCTTGTGGACGCAAATTATCACAGCATTATTACTATTTGCTAATGGCATTAGTGTTGATGTAACTTTGGGTACGCCGATAGACTCTATTTTTTCGATGTTGCTGACAGTGTTGTGGATTGTTGGCATCACCAACGCTGTCAACTTGATGGATGGCATGGATGGGTTGGCAGGTGGGATTAGTTTTATCACTGCCATGAGTTTATTAGGGGTTTCCGCCCAATTCCCCAATCGGGCGGCAGCTACCCTAGTCTTAGCAGCTTTGGGGGGTGCAGCTTTGGGCTTTTTGCGCCATAACTTCCACCCTTCAAGGATTATCATGGGCGATGCTGGGGCGTACTTTTTTGGTTATGTTTTGGCAGCAACAAGTATTTTAGGTAGCCTGCAACGTAATACTATATATGCCCTTGGCCCCTCAGTTTTATTCCTGTTGTTGCCAGTACTAGACACAACCCAAGTGTTTATCCGCCGATTATTAGCAGGCAAAAACCCTCTTAGTACCCCTGGAAAAGACCACCTACATCACCGTTTACTCGCTTGGGGATTTTCTCAACGTCGAGCTGCATTTACTCTGTGGTTCATCACTTTATTGTGCAACTTGCTAGCAATGAGAATCCAAGGCATGAGCTTTGCTGTAATGATTGCCACCACTACTAGCATTATTGCCCTGCTCGGCTTTACTGTCTGGCAAAGGATCATAGGAAAGGAAGAAAGATAGGGGTGTAGGGGTGTAGGGGTGTAAGGGTGTAGAGAAGATTTTAACTGATGCCCAATGCCTCATTCCCCATTCCCCAATCCCCATTCCCAAATTTAAGCCATCACCATCCCGCCATCAACGTTAAACACCTGTCCTGTGATGTAAGATGCTGCGGGATCGGCTGCTAGAAAACGTACCATCCCAGCGATTTCTTCTGGTTGACCATAACGACCCAAGGGGATGTATTTGAGAATTTCATCAGCTTTGAGGTCGCTGGTCATGTCAGTAGCAATGAAACCGGGAGCAACAGCATTTACTGTAATCCCACGAGAAGCGAGTTCTTTAGCAACGGTTTTTGTAAAGCCGATGACACCTGCTTTAGCTGCACTGTAGTTAGCCTGACCTGGATTACCCATTTGTCCGGCTACGGAAGTAATACTAATAATACGCCCGGAACGCTGTTTGAGCATGATTTTACTCACAGCACGAGTACATAAAAACACGCCTGTTAAATTTAAGTCAATTACAGCTTGCCAATCTTCTGGCTTCATCCGCAAAAGTAGAGTATCGCGAGTGATTCCGGCATTATTCACTAAAATATCAATGCGTTTAAACTTGTCCATGACAGCATTGACAAGAGCCTCTACCTGATCAGCTTGGGAAACGTCGGCTTGGAGGGCGATCGCTTCTCCACCGCTAGCAGTAATTTCTGCTACTACCTTGTCAGCAGCACCACTAGAACTAGCATAGTTAACTACGACAGTTGCACCATAGGTAGATAATTCTAGTGCGATCGCCCGCCCAATTCCTCGTGAAGCACCTGTGACAACGGCTACTTGCCCTTTTAAATTTTCACTTAAAATAGCCATGAACTATTCCTCAAAATTTCAATTACCGCGCTAATTATCTTATGGTGATTTGTACCTACAACTGATCAAGAATTCCAAATTTTAAAAAGTATTTGATGCTCAAAATCTCTTTCCCAGAACCTATTCCCCAAGTCCGCAATCCCCAATTCCTTTTGCAACAATAAAAACAAAATAATGTTACACCGTTTTTTGAAAGCAGACATTAAGATTGAATTCAATCAATAAAGAATTGGTGTGTGTCATATGGCTACTAACAAACAATTCAACAGCTTTGATGAGATGCTATCTACTTCTGATGTACCTGTTTTAGTAGATTTTTATGCTGAATGGTGTGGCCCTTGCCAGATGATGGGGCCGATTTTAGAGCAAGTCAATGCTCAATTACAAGGACGTTTGCGTATTGTCAAAATTGACACGGAAAAATACACAGAATTAGCCAGTCAGCATGAAATTTATGCTCTACCGACACTGGTATTGTTTAAGGACGGTCGAGCCGTTGATCGAGTTGAAGGTGTTTTGCAAGCACCACAGTTAGTTCAAAGGTTGCAAGGTTTACTTTAACAAATGTTAAGTTTAGAGGCGTAAACATTCACGCCTCTAAACTCTCTTTGATGTTAATTAATCATCAATATAAATCAGCCTACTATCTATAGGAATCATATTTTGATGTCTGAAAAAATCAGTACACATATGTTTCCTTTTCTCTATCTATGTAAGTAATTTCAATAATCAAGTCGGATTCCTATATTCCCAGCATATCGCGCTTGTGTTGCGCTTCGCGCACAAAGTAAGTTATATCCATAACAAAACTCGTATATACGTCTATAATTATCAACTTATTATTCATCAATATATAGTTTGTCCACCGAATTTTTACGGTTTTGTTCAATCAATATTTGTCATCGACACTTAAAAAAATAGATGTTATTTATATATTTATAAATAACATCTATTTCATCTAGTAAAGGGTGTTGAGAAATGCTCGGTTTTCTATTTTCAGGTCTTGTTAAGAAATTTGAAGGTGCATCAAAAAATATTATCAAGGATTTTCGTAGAGAAATAGGTGGATTGTTTGATAACAAACTGTATCCTTTAGCAAACAAACTTGATTATATAACTCAACAACGTATTGCTCAGACAATCAAAGATACTGAAAAATTAGAAACTAAAACTGTGGCTGATATTAATCAGCTCTTGGAAACAGCAGATGGGAAATTGAAAAAAAATTTAGAAACAATAGAAACTATCCGTAAACAAGCTATTTCTGAAACCAAACAAGCTATTAGTGAAACTCTTGCAGAAACAGACTTTTATCTAGAAAACCGTATCAATCAAATGACATTGTCCATTATGGATGCAATTAGCCTAGCTGATGACAGTATCTATAAAAGTATACAAAAAATTGAGATTTTAGAAAATAAGTTGTTTCAAGATGCTAATCAGATAGTAGATGAAATATGTAAAAATATAAAGACAGAAATCGAAATAATTCGGCATGAGTTGAAAAGATATTTAGTCCACGCATTACCATCTCCTTTGGATAAATGTAGACAAAAGCTGAAGATATCCTGGAAACCAGGCGGTATGTTGTCTGATGTTGAGCTTTATGAACTCAGCGAATGTTACGAGTTGAGTAAGTTAAATGAGAACACACCAATTGATGAAGTGTTGAAAGTTTATGGACAACTACAACATAATGCAGAAAGAATGGCTGCTTTAGTGAGCCGGTCTCCAGAGTTAAAAAAAAGAGCTATTCAAGATTGGATTAATTACGGATTGTTGTGTAAATGTTGGCGTGGTGTTATGGAAAGTGATAACGATAGAGATAGCTTAACTTTACATGCTAATTACTCACCAAAGCTATTGAATAATAACGAATAATTATAATATAGGAATTTAATTTATGTTTAAGGTAGATAAAAATCAAGGAAAAACTCCTCTAGAATATTATGAAATAGCTATAGAAGAACTCAGGCGTGGTCGTGAAGAATTACAGGATATAAAAGATGTATATTTACAAAACGTTAATTCTCTTACTCAATCTTTGAATTCAGAAATTCAGCAATTAAAAGATGAACTGAAGAATACACACGAGAAATTAGTAAGTTCTGAAAGAAAAACAGCAGAAATTCAGACAAATTTATTGGAGATGCAAAAAACTGCTTCAGATTCTCAACAGAAATTAGAAATTATTCAAGAAGGTATGATCGATGAAAGGAATATGAACAATCGAATTATTGAGGATTTAGCACAAATAAACGAGAAATTATCTCAAATTACTTCTCCATCTCAGGCGATCGTTCCTCAAACAGAGATTCTGGGGTACCTATCAAATTTACAGTTACAATTATCTCACTTGTCAGCAGAATTAACACTTGTTTCTCATATGTCTGGGATAGATTATAGAAATTTACAGCAACTTTTAACAGACAATAAATGGCAAGAAGCTGATCAAGAGACTTACATTGTGATCCTTAAAATTTGCGATCGTAGTGAAGAAGGCTGGCTAGATGATCGTGAAATCAAAACGTTGCCTCGTCAAGACCTGGAAATTATAAATAAACTATGGGTTAAACATAGTCAAGGAAAATTTGGCTTCAGTGTTCAAAAAAATATTTGGCAAGCCAAGAAAGATTATAAACATTTTGCATATAGAGTTGGATGGTTAGCAGGTTTAGCTAATACTGAATGGTTGAAATATGGGGAATATAACTTTAGCTTAGATTCTAGTAAGGGACACTTACCCTCTACATCTCGTTTGGTTGGTTTAGATTCTAGAAATGTCGGTGAAGTTGCACACCGAATTAAAATTTTTCTATCACGTTATTAATGAATAAATTTTTTTTAAAGATTAAATATATTCAACCTATATTATTTTTGCAAATAATCCCAAATTTACTTAAAATCCCCTATTGTAATTGTAACGGTATTGCTAATGTTTAAACCAGATAACAGTCAATTTACAACACCATTAAGTTATTACGAAAAAGCAATAGAAGAACTGCGGCGCAGTCGTGAGGAATTGCAAGAATTAAAGGCAATTTATCTACAAAATATGAATTCAAATTTTCAAGATTTGTGTACCGAAATTAAAGAGTTAAAACGTGAATTACAGATAACGAAAGATACAGTAAAAAAGTCTGAGAAGCAAGGTTTAGAAACTCAGACTAGATTAAAAGAAATATCACAATTAGTAGAAAAATTATTCATAGCTTCTACTGTTAATGGTATGGATTATAGTAAATTAGAAAGCCTGTTAAAAGAACAAAAATGGCAAGAGGCTGATCAAGAGACTTACTCTGTGATACTGAAAATATGTGGACATCAAAAGGGACGATGGTTAGTTGATAAGGAAATTCAAAAATTATCTGCTCAAGACTTTAGAAATATTAATGATTTGTGAGTTAAATATAGTCAAGGTAAATTTGGTTTTAGCATTCAAAAAAGTATTTTACAAGCTAGTAACGATTGTCAGCAATTTGCATATAAAGTTGGATGGATAATAAACCCCACTAAAAAGATATGGGTTAAACATGATGAATATAACTTCAGTCTAGATGCACCTAAAGGACATTTACCATCTATACCTCGGTTAGTAGGTTTAGGTTATAGAAATGTGAGTGAAAAGTCATTTCGGGTAAACCGAATAGATCTTTTTTTGTCACATTGCTAATCGATAATTGTGAAACCCAAAGGCAGATATTCACTCTGTGCTAATTCTGTATTCTACCTGTGTTTAAGAACGGCGCACATTTAAACAGCACCATTCTTTGCGTTTCCACATGGTAGCGACTACCCAACCATGTTTTTCTAAAGCCTCAGCTACAGAGTTGGATTGTTCTATTAAAATGCCACTAAAAATAGCCCAAGTGCTAGATTTAGATATTTCGGTGATTTCTGGAACTAACTGAATAATCACATCAGCCAAAATATTGCAGACAATTCCGTCTACCGGCTTTTCAATGAGTTTTTTCAAAATGTCCACACTACCTTCTGCGGGGACTATGCGTTCTGGACTAATATCATTGAGTGCGCGATTACTAAAGGTGGATTGCACTGCTAAGGGATCAGTATCTACAGCGTAGGCTTTCTCTGCTCCTAATAGTACTGCCCCAACGGAAAGGATACCAGAACCACAACCAATATCCGCAATTACAACAGGCTCTCGTTTACCACCTGTTCCCACAAAAGACTGTGGGACGGCACTTAAGCGCATCTCTAGAGATTCTAAACACAGTTGAGTAGTGGCGTGGTTGCCCGTACCAAAGGCTACACCAGGGTCGAGACGAATCACTAACCTGTCTGAGTTTTCTGGTAATGGTAGCCATGCGGGGTTGATGAGAAAGCGATCGCCTATTTCTTGCGGTTGCCAGTATTGTTTCCAGCTACTAGCCCAATCTTCTTCATCAATTAGCTGCCAACTCAAGCTGGGACTAGATAACCCGACACACAGGGCATCTTGACGTAGCCATAGCCCCAATGCCGCTAAATCTAGTAGCTGTGCTTGAAATGTTGGCAAGTAACCCTTGACTAAAAAGTCAGTTCCCTTTCTTTCACTGGCTGTTCCCCGACAACCAAAATCTTCCAATCGCCAGAAAACCGAGTCTTCTAACGCTGGTTCACATAAAATCTGTAATTCCCACCAAGTGTTTGCCATAAAAGAAGTAAAAAGTAAAAAGGCAAAAGGCAAAAGAAGTAGACTGTCTTTTTACTTTTACCTTTTTACTTTTGCCTTTATAAAGTTACTGTGTACGCATCCCGAATGCCAGGTACTTTGGTAATCTCTGCTAAAATCCCCTCTGGTAAGGGATCATCAATGCTGAGTGCCATCACTGCATCGCCACGCACGATTTTGCGGCCTACTTGCATACTGGCAATATTCACATTAAAGCTCCCCAATAAAGAACCGAGTTTGCCGATGATTCCAGGCATATCGCGGTGCAGGGTAAACAGCATATATTTGCTGGGTGGGACGTTAATGGGGAAACCATCAACATCGGTGAGGTGAATTTCTTTGTCACCTAACAATGCACCAGTCACAGAATGAGTACCTAAAGTTCCTGTGGCTTCTAAACGTAATGAACCAGCGTAGTCACGCGCCGAAGAATCGCGGGTTTCAATAACGCGAATTCCGCGTTCTTTGGCTTCGATGTTGGCGTTGACATAATTTACTCGTTCTCTGAGGGCTTGGTAAAGTAAGCCTTTGAGGGCGGCGATTACTAGCGGCTGACTCTTGTTGGTTGCAAGTTCACCTTGGAGGCGGACGTTGAGCAATTCCACCCGACCACCTGCTAGCTGTCCGACCAAGTTACCCAAGGTTTCTGCTAGCTGCATATAGGGTTTGAGTTCTTCTAGAACATCGGGGCCTAGTCCGGGGATGTTAACGGCGGAACGGGCGGGTAAACCTAGAAGTACATCGCGGATTTGTTCGGCTACGTCTATGGCTACATTCACTTGTGCTTCCGTTGTGGATGCGCCTAAGTGGGGTGTAAGGATGATTTCTTTTCCGAGCGATCGCAATTCTGATTCGCCCAATGGTTCAGACTCGAACACATCTAACGCTGCACCTGCGATCGTTCCTGCTTTAATCGCTGCGGCTAAAGCTGCTTCATCAATGATCCCACCACGAGCGCAGTTAATAATCCGGGTTGTGGGCTTCATTTTCGCCAGAGTTTCAGCATTGATCAGATGGGCTGTTTCTGGAGTTTTGGGGATATGTAGGGTAATATAATCTGCTTGCTGAATCAGCAAATCGAAATCTACCAACTGACAACCAATTTGTTCTGCCCGTTCTGTAGAAATGAAGGGATCGTAAGCTAGTAGTTTCATTCCCATAGCTTTAGCAACGGCAGCCACATGAGAACCAATTTTACCCAAGCCGACGATACCGATAGTTTTCTTGTATACTTCCGCCCCTACAAAAGTTTTTCGATCCCACACACCGCTTTTCACTGAAGCGTTAGCATCGGGAATGTGACGGGACAAGGACAACATCATTGCTAAGGCGTGTTCAGCCGCAGCAATAGTATTACCTTCCGGGGAATTAACGACGACAATTCCTCGGCGAGTAGCAGCAGGCACATCTACATTATCTACACCAACACCGGCACGACCAATGATTTTCAGTTGAGTACCTGCTTCAATGATTTCTTGAGTCACCCGCGTTCCCGAACGAATCATCAACGCATCGTACTCACCAATAATTTCTATTAATTCTGCTGGTTTGAGACCTGTATTGACATCAACAGTAGCAACTTGAGAGAGAATGTCAATCCCAGCTTGGTCGATAGGATCGGAGACGAGAACCTTAGACATGATTAGATCATTTATATAAGTTAGGCGTTTTGCTGCACAAGACTTTTTAGTTTAGTCTTTATTCGTGGCAATTCAGCAAAAAATATTTGTTTGAATATCAACTCATGCTGCAACTCCACCTCTTAGATGAGGATAACAGAGTATCAGACACGGGAATAGTCTGTTACTAGCGTTGATTAACTTCCTGAGTATCTGAAACTGATTGCTGACAAACCTGCGGGTAAATCATAAACCATGACCTGCACCAAAAATCTATCTATATATTGATTTTTATGAATAGTTAAGAGTTACCAACATTTCTTTTTAAGCAACACAGGTGAAGGGTTACAGATGACAGGTGAAAGCAACGCAGGAAGCAAATATAGTCAAGCCTCCTTGTTTCGTCAGGTGGGTTTAAACCCTCTCAGAAAATAGGTCGCTTGTTTTTCTCCTGTTCTCTGTTTCCTAGTTCTGACCTGAAAAGTTTTAAGAAAACTTTCTCAATTGTTGCGACAAGTTAATGGTGTTCAAGTTTAGTAAATAGATAGCTCACCAGAAAAAAAAGGTGCTAAATTAAGACCAAGGTACAAACAGGTTAAAAGTTAATTAAAAACAAACCCTGAATTAGAGCCTGTACCTCCTGCTCTAAAACCTTAATGATTCGCAATCTTAAACTCGTTGGTCGCATCCTAGTATAAGTGTTTTCGCCTTGAGTTTATTGATTTATTTGTGGAGGTTTTGAACTTACAGCCAGAAATGCCTGCCTATTGGAATCAAGGATGCCAGATTCTGAGGGTAATGGTTGCGAACCGTGTCCACCTTAGTTGAGTTATTTTTTATCTCTGTTTTTTCCATCTTCTCTAACAATTGCACATTTACTGAACCGCCGTAAGCTAATGATATTTTCCTTCTTAGCTTGAGGCGGTTATTGTCGTTTTTATAGGCTGGGGACGAGGAAAGCAGGGGTAATGAGAGAGAAAAAATAATGGCTAATGACTGTTAAGTTAACGTGATGACAGTCACTTCTGGAGGACAAAATAAGCGTCCTGGTCGATAAGTTCCCAAGCCGCGATTGACATACAATTGATTACTGGAAACTTGGTGATATCCTTGCGCCCATTCCCAATATCGCACTACTTTAGAACAATCTCCTAACAGCAATGGAATCCAACGCCGCAGTTTTTTAGGAATTTGCTTGAGGAGTTTTTTATAGTGGTAAACTACAGGCCCTATACCGGGTAAGACAATATGTCCTCCATGAGTGTGACCGGATAACTGCAAATCTACTCGCCATTGTTCTAAAATTTTAGCGGTATCTGGGTTATGAGATAAAACTATTCGGGGTGTAGATGACTGGAGTTGTTCCATAAGTGGTGCTGGATTGAATTCTCTTGACCAATAATCAGCTAGTCCTACTATTGGTAAATCTTTTCCTAGAGGGTAAGCAATTTCATTCCACAGGACATTAACACCGATACTAGTTAATGCTTGAGTAACTTCGGCTTGAGAGTGATTATAGTGAATATCATGATTGCCTAATACAGCATAAATGCCATATTGACTTTGTAGATATTTAAGTCTTAATGCCAGTTGGTGAATTGGTGTAGGATCATCAGTGACATAATCACCAGTTAGTACTATTAAATCTGGTTCAGCTTCGTTAGTAACTGCGATCGCTTCCTCTAGTAATTCTTCAGATAGTCGCAATCCATCGTAATGGAAATCTGATAACTGTACTAACTTTAAGCCTTGCAAATTTGACGGCAATCCTGCAATCTTAACCGTGAGTTTATCTACACTTAAACGTCCTGTAAACAACCAGTGCATAACTTGCTAGGGACTCCTCATACCAGCGTCTACAGCTTATCAAAAAACAAAATAAATCTTGAGAAAGTGTTAAAAAATAATAATTTAGTTAAGGGGTATAAGGGAATGGAGGTGAAGTGGAGTCAGAAATTCTAACTGTTGACTGCTGACTACCAACTATTCTTTTTCGAGTGTAATTACTGTTACTTCAGGTGGACAAAATATGCGTCCTGGGAAATAAGTTCCTAAGCCACGATTGACATATAGCTGGTTGTTACCGATGCGATGTAAACCCTGTGACCATTCCCAATGACGAATTATAAAAAACTCTTTGAGTAGACAGGGAAAACGCCGCCGCACTCGCATGGGAATTTTGCGGATGATTTTTTTGTGATATGGTAACACAACCCCAATACCAGGAATAATAATTTGTCCGCCGTGAGTATGACCAGATAATTGCAAGTCCACTCGCCAATCTTGTAAATGCTGGGCAGTGTCAGGATTATGAACTAATACTAGGCGTGGTTTTGACGGGTCTAATTGTGGGAAAATCTCTGCTGGATTAAATTCCCTTGAATAATAATCTGCAAGTCCGACTATGGGCAATTCTGTTCCTAAAGGATAGGCAATTTCATTCCAAAGTACATGAATACCAATATTAGTCAGCGCATCAGTAATTTCTGTTTTTGAGTATTTGTAATATAAATCATGATTACCGAGAATAGCGTAAATACCATGATGACTTTGCAACTTTTTGAGGTGTTGCGTCAATTGGTGAATGGGTTCAGGGGTGGTAGTGACGTAATCCCCAGTTAATAATATTAAATCTGCTTGTGCTTGGTTACTAACTGCGATCGCTTCTGCTAACATCGCATCTGACAACCGCAAACCATCATAATGAAAATCGGATAGATGCACCAACTTCTTACCCTGTAACGATGCAGATAAGCCTGCAATCTTCACCGTTAATTGCTCTACGCTCAACGGCCCAGATAAAAGTCTGTGCATAATTCACTCAATAAATCTTTATCTAGGTTAACTTAATAATTAAAAGGGTGTGGGACTTTAGGGGTGTAGGGGTGTGGGGGTATGGGGGTGTAGGGGGGAGAAATTTGGACTAATGACTATTGACTACCAAATGTTTCTCTAACCAATTTTCTAAATCAGCCAATACTTCCAGATAATTCAGATCATCTTGTAATTCGTGATATGCGTCTGGATAGACAATTCGCAGTTTATCTGGATAAGCAACAAGCTGATAAAAAATTTCGCCGCCTTCAGGTAGAACTACTCTATCTGCACCACCGTGAAGAATTAGTAAGGGAATTTTCCAATCTGCCGCATGATTATAAATCCAGGTGACTGTGGCTAAATATTCTGTAGCTAGACGCGCACTCCCACGGGTATGACGTAGGGTATCTTGCGCGTAGACGGCTAAGGCTTTTTCATCCCTTGAACCAGCTGTTAAATCAAGTCCTGTATTCAAAGTGAAACTTGGCCAAACTTTTGAGAGTAATTTGCCTAATAGTAAACGAAATTTAGACACCCCAACTTTACCAAGGGCTGGTGCTAGGGTGATGACACTGTTTAATGCACAAGCTGCTTGAGGATAACGCAAAACGTAGTCTAAAACTATGACTGAACCGAAACTATGACCTAATAAAAAAAGTGGGACTTGTGGCTGTTGAGTTTTAATTAACTGAAGAAAAGCTTTTAAATCTTCCCGAAACTCAGTCCAAGTATTGATATGACCACGAAGACCAGGCGATCGCCCATGACCACGTAGGTCTAAACTGTAAATAGCATACTGTTTAGGAACAAGATACTCGACTATATGACTGTATTTGTCGCTGTGTCCCCCCAGTCCATGCACAATCACTAATACAGCTTTGACTTGACCTTCTGGCAACCAACTTTGATAATAAAGTTTTAAATCCCCGAAACCAGCAAAGATGCTTTCATTGTGATTAATCATCGGGTTAATTTCTTCTATGTGTTCCCAACAAGCTATATTGTAGGGAATCCCTTGTACCATCAGATGCAGCAACTGTTTTTTAGGTTTCAAAAAAGTTGCACACGGTGTTAATTTCTATTCCAGCAAAAATCATTAACTGCATATTTTCATCGTAAAAGCAATAGACTTTGATCTAATATTAATCGAACGCTTTTTAGCTTTATTCTAAGCTTATAAGCTTTAGCTACAGTTTTTATGTACTTTAAGCAACAGAAACCATCGAGTAAATCAGCGTTTGATTCCTCAACTACTAATGCGTTTTCACCCCAACAATTTAAGGTGGAATCAGTGCATGATGATGGTGCAATCCAGCGAGACGCAGAAAGTGAGAAAAGGTCATACGAATCCAACATCCCTCACTTTTCAATACTGAGAACAGATGGTGAACAGCCCGAAGCAGCAACATCAAAGCTACAGACCAAAAGAGAGCCAAATTACCAAACCTTACCATTGCAGCCCAAACTGACAATTGGTGAACCTGGGGATAGGTACGAGCAAGAGGCGGATCAAATGGCCAAAGATGTAGTCCAGAGGATTAACTCTACAGACAATCCAACCATACAACAGAAAGAACAGCCCAAGGAGTCGAATTCGTCAGTAGATAATTCTTGGATACCCCACCTCAGAATATTTCCGCCAGGAAATGAACCATCCCGAACTCCAATGTTACAGCCGAAGTTGAGTATTCGGCAGCCTGGGGAACAAGGAGGAGACTATCGGACATGGGAGAACTACCGAACCCCATTTCAGCCAAAGTTGCAACGTGTGACAGACAAAGACATAACAGCATTACCCGATGTGGAATCTGGGATACAACGGGCAAGAGGTGGAGGACAGCCTTTGGCAGAAAGCATTCGAGAACCAATGGAACAGGCCTTTGAGGCAGATTTTAGTAGGGTGCGGGTTCATGCAGATTCCCAGGCAGACCAGTTGAGTCAATCGATACAGGCGAAGGCATTTACAACCGGGCAGGATGTGTTCTTTCGACAGGGGATGTATCAGCCTACCAGTCGCGGAGGACAGGAGTTGTTGGCGCATGAGTTGACGCACGTGGTACAGCAGAGTGGGGGAGCGGTACAGCGAAAGGATGATGATACAAGTCATCAAGTTGCCGATGTCAATCCCGTTAATACATCAGGAATTCCGACGATATCAAATAGTTCTACTCCCATCCAACGAACGACAATATTCATCCAAAGGGTTTGGTACGAGAAAGTTGGAGAAGACATAGTCGAAAGACAAGGTAAAAAACCTGGTGGTTACAGAGCTGTCAAAGTGGACGGTAAATTCTTGAAGCATAAAGGTGAAACTGTATACGAAACTCAAGAACAGAGACAGACGCACGTTGAAAAACCGAAGACTTATGCGGAGAAGTTAGGAACGCTTCCAGAAAAAGATTCAGAAGCCGAGTTTACTGTAGACGCGCAACTGGTCAGATTTTCCCAAGACTCCATAGCTAAGACATTTGCCGCAGGTGGGAGTGTATATGACACCGTCGAATCACTAAAATCAAAAAAACTTTCTGCTTCTGATTTCCCCCCGATTCGAGTTTTCATGGGTACAGAAGATAGATTAGTCACTTTGGACAACAGACGACTGTGGTGCTGCAAACAAGCAGGAGTAGCAGTCAAATGTAAATGGGCTAGTGATGGCGAGATCGAAAGAGAGGGATACAAATTCACGTCAGGAAAAGGGATGGCAGGGCGTACAACAATAGATGTACGAGGATAGCATAGCTTGAAAAAGGGGTATAAGGGTTTAAGGGTGTAGGGGTATAAGGGAAAGACTTTTTCATCTTTTCTTGTGTACGCAGTTCATGATGGCTACTTAGACAAAAGACAGAAAAGGGAGAGAAAAAAGCATGAGCGGACGCGCAGAGTTTGAACCAATACCTCACACTCCTTTATTGCATCGGGTGAACTACCCCGTGATAGAGGTAAAGGATAGAAAGATTAGTGTGCGCCTAGATGACGCGGACGAGAAAGAAATAGAACTCACCTTCCAACCGTATCAAGCCTTAAAACTCACCACGATTGATTGTTACCTCAGTCCACAGGGGCAGAAGTATTCCCACAATCAAATGTTGTATGTGAGGACATCTGAATGGATTGAAGAATTGAAATCGGCCTTACGAGTCATAGACAAGTCAGCCAACTTCATGGATAAGGCTGTGCATTTTATTATCCCCGCTGGCGATGATGTCCTAGAAATTGCAGCTTGGAAGGTTGAAATCAAATACCAAAATCAACAGATGACATATCCTGATGTGTAAAAAAGTTAGAATTTTTTATTATGGTTGCTAAAACTTGGGTAAAGTGTCATCTAAAGATCAAGAAATTAGTACCTCATCAGAAATTTTATCTCCTTTAACTGCTGCTGCTATCCAGCGAGTGCAAGAAGGAGTCGCAGCTGCTAGCGATCGCACTACTCGCCAAATCATTGCAGACACTCTATTTCAGTTAGAATCTATTCAGTCACAGAATTCTCTACCTAGAATCGATTCTAGGATACGGCGGGTTGTATTGCGATCGCTCATCCATTGGGTTTTTCATATCAAAGTAGAAAATATCGAAAAAGTTCCGCAGCAACCAGCTATCTTGGCTGTCAACCATCTTCATCATATTGATCCCTTGCTGCTGTTGGCGGAACTTCCCACCCAACCTTATTACTACATTTTGGGTGATGCTCGTACTTTATATAACAAATGGTGGAAACGCCTGATTTTAAGTGTTGCAGGGGGTGTGATTCCCCTAGCTAGGATATGGAAAGAAGAACTGGCTGTCATCCAAGCGGCAAAAGCTGGAAGGGAAGACTTGATTAACTTAGCTCAAATTATTGAAACAACTGTCCCTACTGGTGGAGAGATCAACATACTACGTCAAATAGACCGTATTGTGCTAAGAATTTTAGCTCACGGAGATAGTTTAATTATCTTTCCTGAGGGAAGATTGGGTCAAATTGAGGGTAAATTACATCTACCTTTGAAGAGAGGAACTGTAATTTACGCTTTACGGGCTGGTGTACCAATCATACCAGCAGCCTTAATTGGCACTCAAGATTTATATTGGGGAAAAGAATTAATAGTACGCTTTGGTGAACCAATACATTTTCCCGCCAATGCTAGACCAAAAAGACAAGAAGTAGAAGCAGCTTTAGAAACTTTGCAAAATGCTATCTTGACTCTTTTACCTAGCGATTATCAAGAACCGACTGGGTTCAAGCCATTGAATCATTTTCTCAATCATATGTTGTGGTGATAGATGTCACGATTCAAAATTCATCAATCTTGCGTTCCCGCTAACCTAGCGAAAATGGCGATCGCACTAAATATTTTACTTTTCGAGAAAGTTGGTAACATTAAAATTTGATGTTCCTTCCCAACAGTGATTTAAACAAGCATTAACTTGAGCATCAGCAGCGTTAGCAGATTTAGAAGCGTTCAACTGCACTGCGGTGACAATATATTCAAAAATAATCACGAATTGTTTTTGTGGGGAAATTCTCTCAACAACAATTGTCTCACCGACCCTGGGAATTTGTGGTAAATCTACCACAAAGTTTTCAATTTTTGGTTTATCAAGTGGATTTTTGAAATTGAAGTATTTACAGTAAACAATTATTTTCACGCAGATAAATACCAAATAAAGTCGAAATTATAAGTTTGTAGTGAGGGCTTCAAACCTCCTTTTTAAGACAGTAATCGAAAAAGAGCAGACTAAAGTCTGTACTACAAACAATGCAATATTTTTACATTATTCAATATAATTTACAATCTAAAACTTAACCTGATTCTCCTTCCTTCTCTTTCTCTTGATTATTTACCACGCCATAAACTTTGCAAAGCATGGAAAATTTGCACAATTTTTTCTTCTAGCCATAACATTGCACGATCTAGTAATTCTAAAGCTTGCTCTAGAGGGTGCTTTTCATAGCCAACGGAAGTAGCTTTAGTTTCTATCCAGTCCGGTTCTAATTCTTCTTGATGAAGGTACTGTGATGAAATTTCTATGCTTTCACTGTCATTTTTCAGAGGAGAAATAGCAGTTTCAATCTGTTGTCTAGTAATAACCTTTCCCGATTTTTTCTGCATCCGGGCCAGGTGTCGGGGTTGTTTTTTATTTTTCACTAAACTAGATGCGGATTTTGTTGGTGGAATGGGCAATTTTTTCTCCCAAGATAACCTTGTTGATAGGTTAGGAGCAACAGCAGGATTAATGCTTAAGGTTGACTGGGTATTTTCTTCTGCAACCAGCACGGAATCACCATATAAATCGCGCCAATTTAACCACTGCTCTTGATTACCGCTAGACAATGTTTGTTCTTGTTGAGCAGTTAACTTACCCTTTGCGCCTCGAACATTTAAGTTTTTACTACCTATCCCGAAAAAGTAATTAATTGCGGCTTCAATTAAAGTAGTGATATTAAATTTTTGAGTCTCTAAATCATCAGCAGTAACAGCTATATCTCCTCTAGCTGCTAACTGTTCTTTGCCATAAAGGAAAATATTAATATGAGTTTGTGTAACTCTCACTATTTCTTGGCTAGGAACAATAGTTTTGGCTTCTAATTGAGCGACTGCTGTGTCTAGAGAGTTAATAATTTTTCTGGTATCTAGTAAATCTTGAGGTACTCCCGCAGTGAGTGAGGGGATTTTTACGGTATTATTGCCTGTTAATTTAGCTAAGACACGCTCAATTTCTGGTAGTAAATGTTTTTGATGTTGAGCTTCAGGTAACTGTTCGTCATAAAAATAGTGAGCAATTTCACTATTAATTCTTGTAGATAATTTTGTTTGTTGTTGCGCTGTCAAAATATCCAGAATTTCATTTTCGATGCTAATGAGTACCAACCGCCGATTGACCAAATTTGTAGCGATTCCTCTCACTAATGAGAGCCTCTGTTTAATAACATCATTTTGGCTGTTAGGGGTAATACTTTGTGCAGTTTTGTTGGGAATGGTTAAGGCTTGAGGACTAGAGGAGTTAGTTGTGAGATGATAGGAAAATTTCGACCACAGTAACTTTAGCGATCGCCATAATTGATTAACATTTGTGTCTTCACTGGGTAGATTCTGCACAGCTTCCAGTACATGCTGAATCGGTGTATCAACAGAGGGAGGAGTTTCTGGTACAGAATCGCTATGATTTGCCGATAACTTTGGCTGTGATGGAGGTTCTTGAGAGTACAGCGTTTTGACAGCCGCATCAGCCGATTGCAAAAATACGTATACAGGATACAGTAATATTTCTACACCCCATTTAGTAGCCACTTGTAAATGTCGGAAGGTGCGTTCCCACTGTGATGTCAACCGCCGGGAGTGCTGATGGACAAAGTTAAAGAGTCTACTTTGATAACGACCAGAAGACATGGTAATAAAGAATGAATTTGAGCCTGATGAATTTGTGAGACTCCTAGATTTTAAGTCAAAAGTCAAATGTCAAAAGTCAAAAGAAAAAATGCTTATTTTTCTGACTTTTTGTTGATTTTATAAGCTGGTTTGATTTACGCCAAATTATCATAATTGCTTTAATCTTAACGAAAATATGACTACTCCCGTATCTTATCCCCAGAAAGAATTAATCTCAGATGCGATCGCTAAATTACGCGATTACTGTCAAGTTAATACTCAGTCTACTTGGTTACAGCTAGAAGTTGATAGAGAAATTACTGGTTTTCCCATCTCAAATTGGTCTGATTGGCAACCTATCGAGTTAAACGCTAAAGGTAACATCGCATGGACAAGTGGACAAAAAGTCTTGTGGCTAGCCCAAAACTTCACAGTTCCTCAAAGTTTACACGGGTATCCTGTGGCGGGTTTATCTTTGCGGTTGTCATTGCTGTGGTGGGCAGACTCAGCCAAGATTTATGTGAATGGGGAATTAGTCTTAGAAGGTGATTTATTTGATTGCGCGCCTAGAATCCTGCTGAGTCGAGAGGTGACACCAGGGGAAGAATTCACCGTGGCTTTGCGGTTAGTCAGTCCGGGACATTGTGATGGTGCGTTGGTGCGATCGCTCCTGTTATACGAGTCTACAGATTATAATTATCACGATCCCGGTTTTGTCGCTGATGAGTTGGCAATATTGCAGCTATATCTAGAAAAATTCACCCCAGAAAAACTAGACACCTTAACATCTATCATCAATCAATTTCCTGCTCACACACCTGAAACTCTCATCACCCTACGTCAACGCCTGATTAATGAGCTGCATACATCTCAATTCCTAGATAAAATCTACTTACTAGGACACGCCCACTTAGATTTAGCATGGTTGTGGCCTGTCAGCGAAACTTGGAAGGCAGCCCAAAACACCTTTGAATCAGTTCTGAAATTACAACAAGATTTTCCCGAACTAATTTTCTGTCATTCCACTCCCGCTCTTTATGCTTGGGTTGAAGAACATCGCCCAGATTTATTTCAAACGATTCAACAAAAAGTTGTTGATGGAATGTGGGAAATTGTCGGTGGTTTTTGGGTAGAACCAGATTTAAACTTACCATCTGGGGAATCTTTAGTGCGTCAGCTATTGTATGGTCAACGCTACACTCAAGAAAAATTCGGCAAGCTGACGAATGTAATTTGGGTTCCTGATACCTTTGGCTTTTGTGCCACGTTACCCCAGTTTTTACATCAGGCTGGCATTAAATACTTTGTTACCCAAAAACTCCGGTGGAACGATACTAATAAATTTGATTATGGGGCTTTTTGGTGGCGATCGCCTGATGGTAGCCAAGTATTTAGTTATATGTCTGCACCAGTTGGCGAAGGTATTGATCCTATAAAAATGGCAGCCTACTCTCTAGAATGGCAAGCTCAAACAAATTTAACCGCATCTCTTTGGCTTCCTGGCGTTGGCGACCACGGCGGCGGCCCTACCCGTGATATGTTAGAAACCGCCCAACGCTGGCAAAATTCGCCCTTTTTCCCCGATTTAGAATTTATCACAGCGGAAAGATATCTCCAGGAAATTGAGGCAGAAGGCAGGGTGCAGGCTTCCGCCGTGAGCGTCAGCCGAACGGAAGCAGAGGAGAAATTTTCTTCCCCAGTCCCCAGTCCCGAATCCCCAATCCCCAGTCCCTCATTTCCAATTTGGGATGATGAACTATATTTAGAGTTCCATCGTGGCTGTTATACTACCCACGCCGACCAAAAACGCTGGAATCGGAGTAGTGAAAATTTACTCTATCAAGCTGAATTGTTTGCTACTTTCGCGAAAGTAATTTGTGGTGTCGAATATCCCAAAACCGAAATCGAAACAGCTTGGAAGCAAGTCTTATTTAATCAATTTCACGATATTTTACCGGGTTCTTCTATTACTCAAGTTTATCTGGATGCCTTACCAGAATGGCAACAAGTTGAGCAAGCAGGAACGAAGATATTACAGGAATCATTAGAAGCGATCGCATCCCACTTTACCTTACCAGAGCCACCCAATCCCAATAGTTTACCAATTTTCGTTTTTAACTCTCTCAATTGGCAACGCTCCGAGGTAGTCTCTGTCACCTTACCCACCGCCAATCAACAGTGGCAAGTCTACGATACAACAGGCCAGCCAATCATCTCGCAATTATCTGAACACTCAACTCTACTTTTCCTCGCCACCGAGATTCCCCCTGTAGGCTACCGCGTATTTTGGCTTTCCCCCAAATCTTCCCCATCTTCCACATTGCCCACATCGGCAGAATTCATTCTAGAAAACGAGTACCTGCTGGTTATCGTAGACCCCGACACAGGAGATTTATCGAGTGTGTTTGACAAAACCCATCAACGGGAAATCTTGAATGGGGCAGGTAATCAATTACAAGGTTTTAAAGACAGTGGGCAATATTGGGATGCTTGGAATATAGACCCCAATTACAGCCAGCATCCTCTACCCGCCACTCACCTGAAATCTATTACGTGGCTTGAACAAGGACTTGTGCAGAGTCGTCTGCGTGTGGTGCGTCAGTTGGGAGAATCAGAATTTTGCCAAGATTATATTTTGTCAGCAGGTTCACCCCTATTAAAAATCACTTCTAGAGTGAACTGGCAAGAAAATCACGTTTTGGTGAAAACCGCTTTTCCTCTTTCTGTGACATCCGACTTTGCTACTTATGAAATTCCCTGTGGTGCGATTCGTCGCCCCACCCGACCAGAAAACCCCCAAGCCAAAGCCAAATGGGAAGTTCCCGCTTTACGTTGGGCTGATTTAACGGCAACAACTAACGAAGATATTTACGGTGTTAGTTTGCTCAATGATTGTAAATATGGTTACGATGCACAACCCCAACAACTACGCCTCACTCTCTTACGCAGTCCTTACTGGCCAGACCCAATAGCCGACCGAGGCTTACATGAATTTACGTATGCTTTGTATCCTCACGCTGGTAGCTGGGAATCCGCCCAGACTGTAAAACGGGGTTATGAATTAAATGTCCCGATGCGAGTGATATTTAGTTCTACTCTTCACTCCCCACTCCCTAGTACAGAGGCAATTAATCGCGTCTCCACCCGCTACCCACTCCCTCAGCAAGACAAGGTAAGTTTCTTAAATTTATCAGCCGAAAATCTAGTTTTAATGGCTGTCAAACCATCTGAGGACGAACCAGATAAATTAATTCTCCGGTGTTACGAATCTCAGGGAACTACAGCAGAGTTATCTTTACAGAGTGATTTAAGTTTAATCCTAGGTGAACCAGTAGATTTATTAGAGCGTCCTAGCAGTGAATTCTCATCTCAGCAACAAAAATCTACAATTTCACCTTGGAAAATAGCCAGTTTTCATGTGCTGAATGCTATACCTTAGACCGTTTTTAGTGGGGTATTGGGGAGGCGTGACGGGTAGCAGGGGTCTCCCCAAATGAAGCAACTGCAGTCGTTGGGCATTGGGGTAAAATTTACCTTGTCTCCCATTCCCCATTCCCGTTCGGACGTTCGGTGAAGCCTCAGTCGAGTCGCTGATGCTCACAGCGGAAGCCCATTCCCCATACCTCATTCCTAGTCTTCATGATCCTCAAAAGGATCTGCCAATTCCTTACTAGGAGGGCCAAAGGAGACATAAATCCCATACCCAGTGACCCCAATGACGGCGGCAGCTACAGAAATGATAAGAACTATTGCGGGTTCCATAAGTGTTTTATAGATGATGAGTGGTATTCTTATAGAATATTACAGAAGATTAAAAAAAGCTTTGGCAACTAATCTTAGGTGAACTATGGCACAACGGACTAGGTTGGGAGATATCCTGCGACCTTTAAATTCTGAGTATGGTAAAGTAGCTCCTGGCTGGGGAACAACTCCTGTAATGGCTATTTTTATGGGGCTATTTTTCGTGTTTTTGCTGATTATTCTGCAACTTTACAACAAGTCAATCGTGATTCAAGATGTCTTGGTTGATTGGCGTAGTTTAGGTGGTTAATCGAACATACAGCAACTAAGCTGTTATACCTAAAAAACACATACCCGGTTTATCCGGGTTTTTTTGTGCCTTTGCCCCTGAAAAAGTTAGTCTTAATAAGTGGGGGATTGGGGACTGGGGAGTAATTAACTTCCGACTTCTATATTTCCATGCCCCTTTAATAGATACATACATATTATAGAGAGGAGAAACCGCGTGAATATTTTTGGTATTGGTTTACCGGAAATGGCTCTAATTATGGTTGTGGCTTTGTTGGTCTTTGGCCCTAAGAAGTTGCCAGAAATTGGCCGGAGTTTAGGGAAAGCAATTCGCGGTTTTCAAGAAGCTTCTAATGAGTTTCAATCTGAATTTAAGCGGGAAGCTGAACAATTAGAACAGGCTGTCAAAACAACTGCGGAACTTGAACCTAAGCAAATTGAGGGAATTAAATCGGAGCAGGATAATGCTGGTTCTTCTTCAGCCGCTTAAGTAACTGCTGCGAATTGATTGACAAAGAACATGACAGAAGTTGTGACACCATCGGCTTTAGTGATTCCTCAACTCATTGTTGGCTTGGGGAATCCAGAGCCTAAATATGACCAAACTCGCCATAATATCGGCTTTGGGGCTGTTGATGCGCTGGCTCGTTCCTGGCAAATTTCCTTGACAGAAAATCGCAAATTCCAAGGAGAATTCGGCGAAGGGACTGCACCAGGAGGTTACAAAATCCGCCTACTCAAGCCGTTAACTTATATGAATCGCTCAGGACAGTCTATACAAGCAGTAACAAGTTGGTATAAGTTACCGCCTGAGTCTGTGCTGGTAATTTATGATGATATGGATTTGCCTCTGGGAAAGACGCGTCTGCGTTTATCTGGTTCGGCTGGAGGGCATAATGGAATGAAGAGTGCGATCGCTCATCTAAATACACAAAATTTCCCCCGGTTACGTATTGGTATTGGCAAACCCAAAAATGCGGCTAGTAACGATAACTCAGATACTGTTTCCTATGTTTTAGGAAGGTTTACCACAGCCGAGACTCAATTGATGTCGCTTGTACTCCAGTTTGTGGTTGAATGTGTGGAACTGAGCCTTAAACAAGGAGTGGAAAAGGCTATGAACCGTTGTAATAGCCGGACTATTGAGGTTTCTCAATCTTAAATTGCTGGGGAGCCTCAACCAACATCTGCGGAACTTTATTGCCAAAAGCGGTAGTCACTTATGCACATTTTAGGCAGACTACTATATTTATGGTTATTGTTTACCCGTTTTGTCTATTGTTACTGCTGCTTTTTGGGCCAGGGCTAGCTGCGATCGCCATATACTATTCTCTAGCAGCGAGTTGGCAGCTAGTTCTGCTCGGTGTTTGCATTCTCTACGGTATTTCTCCGCTAGTTATCGGCTGGATAGGCCTAATTTTAATTCAACGCTTTGGTTGTCAAAACGAGATAGGTGTTGGCATATCGTATAAATGTCCTGACAATCCCCAGATGGGAGAGTTGGTTACAGGAATGATATTTATTGGTGCTTGGGGTGGAATTATCACTATTCCATCGGGACTCTTGGGTTGTATCGGTCTGATAATTTCTATAATTCATCGCAGCATTTAGCTAAGACTATATTAAATAGCAATAACTATAAATACTTGCTCTGTAGAGACGTGATTCATCGCGTCTCTACAGTAATTTTGAGGCTAATCTCACATCCTGTGTAGGGCAAATAACTATTAAGTTATTTTGAGCATTTTGTATCAAAGTTATCTGTTATTCTGTAATTATTCTGCTTTCTGTATTTTAAACTCCCAAGAATAACAATTTTTACAATCAAGACCTCGATACTATTTATTGTTGATTGATTTCAACTAATCACGCACACAATTAATAATGATTGTTATTTTTTAGCTGGGAGAAGCCACGAAATAAATGATGTTGCTGTTGTTAATAGCATTTTTCGATTAATGAGAAAAATTTAAATTTTGTCCGATTTTAATGATTAAAATTTCTAATGTTATTAGTTAACTTATTTTAAATAATATATGTTTTTGTTAAAAAAATTGACTATTGAACACGACTTGTGTTAATAATAAACATTTGTGACTGCTTAATTAAATTTTCAACTTGGTAGCCTGCTGTATGTAAGTCAAGCCTAGAAATGCTGATAAATTCAAACTCCTCAGTACAGCAGTCAAATAAAAAGCAATAAATGAATAATAGTTAGCCTATCAACTTGGGTGATAGTTCCTGGATGTTTATTATCTTTATACAGGCATCCAGCCAATTAGCCTGTGCTAAAATCAGCGTACCGGCACGACGCAGGTGATGGGAAAAATGCCATGTTTGAACGCTTCACAGAAAAAGCCATTAAGGTAATCATGCTGGCCCAAGAAGAGGCCCGCCGTTTAGGTCACAACTTCGTTGGAACCGAGCAGATCCTCCTGGGTCTGATTGGGGAAGGCACGGGAGTTGCGGCCAAGGTGCTGAAATCAATGGGTGTCAATCTCAAAGATGCCCGCATTGAAGTAGAAAAAATCATAGGCCGGGGTTCGGGCTTTGTGGCCGTGGAAATTCCGTTTACGCCACGGGCAAAGCGGGTTCTGGAACTATCCCTAGAAGAAGCGCGCCAATTAGGGCATAACTACATTGGCACCGAGCATCTGCTGTTGGGCCTGATCCGGGAAGGGGAAGGTGTGGCAGCCAGGGTGCTAGAAAACCTGGGGGTGGATCTATCGAAGGTCAGAACCCAAGTCATTCGGATGTTGGGAGAAACCGCCGAGGTTTCAGCGACCGGTTCATCTGGACGCACTAAAACACCAACATTGGATGAATTTGGCTCGAACCTGACCCAAATGGCCACGGATAACAAGCTCGATCCCGTGGTGGGACGCGCCAAGGAAATCGAGCGTGTGATTCAAATATTGGGTCGCCGGACAAAAAATAATCCAGTATTAATTGGTGAACCTGGGGTTGGTAAGACCGCGATCGCCGAAGGTCTAGCAACACGCATTGCTAATAAAGATGTCCCCGACATCTTAGAAGATAAGCGTGTCGTCACCTTAGATATCGGTTTGCTGGTTGCAGGTACGAAATACCGGGGTGAATTTGAAGAACGCTTGAAGAAAATCATGGATGAGATTCGGCAAGCGGGTAATGTAATTCTGGTAATAGACGAAGTACACACCCTTATTGGTGCAGGTGCAGCCGAAGGGGCGATTGATGCGGCGAATATCCTCAAACCAGCTTTGGCTAGAGGTGAATTGCAGTGCATCGGCGCGACAACCTTAGATGAGTACCGCAAGCACATTGAACGGGACGCTGCGTTAGAACGCCGCTTCCAACCAGTAATGGTAGGTGAGCCTTCCGTCGATGAAACAATAGAAATTTTATATGGTTTGCGCGATCGCTACGAGCAACACCACAAGCTGAAAATCTCCGATGAAGCTTTAGTCGCAGCAGCGAAATTATCTGATCGTTATATTAGCGATCGCTATCTGCCAGACAAAGCCATCGACTTGATTGATGAAGCTGGTTCTCGTGTGCGGTTAATTAACTCCCAATTGCCCCCCGCAGCCAAAGAGTTAGATAAAGAACTGCGCCAAATCTTAAAAGAAAAAGATGATGCTGTCCGTTCCCAAGACTTTGACCGCGCTGGGGAACTACGCGATCGGGAAATGGAAATCAAAGCCGAAATTCGGGCGATCGCTCAAAGCAAGACGAACGGTGCAGGCGGTGACGGCGTAGAACCCGTAGTCACCGAAGAAGACATTGCGCACATCGTCGCTTCCTGGACAGGCGTACCGGTGAACAAACTCACCGAATCCGAATCTGAGAAACTGCTGCACATGGAAGACACCTTGCATCAGCGACTCATCGGTCAAGAAGATGCCGTCAAAGCAGTTTCCCGCGCTATTCGCCGTGCGCGTGTCGGTTTGAAAAATCCCAATCGACCCATTGCTAGCTTTATCTTCTCCGGGCCGACTGGTGTAGGTAAAACCGAGTTGGCGAAATCCTTGGCTTCCTACTTCTTCGGTTCAGAAGAAGCAATGATCCGCCTGGATATGTCCGAATATATGGAACGCCACACCGTCAGCAAATTGATCGGTTCGCCTCCGGGTTACGTTGGTTATAACGAAGGCGGACAATTAACCGAAGCTGTGCGCCGTCGTCCTTACACTGTGGTGCTGTTTGACGAAATCGAAAAAGCACACCCCGATGTCTTCAATATGCTGCTGCAAATTTTAGAAGACGGTCGGTTAACAGATGCGAAAGGACGCACCGTTGACTTCAAGAACACCTTGCTGATTTTGACCTCCAATATCGGTTCTAAGGTCATTGAAAAAGGTGGCGGTGGTATCGGTTTCGAGTTTGGCGAAGACCAAAGCGAATCTCAATACAACCGGATCAAGAACTTGGTGAACGAAGAACTCAAACAGTACTTCCGTCCAGAGTTCCTCAACCGTCTAGATGAGATTATCGTCTTCCGTCAATTGAACAAAGCGGAAGTTACCGAAATCGCGGACATCATGCTCAAAGAAGTATTTGGTCGCTTGACCGAGAAAGGTATAACCTTAGAAGTAAGCGATCGCTTCAAAGACCGCCTCATCCAAGAAGGTTACTCTCCCAGCTACGGTGCAAGACCATTACGCCGTGCAATCATGCGCTTGTTAGAAGATAGCTTGGCGGAAGAAATTCTCTCTGGTCGCATCAAAGATGGCGATGTCGCCTTAGTTGATGTTGATGAAAACGGGAATGTCCAAGTTAGTTCTCAACAGCGTCGGGAATTGTTACCCCAAGGTGTTGAGTCTTAGTTAAAGTTTGGGATTTGATTCTCAAATAAAAAATTAGAAAACGGTAGAGGATAAATTCCCCTGCCGTTTTTCTTTTTTGTCGGCTATGGCTAGGCTGTTTAGTAAGTCCTACTATTGGAGACAAAAATTTATGGTGGGTGACAAAAAAATCTCTGAGCAAGATAACCGTATGACTCCAGAGCAGTTTATCCAAATGTTTGACTTCTATGCAAATCTTGATGCTTCAGGACAACGTAAGTTTTACCCTGTTTCCACAGAATTTGAATTTTCTGGGATTAAATACTTGCTATCAGAGATTAGAGCTTATGGTTTGACTAAAGGTCAAAACGAAATCTATCAGTTATTGCTGGAGCAGTATAAATCTGCTCGAAACGGTTATTTTTCTTTGAGTTTAGATCACTTAAAGAAAATAAAACCCACAAATGAACAAACTCAAGCACTATACAGGATTTGTTACCAACTTACTAATGTTATTACATCTGGCTGGATATGCAAAAGTATAGAACTTGTAAGATTAGATGAACGTACAGGTAATTTATACGTACTAGCAGGAGAAGATTTAGAATTTGAGATTAAACCGAGTGGAGACTATAAAACATCGGAGGATGAACAATGACTTTAGTTAATTACCAAGCCATGAATCTTAATGAACTACGTCCTTATGTTCTCACTCACAGGGAAGATATTGAAGCTTTTCAAACCTATGTAGATCGCTCAAAATCTGAAGGACGTATGGTTAGTATCAACCCAAGTGATGAAAATTGGGAAGAAAAAGTTACAGAAGCAATCAGGTATAGTAAAAATTCTATTGGCTGGTATTGCAATAATACAGATAATTACCAAAGTCAAGCTCAAAGAATTGCTGAGTGGTGTAACAATCTAAATGATAAGATTGTTACACAATATCATACTGAAAGTATAAAACATACTGGCATAGGTGGATGGAAACCAGATAAATTGAACCAGCCAGTAAAATTCAGAATTATTGAACCAACTTTAGAAATTGGTCAATTTACTACATTAGTTAAATATAAAAATCAGGATCACTATATCAATCAGATAGAAGCAGTTGCTATTGACTTGGATTTGGATAAGCAAAACTTGTTCGTTTGGCCAAATACATCAGACGGAGTTTTTGTTTTTTCTCTAGAATCGACTTAATAGCTGTAGCTTATGTTGAATATAGCAGCACTTTATTATCATCTTAAATTTCTAAGTTAAATGGTAGAGAATTAATTCTTCTCTACCCTTTTTATTGATATTGAATTTGGTAATCACAAGTCAGGTAATATTTTTCCTTACTTTTCTAGCAAGGTTAGTTTTGATTATTTATTTCTCCACAGGTGTGAGTTTTAAAGGATACAATGGTTCAGATCCATTTAATTGCCAAATTCTAAATACTAACGCAGCAGCTACAGTTAGCCAGACGCAAGAAAATGATAAAATCATTCCCGCTACAGGATTAGTTTGCCAATAAACTGCCGTCACTACTATAGCTGATAACCAAGGGCCTAAAATCACTACAGGCACAGCAGCACCTAATCTGCGTTCTACGGTAAAAATTGTATTCCAAGTGTCTCCCAAAGCCAGATGTATGACAAACAAAATTAAAGGCAGCACTAAAAATTGGTGATTCATTTGCTGCCAAACTAAGACAGAAGAAATTACCCGCAAAACGGCAATTATCATCCAAACTATGGGAAATACTAAAGGTGGAGGAGACCATCTTGGTCTGATTACCTGGTCATAGGTCTGACTAGAACGGGTATTATCTAACAGAGAAAAAATTCTTGAACGGATACTTAAAAGAGCAAAAAATAATCCAGTTACTAAGGTGCTAAACCAACCGGGCAAAGAAGAATTGTTATCAATCAAGATAACCAATTTTTCTATTCCCAGCAACACAAGAATCATGACTCCTATTTGGAGGATAGTCCCTAGTTTATAAACTAAAACAGCTTTGATATCTAGTTCTTGTGTAGTAGCTATTGATGTATTTGAAGACTTTTGTTGATTCCCAGTTTTTACCCCCATTACTGTGTTGACAAACCTTTCAAGTATTCCACTATTATTGGATTGATTCATAATTATAGATTGCGAGCATTTTATAACTATCAACAATAATTGATTATATGATAATGTAATGGTTAAAAAATAGGTTTAGACAAGCTAAATTATGGCTCTATTTTGATTCATTAGCGATAGACAATTAAAGAGCGATCGCTTTGTTGAGGCTAGCTTTTGCTGTGGATTGAATTTTGGTTTTATGGGTTGAGTTTAGATAGTATGGTTGCTAAATTTTCACCCAATTTTTCAATAGATTCTTGTTGTTGCGGGTCTTTCAAAGAGCCATCAGCATTAAATGCTTCATAGGCTTTTGGCACAGCTACCTGTGCAGGAAGCACTAAAACTTTGATATTTCCCAGGATAGCCCGTAAATGAACTAAGCCACGCAAACCGCCTAATCCGCCGGGAGAAGCACTCATAATCGCTGCTACTTTGTCTGCAAACGCAGCCAATGGAGGTTCATTTGGTGATGGACGAGATGCCCAGTCAATGGCATTTTTTAAAACTGCTGTGAGTGAACTGTTGTATTCTGGAGAGGCAATCAATAGCCCTTGATGAGAAATCAATAAGTTTTTCAGTGTTCTGGCGTTTGCTGGTAAACCTTGTTGAGCTTCCAAGTCTTCATCAAACAGCGGTAATGGTAAGTCACGTAGATCAATGTAAGTAACTTCTGCACCTGCTGCCGAAGCACCAGCCGCCGCAATTTTCACCAATTTCTTGTTGTAAGAATCTGTACGTGTGCTGCCAGCAAAGGCTAAGATTTTCGGTGTGCCTGCCATAATTATCCGTAATTTCTAAGTAGCAAATAACCTACCTGCATTATCTGGTTAGGAAACAAAGTCCCTATAGTAGTTTTAGGCTTTCTTTAGAAATCACTCTGAAGATTAATGGTTTGATTGGCTAATGAGATGCAAATGTGATTGTGTCTCATGGGTGATTTTGTGCGATCGCCTTTCTTCACGGGCAAGCGATCGCACTCAGGTATTTTCAGCTAGACTAAGGCATGATATCAATTCAAATTGATTTGCTCTACAGCTTCTCATCAAAATTTTTGCATATTTCTACTTACGGGGTCGAAACCTCTAGAAAAGCGCGTGGTTTCGTCGTAATAAGCACCAGTTAAATCTGCTCCGTACAACTTGGTAAAGTTGAGTTTAGCTCCTCGCAGATTTGCTTCATTCAGCTTTACACCGCACAAGTTAGCTCTAGTCAAATTAGCATTAGCTAAGTTGGCTCTACTCAAGTCTGCTCCCCAAAGTTTAGCTCTGGCTAGGTTAGCACCACTCAAGTCTGCTCCCCATAAATTTATCCCAGGCAAATAAGCTCCAATTAGTTTGGCACTAACTAAGTTCGCGGCGGGAAAATATCTTTCCCCTGCTGCATAACGCCGTTTAATATTCTCAGCATCCATGAGTTTTATCGATCTTCTTCAGCTAGGTAGCTCTATGTAAGATCATTACACAACGATCAATAAGCTTTTGTACCTTTAATTTGCATAATATGTAGAGACGTTGCATGCAACGTCTCTACAGTTGTAGGTAATCTGTAACATCTGACAAATTTTTGTCCATAATAAAATCCCCCTTTGATAGCAATAAAGGGGGATAATGGCAAAATGGTCAGAGGAAATTTAAATCTTTAGCCGAATTTACCGGCGGTTGAAGCTATGAGGAATGCAGCATAGGTCAACACATAGCCAACAGTGAAGTGTGCGAGTCCAACTAACCAACCTTGGACAATCGATAAAGCTACAGGCTTATCTTTCCAGCGGACTAAGTTAGCTAGGGGTGTGCGTTCGTGCGCCCAAACGAGGGTTTCAATTAATTCTTGCCAGTAACCACGCCAGCTAATTAAGAACATGAAACCGGTCGCCCAAACTAGGTGTCCAAAGAGGAACATCCACGCCCACACAGACAGGTTATTTGTACCGTAGGGGTTATAACCGTTGATTAACTGTGCAGAGTTCGCCCAGAGATAATCTCTAAACCAACCCATGAGGTAGGTAGAGTTTTCATTAAATTGGGCAACGTTACCTTGCCAAACACCTAAATGCTTCCAATGCCAGTAGAATGTCACCCAACCTAAAAGGTTCAGCATCCAGAAAAAGGCGAGGAAGAAGGTTTGTTGCCAAGAGGAGCTTTGACAACTACCGCCACGACCAGGGCCGTCACAGGGGAAGGTGAAACCGAAGTCTTTTTTATCGGGGAACAGCTTACTACCACGGGCATCTAATGCACCTTTGACACAAATTAGTGTAGTGGTATGTAGACCTAGTGCGATCGCATGGTGGACTAAGAAATCACCAGGGCCAATGGTCAAGAATAGCGAGTTAGTGCCGGCGTTAATTGCATCTAACCACCCTGGTAGCCAGACGTTGCCATGATTGGGATAGGCTGTAAAAGCGATACTATCTGGATTAGATAACAGCGCATCCATGCCGTACAGCAATTTACCGTGAGCAGATTGGATAAATTGAGCAAATACCGGCTCAATCAAAATCTGTTTCTCTGGTGTCCCGAAAGCGACTACTACATCATTGTGAACGTATAACCCCAGTGTATGGAAACCGAGGAATAACGACACCCAACTTAAGTGTGAGATGATCGCTTCTTTGTGTTTGAGGACGCGATCAAGTACATTACCCTGGTTTTGTTCGGGGTCGTAGTCTCTCACCCAGAAAATCCCCGCGTGAGCAAATGCCCCAATCATCAAGAACCCGGCAATGTATTGATGGTGGGTATATAACGCCGCTTGGGTGGTGTAGTCCTTAGCTATGAAAGCGTAAGGCGGTAACGAGTACATATGCTGCGCTACCAAGGAAGCGGCTGTTCCCAAAGCTGCTAAGTGAATACTTAACTGAAAGTGCAGGGAGTTGTTATAGGTGTCGTAAAGTCCTTGGTGGGGCAGGTTAAACTGGCCTTCGGTACGGATACCAAAGAAATTTCTCGCATTGAGCATTTCTTTGATACTGTGACCGATACCGAAGTTAGTGCGGTACATATGACCGGCGATAATGAAAATAACTGCGATCGCTAAATGGTGATGCGCCATATCAGTCAACCACAGAGATTGTGTCTGGGGATGGAAGCCACCCAAGAAAGTCAAAATCGCCGTTCCTGCACCTTGCGAAGTGCCAAAGATATGTCCGCCTGTATCGGCATTTTGAGCATATACGCCCCAATTACCAGTCCAGAAGGGTGTTAAACCGGCTGGGTGAGGTAAAGTTGTTAGAAAATTATTCCACCCGACATGAACCCCGCGGGATTCAGGAATCGCAACGTGAATCAAGTGACCAGCCCAAGCTAAAGAACTGACACCAAATAAACCGGCTAAATGATGATTTAGGCGGGGTTCAGCACTCTTGAACCAAGTCAAACTAGGACGGAAGTTGGGCTGTAAGTGCAACCAACCAGCAAATAGAAACAATGCAGCCAATAACAACAGGAACACCGAACCCATGTACAAATCATTGTTGGTTCGCATCCCAATGGTGTACCACCAATGGTAAACACCAGAATAAGCAATGTTCACTGGGTAGTTAGCACCGCCTTGGCTAAAAGCTTCTATAGCTGGTTTACCGAAATGTGGATCCCAAATCGCGTGGGCGATGGGACGAATATGTAAGGGGTCTTGAATCCACCGTTCAAAGTTGCCTTGCCAAGCTACGTGAAACAATAAACTAGAAGCCCAGAGGAAAATAATCGCTACATGACCGAAGTGAGTAGCGAAGATTTTTTGATATAAATTTTCCTCTGTCATCCCGTCATGGCTCTCAAAGTCGTTACCTTGAGCCATTGCGTACCAAATACGCCGTGTCGTTGGATCTTGAGCAAGATCCTGGCTGAATTTAGGATATTTTACTGCCATGTATGTTGATCACATCCTTCTGTGCTAAACCAATTTGCTACTGCTCATCAGCTAGCAATTATTGATGATTCTGATAGCAAAGTTGGTATTTATAGAGATAGATCAGGCTAATTTAAGACCTATATGTCCTAGGCAATGTGATGTAATTAGTCTTGATAGGAGTATTAAAAAATTCAACTACTACTTCCATCACACCAGAGAAGGAGATTAGCATTAATCGATTTTGTTGTTGTGTATACAAGTTAAATCCAAAGTAATTTATGATGAGGATTTGGGCTTTTGCCTTATTCTCGCTTGGGCTAACTTCATCTAACTTGCTTGAATGTTTTAAGGGTTGATTATGCCATAGTAAATAGCAGCCACGAATAATATTGCTAGAAGTACTAAGAGAAAACCGCTACGTAACAAGATAATAAAACCATCATTTATTCTTGATTTTATTGGTTGAGTGTGGATATTTTGATGATTTGCAGATGTGTTAGAGGTATTATGATGCAATAATAATTCTGCAGAATCTATAGCCGATTTATCTTGTGATTTCATAAATCGCCAATATTATTCAAGTTAGGATATTGCTATTTATCAAAAAAATATTTCCTACCTACATCATCCTTAAGAACTAGTTTCTATCTAAATCAGACTACTCAATGTTTATTCAATATGAAATTAGTCCGTAGTCTCAAATACATGAAAAAGTAATGTTAATTGTAGCTGTAATTCATTTCATTTGATAGAGGTTAAAGCTGCTCAAGATGACTAACTTGCTTATTAAAAGTGTTGGTAAAGAGCAATTGACTCATGTTTAAATTTCTCCAACAAGTTGGCGATTATGTCCGAACCTCTTTTCAAGCTGGTCAATATATAGGACAAGGACTGTCAGTAACATTTGACCACATGAACCGTCGTCCTATTACTGTGCAGTATCCTTATGAAAAACTTATCCCTTCTGAGCGTTTTCGGGGAAGAATTCACTTTGAATTTGATAAATGTATCTCTTGTGAAGTCTGTGTCCGGGTATGTCCGATTAACTTACCTGTAGTAGATTGGGAATTTGACCAAGCCACCAAAAAGAAAAAACTCAACCATTACAGCATTGATTTTGGAGTCTGTATTTTCTGTGGTAATTGTGTAGAATACTGCCCGACAAACTGTATATCTTTCACTGAAGAATACGAACTTTGTACATATGATCGCCACGAATTAAACTACGACAATGTAGCCCTGGGTAGACTACCTTACAAAGTTACTAATGACCCAATGGTGACACCACTGCGAGAATTGGTGTACTTACCAAAGGGAATATTCAATCCTCACGGTATTCCTGATGATGCTCATCGGGCAGGTTTATTACCATCAGAAATTTTAGAGAAAACTTTAGAAAATAATGATAATTAAGACCATGCAATTATTACAGAAAAAGCTTCCTAAAAAGTTGTCCAGTCTGATCGGAATTATAGGGTTAAGCGCAGCGATCGCAATTACTGGTTATACACAAGCTAACCCTAAAGCGACTGCTACTAATATCACCCAAAATCCTCTGCCTGGAACTAATCAGTTGACTCAACTTGATAGATTGTATGCTACAGAAGCAGCTCAAGCGGGAATGGCAGAAGTCGAAATGGCAAAATTGGCATTACAGAAGTCTCAGGACAATAAAGTGAAAGATTATGCCCAGCAGATGATCAAAGATCATACACCTGTAAATCAAGAATTAATGCAGTTGGCTAAACAAAAAGGAATTACTCCACCTACAGATATTGGAGCGAAATATCAAGCAGTCATCGCGCAACTATCAAAATTATCTGGTGCAAATTTTGATCAAGCATACATAACTGAAGCAGGTATCAATGGACATATGGAAAATCTCATCCTCCATAGTCGTTTGCTACAGCTAGGTCAAGACCAAGATTTGAAAGCTTTTGCTATCAAAAATATGCCCCTGATCGAAGCACATTTACAATTGATTGAGAAACTATTCCCATCACCCACTGAGCAAGGAGAATAAGGAATAGAACATGAGGAATAATAATCTTTATTCATTGATGCAAGTGGCGCACATTTGTGTGCCCTTACTGTAATTTAAATTCATCAAATTTGACCACTTCTGAATCAGGCTTGCGGGTGTCAAAACGATAGCTGCTAATCGTCCCTGTGGCTGTTTCAAAAATACTAAAAACTGTAATATCATTACTGGCCACATAGGGTAGAGGTTGACCATTTTCTCCAACTAGAGGATTGATTGCAGGTAACACAGGTGCTAAACCATTGGGGTCGCCTGTCGCTGTATAGTCGTCCTGATAATCAAATGGCACTTCTCGCTTTTGATCACCCCAAGCTGCACCATAGGAATTACCCACATTCGATGTTTCTAAAAAGTGCATTCCACTAGAACTAATAAAGCGATTCCATAAATGGGAATGACCATAAAAAACTAGTTGTACTTTCGCAGCTTCTAGTAAAGGGATGACATCACGAATAATATAATCTGATGCCTTGGGATACTCATAACGCACAGCTTGAATTTTGCCTTCAGCATCCCGTTCTATGATTTGTACAGGGTCAGTATAGGCAGGTACGATATTATCACCCAACGTATGGGGTGGGTGATGGAACATGACAATTTTGTATTTCGCTTGTTGGAACTCTTGACTATTCAGTTCTGTTTCTAGCCATTCATATTGCCTACTACCTTTAGTAATTGGCTCATAGATTAACTGTCCATAACCCCAATTTTCTGGCTGATTTAAATCTATTTCTGTTTCTTTATATCTACCTTTATAAGATGAATCTAACTTAGGAGTCCGCCACGTATTGGTGATGTATAAGACTACTAAACGGACATCTCCAAAACTAACTGCATAATATTTTTTACCTCCCTTTCGACTTTGAGGTAAAGTAAAAATTTCTTCGTAGGTATATGTATTAAAGGAGTGATCGATTAAGGATTGACCTTTATATAATCTTTGGGCAACATCACGAGGAATCGTATCATTAAATTCAGCATCTAAGCTGTCAGTTCTGGCGAATCTACCCATAACTTCATGATTGCCAATGCAACTATACATAGGTGCGTGTTGAATAATTTCTCCCCCTGTATAGGTTGTCTTCACGCCGTTGTGTTCCATTTCGTAACTAGCGTGGCCTTGCAAACTAGGAAAAAATGCGTTCCCTCGCTGATCATCAAACCATTCGGAAGCGCGGTCAGGGACATTAACTAAATCACCTGCAAACCAAACTGCGTCTACTCTTCCCATCGTTTCGACAACTTTTTGCAGATTTGCTGGTGTCATGGGTTTGAGTTGATGGTCTGAGGTGAGAAGAATTTTTAGTGGTGTGTTGGGTTGAGGTTTGGGTGCGAGGGTAAAAACATTGCTGCTGATAGTTTGCCCATCTTCTCTAGTGCTGGTGACGCGGTAGTTAACCCGTACACCAGAAGTTAAGCCATTTACCTCGGCTTCATGTCGCCAGATATGGCGTTGGACTGGCTGTTGGCTTTGGTTATTAATGCGTGAGTTTTGGTCTTCCCGTGTGCGACTAAGTTTAGTAGTAGCGGCTATAGCCGTTTGTTGCAAATTTTCACCGTAGGTAACTTGATGTTGCTGACCTGCAAACTCAGTAAACCAAACGACTCTGACAGAATTTTCCGTTGGTAATTGCAAAAATGGGTCGGTCAGCAGTTGCGGTGCTGAAGTCATATTTGTATACCCAAATGAACGCACACTGATTAGGGTAAGGCAAAGAAAAAGCAAAAGTACAGGTGTGAGCAGTTTCATTTTTAGCTTTGCTCCGGCGATCGCCTCTAGTATATCGAGGGTGTAGGAGTGTAAGGAAGTAATAATTTGTATTCATTCTTTCCCTGTACGAGTATTTAATTACCTGATTGCGACATCTCGATACAGAAAATATTGATTGTATTTAGTTAAGCTGACAACAGCAGTTTTACCCCTCAAAACCATGACAGCAAGTAGTCCAAAAATTTTAGCTTTAGACTTTGATGGTGTGATTTGCGATGGACTAATTGAATACTTTGAGGTAGCATGGCGCGCTTACTGTCAAATTTGGTCGCCTGCTCAAGACGCACCACCGGATGATTTAGCATTGAGATTCTATCGTCTTCGACCTGTAATTGAAACAGGTTGGGAAATGCCAGTTTTAATCAAAGCTTTGATAGATAACATTCCCGAAGACAAAATTCTTCAGAAATGGACAAATATCACCCCAGAGATTTTGTCAACTGACAAGCTACAGTCAAAAGAAGTTGCTGTCAAACTAGATAGCCTGCGAGATGAATGGATAGCTACAGATTTAGATGGTTGGTTGAGTCTCCATAAATTTTATCCAGGAGTGGTAGAAAGACTGAAATTGACGATCGCCAGTGAGATGAAGGTATATATTGTCTCCACTAAAGAGGGACGATTTATTCAGCAGTTATTGCAACGGGAAGGGGTAGAGTTACCGCCAAGCGCAATTTTTGGTAAAGAAGTAAAACGTCCCAAATACGAAACTTTACGTGAATTAATTGCCGCAGCAAATATTCAATCTGGTAACTTATGGTTTATAGAAGATAGACTCAAAACATTGGAGTTAGTCCAACAACAAACAGACCTAAAAGATGTCAAGCTTTTCCTAGCCGATTGGGGTTATAATACCCAACCAGAAAGAAAAGCTGCCCAAAACAATCGAGAAATTCAATTATTATCCCTGTCTCAATTTGCTAAAGATTTTTCTGGGTGGCTGTAAGTTAAGGGACTGGGGATTGGCGAACCCCGTTCGCGTTAGCGTCTCTGAAAGAGAAGGGGAGATTGGGAAAGCAGATCCAATACCCCACACAACGTTTAACAGTCAACCGTCAGCACTCAAATCTATGCTTGATTTAACGAAATTAGCGCGCCAAATGCAGGGTTTAAGTCAGCATCTTTCGGAAGAGGCTGTGGCTAGTCGTCAACGTTTGGAGTTGGCACAACAGCATCTACAAAAGGCTTATGAGCATCAACATGAGGTGATTGCACTTCAGGAAAAATGGCGCGATCGCATTCTCTTTGCTAATGCTACCCCCCTTGAGCCGTTAAATACTTGCATAGATATTCCCATTCCCCCTAAGGTACACACCGTTATTGCTACTGATGGTTCGCAAATCGCCCCTAACCATCACGAAATTGCTTACTGTTATCTCCTCAATATCGGTAGAGTAGTCCTTCACTACGGCCAAAATCGCTATCCCATCATGGATAGTTTGCCAGAAGTATTTTACCGCCCAGAAGATTTATATGCGTCCCGACAGTGGGGCATAAAAACTGAGGATTGGATGAGTTATCGCCGTACTGCATCGGAAGCAATAGTACTGGCTGAGTTAGCCAAGGGAGTCGGGATTGGGAGACCAAGAGATGGGGAAGAAAAATCTAGTTCCCAATCCCCAGTCCCTACCCTCGCAATGGTGGATGGTTCGCTAATTTACTGGTTTTTGGAACAGTTACCTACAGACGCACGCGATCGCATCTTACCCCCGATTTTGTCAGCTTGGCAGCAAATGCGCGATGTGCAGATTCCTTTGATGGGTTATCTGAGTGCTTCTCGTAATGTGGAAGGGGTAAATTTTTTAAGGTTGTTGGCTTGTACCCATCCTGTGCCAGATTGTCTGAGTTACTGCCCAAATCAATTAGAAAAAGTTCCTTGTAAAGTATTCGACCCCCTGCGCGACACTGCTTTGTGGACTACTCAACTCAAACCCGGACAACGGGGACCACTGTGGCGTAGCAATAACCGAATTTTAGAACTTTATGGCGACCAAACTATCTATTTTTGTTACGTTCATGTGGGGACAGAAATTGCACGGATAGAAGTACCAGCTTGGGTAGCAGAAAATACAGCCATGTTTGATCAAGCCTTGGGTTTGATGCTTGCACAGGTACAGAAAGGTTACGGTTATCCTGTAGCGATCGCAGAAGCACATAACCAAGCTGTAGTTAGAGGTAGCGATCGTAGTCGTTTCTTTGCGTTGTTAGAGAAACAAATGATTAAAGCTGGCTTGAAAAATGTTGGCACTTCTTACAAGGAAGCTAGAAAACGAGGCAGCATAGCCTAATTTTCACTCATTACTTGATACCATCTCTCCCTGCTTGCCTAATTTTGGTTGTGTTTGTATGCAATAACCTGATTCTTTAAAGTTCGCTTGGCCTCAAGCATCGCCTGATTGGCTCGACTCAGCAAATCCTGAACTGTGATACCAGGTTCGGATATAGCTATTCCAAAAGAGGCGGTGATACTTTCGAGGATCTGATCACCATCCTTGAGTTGCATTTGAGAAATATCTAACCTTAGTTGCTCTACTCGCTCAGTGAGTGTTGCCACTGTAACATTAGGCATGACAATGACAAATTCGTCACCACCCCATCTGCAAGGAATATCAAAGGAGCGAATAGATTTTGAAAGTAGCTTTGCTAATGCCTTGATAGCAATATTCGCCGTTAAATGACCATAGCGCGAGTTGTAAGATTTGAAGTTATCGATATCAAGAAAAACGATACCAAGGGATTGTCCCAACCGTTCAGCCTCCGCTAGCCTCTGATCTGTTATGGTCTGCATATAGCTAGGATTGAATAGTTCAGTCAACCTATCACGCAAGTTATCATGGGTTAGGCGTTGTTTCATCAAGAGATTATTGAGCGCAAAGGCTAAATATCTAGCAATTATCTCAGCAATTTGTTGTTCTTCTGAGCCGATTTCTTCAAGGGAATGAATGTGTAAAAATCCAATGACTTCAACTTGTCCTAACAATGGCACACATAAATGTGCGCCGTTAACAGGCTGTAGTAAGTGGCTGCACATCAGCCCCAGATTCTGAGGCGATAACAAGTTCAATTTCCCTCTTCGCAATGCCCAACACTCCGATTGTGAAAATACTTCTTTACCTTTTTTTTCGCCTCCCCAAAAACTCTTAATTTCAACATAATTTTTGGAATTAGAAATTATATTGATACAACCACTCATACTAGGAAAAAGCTTTGTACAGGTTAAAGCAACTACTTGATATACTTCATCTTCAGACTCGCAAGTATAGAGCATATTCACCATATCTGACAGATACGTAACTTGCCGATTTTTAAACTCTAATGTTAGTGTTTTTTCTTCTAGCTGCCGATTTAAGTCCGCGATTACTCGCTGTGCTTCTACAGATTCTGTAACATCTATGCTAATTCCTCCAATGCGACGCTCTCCCGTGGTGTGATCACTAAATGGGAATTTAAACGATAGCCAGTAATATGGCTTTTCATTGCCTGGTATCTTCACCTCTTCAATCAACTTCAATGGGCGTAGAGTCTTCACAACAATTTGATCGTTTTCCATTACCAACCGCCCCTGTTCTGGATCTGGCAAAAATTCACTATCCGTTTTTCCTAGCCATTCCAGTGGCCCTACCAAAAATCTAGACTGCATTTCCTGGTTGTAGTAAAGTACTCTAGATTGCTCATCTTTGATATATGCTCCAAACGGGCCTTGATCTAAAAATAGCTGTTGCATCTGCTGGCTACGTTGAAGTTCACGCGTATCTTCTTGAAATTTGGCAATCACCTCTACAATTTGATAAGCAGTTGGCATCATCCACAGTAAGGTAGACAAAGAAATAAACGCCATGATATCGATTACGCCTAAATGCAGCGAGGAGACTGGCGTATGTGGCTCAAAAACTTCTAGAAAGTGATGAAATCCACAAAATAGTATAAACGCGCCCGATAAAAAAAAGGCTAGCCAAAATTTAGAAGGGACAGTTGCTTTAGTTTTGCTAAATAACACTGCTATGACTATGGGCATACCAAAGTATGAAAATCCGGTGATGCCGTGAGCAATTATGTAATTCCAGTAAATAACTTCCATTAGTCACTTAATATAGCAATACTATGACAACTAACCCCGTAATGCTTAAACACTTTATTAATTATCTGACTTTATAATTTTTTCCATCGACTCATCCATCTTTATTGATCATCAACTTTTAAACATGGTTAAGCATAGGCGTTGAAATAGCATGCCACTCATTCATCGTTCTTAAAATCTGTCTTTGTACTTATAAGTTATCTACATATAGATAGATTTTATTTTTAGGAATTTTGCTTATGCACAGTTGAGTCGAAATAAGTGCATCTATGTATATTTTGGTCAAAAATATACATAGATGCTGATAGTTAAATCAAAACAAGGACGAATTCTTCTCGAAAAACCATTACGATTGAGCCTAATGGTAGAACCTACAAGGTTCAGTACAAAGTGCATCAGTGAGTGATATCAATTGTTGGTTAAAGCTTTCGATATTTCCAAAACGTCTATCTCCTCTCAAGAGGTAGTCGCAAGTACCAGTATTAATCATAACCCAAGTTTTTGAAAAGATAATCTATACGTTTTTTGCGCTTGTTCTGGATTAACCACTTTTGACAAGCATCTTTGACAAGCTGTCTTTCTTGTTGTGTTAAAAGTTCATCTGGTTTTCCTGATGCTAATATCCGGGCTACTTTGCCTGCTGTTTTATATTCCACACCGTACTTGACTAGTTCTGTGTGAAACAATTTCTCTTTCTCTTCGACAGACATAAAAAAGTTACCGTACATCAATGAAACACTTTAAAGCCCCAAACGAAAATTTCAATGATGACGTTTAAGTTTGACAAATTTTCTGTCTGACATTCTTCTAGCAGAGGATAGTTGACTATTTAACTGCAATGGTATCAGACATATAAAAGGAATATAGACTAGTCCTATCGGGACGTACCAATATTTTATTTTCCTAGCTAAGTATTACTTAAGTTTCATAGTTTTATTCATGTGCCGTGATATTTCTGAATTAGGAAATTTTTACTTGATTGTGGACTCACTCGTTAATATTTTACTTGTATAAATACATAGATTTTGCATTCTTTGTATTTTTGAAGTAATCACTCTTAAATTATAAATTTTTCTGATTTTTTCGTAATACTTCTTATCCTGATTTTGTTTTTTTTAAGTTGACTTCATGTTTTTTTAGGGAACTATACTATTTAGTAGAAACTTGGCTTATATAATCTCAACAGTTTGAACAATAACCAAATTGATATATGGATATCGTTTTTGTCATGATCATGAATCCATTATTAAGTCAATTGGGACAGAATATTAGTAGATTTTTAGCATGACTCCTAAAAATTTTGAACCTTAGCTTCAGAACTTAAATATCATGCAAGATACCAAGCATCAATTTCAACAAATAGCTGCAAAACACTCTCGTTTCTTTGAATCAGCTATTGATTTATTCTGTATTGCTAGTTTTGATGGCTACTTTAGATTTCTCAATTCAGCCTGGACAAAGACTCTAGGATGGTCTCAGGCAGAATTACAGGCTCAACCTTTTATAGAATTTGTTCACCCCGACGACCGAGAAATTACTAGTTTTAATACACAAAAAATTGTCAAATGTATAGCAGATGTAATTGGGTTTGAAAATCGTTATTTATGTCGGGACGGTTCTTATAAATGGTTGGAGTGGAACGGTAATATAGATAGGGAAGAGCAAGTAATCTATGCTGTAGCCCGTGACATAACGGCTCAGAAAGAAACAGAAATATTAGTACAGGAAAATATTAAAGAATTAGAAGCATTTAAATTTGCTCTCAATGCTCATTCCTTAGTGGCGATCACAGATATTCAAGGGCGAATAACTTATGCGAATCAGCAATTTTGCCAAGTCTCAAAATACTCTAGAGAAGAACTCTTAGGACAAGATCATCGCATCATTAATTCTGGTTATCACTCCAAAGAATTTTTTGCGAATTTGTGGCGCACTATTTCTCAAGGCCAAATTTGGAAGGGAGAAATTAAAAATAGAGCCAAAGATGGTACGGCTTATTGGGTAGACACATTAATAGCACCTTTATTAGACAAAAATGGTAAACCCTATCAATATGTGTCAATTAGGACAGATATTACCCAGCGTAAGTTTTCAGAGTTAGCGTTAGTAGAGCGATCGCGTTTATCACTTTTGAGTGCAGATGTCAGTTTAGCTTTATCGCAGAGCGGTACACTACCAGAAGTTTTACAACATTGTATAGATACTATTTCACAATACCTTGATATTACCTTTGCTTGCATTTGGACTTTCGAGCGACAAACACAACAATTGGAGTTACAAGCTGGTGTGCAGTGTCAAAATGCTAGCTGTAATGTTTTACGCAGTCAACAGGACTTTCCTCATCACATGGTTTTAGCTAATAACATCATTGGTGTTATGGCTCAAAACTATCAACCTATTGTTAATGAGCAAGTGAGAGTTAATCATCAAGATAAGTTACTTAATCCATTATTTTTATCCTTGCAAGTTTCTGCTTACCCATTAATTATCGAACAGAAATTAATTGGTATCATTGCATTATTTAACCAGCAATTACTCACTGAAGCTACCCATAACCTTTTAAATTGGATTGCTAACAATATTGCTGTTGCCATTGATCGTATTTGGGCTAGAGAAGAACTTCTAAGTCGTAGAGAAGCCTTGTTATTACGGCTAGCTAGCCAAATTCGTAGCTCCTTAGATATAGATACAATTTTAGAAACTGCCGTCAATGAAATTCGTAGTTTATTACAAGTTGATCGCTGCTATTTCATTCAATATTCGGTTAGTTTATCTCAACCTAGCTTCACTATCACCCATGAAGCTCGTAATTCACAATTACCTCCCATGTTAGGTAATCTGCCCCTACAAAATAATCATCTGTTCACCAAAGTGTTTTTGAATCAAGAGTTAGTCTGTATCAATAATATTTACAGCGATAGTAGTATTGATCAGAATACACAAGCACTATTAAGTGAATTTGGTATTACATCTCAATTGTTACTACCAGTGAAAAGTCATGCTGGGGAATTAGGAGCAATTGTTTGTAGTCATTGTAGTGGTGAAAGAGTGTGGAGTCAAAGCGAAATTGGATTATTGCAAGCGGTGACAGATCAACTAGCGATCGCCATTGACCACGCCCAATTGTACAATCAAAGTCGCGCCGCCACTTTAGCCGCCCAAACCCAAGCAGAACAACTCACCACAGCATTACACCAGTTGCAGCAAACTCAATCTCAACTGATTCAACATGAAAAAATGTCTAGTTTGGGACAACTAGTAGCTGGAGTTGCTCATGAAATTAATAATCCCGTAAATTTTATTCATGGCAATTTAACCTACGCTCAAGAATATTTTGAAGACTTACTAACTCTATTAAACCTCTACCGTGAAAATTACCCCAACCCCACCCCGGAAATTCAAGAACTTACTGAAGAAGTTGATTTAAACTTTCTGGCTGATGATTTATCCAAACTACTTAATTCTATGAATATGGGGACTAATCGTATCCGTGAGATTGTCCTGAGCTTAAGAAACTTCTCTCGTCTTGATGAAGCTGAGAAGAAATTAGTAGATATTCATGATGGCATCGATAATACATTACTAATTCTGCATCATCGTTGGAAAAATAATGGCATTGGTTTGGGTATTTCCGTAATTAAAGAGTATGGTAATTTGCCTGTGGTTGATTGTTATCCTGGGCAGCTAAATCAGGTATTTATGAATATTTTGACCAATGCAATTGATGCCTTAGAAGATTCAATGGCTAGCCATGATGCCCGATTATTGCAACCACAAATTCGGATTCGGACTGAACTTTTAGACAACAATTTTATTTCTATTAGAATTGCAGATAATGGCTCTGGTATGACTGAGGAAGTCAGAAATCGTTTATTCGATCCATTCTTCACAACCAAACCTGTAGGTAAAGGAACAGGATTAGGTTTATCCATTAGTTATCAAATTATTGTCGAAAAACATGGGGGAATGTTACAGTGTTTTTCAGAATTGGGTAAAGGAACTGAATTCTTAATTCAGATTCCATTAATATCAGGTCACGAATAGTTAATTACAATCTTGTCTTTGAATTTAATTCCGCCGCCAACACAACAAATCAGCAGTGAAATTTTGACTCAGGCTGGGGTTGAATTATTTATACTGCGCTTGGATTTAATGCACCCGTGGGTAAATGGGAATAAGTGGTTCAAGCTGAAATACAACCTGTTAACAGCTAAAGAACAAAATTACACCAAAATTCTCACCTTTGGCGGTGCTTACTCCAATCACATTTATGCAACGGCGGCGGCTGGGAAACTTTTAGGTTTTCACACGATTGGCGTGATTCGTGGTGAAGAACGATTACCTCTAAACCCCACTTTAAGTTTTGTTGTGGAACAAGGGATGCAGCTAGTGTACATTGACAGAGACACTTACCGTCAACGCCACACCCCAGAACTACAAGAACATTTACGCCAACGTTTTGGTGAAGTGTTGATTATTCCTGAAGGTGGTTGTAACGTCAATGGTGTGCGTGGCTGTACAGAGATACTTTCTGAAGTTACAGCCAAATTTGATACTGTATGTGTAGCTTGTGGGACAGCTACAACTTTAGCGGGATTGACTCTGGCGTTACAACCACAACAGCGATCGCTTGGGTTTCCTGTGTTAAAAAATGGTGACTTTCTTCGGCAAGATATTAACAATCTACTTACTCAATACCTAGACTCTGGCCTGCCTGTACCAGCCAATACACCTGCACCTTGGGAATTAGTTTGCGATTACCATTTTGGGGGTTATGCCAAGGTCAATGATCAACTTGTCTCATTTGGTGAGGAGTTTACCTATACCTACGGCATCCCCTTGGATTACGTGTATACTGCAAAAATGTTTTATGGCGTGATGGATATGATACGGAAAGGTTTTTTTGCAGGCGATCGCCTACTCTTAGTACATACAGGTGGATTACAGGGAAATCTATCCCTGAAAAATATCAAGCGTGCAGGTTAGCTTGTTCTTGTAACCAAGGATCTACGGGTTGTCCGTCTTTGCGTCGCAGTTCAATTTCTACTACCATCACTTCCTTTGAACCAGGAGGAGCAGGTTTTTGATGGAAGAGAATATCGTAATCTAAGGGATTGTGATTGCGTTCTTTCAACCATTCTTGTACTTTAGTCGTCGCAAAGAACGATTGTCCTTGCTCAAACATCCGTGTAATCTGCATTTGCAGTGTGTAAGGATTGATTCGGCTCATAGTTTAATTCCTTGTAGTCATTAGTGGTTAGTCATTGAGTTTTTCTCCCCTATACCCCTCCTTACCCCCATAGTGTAATTCATACGTCTGATCATCAGTAAGGTAATTTAGTCCTTCTTCTAAGCTGGGGGGTGCGTCACGAAGTTGACGGTGCATTCGTAAAATCACGTCTTCTGGAACTTGGCGTAGACGCTTTCTATTCCTTGCCAAACATAACCAAACCGGAGTTTTCACCCACACCCCTATGATGTGAGTAAAGCCTATGTCACGGGCAAGAGTAATAATTTCTCGTCGATGCTGACGTTGGGCATTAGTAGCATCAAAAATAACACTTTTACCTGTAGCGATCGCCTGCTGTAATTGTTGTGCAATTTCCCGCCAAATTAGCAGCCAAGACCCTTGAATTGCCTCTGAACCAAATAATTGCCCCCTGATGGCATCTGTAGAAATCAGCTGCATCTGGGGGCATTCTGCAATTAATTTTTTTGCCAAACTTGACTTACCGCTACCAGGAAGACCGATTAGCAACAGTAGTTTAGTCATTAGTCAACAGTCCATAGTCAACAGTCAATATTCCCTTGTCAAGATATTAACTAATGACTAATGACTAATGATTAACAACTAGATAATTGTTCCATCAGGAATCACAGCATTTTTCAGGACAACTACAATCCCACTACGGATGTAAAAACCTTGACTTTCGCGGTTGGCTTCCTGCACGTTGTCTTTATTGATAATTTTGACATCGTGACCAATGCGGGCGTTTTTATCGATGATGGCACGGCGAATGATGGTATCTGGGCCTATGCCTACAGGGATATCACCTTTATCTATGCTGCACTGGCGTTCTACAGAAGGTTGATAAAAGTCAGAACCCATGAGCAGAGATTCTTCGATGATACAGCCAGATTCAATGCGCGATCGCACTCCTAAAACTGAGTGTTGAATGCGGCAGTTTTTTAGAATGCAGCCTTCACCAATAATGGACTCTGTCACATGACAGTCTAAAAGCTTGGTGGGCGGCAAATAACGAGGACGGGTGTAAATTGGGGCTTCTTCATCGTAGAAACTAAACGGTGGTAGGGGCTGTTGTGTCAGGGCTAAATTGGCATTATAAAAGGCTTCTATCGTTCCAATATCTTCCCAGTAGTCATCAAATAAATAAGCTTGAACATTGTAATCTTTTGCGGCATCAGGAATAATTTCTTTGCCAAAATCAGTCCGTTCTAAAGCTTCTTTCAAAAGTTTGATCAAAACATCTTTTTTAAATACGTAAATCCCCATTGAGGCGATGTATGGCTGTTGAGCAGCTTGTTCTGGACTCAATCCCAAAACTGTGGTGTCAACTCGCATTTGCGCTAAAGCTTCGCCTTTGGGTTTCTCACTAAAGTCAATTACCCGCCCAGACTGATCAATTTTCATTAAACCGAAATCTGAAGCACGGCGATCGTCTATGGGGATCACCGAAAGGGTAATATCGGCATTTGTTTCCCGATGGCGTTGTACAAATAGGCGGTAATCCATGCGGTAGAGGTGATCACCTGACAAAATCAGGTACTCGTCTACATCCCATTCTTCCAACAGCCATATATACTGGCGTACAGCATCAGCAGTCCCTTGAAACCAGTTGGGGTTTTCTGGTGTTTGTTGGGCTGCAAGCACCTCCACAAAGCCTTCACTAAAGCCGCTAAAGTTATAGGTGCGAGCGATGTGACGGTTAAGGGACGCTGAGTTAAATTGTGTGAGAACGTAGATTTTAAAAATTTCTGAATTAATGCAGTTACTAACAGGGATATCTATTAGGCGGTACTTCCCTGCTACTGGTACTGCCGGTTTAGCACGTAGTTTGGTGAGGGGGTACAGGCGAGTACCCGCACCACCTCCAAGGATAATTGCTAATACTTTTTTCACAAGATGTCTCCCGACTGCCTTTTGATTCCCACCTACAGTTTAGGACTGTATGTGGCAGCTGGTAAGGGGGGATCAAAGATTATCTTGCAGGAATTTTCCCAAAAACTAATAGTGATGTATGTCACTGCCCAAATTAAGAAAACGCAGATGTTGCGATCGCTTGATCAATTTCACCCAAGGTTGGTCTGATAAATGGGCAATTTGCGCTAGTGATAGCGTCGCTGTAAATACATCCTTTTCACTACTAACACCACCCACACCCAGATTCCTTAACACCGCTGCCGCCACATTACTTAAGGGTTGCTCCGTATAGACAAATACAACTAAACTTACTAAATCTGGCTCTAACACCTCATTCAGTGCTAAAACCAAACTAGCATCCAGCTTTTGATAGTTCATGGGGACTGGGAGAAGGGAATAGTGAGGGAATAATTAATTTCCGACTTCCAACGAAGTTACAACTTGTCCGTATTAATCAATCCAAATCCCCATTTGTGATCAAAAGTTCCTGTGGGTTTACCGGGGATGGAACTATTTTGGCGGAGGAGTTCTTTGACTGTAGTGGGGTCTAAGTTGGGGTCACGTTGTAATAGTAAGGCGATTAATCCGGTGACAAAAGGTGCTGCCATACTTGTTCCAGACATGGCGACAAACTGCGAATTAATTGTCATGGAGCGATCGCTATTAAAATTACTAGACAGTGCAGACACAATCATTGCCCCAGGTGCGGCTATATCTGGCTTTTGAGCATTATTCCTGAGTGGCCCTTCACTACTAAATTCGGAAATAGTGTTTAATTCTAAACCCATCTCACGGACTTGGCGATCGATATCTTCATATTTGACTTTAGTTGTGTAAGCTGCCACTGTCACTGCACTGCTAGCGCAAGCAGGAGAACCTATTTTTACGGCATCTTTGACACTTTTACCAGTAAAATACACCGATAATGTGTCATCTAGTGTCCACACATCAAGTCTGGTGTCTGATGTTGAAGTGTTACGAACTCGTAATTGCCAAATACCACCTTGCACAAGGGATCTACCCCTACCGCGAATCTGCACAAAGAAATGATAATCACCATTGGAGGGGTCGCGATCTGGTGTTACCAATTCTACTTGGGAATCTGGTAAATCGTAGCTTTGAGAAGGATTACCACTAGTCATGATTTTTTGGTAAGGAGTGACAAAATCATTAGGACTCCGCACCGAAACTTCTAATTGACCAGAATTCTGATACCAAGCATTTAACCAGACCATCCCCATTTGATTGAGAGGGACATTGAAGCGCATCCCCCGGCTGCGTCCACTGGGGATATTAGCTTGACCATGAATGTTATCGTTGCCTTCATTCCCAGCCGCACAGCAAACAATTTTACCCACCCCAGACTCAGCATTGATGATTTGCGACAGAGAATCACTGCCATCATGAGCATCGGCGTGACCACCGACACTAAGATTAACTACAGCAGGTCGTCCCAACTCACCAGCTACCCGAAACACGTAACGGATAGCATCAGCAATGTGAGCATCCTGTAAATCGGACTTGATAATTACTAATTCCGCCTCTGGTGCAACACCACTGTAGACCGCATCAGCACCCGCCGCAATTCCCGCAACGTGAGTTCCATGACCTTCCATGTCTTGAGAAATACAAAGCTGTTCCCCTGTAAATTCCGCACCGTAAAGCCCTTCATTCACCCCTGGGCCTGGGAGAGTTTGATCCCAAATGCGTAAAATTCGCCCAGCAAAAGCAGGATGTTTGGCATCAATCCCTGTGTCTATAATGCCGATAACTACACCTTTTCCAGTTAGTCCAGTTCTGTTAACGAAACTGGGTAATTTCATAACTTGGGGTGCAACATCCATTTTAATTTTCAGCTTACGTGATGGCTTAATACGTTGGATGGCAGTTTCTTCTGCTAATATTTCTAACCTATCTAAAGGTAAAAAAGCCGTCCGTATACCACCAAAACTCTGATTGATTTCAATACCATATTGTGAAAGATGACTTAAATTTGTATCAGGTTCGCAATAAATAAAAACTACACTTTTAGTAGGTTTAATTACACTTTTAGGAGGAAGAATACCAAGCGATCGCCTATGTGTAATTAATGCTAACTCACCTTCCCGTTGAAAATCATCCCAAGCCAACAACAGTCCAGGAGATAGCTTTTCGTATATCATTTGACCTCAATTTTCAGCCGAAATATATTTAAGTCTTACCTTACTTAATAACATCGACTTAATAGCTCAACCCGAAAATAAATACTAATTTTAATTACCTCAAATAACTCCTGTTTCCTGCCATCTCTGTGTTTTTATATCTCTGCGTGGAAAAAATAAATATTACAAATTTTCTACCACAAGTAAGAACCACAAATATTTAATTTAAAGTCAAAATGACTACTGAACCACTCAAAAGAAATTCATGCAAATTCAAACACCAGATTGGGTAAAGCACGCAGTTTTCTACCAAATTTTCCCAGATCGCTTTGCCAGAAGTAAGCAACCTCGCAAACGCCTATTGGGTGATGCGCGTTGGGAAGATTGGGAGGCTATGCCCACACTGCAAGGTTACAAAGGTGGTGACTTATGGGGCATTATGGAACAATTAGACTACATCCAAGACTTAGGCATTAACGCCATTTACTTCACACCCATCTTTCAATCAGCCAGCAATCACCGCTATCACACCCATGATTATTATCAAGTAGACCCCATGTTAGGGGGTAATTCAGCCTTTAAAGAATTACTAGACGCGGCCCACGAAAGAAATATTAAAGTCGTTCTCGATGGAGTATTTAATCACGCCAGCCGAGGATTTTTCTTTTTTCACGATATTTTAGAAAATGGCCCTTATTCCCCGTGGCTAAACTGGTTTAAAATTGAAGGCTGGCCGCTTGCGCCATATACAGGTGAGTTACCTGCTAATTATGTAGGTTGGGCAGACAACCGCGCCTTACCAGTATTTAACCACGACAACCCAGAAGTCCGGGAATATATCATGGAAATCGCCGAATACTGGATTAAATTTGGTATAGACGGCTGGCGGTTGGATGTCCCTTTTGAAATTAAAACACCTGGTTTTTGGCAAGAATTTCGCGATCGCGTCAAAGCCATTAACCCGGAAGCTTATATTGTGGGGGAAGTGTGGGGAGATTCCCGCGAATGGCTAGATGGGACGCAATTTGACGGCGTGATGAACTATTTATTTGCTGGGCCGACCATTGCTTTTGCAGCAGGCGATCGCGTAGTTTTAGAACAAGTCCAAAGCCGTGACTATCAACCATACCCACCCCTGTTTGCAGCTGAGTACGCTGCCAAAATTACCGAATTACTGCAACTTTACCCCTGGGAAATTCAGCTAACTCAACTTAACTTACTCGCCAGTCATGACACAGCGAGATTAATTAGTATTGCTGGTGACGACAAAGCCAGCGTAGAACTAGCTACCCTACTGCTACTCACTTTTCCTGGTGCGCCTAGTGTATATTACGGTGATGAAGTTGGTTTACCTGGAAAGTTAGATCCCGACTCCCGCCGTGGTTTCCCCTTAGAAGCAAGCTGGGATAGAGAAATTTACCAGACTCACCGTCAATTAATCGCGTTGCGTCACAACTATCCAGCCTTACGCACAGGCGACTATCAAGTTATTTCAGCGCAGGGGGCATTATATATTTTCGCCCGTACTTTAGGACAAGAAGAACTGATGATCGCTGTCAATATCGGTACAGCACCAGCACAAGCTGATGTAGAGGTCGCCAATTTACAGACTCAACCCCACAAATTGTTATATGGTACAGCAGAGTTTAACTGGCATAGTGAAGGTGAAGCAAAGCAGCTTGCGCTAACACTACCCCCACGCAGCGGCTGTATTTTAGGAAGTCATTAATTAGTAAATGGGGATAGGGCATTGGGCATTGAATTTTTCTCCCAATCCCCAATCCCCAATCCCCAATCCCCAATCCCTAATTCCTCGGTCTAAGCCGTTCACGCCAAGAGGGTGTGGGGGATGCAGAATCTCCAGAACTCCGGGGTGTAGAAGAACCTGATTCTACGTTTCTGATGCGCCGCCTTCTGGGGGTAGAAACTGTATTGGTATCACTAGAAGTTGATTCTAGTCTCCGGCGCGATCGCCGTCTTCTAGATGAGTTAGAAGATGAGTTATCATCTGTTTGTTGGTAGCGGCTTCTGCGTCTTCTAGATGATCTAGTTTCCTGTTGCTCTTGTTCTTCACCAGCTTCTAAGGGACGATTTAAGATTTTTCTCCCCCTAATAGGTTTGGCTTTGATGCTACCTTTGCGACCTTCTAGTTTTGGTCTTTCGGGAAACTTTTCTATTGGCATTCCCTGTACTGCTACTTCCATAAATTCATGCCAAGTGTAAGCGGCACTACCACTACTGCCATAGGTGGGGCGGTTGTCATCGTTACCTAGCCACACTCCGGCTACTACTTGGGGAATGTAACCAATAAACCACAAATCACGAGCTTCATCGGATGTACCTGTTTTGCCTGCGACTGGACGGTTGTCTAATTGGGCGGCTGCACCTGTGCCAGCTTCGACAACGTTGCGTAACATCCAAGTCATGATGGCAGAACTAGTGGGGTCAAGGACACGCTTGGGTTGGGCATCGACTGACCAGATTACCTCACCTTTGCGGTTGAGGATGCGGCGGATACCATGAGGCTGGGCGTGTAATCCCTGGGTAGCAAAACTACCATAAGCACTAGTCAATTCTAACAGGTTCACTTCATTAGAACCGAGGGCGAGGGAATAGTGAGGTAGTAGCTTAGATTTAATCCCCATGTTATGGGCTACATTGATAGTCGGCTCAAATCCCACATCCAGTAAGACTTTGAGTGCGACTACGTTCACGGAACGCGTGAGAGCATCACGCATATTCATTGAACCCCGGAAGGTTTCGCCATAGTTTTTGGGTTCATAGCCATCAATGACAAAAGGTGCATCTACATAGCTATCGTAGGGGCTTTTGCCTGTAGCGATCGCAGTGGCGTAAACAAAGCTTTTAAATGTTGAGCCTGGTTGACGTTGGGCTTGAGTGACGCGATTGAATTGATATTTGCCAAAGTCTTTACCCCCCACCATCGCCTGAATTTCACCGTTGCGGGGGTCAATGGCTACTAAAGCCGCTTGTTTAAAGTTTTGCCATCTACCTTGATTTTTAAGGGTTTTGGTGACGGCGGCTTCGGCGGCTTTTTGCCAATTGGGATTGAGGGTAGTTTCTACAATTAAACCCCCATTAGCTAAGACATCTGAAGGAACAAGTTTGGGTAATTCTTGCAGAATATAACTGCTAAAATATGGAGCTTCTAACTGTAAGCGTTTGGGTAAACTGGTTTGGAGTTTGATTGGCTCTTGAATTGCGGCTTGTTTTTGAGCGGCGGAAATAAAACCTTCTTCCTGCATCCTTTGCAAAACTAAGTTCCGCCTTTGTTTGGCAGCTGCGAGATTATTAGCTGGAGAGTAAGCACTAGGAGCTGGGGCGAGTCCAGCAATAGTAGCTATTTCTCCTAGAGTCAGTTTATCTACTGGTTTACTAAAGTACACCCAAGACGCATCTGCTACACCATAAGCCCCTGATCCCAAATACACTAAATTCAAATAACGTTCTAAAATCTGGTCTTTAGTTAACTCTTTTTCTATTTTTTGGGCGAGGCGTACTTCTTTGAGTTTGCGCCAAAGTGTTCGCTCTTGTTTAAGGAAGAGAATACGCGCTAGCTGTTGGGTGATGGTACTACCACCTTCGACAACACTTTGCGATCGCAAATTACTCACAGCCGCTCTCATTATCCCTTGGGGATCTATGCCACCGTGCTGCTCAAATCTTCTATCTTCAATGGCAATAAAGGCTTTTTTCAGGTTATATGGTACTTGTTCTAGTTTTAGTAGTTCTCGCGTTGCTTCTCCTTGTTGTTGCAATATGCTCCCGTCAACAGCTTTAATAGTTAATGTTTGTTCTCGGATGACAGTTTGCAATTCTGATCTATCTGGCAAGGAGCGATCTATTGTGGAGATCCAGTAGCTAAAAGCTATGATCCCTCCCCCTAAACTCAAGCCTGCCCAAAACCACACCCGCCGATAAATCGGCCGCTCGCGGCTAGTGAAGTTGCCTAATATTCCAGAAGTAGCTCTGCTCATATGTTGGAATATTTGCCTGACTTTCACTTGCTTTGTTTGTGGTAATCGCTCATGGGTCGATTCTTCGTTCTTGAAATGATTACCGGGCGACAAGCGCAGTTCCTCCTTATCTGAGTCACTTAAAATGCGGTTAATTGCTTGAACCAGGAGGTAAGCTTCTCCACATTAGTTCTTCACCAAATCATGTAGTTATCCGCTAAATACTAAGTAATAGTTTCTTGTGGCACACTACATTCGTGTTAGTATAGTATCCCATAATGAATTCACTGAATTCATTACTACACAAAAATGTTTTTGGATAAGAATTGAAAATCACCCAAAAGTCATAATTCCACATCCAAAATTAGTAACTAAAAACGGCTAATTCATCAAGAGTTAGAAAATACTAAATCTCAAATCTTTTAGGGATATTAAACTTATTTATTTATCCACTAATCAAGCAAAATCCGTTTTGGCTACTGCATCTTGAATTCTATTAGTGAGTGCAAATACTGTTCTAGTAAATATTAATACATCTGTTTTAGTTAAAATTTTTTCATAAAAAAACTATCGAAAGTATTAGAAAAAATTTAGTGGCAACCGTGTCCATCCATCAGAGTGCGATCGCACTGGGCAGTAATATAGGCGATTCCGTGGCAACTTTAGCAGCAGCTATTGAGGAATTATCAGCAATTCCAGGTGTTCAGCTAGTAGCTATATCCAGTTGGTATAGAACTAAAGCGGTAGGACCACCACAGCCAGACTACATTAATGGCTGCATCATTTTACAAGCCAAACTCAGTCCCCAGGAATTAATAGAGACATTGCTAGCAACAGAACAAAAATTTGGGCGTGTGCGTCAACAACGTTGGGGGCCGCGATCGCTCGATTTAGATATACTGCTATACAATGACTTGATTATTGATAGTCCCAAGCTACAGATCCCTCATCCCCGGATGTACGAGCGAGCCTTTGTCCTAGTGCCTTTAGCGGAAATTGCCCCAGATTGGGTAGACCCTATTTCCGGATTCACCGTGAAAGAACTGGTAAAAAAAGTAGACTGTTCTGATGTACATTTGTTAAAGGGCAGTTAAAGTGACCATTCAATCAACTCAGAAGACGCTGGTGCGATCGCCAAAGCAGTGTTTTTTGCGTAGTTACACATAACACAATCTTAGATATGCCATTAGGTAGAGAATTACCACAGCTATTAAAGCAACGCTTATTTTACAAGGGACGCAAGTTTGACTTTGAAGTAAATCGCTTGCGTTTACCCAACAAATCCGAAGGGGAATGGGAGTGCATTCGTCACCCCGGCGGTGCTTTAGCTGTGCCTGTGACTGCGGAAGGTAAACTCATACTTGTACGCCAATATCGATTTGCAATTCAAGGCAGGATATTAGAATTTCCCGCTGGGACAGTAGAACCCAATGAAGATCCCTTAGAGACAGTAACGCGCGAAATTCAAGAAGAAACTGGCTATAGCGCGCAAAAATGGCATAAATTAGGTGAATTTTTCCTAGCACCAGGTTATTCCGACGAAATTCTTTACGCCTACCTAGCACGAGATTTAGAAAAGCTGGACAACCCGCCAGCACAAGAGGCAGATGAAGATATTGAGATTGTATTTTTAACTCCTGAAGAATTGGAAAAAGCCATTCTAGAAGGAGAACCCGTAGATGCTAAGACAATTTCCAGCTTTTTCTTAGCACGTCCATTCTTAGTTTAAGAAAGAGCGAGATTAGTTCTAGAGAAATTCATATACTTCATCAGCTGTTCCACATTTAACTTACATATTTTAGATCGAGTGAAAAACGTCATCTACTGTCTAAATATGCAAGTTAGCTGGGGAACAGCCGACCAATTCAGTAATTTTGGTCAGGTAATTTAGTAATCGGCATCAGGGGAGTAAAAAATAATTTAAAATCAGACTAGCCAAAACAAAAATTGTCTGCTACATTAAGAAATGTGTGAAAAACACGGCTCAGTAGCTCAGTTGGTTAGAGCACGGGACTCATAAGCCTGGGGTCGTCTGTTCAAGTCAGACCTGAGCCATCAAAAAACTATTGGAGATTTGCAGGTGTGCTTAATAGGCGACACAGAAAGAGGGCTTTCTACAGTAACTTTGTTGTCATCTCAACTCACAATTTAGTTATCGATAGAAAACCCGTACCATATAAGCTTATATGGGGATGTTAAGCTGTAATAACTGGAAACTGGATCTCAGTTACATAAGATTCATTATTCTGTTCGTTACCACCAACAATATATACTTCACGGTTTGGCCCAGTAATCTTGTAGCCGTTAGCTTCAATCCAAGAGACTAAGGTTGCATAGGCTTGACTGAGAGTTGCATAACTACCATGATGAATTAAACAGGCGATCGCTTCTAGTCCTGGTAACTCATATACTTTGATTCTTTCATTACCATTAACTAATCCAGCAATGGAAATCACAGCTTCTCCATCAACATCAGCATCTTTATAGCCTGGATCATGCCAAATCCCAGCATAATAATTACCAGGTTGGGCTTGCTGTTGTTGAAGATATTCGTGCAATTCATCATATAGTCTACCGATACAGGCGTAATCCGGTAGAGTCTCCCGTATAGATACAACTTGCACTGGTTCAGCTTTTTTGATCACAACTTCATAGTTAGGCATACTATTCTCCTGTTCAATTTGCTTGAGTCTTGCTTCTACTCGTGTGAGTCTTGCTTGTTCTGCTTCTACTAATTGCTGAATTTCCGCTTGCTTGAGTCGCAGCATCCCCCGAATTTGAGACGGTGGTAAATTCTCATTTAGTAACGGGGCAATTTGCTCTAGCGAAAAACCCAAATCCTTGAATGCTAAAATGCGATTCAGTCGTGGTAGCTGTTCAGCTGAGTAGTAGCGATAGCCTGTAAAGTTGTCTACTTGTAGTGGTTTAAGCAGTCCCATCTGGTCGTAAAGACGTAATGCTTTTACACTCACTTGACTAAGTTTGGAAAAGTCACCTATCTTCAGCATCTTGATATTTGCATTATCTTTGTGACTCTCTACAGTACACACTCTGCCCTAAGGGTAGAGTCAACCCCCTTGGGGAATTCAAAATTAAAGACCCCAAGGATAAATCTAGGGGCTTGTGTCCTTCTTGTTTTTGCTCAAGAGGTATTTGATAGTATTGATAGCAGGATTTGAAAGCTGTGCTGAACTTCTACGATAGGCTATCTATCGACACTACGATGGCATTACCTCAAGTAAAAAACTTGTTGTCGTACATTCATCACCAGTAATCAAGATTCATCCATGAAACTCAAGCCGCGACAGCAAAAAATGTTCAAGAGTGTCAACGCTGCTTCTAAAAATGAAGCACGGGTATTGTTAGCGACTGTGTTCTTAGTTGTCGTTCTGGTTTTGGCGATCGCTTTTTCTTTGTCGTTTGGTGCTGTCGCCATGACTCCTGAACAATTGTGGCAAGCTATTTGGCGACAAGGAGACCAACTTTATCAAACTATTCTTTGGGATTTGCGCTTACCGAGAACAGTAGCCGCTATTTTGGTGGGTGCAGCTTTGGGAATGGCGGGTTCTTTACTTCAGGGAATGTTACGCAACGGACTGGCTGACCCGTTCTTACTCGGTATTTCTGCTGGTGCTGGTTTAGTCGCGATCTGCATGTTTACTTTAGGTGTATTCGTGGCTTGGATTCCTCTGGCAGCCTGGGTCGGCGGAGTCTTAACAACGGTGATTGTGTATTTTTTATCTCGAACTGGTGATGGTGTTTCTGTTGAACGGTTGATTTTAGGTGGTGTGGCGGTTAGTTCAATGTTTGGCGCGATTCAGTCGGTGCTTCTTCTGTTAACAGAGGATGGACGGATACAGGCGGCTTTAAATTGGTTAATTGGCAGTTTAAATGGTCGGGGATGGTCAGAAGTTACCACAGCCGGGGCTTATATTAGTGTGGCATTGGTCTTGGGATGTTTGTTAGCGCGATCGCTGAATTTATTAAGCTTGGGGGATGAGTTAGCGGTGAGTTTAGGGGTTTCGCTAACGCGATCGCGTATTTTCATCGGCGGAGTTGCTACACTATTAGCCGCAGGTGCAGTTAGTATTGGCGGTTTGATTGGTTTTGTCGGTTTAATCGTACCGCATGGCATCCGGTTACTAGTAGGTACAGATTATCGTGCCTTATTACCACTCAGTGCATTGGGAGGCGCATTAGTGATGACTATTGCAGATTTGCTTTCCCGCTTGGGTGCTGTAGAACTTCCTGTGGGTTCAGTGACGGCTTTATTAGGTTCACCCGTATTTATTTGGTTACTATATCGTCGTAAAAATGGGATTTAAATTTCTGGCGTTGGTGATCATGGGATGATATTGCACACAGAAGCGCAGCAACGCAGAGAGAATTAGGAGTTTAATATCTCCAACTATGATCCAGAATTGTTATTTGTGAATTTTGAATTTTAATCATGCCTTTAGAAACGCAAAACTTAACCGGTGGATATGTAGCTAAAACTGTAGTTAAAAACGTATCTTTAGCAATCGCAAAAGGAGAGTGGTTGAGTTTAGTCGGTGCTAATGGTTCTGGTAAATCTACTTTACTCAAACTCATGAGTCGTTTATTAGTTCCACAAACAGGAACTGTCTTGTTAGATGGTAAAGCAATTCATTCTCAACCCGCCGCAGTTGTTGCTCAAAAATTAGCTTTATTACCTCAACAACAAGCAATTCCTCCAGGCTTAACAGTCCGGCAACTAGTATCTTTAGGACGTACCCCCCATCAACCTTGGTGGCAATGGGATTTAAATGCAGACGATAGAACAAAGGTTGATGAAGCTTTGCATTTAACCCAGATGTCAGATTATCAAGAACGACTAGTAGAACAACTTTCTGGCGGGGAAAGGCAAAGAGCTTTTTTAGCATTGGCTTTAGCACAAAATCCCCAGATATTATTGTTAGATGAACCGACAACTTATTTAGATATTCGTTATCAATTAGAATTATTAGAATTATTGAAAAACTTGAATCAACTATCAGGGATAACTATTTTAACTGTTTTACATGAAATCAATTTAGCCGCTAGATATAGTTCTCGGATTGCGTTACTTTATCAAGGTAATATTTTTGCATTAGGAGAACCGAAAATTGTTCTCACTCCAGAAAATTTAGCTGAAGTTTTAGGGGTAGAAGTCGCAGTTTTAAACACCCCTGTGGGACTACAAATTTGTCCTTTAGCACCAATTCAACAAGGGACTGGGGACTGGGATTAGAGAAGACAAGGTATATTTACCCCAATGTCCTATACCCAGTGAAGCCTTTATTTTTGACCTGTTACATGGGATGCTGGTTGATCGGGTTAGATGAGTATTTTTAGATGTCTGTTGTTTCTTCTGTCACGCTGAGAGTCCCTGCCACAACTGCTAACTTGGGGCCTGGTTTTGACTGCATTGGTGCAGCTTTGACTATATATAATCAGTTCAACTTCACTCGTCTGGATGAAGGTGCATTAATCATTAATGTCAAAGGCGCGGAGGCTGAACGGGTACAGACTGATGAGAGTAATTTACTCTATCAGGCCTTTGTCAAGTTATATCAATATATAGAGCAGACACCCCCACCTGTGAAAATTGAGATTGAGTTGGGTGTACCCCTCGCCAGAGGTTTGGGGAGTTCTGCAACGGCGATTATCGGCGGTTTGGTTGCTGCTAATAAATTGGCGGGTGCGCCTTTATCTCAAGCGCAGGTGATGGAATTAGCGATCGCAATGGAAGGACATCCTGATAATGTCGTCCCAGCTTTATTGGGGGGATGTCGGCTGGCGGCTACAAGTCAAACAGGTTGGGAAATTTGTGATGTTCCTTGGCATGGTGATATTGTGCCTGTGGTAGCGATTCCTGATTTTGAATTGTCAACTTCGGAGGCGCGGCGAGTTTTACCAACGGAATTTAGCCGTGCAGATGCGATTTTCAATACTGCTCATTTAGGTTTATTGTTGCGCGGTTTGGAAACTGGTAAGGGAGAATGGTTAAAGGCAGCTTTACAAGATAAGTTGCATCAGCCTTATCGTCAAGCTTTAATTCCTGGTTACGATGCTGTGAATGCGGCGGCGATCGCATCTGGTGCTTACGGTATGGTAATTAGTGGTGCGGGGCCGACACTACTAGCATTAACAAACGTGAAAAATTCTCAGGCTGTAGAGGTGGCGATGGGTTCAGCTTGGAAAGAAAAAGGAATTAAGGCCGTAGTGCGATCGCTTTCTCTCGATACTCACGGCGCAGTATAAATTCAAAATTCACGCATACCCTACGGGAACGCTAAAAGCGTACAAAATTCAAAATGAAAAAAATTAATCCTGGCTTGTCTTTGGAGCAAATGCAGTCGGAGATTACAGCACTCAAGTCTCAAATTCAGGTGCTTGAGCAAGAACGTGCGGCTCTCACTCATAATAATGATGTAATTGTGCCTGAAAATGATTCACCTTGGGCAATTGTGGAATCTTATCGTCGTCAAGCTAGGGAAAATGCTCAACTATTTGCGGAACTTAAAGGTATAGACGATGCGATCGCCGCTCTACAAAACCAGCTACAGCACAAACAAGCTGAATTAACTCATTTGCCCAGAAAATTACAACAAATCACCCAACAGCAACAGCTAGAAGCAGCCAAAGAAGTCGCTCACGGCCATGCTGAACGCATCAATCAGATAGCGGGGGAACTAGCTAAAGAAATCCGTCTACTGAAAGCTTGTGCTGATCAACTCAGTCCTTTATATTGGCAGGTTTATTACAAACCTTTTATCACCGGATTTAAAACTATCTCAGTTCCTCATGTACGTTCAGACGGGGAAGTCTGGACAATTGTTAATCGGATTGTTTGAGAGACTGGGGATTGGAGAAGAAATTTAACCAATCACCCATGCTTAATCCCCACTTTCATAAACTTTTGTAACGGTAGTTTTTACTGCCGTTTTTTATTGACGTTACAAAGGTTTACATTTAGGATGGACTAGCTAAGATTTTTGTAGGTATTTATTCTCTTTTTTGCGGAAAATACTGCTCTCACTGAGTATATATTACTAAACGATCAGGAAAATTTAATTTCCCTAGAGATAAATAACATTTACAAAAGTACGAATTCCTTAATATAATGTAATCAAAAGCGAAAACAAAAAACGATTGTCAGAAGTGATGAATCCCGTTGCATTTCCTTGGCTAACAGCCATAATTGCCCTACCCTTGGTGGCAGCCCTAGCCATCCCTATAATTCCAGATAAAGAAGGTAAAACAGTACGTTGGTATGGTTTAGGAGTAGCGATCGCTGATTTTGCCTTAATGATTTACGCCTTTTGGCAAAACTACGATTTTCAAAACTCAAGTTTCCAATTTGTAGAAAAATACGCTTGGATACCACAAATAGGTTTGAATTGGTCTGTAGCAGTTGACGGATTATCAATGCCTTTACTGTTACTAACAGGCTTAATTAACACCCTAGCAATCTTCGCGGCTTGGAAAGTAACCAACAAGCCGCGATTATTTTATGGTTTGATGTTGGCAATGTATAGCGCACAATTAGGTGTGTTTGTTGCCCAAGACTTATTGTTATTCTTCCTCATGTGGGAAATTGAGCTAGTTCCCGTATACTTGCTAATTTCTATCTGGGGAGGGCCAAAACGCCGCTATGCAGCTACCAAGTTTATTCTTTATACTGCTGCTGCCTCTATATTTATTCTCGTAGCCGGTTTTGCCCTAGCATTCTCTGGAGATACATTTACCTTTGATATTGCATCTTTAGGGATGAAAGAATATCCCAAAGCCATTGAATTATTAGCTTACGCGGGTTTCTTAATTGCTTTCGGTGTCAAATTACCAATCTTCCCTTTACACACCTGGCTACCTGATGCTCACGGTGAAGCTTCTGCCCCTGGTTCAATGATTTTAGCTGGTGTGTTGTTGAAGATGGGTGGTTATGCCCTAATCCGCTTCAACATGGAAATGTTACCTAACGCTCATGTTTACTTTGCCCCAGTCTTAGCAATCTTGGGTGTAGTTAATATTGTCTACGGTGCTTGTTGCGCCTTTGCTCAAACCAACCTCAAACGCCGCCTCGCTTACTCTTCAATTGCCCACATGGGTTTTGTACTCATCGGTTTAGCTTCCTACACAGAAGTAGGCGTAAGTGGCGCGATGTTACAGATGGTTTCCCACGGTTTAATTGCTGCTAGCTTGTTCTTCTTAACTGGTGTAACTTACGAACGTACCCACACCTTGTTAATGGATAAAATGGGCGGTATCGGTAAAGTTATGCCCAGAACTTTCGCTCTCTACACCGCAGGCGCAATGGCTTCTCTGGCTTTACCTGGCATGAGTGGCTTCGTAGGCGAGTTGATGGTATTCCTAGGTATCGCTACTAGTGATGTTTACAGTTCCAGCTTCAAGGTTGTAGTCGTCCTCCTGTCAGCAGTGGGTGTAATTCTGACACCAATTTACTTACTGTCCATGCTGCGTCAAGTGTTCTACGGTAAGCAAAGTGAAGAGTTACATTTAGATACTGTAGTCGCTGATGTCAAACCCCGTGAGTTGTTTATCACCGCTTGTTTAATTGTTCCCATCATCGGTATCGGCTTGTATCCCAAGATGGTAACGCAAACTTACGATGTGAAGACAGTAGAAGTTGCAACCCATGCGCGTCAAGTGTTACCAGTTGTGGGTGGACAACAGCCAGCAAGTATGTACTCACAAATTTTTACAGCACCAACACTCGCTTCTGCTCAAGTTGAAAGTTTAGTTAATATCTCTAAGTAAATATATGTCCCGACAAGGGAATGAAAAGTAAATTCTAATATGAGGGGAATATAGGGGTGGTTGTATAACCGCCCCTTAAATTTTTTTACTGTTTCTTGGTTAATTTATTTCGATAGTTTTTTAGACCATTCCTGAAAATCTTGTTCATATGATTCCCCGCTAGTTTTATAAGCCTTCATCCCAGAAAAAAACAAACCTAATCCCCAACCCAGTAGAGGAAAAATTGCCCAGAAATATGCAGGACTTGTCCACAGATTCAATACAATCAAAAATCCATTGACACCAATAAAAGAAATTAGATGTGATTTAAACTCCCCTTGTCGTTGGGAATGAAATTTATGCCGTCTTTTCTCTTCTATTTCTTGCATTAACCATTCTTGTTCAGCAGCTTGCAGGGATACCGATGAAACTCCCAGTTCTGAAGCGATTTCTATAATCTGCTGCCGTGAAATTTCTCCCTGTTGCTGACGAGCAAAAGCTTTTTGGAGAATTTGTTGCATTTGTTCTGAATTGTAAGTCATATAAATACCTAAGAAGGTGCAAAAATAACTGGGACAATGAAGTGAATTTTGAAACTTTAGCTACAAAAGCATTAAAATGATATTTAGCCGTTATTACGAACTTCTGAGACACATATTTTATATCTGAAAAAATAACCCATACAGTAATTGAAAACACAAATATGGATTTATGAGAGTAATTTTTATTGTTTAAAATATTAAATAAAATTTAGTTAATTTTGTATAGTCAGCAACACAAAAAAACAGTAAATGCTCTAGCCCAGGTAAATGTATAGAGCTAAAAATACCTGGCTATTCTAAACAAATAAGCATAGTGTTCTGAAAGCAAATTTGTTCAATCCCAGGGGTTTCAATTATCGTCCTAAAATTTATAGTAATTCTGTTTGAAGATACGCTGATAAAACTTACACAAAATCACAGCCTGTAGATGTTTTCTACGTGAATAAGACTCAACCTCACATAGAATTAGTTTTAGGATATAGCCAAGACCTAAACAAACGGGTGACTCTGGGCATGACCACATAGGTTAGTAGCAAAACCATAGTAATCGTAATAACTAATGAAATAATGAAGGGTGGTAAGCCCCGTAGTAAAGGTGTGACAAATGTATTCAAGACATTAATCAACACGTATACAGATACCCAAGTGAGGAAGGCTGTTTTGTAGCGTGGTGGTGTCTTCAGTGGTTGACCGGGAAGGGAAAACCAAGCTTCTAAGCCACTGATGTGCTGAACTTGAGGTTCAGATTCTACCAAAGATTGGGCTTGGGCTAGCCAATACTCGCGATCGCGCGATGTCATCCAAGCCTTAAGATTTTCATAGCCGTCAAACCTGAAGATAATCACATACTCAGTTCGCACACCGAGTTGGGGTCGAATGATATTCGTACCCATATGACCAACATATGTTCTAGCGACAGTGGTAATATCTTTCAACCAAGCCTCGTAAGCAGCTTCGCATCCTGGTTTGACAACTTGTGAAATTACCACCGTGATAATTTGATCGTCTTGTTCCATTTTTATTAGTACTATTTAATACAACAGGTATATGGGATAAAAGCGCACAGTTGTGCGCTCCCACAGATAATTAGACTAAGTATTGTTTAAGTAAAGTTATATCCAGCTTTCCCGACTTCTAGTCGGACAACATTAGCAGGGAAGACTCCCGAAGGAAGAGGTAAAAACATACCACCGTTGGTGACAACATAAATCGCGGTGCGATCGCCTTCACTTTGACCAAAGGCTACAGATGTGCTGCCAATTACACCTTGCTCCGCTTGAGCAATAATAGTTGTCATACCGTCAGTACCAACCCGTACTACACTGTTATAAATGTGCGTCGCTCCGTAAAGGTTGCCTTCTACATCAAACGCAAAGTCATCAATATTAGTCTTCTCCACAAAGACTTCCGGCTCACCTGGACTATCACCAATACCAAGAGTAATCCGCAGCAACAGCATTTGTTCGGTATTGGAAACGTAGACTGTCCTGCAAAAGCGTTTGATGCCATTGGCGGCTGGTATGGGGTTCTCCGAATTGCTACGAGCCAGCAAAGGATGCTCTAACCAAATTGACGCACTGGGTTGAGTAACATCAATGAGCCAGATTGCACCGCGATAGGAATCTGCTGTCAAATACTGATGATCAGATAGAGGGGTGATGCCGTTGAGAAATATGGCCTCTGGTAAAGTCAACAAGGTTTCTGCTGTACCATCTGGAGCGATTAGAAAAACGGCAGGTACGGAATCAGCATTCCATCCTGTAGCTATCAAATCTCCATTGCTAGTGAAAGCCAGACCACTGACTTTGCCTGTAACACTGGCATGGATCTGCTGATTGCCATCTGGAGTGACGCGAACAATCTTACCAATTTCATGATTTGTGACGAAGATTGTACCATCGGGAGCGATCGCTAGATTTTCTAAAAAAGTATAGGCGGGGAATGAGGTAATAACTTTAGCTGGAGCTAAATCAACGGGTGTATCCTCGTAAATAGGGGGTAAACCTACTGAATTTTCCATATTGACTTACCACTGTAATTTAACCGGGCCACCGAACTTCCGCATCTCTGCAAAAAATTGTCCTTGATATCCTCCATCGGGAAGTGTTGCCAAATATACGGCTGTTTCCGCTCCCTCTTCTGCTGTAAAAGGCGCATCCTCACCGCCCATATCTGTCTTCATCCAACCAGGAGAATAAGCATTCACAAGAATATTAGTCCCTTGAAGTTCCTTAGCTAAAATAGCTGTGATTCCATTCACTCCCACCTTAGAAAGTCGATAAGATGGTGCTAAAGGGTAATAATCATGGGAAATTGTAGACAGAGCAGCCATTTCGGTAGAAATATTGACGATACGGCCGTAATTATGTAACTGCATCAACGGGATTAATGCTTGAGAAATTCTCACTACCGCCAGAACGTTAGTTTCAAAAGTGACTCGCATCGTTTCCAGTTGAACACTCAGCAAGCTAGATTCTTCTGGCTTAGTTGTGGGATTTACACCAGCATTGTTGACTAGAATATCTACATTACCATAGATTTCACGCAGCCATTTAGTAAAATGCTGCACACTTGCATCATCAGTAACATCTAGGACATGATAGTCTACATCCAGTCCTTCACCAGATAGCTGCTGTTTGGCAGCTAAACCATCTGTTTGATTACGACTCGTCAAAATTACACGGACACCCATTTGGGATAACTTCCGAGCAATAGCATATCCCAAACCCCGATTACTGCCTGTGACCACCGCAATTCTTGTTGAAGTCGTCATTTTTTTGACCTACAAAATGCTTTTAGATTTACTGTACTGAGATGTTATAAATTAAGCAAATTGATTGCAGCGATACATTTAATTAATGGGATTAATAGATTTATCATCCATTGACCTCAACTTGCTTGTCGCCTTTGAGGTGCTGTTTGAAGAACGCAGTGTAACAGCAGCAGCACAACGCTTGTATCTAGGACAACCAGCGACGAGTGCTGCTCTGGGAAGGTTACGTACACTATTTCAAGATGAGTTATTCATCCGTATCGGCAGAGAAATGCAGCCGACAGCAAAAGCTCTGGAAATTGCTCCCAGTATCTCAGTTGCTCTCCAGCAAATCCGACAGACATTAGAATCTAGTCGAACCTTTGACCCCAAGACTTCTCAACATACCTTTGCCATCGGGAGTTCGGACTACACCAGTTATGTTGTTGTACCCAAGCTATTAGAAGTTTGCCGTCAGGTTGCACCAAACATTAATTTTCGATTAATTGGTTTTGAAAAAGATGGTGTAGGAGATTTATTAGAGCAAAGAGAAATTGATGTTGCACTGGGTTTGTTTCAAGATCCTCCGCGACAATCAATACAAATGCCATTATTTCAAGAACATTTTGTCGGTATTTGTCGCTGTGGACACCCTGCCATCTCTCAGGAAACTATGACACCGGAAATCTTTGCCAGTCTTCCCCAAGCTCTTTTTACTCTCAGGCGAGATGACATTGGTGAAATTGACAAAGTGTTGACAAAATATCATCTTCAGCGTCGTGTCGCTTTAACTACTCCGCATTTGCTCATACTCCCAGCTATCATTTCATCTAGTGACTTAGTGAGTGTTATTCCGTCGCGATTAGTGACACAATTTGCTTGCAAAGATACATTAGAAATTTTTGAACTTCCTGTACAAACCCAACCGTGGATGATTTCTATGCTATGGAGCAAACTCACAAATCAAGACCAGGCGAGTATTTGGTTACGACAAATACTTCAAAGTGTTTGTCAGGGAATTTAAGTTAGATAGCCGCAGAATAGGCTTGATCTACTTTCAATTTTGTACCTGTGATTAAATAACTAGTTAATATAATTTCACTTAAACTAAATCAAACACAGGGATGAGAAATTGCTTTACTGGCGATAAGGGTTTACATAACGCATTTCAAAACGACTCTGTTCCCACAGTGGTAATAAAGCTTGTTTAGCAACATTTAACTGGGATTGATAGAAACTAGTTTTGCCATGTTCTATAATCCAGATAAAAGTTCTAGTTATTAAATCTGCTTTAAAACTTCGCTCATATTGATAATTATTGATTCTACTGACTTGAGAATCTAAGTAATATAAAACATCTTTAAAATTCCATTGACTAAAATTACTCTTCATTTTGTCTCTAGTATTACCTGCTTCCATTAAAGTTAAGTTGCGGATTAGATAGTCTATTCCTTCAATTGATGAGTCAGTATTCCGCAATAAATTTGTTATTGTTTGATAATAATCTTTCAAAATTACAGCAGGAATATTTTCTGCATAATTATTTAGCCAACATTGAATATCTTTAAGATAAGGCACTAACTCTTGAATATCATAAACTTCCAGAATTGGAGTACGATCGTTAGCATAATCTGCTATGTTTCTCCTTAACTCTGATGCCGATAAATTATTTGTTTGTGCATAGTAATCAATAACTTTAGGGATAAATTTTTCTAATAACCATTGTTTTGTATATGTAGCTGTCCAAGTACCTCGCGGGCCAATATCTTGTTTCCAGGAATTAATATCACTAGTTTCTAAAGACTGGAGGTGAATATCATTAATTTCATAAACTATATTAATTATGCCACTAGGTAATAAAGATAGATAATTTACAGGTCTAGGTAAAATAAAGGCATGATCGCGTATTCCTCTACTGACGCGAATGGAAATTTCTTCTTGCTGAAATAAATGCCATTCTGATTTACCTTGCACATAATTGAATTCATTAGCAAAATCGTGCATTAATCGCCATAATTTGGCATCTACAGAAAATAGATGTACACCACGACTACCTAGAAATTCAACAAATTCAAAATCCCAAGTTTCTAATAGATTTTCATACTCGATGATTGACTGTTTATATTCTTGGCAAACTACATCAATACATAAACATAAATCTGCCGTTTCTAAATCAGATAAAATAATTTTATTTTGACCTAGAGTAACTTCAAAAGCATTCTTATCTATTTGTTTGATAAATCTCCGACAACCCCATTCAGGACGAGTATTCAGTCCAATCATTAATTGACCTAAAATATCTCGGTGATTGAGTTTCATTTTGAAACCTCTTAAAATCACGCCACTAAATTGGATTTGGCAATCACCCTCTTTAAAAGCTTTAGGTAAGTTACACTCTATGACAACTTTAGGTTTGACGGCGATGATACGATCGCCTGCTTGCAAAAATGTAGGTATAAAGTCAGTTTGAGCTAAAACTTCCTGTAAATTATATCGCCGTAAAGATTTTTCAATTAAGTTATATTGGCTATATTTTAAAGTATTAATTTTATTTTTATCAAGATTACTAATATAATAATAATTATAATTTTTATAAAATTCTGCGGCTGTATTACTATTTTTTAGGGAGTAAACGTTTTTATCAATGATACATTCTTCTCTATGGTAAAGCAAGTATTTAAAAACCTTGATTTGATGACCATTAGTAATAATAAAAAATAAAGGTCTTAAATAAATACTGTAGAATCTTGCTTGAGCGATCGCTTCTTGAAAATTATTTGAGTTTGGTGATAAACAGATAACAATTATTAAGGATGTATCAGCATTTTGGTGAATGACATCATCATGGGAAAAATATATTTGTAAGTTTTCTAATTGATTTGCTTGTTTGGTATTTTTTTCAGAATTTAAACTAGATTTTTTAGTACAACATTTATTTGGATAACAGAGATGATGAAACATTGGTGTAATAAACTCAGTTTCTACATCATCTTGGTTTTGTAAAACCCGATAATCAAAAGATTGTATCCATGTTATGAATTGCTTTTCCGCATCAGCAGGTGACATTTGATCATCCAAGGGAATAAGGCTCTAATAAAATTAACTATACAGACTCAATTTATTTATGTCGCCTTCAGTTAACCTTCCTCAGCAAAAAAATAAAAATTAATTCCCATTAAAGGTTTATCGAAATGGGTGATTGGGCATTGAATAGATACATCCATAAAAGGCACAGTCTGACTGTGCCTCTATAATTGTTGAACTATCATACGTGTGATGGTCAGAATTATGTCAAGGCGGCTACCTTCTCTAGTAAACCTTGAAACAATCTCAACCCATCATCACCACCCAGCATAGGATCAGATGCCCTTTCTGGGTGTGGCATCATACCGACAACATTACCCTGACGATTGCGAATACCTGCAATGTTATTTAGCGAACCATTGGGATTTTCGCCTGCATAACGCAATACTACCTGCCCATTATCTTCAATCTCAGACAAAGTTGCCTGATTAGCATAAAATCTTCCTTCGCCGTGGGCAATAGGTAAAGTAATTACTTCACCAGTATTGTAAGCCTGCATCCAAGGACTGTTTTGGCTTTCAACTGTCAAAGGAACGCGATCGCAGATAAAATGCAAATCCCGGTTTCTGGTCAGTATCCCTGGCAAAAGTCCGGCTTCAGTCAAAACCTGAAAACCATTACAAATTCCCAAGACTAACTTACCCTTTTCGGCATGGGTGATTACTTGCTGCATCACAGGTGAGAATCGGGCGATCGCGCCACAGCGCAAATAATCACCGTAGCTAAATCCCCCAGGGATAACAATGGCATCCAAATCATCGATATCTGTATCTTGATGCCAAACCATGCGAGTTGGCTGTCCTAGCAAGTCTCTGGTGACATAAGCAACATCGCGATCGCAATTAGAACCTGGAAAAACTACAACACCAAATTTCATAATTAGTCATTAGTCATTAGTTATTAGTCATTGGGTAAACAGGGTATGGGATTTTTCGCCCCCTGCTTTCCCAGTCCCCAGTCCCTAAAACACTCCCGTTTGCGTTTCCACCTCAATTAAATCAAAACGGTAATTTTCAATTACAGGATTTGCTAACATTTGGTCACAAATGCGATTCATATCTTGACGGGCTTTAGTTTCATCATTGGAGGTAATAGTCAATTCAATGTACTTACCAATCCGTACATTTTCTACGTTATCGTATCCCATTTGCTGGAGACCAGATTGGACAGCCACACCAGCAGGATCTAAAACTGAAGGACGAAGGGTGACAAAAATTTTGGCTAGATACTTGGTTTGCACGGGTTTTTGCTGAATGCTGCGATCGCTATACTATAACTTTCTGTTCCAACTAAGTCAGAATAAGATTATAAAGCCGTTAAAGTTGATTTATTAATTGATCAGTCTTAACTAGCTTCTGCTATTAAACAAATGTCTATGAGAGCCATACGCACCCGCAGCCAAGAACGAATTTTAACCCTGCTACAAAGCATAAAACAAGGGATTTCCGCCCAAGATATATACGTGGAACTACGAAATCGTAATCAGAATATGGGTTTGGCTACGGTTTATCGCTCTCTGGAAGCCTTAAAACTAGAAGGTATGGTGCAAGTACGGACTTTAGCTAATGGTGAAGCTCTGTATAGTTTGGTACAGCAAGACAAACACCACCTGACTTGCTTGCAGTGTGGTGCGTCAATTCCTATTCATCAATGTCCTGTACATGATTTAGAAGACCAGCTACAAGCTGTTCATAAGTTCAAAATTTTCTACCACACTCTAGAGTTTTTCGGTTTGTGTGGTAAATGTCAGATGAATCATAGTCAATAGTCATTAGTCAAATAACCAAAAAATCAACCTACGATCTTCATGTATAGACGCTATTCGTTGCGTCTTTTAAAATTATTTATTTACACTAATAATTCTTAACTTAACTAAACGCATATTTTATCAAAAAGTTAACAGTTATTAGTTATTAAACCCAAGTAGATTTATTAACTAATAACTGTTGATGAGCGAAAAAGGTAGAGAGCATAAGGCTGTAAGCTTTCTTCCCTCTATTTTTTCAATTACCGCCCATTTACTATTGAATCTGTTGGAGTATCTGAAACAATTGAACGGATACCTTCTAAAGTAGCGGGGATACTCCGGGGGTCGATAAACATGACTTTGCTACTATCGCTCTTCCCAATTGTCGAACCCATATCTAGATAACCTAAAGCCAACAACACTTCTAAAGCTGGGCGGGTAGTAGAACTTGAGTTGATTTTCTGGGCGATAATTTCTGCGGACTCTGCGATCGCCTGCGCTTTCAGAACCTGCTGCTGACGTTCCGCCTGTGCTTTCAAAATGATGGCTTTCTGTTCTGCTTCTGCTTGTAAAATTACGGATTTTTGCCTAGCTTCTGCATCTAAAATTTGCGCCTCAGCTTTACCTCTAGCACTATTAACAGCAGCTTCCCTCTCACCCTCAGAATTTAAAATTGCTGCCCTTCTGCGGCGTTCTGCTGACATTTGTAATTCCATCGATTCCCGTACAGCCTGAGAAGGAATAATGTCTCGCAGTTCGACCCGTGTCACCTTCACACCCCAAGGATCAGTCGCAATATCCAAATCTCTCAACAAAATCTCATTAATTTGGGCGCGAGCCGTAAAGGTTTCGTCTAATTCCAGTTGTCCCATTTCCGAGCGAATTTGAGTCAGCACCAAATTTGTCATTGCTGAATGGAGATTTTCTACCTTATACCAGGCTTTTTCCATATCGACAATCCGCCAATAAATCACCGCATCCACTTCAATCCCTACGTTGTCACGGGTAATACATTTTTGAGGTGGAATATCTAAAACTTTTTCCCGAATAGTTTCGCGGTAGACAATTTTATCTAAAAAAGGAATAACAAAATTTAGTCCAGGTTCGAGTTTTTTGTTATAGCTGCCAAGTCTTTCTACCAAAGCCTCATTACCTTGGTTCACCACTTTTACAGACCCAGCTACAGCAGAACCACCCAATCCTAAAAATATCAGTAAAAGAAGTTGTTCAAACATTTATTAATGCTCCCAAACATTTAAATTCAACTTGAACCTAATGAATAATGACTATTAACTACGCAATAAATTATCTGGCATCACAATCAATGTAGTACCTTCCCTTCTAACTACATAAACTTTTTGATGAACTGCAATGTTGAGTTTTTCATCATCACACAACGCTCGCCAAGAATTGCCTTCGTATAATACACGCCCTGTTTTACCGGCGGGAATTTCTGTTAAAGTCTCGGCTGTCACTGCATCTTGAATTTTTGACTTACGCCGTCGTGGTTGCAAAAATCGGCGAGAAAGCACAACCAACAAGGTAGAAAGTAAAAGCCAAGCTATCACTTGCATCCATAAAGCCAACCCGAATTGGGATAGTAACGCCACAATTAAGGCACTAATCCCCATCATGAAGGCTACAAAAGCCGACGGTAAAAACAGTTCTGTTAAACAAAGGGCTGCTCCTGCCAGTAGCCAGATTAATGTAGAAATTGGCATATTGCCATCCTAGACAAACTTAGTAGTGAGCGATTCAGTGCTGTAAGCGGAACACAAGCCTGTGCTGAGTGGGGAGAAAGTACTTTTTACTGGTGTACTTAGTGTAATCCTATTTTAGTGGTCAGTATTTTAACTCAGTATTTTAAATTCAGCACTCTTCATAACATCAATGTCTAAATATTCTGAGAGTGGATACACAACCACACTAGCGACTTACAGAAAAACTTTCTCTTTTTAGTAAATAATTGTGATTAAATTCAGTAACAATCTGTAGTCAGATGTACACAAATCCAGTCTATTCTAGCCTTCAAGTCTTTGACAGCTAAATTTAATTGAAATTCATGAGTCGATTTATTTTTAAATAAATACTTTTATGCTTTCTACTCAACGAATAATTAATTGTATAAATCCTAACTGTGATAACCCGATAAATTCTGTAGGTCAGATTGTTTGTAGTAATTGCCAAACACCCTTAATCTATAGCTATCTTTGGGCTACTGGCTCATTAGCAGCTAGGATTGCGCCAGGTACAAAGGTAGCAAATAGATATGAAGCTATCACAACGCAAATTTGGCTAGACACTCAACCAGGGCGATCGCCTGATTTACCACAAGAACTACCTCCAGTAGTGATCCCCTATCTTCGCTTATACCCAGAGCGTTTACATCTCCCCCAAGTTTATGGATTTGTTCCCTCTGAGGAAGAAGGTCAAGAGGATATTTTGTTACTAGAGGATGTTCCTATCGATGAACAGGGAAATCTCTATCCCTCCCTGAGCGCAGCCTGGGATGAAGCCCAACCAGTCAGACAAATTTACTGGCTCTGGCAAATTCTCCAACTGTGGACACCTTTATCAGAATTAGGTGTTGCCCAAAGTTTGCTCATCCCAGAAAACTTGCGAGTCCAAGGTTGGTGCGTGCGACTTTTGGAACTCCACGCCATCACAGCACAACCTAGTTTGCAAGATTTAGCTCTGAGTTGGCAACCTCTGATTGCCTCTGCTCAAAACCCAGTTGCCGCAGAATTAAATCACATTGTCCAACAAATGAGTAACTCGGAAATAGAGTTAGACACGATTGCAACTCGACTCAATGCCTTGTTACTCTCAACAGCAGCAGAATTACCCCTAACTCTCCAGGTGATGGGTGCAACACATACCGGGATGCGACTCACACAGAATGAAGATACTTGCTTTCCTCAGAGTTTAGATAATTTCGATGATTCCTTGCTACCAAAGTTATCAATTGTTTGTGACGGAATTGGTGGACATCAAGGTGGTGAAGTTGCTAGTCAGCTAGCAGTACAGTCTTTGAGATTGCAAATCCGGGCTTTGTTAGCAGAAGTAGCCCAAGAATCGGAAATAGTCACACTTAAATTGTTGCAGGAACAACTAGAAACTTGCTTGCGGGTAGTAAATAACGTAATTAGCTCCCGTAACGACGAACAGAAACGCCAAGGTAGAGAACGGATGGCGACAACTCTTGTCATGGCTTTACAAGTCCCACAACGAGTCTTAACAATATCTGGTCGGCAGTCAGAGAATGCCCATGAACTATATTTAGCTAGTGTGGGTGATAGCCGCGCTTACTGGATAACTCGTGACTATTGCCAACAACTGACAGTGGATGATGATGTTACTACCAGGGAAGTCCGTTTGGGAAGGAGCTTGTATCGTCAAGCACTGCAAAGACCAGATGCTCACGCCCTAACTCAAGCCTTAGGGAGCAGAGATGCCGACTCTCTCCGTTGTGTGATTCAACGCTTTATTCTAGAGGAAGATGGTATATTACTGCTGTGTTCTGATGGTTTAAGCGATCGCAATTTGGTAGAAAAATACTGGCGCGATTACGCACTACCTGTCTTACTGGGTGAAATGTACATTGATGATGCTGTTAGGCAATGGATTGAGTTAGCCAATACAGAAAATGGTCATGATAATATCTCAGTGGTTTTGACTCTCTGCCGTCTTAGCAAAGATTATTTAGTCCCAATTCCTAAGCCACAGCCTCTAGCAGAGATTCCCCAGGAATCAGTAGAAATATCGGAAATTACACCAGAAACATCACCATCAGAAGAATACGCCTTAACAGAAATAGAACCCCAATCTACCTTGACTGAAAGTTCTCAAGCCCTGCTAGATTTAGAACTGACCGAAGAACCCACTCCAGCCCCGCCACTACGACCCCGTCGTCGGCGTAAACCTTTGTTAGTGCTAGGCGTGTTATTAGTTGCGCTAGGGGGGAGTACAGGTTTAGCATTATTGGCTTTATCGCAACTTTATCCACAAACCTTACAACAAATGTGTCAAAAATTACCAGCACGAGTACAAAGATTTTGTCCACCACAGCAGTAATTTTACTGATACCTCTACACCCCAGCGATCGCTAGTTGATAGAGCGATCGCTTACATCCCACAAACAAACAATTGTGACTGATTGATCAGCCCATTCTGCATCAGCAAAGGTGATTTCGGCTGTACCTAATTCACCATTTGGTTTTAAAACATCAATACAGGTAACTTTTTTCTCTACCATTGGTCTACCTAATTTACAACCAACCAAACTAGACAAAGGCAGATTAAAAAAACATCTGAATCTGATGCAGGGTTAGCAAATTGGATCATCTCATGACACATTGGGAATTGGGCATGGCACATCGAGCAGAAAAAGACAAAAGTCAAAATTCAATAGTCTTTATCTCCCTGCATCCCCTGCATCCCCATCCCTTGCTTTCCCAATCCCCAATCCCCAGTCACCTGACACCCCATGCTGAGTTTTGAGTGCTGATTGTTGTAGAATTGGATCTATCATTAAAGCGCAAATCAAGAGCAAAGTCGGTTTTTCCTGGACTGTTTGCTGTTTTCTCCTTGAAAATGTGCTTCTGAGACACCCTTAGAAGTAAATAAGTACATTGAGGAGAAAAGAGTGCTGTGGATTTTCTGCCCACAGAACTGTGGTTGAGCGACAACTGCCGTACCAACGAGTAGCCGCAAAAGCCTTTATGCAGTTCGCGCTTCATTGCGATCAGAGACTAGGAAATACAGGGTTTTTCCACGCAAACCTGTGAATAACATTATAAGTCTAATCAGAAATTCTGATGTCGCTGACTAATCACGCTCAAAGCCTGCATAGGCAGGCTTTGTTTATATAACAGGTAAAAACGTGAAATAAAGCATCTGTAGAGATTCGCGCCAAAGGAGTTACTGTAATTGAGTGAGGGTTGTTCGTGGAGACACTTGTGGAACAGCAAAAGCAAGGTGTAAAGGTTGATATGAAAGTAGGCGATCGCATTCGTGTTAAAGAGTCAGTGGTAGTGTACCATCATCCTGAACATCGCGGTAAAGCTTTTGACATCAAAGGCACAGAAGGCGAAATTGTGGATATTGTCACCCAATGGCAAGGTAGACCTGTAAGTGCTAACTTACCTTTGTTAGTCCAAGTTAATAAAAAGTTTAAAGTCCACTTACGCGAAAATGAAGTAGAACTGATTTAAATTCATGATGAGCGGCGAAACCACCTCAAAATATTCACTTCGCCGCGCATTTTTTTCAAGTCTTGGCGATTTTGTTCAGCCGTCACCGAGTACCACTCACAATAACGCTCAAATTCTAAGCGTGTTTGCACTTCATGATAAAACTGCTTAGTTGTTTGGTATTCAGCAAAACCGTTCTCAACTTGCGGTGGCAAGGCAGGTAAGATGTGTGGGAGATTTTGGGACATGATTGAAGCAAGGGTGTAGGGAAGAACTAATCAATAACGACATACTGCTATTATTACCTGTCTACACTTCAGGGCAATATCTGGCAGGCATTTTTCATCTCTGCTGAGAAGGCGATCGCAGAAGTTACTAAGCTAATCGATCGCGTGCTAGTATGAATAGCAATGAATTTTGATATCTGCGGCGACTATCATCAGTTTAATTATCCCCAATCTACTCTCCTTTTTCTCGGTGAAGAACGCCAAAGTTTGACTCCACAACAGCGAGATTTATGCCAAAATCTCGTGCGAATTCCAATGTCAGGTGCGGTTGACTCTCTTAATCTTGCTGTAGCAGGAAGTCTTTTGATGTATGAGGTTTATAAGTCAATAATCAATGTTGGCTAATTAGGGACTTCCAGAAAATAAATTATTCAATGGGTCAGAGCAAATATGATCATTGTATTCTTCCTCCCCTGCTTCCCCTGCTCCCCCTACCTCCCCTGCTCACCAAAGCGATTGTATATTTTTTTAGTTGGAAGTCCCTTACAACCAACCCCGCACCCAATAAACAAAACTGCCAATGTATTCTTTGAGCGCGTTAGTGAATTGATGTAAGTTGTCAGTGTCTGGTAATAAATTGAGGATGGCGGCTTTGGGGGTGCTAGTGAGTTCTTGGAGTTCGCCTTGACTAACTAGAAAGTCTGTTGGTGCGGGGATGGCATCAATACCTTGACGTTGGAAAATTTTCAGCGATCGCGGCATATGTAACGCTGAAGTTACTAAAAGTATTTGGCGAATACCGCGAGATGCGAGAATTTTTTTGACATTAACAGCATTTTGATAGGTATTGAGGGAATCTGGTTCTTGAATTAGTGCTTCAGTTGGAATCCCAATAGATGTGAGGATATCAGCCATATCTGCTGATTCTGGTGAACCACTCCCGCGCCAATCGATTCGTCCGCCACTCAGGACGATTAGAGGAGCTTTTTTTTGCCGATATAATTGAGCCGCATAAATTACGCGATCGCCCTGTTCACTTAAATCCACCGTCGGGCGAGGCGGAAAAGCTGATTTTGTTGCACCACCCAACACCACAATTGCTTCAGCTGTCGGTAATTGTGCAGGTGGAATATTTTGCCATTCTAGCGATCGCACCAACGACTTAGCGACCCAAGCATTACCGCACAATAATAATAAAATTAAAGACCAGGAGATAGCTACAGCAGCAATACGCGGACGTTTCCCCAGAGTGAATAAAGCAAAGACTAAACTGACACAAGCCAGCCCTAAAGGGTAAAAAAATAGCGGTAGTAACTTAGAAAGATATAAAAACATATGAGGTATAAGGGACAAAGTACTGAAGGTGGTTAAGACAAAAGAGTAGATTTTTGCCTTTATACTTTTTCATACGCACTGCCTCCCCAATTCCTACCTATCCCAAAACTTAAAACTGAAACTGCCAGGTGTCCGACGATAACGACGGCTGGATCTTCGCTTTTGCTGTCTTGTGATTCTACTAGTAGATTGTTCAGTTTCTATCTCTTCTACAATTTCAACAGGTAATTGAGTTCTGGTTTCTTCCTTACTTCTCCACCAAGCTATTATCCAACCTCCACCTAAAGCCCCGATACCACCGAGTACGATACTCATGAGTGCCGGATATCCTAATAATCCAAACCCTAGCAAAAAAAATAACCAATATTTTAATCCAGCATCGATACCATCAGAGGAGGGTACAGTGGGGGGCTGAGGACTAGTTTTACTAGCATTAGTAAACCAACCCAACATCAACCAACCCAGAATCCCCAGAAAAATACTTAAGGTAATTGGTGTACCTGTTGAGTTCAAAATAAATGTGATGAATGCCCCAAATAGAAATTGAGATATTGACTCAGGGGAGAAATTGAATAAGTTGTTATTTTGTGCCATGAGAGAAATAGGGGTGTAAACAATTCAAAATTAAAAAACCAAATCACAGTCAGAATTCTAGTGGGTGATGTTGTGTAAACTAAACGCTTCGCAACTTCAGGATGTGGGGGTGTAGGGGAAGTATTTAATGCCCATACACCCTTTTCTGAATCAATGGGCTATTAGTGAATGACTTTTGGTAATTGTGTTTGCGGCGGTTGAGTTGTATCCCAAATTTGTACGTAGGGTTTTTCTGTATCAGTAAAGGATTCTGTTTGCTTGAGTTGCGAAGCTAATAAATCTACTGTCGCATCAGCGATATCACCAGTACGTTTGACAAGACGTTCTTGCACTACTTCTAAGGGGGCTGTGCAGTAAATAATTTGCAGAGGTAGTTGGTGTTTTTGAGCTTGGGCGATCGCTTCTTGTCTCAGTTCTTGTTTATCATACTTAGCATCTAAAATCACGGTGTAACCTTGATTAGCTAGTATAATCCCCAAATTTAATAACCGGGCATAAGTTTTTTGTGTCATTTCTGGGGTATATAAATCATCGCTTCCTCGCTCATACAGAGGAATTCCCCCTAAATGTTTTCTAACTGCATCAGAACGAATGTGAATTGCTCCGGTGTGTCGTGCTAAATATTTGGCTGTTGTACTCTTTCCAGAACCAGATAAACCCGACATTAAAATCAGTTTTCCTTGTTTGGGTTGAGTGTATTCCCAAGCGAGTTTGTAGTATTGTGCTGCGGTTTTGCTGGCTTCTGCTTTAACTTCCGCAGGTACACTGGGGTCATCTAACAAAAATGATGTTACCTTCGCTCTAACGTAGGATTGACGATTTAAATAGATCGGTAATACCTCTAATCCTTCCCAATCGCCAGTCTGCTCTACATAAGTATTAAGATAAGCGTTACTCAAATCAGGACGTTGCTGTGCTTCCAAATCCATCACCGCATAAGCAACATCAAACATTACATCCACAAAGCGAAACGGTTCATTAAACTCAATACAATCGAACAGCAAAATTTTATCTTGCCACAGACAAATATTTCTCAAATGTAAGTCGCCATGACACTCCCGAATATAGTCATTTTGGATGCGGCGTTGAAATAACTCTTGTCTTTCAGCAAAGAAACTGTCAGTGTAAGCTTTTGTTTCGTCAAATTGCGCCTGAGTTTGAGGGCCACCGATATATTTTTCGGTTTGTTCGTAATTTTCATCAAATGCGGCTCTAACTTGAGCTACTTCCCCAAAACTACGAATGTAATCATTTGTCTCGGTTTTGACGTGATATTGAGCTACTACCCGTCCTAATTCTTCTAAATGGGCTTCGTTTAACTTACCCTCTGCAAACAATGAACTAAGTAGAGTATCTTGAGGAAACTGACGCATTTTGACTGTGTATTCTACAGACTCATCCGTTCCCCCTAAAATGTACTGCTCACCCTGCAAAGTTATGGGTAACACTTCCAAATACAATTCGCCTGCTCCCCGTTGATTTAAGCGCAGTTCTTCCTGGCAAAAATGCTGTCGTTTCTCTAAGGTGGAAAAATCTAAAAAACCAAAATTCACTGGTTTTTTCAATTTATAGGCATAGTCACCAGTCAGCAACACATAAGAAACGTGGGTTTGAATGAGTTGAATCGGTTCTTGTACAGGATGGGGATAGAACTCTGGTCGTAACATTTGCTCAATTAAAGCGGGAAGAGTCACTTCAGTCATAGGTATTTTGAGTTAATCTGAGTTCGGAATTAGCTGAAACCTTGATTATGGTACTATTTTTGACTGTGCGTAAGGCTTATTCTTTCGCTCCAAAGTAAATCTCTCTCCTGCAAGGAGAGAGATTTACTTTGAATTTGTAGTATAGAAGTTAGACTTTCCGTAGACTTTTCCTAATGATGTGAAAAGTCAGATCCATCGAGCAGTGCAGTTATCATCACCATAACGGGCGAGAAACTTGTCTTGCTTGGGTCAACTTAGCCCAATCAATGCGTTCAGTCTACTAGCTGAAATATTTTGATCCTTGTTGCTGACGGTGAGTCAACTTAAACAGGCTTTTGTAAATGTCTGTGGAAGAACTGGGTCAGCTCATGCCATGAGTCTTCTGCTGCTAAACGGTTATAGGAAGAACGCTCATGGCAGAAAAAACCATGATCAGCATCAGGATAAACCTTCAATGTGTATTCTTTATCAAGTTCCTTAAACCGAGTCTCAATTTGTTTAACACGTTCAAGTGGAATAAATGGATCGACACCACCGTGAAACAAGTATATAGGTACTGTGATGTTTGTTATTGCCTCTATCCAATCATCCAGAACCATTCCGTAGAAGGGAGCTACAGCTGCAATTTTATCTGAAAATTTGCAAGCGGTGAGAAAGGACAGACCACCACCTAAGCAAAATCCGGTTACTCCGATTTGTTCTGGGAATACATTAGGCTGAGACTTCACATAAGCGATCGCTGCTTCAATATCCTCTTCTATTGGTTTACCGAAGTCAAGGCGGTACATCATTGCCATCGCCTGCTCAACCTCTTCATATCCAAACTTGTTGTTTGGTAACTCACGATAGTACAAATCTGGTGTGAGGACTACGTAGCCTTCATTGGCAATTCGAGCGGCTACATCTTGAATGTGGGGAGTTAAACCAAATGCTTCCATCAAAAGAATCACTGCTGGCTTTTGCCCAGGTTCAGCAGGCCGCCTATACAAGAATGCAGGCATTTGTCCGTCAGGCGTAGAAATTTTCACCTCTGTCTTTTCGATTTGCACTTTATTGCTCCTGCCTATTTGATTTACGTACTATCGTAAAACCTGACTTTTCACGGGATCTGGAAAACCCCTCTCCAAACCTATCCCCTACAAGGCTACGGTGTACACACCAGTCTAATAACCTAACCCTACAACGTTTTGATCCCCCCTAACCCCCCTTGAAAAAGGGGGGAACAAGAATCAAAGTCCCCCTTTTTAAGGGGAGCCACTGCGTTGGAGAGACACTGCGTTGGGCGGGCAATGCCCGACTTGTAGCAAGTGTCGTCGGGTTTCCCG
>DVDT01000006.1 GCA_015296085.1 Trichormus sp. M33_DOE_039 | reverse complement strand
CATTGCGCTTCAAATGCTTGACAAAAATCATCTACATGGCAAAACAAAGCATCTAAACTAAACATAGGACAGGTTGCTGGATTTAACGCTATTTTCAGCTTACTACCTGTCCCTTTCCTTATCCCGAACTCAGGTTATTTAATCTTGACTATTATTCAGATTCAGGAAAAGTCTGTACCTTGCCATCTGGACTGAGAACAACTCGGATTCTCATATTTTTTCCATAGCGATTGGCAGAAACAAACGGTTCACCAATGGCAGGCATACCCACCATATCAAAGTTTTCTCTAGCTGCCTTGCCTAATGGGTCGATACGCTCAACTGAGCCATCCACACCCACCATCACACTATATTCTAGAGTTTGGGCAAATCCTGTCGGTGGCTGCCAGCGTTTTTTCAAGAACTCCCTAGCTTCTGCTACTTGCGGTGTATCAAATAGTGTGCCGCTGCTGTTTACAGAAACTTCCGTGGGTGTGGGATTGTTTGATTCACCCCTTAATCTTCTGCCCAAGGAGCTAGTATCAGCCACATTGGAGGGAGTAGTTGCAGAGGAACTAATCCTCGCTTGGGACTGGTCGGGAGTTATCGGTGAGTAAAGTCGAGGAATAGGATTACTACGAGTAGCATTGGGTAGAGTGGCCAATGGCGGCGGCAGTGGAGCCGGAGTAGAAGATAGTCTGGGAGGTAAATCCCGCTTGATGGGAAGTCCCAATTCAGCCGAGTTACTTGCCACTGAAGGATTAGGTTGAATAGCAATTTGCTGATCTGGGATGTTAACTGATGAATTGCCAGACACCGATGGAATTTGGATTTGGGGTGAATCTGCTGCCCGTTTTGAGGTGACTGAATTCGGTGTCAAAGCGGAATTAGTATTTGTGGTAGAGAGATTTGCACCAGGAGATGGAAGAGTATTAATAGGCAAACCGTTGCTTGAAGGTAATGGAGGTGTAGAAGGAAGAGGTAGCAATGCGGAACTATTAGGAGGAGTAAGTTCAGCTTGAGGTAGGGGGAAATTAGGCGCAGGAGGAGCTTGTAGAGCAACTTGTGTATCTGGAGAATCTGCTGTTTTAGCAGTTTGCGCCTCTTTTGTCCGCATATTGTTGGCATATTGCCAAGTCAAAGGCGTTAAACCAACAGCAATTACGAACATTGCCGCCACAGTCACCCAGGTAGGGAAGCGTACTACAGAACTATTTTGATTCAGCGTGGGTAATGCCAAGACATCAGTTGCATATTCATCTAGAGCGGTTGCTAAATCGAACAGCTGCAAAAGACTGAGTTGAATAACAGCACCAGAAGTGTGATTAGCCAGAGAACCGAGATATAAATTGTGAGTTAAATAATTGTGGGATTCTAAGTAGATTTTTGACCCTGGAATTGAGGATGTAAGATTATGTGATGTTGTGGCTAATAAAGGATCGGCTGGGAAATCTGTTAATTCGGTGTCATGGGATACTTTAGTTGAATCCTGAATACCGGAGAAACTGAACCAAAAGCTTTCCGGTGACTGTTGTAGAAGTTCTTGTACGTAACTAGTGACAGCATCACATAAAGCTTCTAGTTGGTCGCGATCGCCTCTAATTGGCACTCGCCGTTCTTCTGGCAAGGCTGGATCATCAAAGTGCAACTCAAAGGTTAACTGCTTGAGTACAGGCTTCCCCATCCAACGAGATAAAGGAGAATTTTGCGCTAATACTTCTAGAGTGCAAGTAGGAGGTGTGTAGCGACGAATAACAGAATTTGATAGAGGCATGGCAGGACAAACGAGATGTTTTCAAATTTTTGCAGAACGGTCTATTAGTGCTAACCAGAGACGGCGATGTCCACCAGGTGCGCTGTAAAACAGCAAATCTATCAGCAGTTTTAGTGCCAAGTTGGTAAGTAGATCCGTTGAGATTTGCTCATCCTCTTCCATGCGTTCTTGGTAAACGTTACAGAAAGCATCAATGTAATCCCCTAGTAAAGCAACCTGATGAGGTTCTCGATTTTTTGCCGCCATTTGTTCTAGTAGTCCTACAGCACGGCGAATCAATTCCTGGTGCTGTTTAGCGAGGTAACAGATAATCAGAACTAGCGATCGCGCTTCTTCCACATCTAGTTTTTTTCGCCCTCCTTGACCTTTGCGTATGGGATTCGACTGTCGCAGTCGCCATAAAGCTACGCGATCTGGCACTCTCGACTCCAAATTCAAATCAATAGCGGCTGAGAGCATAGCCTCAGAACCAATACCAGTTAGAGTCTCTAGTGCCATCAGCACTAAATCTAACTGAGTTTTAATGTTTTCCCATTGCACAACATTGGGATGGGGAAGTTTAGTTAAGTCCTCCCACTGAGAATTGGGAGTGGCTGAATCAGTGGCCGAGTGCATAACTTTTAGCATAGGTGATCAGGCTGGTAGGGGCTGTTGCTGTTACCCATTTTGAAACCAGACTGTTGATGATTAGAGTTGGTTTCTGGTCAAGAAGGCAGAAAGCTAGATCTGGGGGGAGGGGACAGGAGAGCAATAAACAAGTTTCATGGCTAAAGATAAAAGATATCTTTCTAGCTACTCCCCTATACCCTTACACCCCTATACCCTTCTCACTGCACTTGCTTTTCTTACTTTTGATAAACAGCAATTGTCACTGTCTTACTCTACAAGATGAATTTTTATTTTCAACAGTGTAGAAGATAAATTTTGCTGGTAGTATTTACCGATTTAATCAGCTAATTCAGTACAAAAGTATAAATAAATATCTTGAAAACATTGATATTTTAATTATTAAATGCCAGCGTCATCAGTTAATCACTGCTAAAAGTCAATGATTACCAGCTGACACAAGTGATATTTATTGCTCAAAAAATTAACCCCATTAGTTAATAGTCATTCAGCTATTGGTAGACATTGTGAATTGAGGATTGGGCATTAGGCATAGCAAATATCATCTTCCTTGCCCCCTGCCTCATAGGTGTAGGTTTTTTACGCTTTGCCTATAAGACACTGTTTTAGGGTGTAAGGGTATAGGGGTGTAGGGGTGGATGAAAATATCATTCTGTCGTTGGTTTGATATTCGTCACTCACTGCTCTATTAAAAACCTACACCTGTCAGAATCCCTGTCCCCTGCCTCAAGCAATATAAGCAATAGTCACACCACTGCCACCATCAGCTTGTTCTGCGGCTTCAAAACGGCTGACTCTAGAATGCTGTTGTAAGAAGGTGTGGACACCTTGACGCAATTTGCCAGTACCATGACCATGAATAATCCAGATTTGACCCTGGGCTTCGGAAATAGCCTTATCTAAAATAAATTCCGCATCGGCTACCCGTTTACCACGTATATCGACGGTATTTTGGGAAGTACGGATGGCTGGGGTTGCTTGGGGTGGTGGTGTGACTGTAGCAGGGCTGGGTTTGGGTTTAGCAATTGGTTCGGGTTTTTGACCATCGAGAGATTCGATATCTTCCAGCTTGACATTCATCTTCATAATCCCGAAGCGGACACTGAACTCGCCATCTTCATCAGGAGCAGTTAAAACTTCTGCTGTTTGTCCAAATTGAGACAACCGAATGCGATCGCCTACTTTGGGCATGAACCCAACTTTTTGTTTAGGTGGTGGTGCTGGTTGATACTTTTGGGCAATTTGATTTAAAGCGTTGGTGGCTTGTTGGGCATCTTGGGCTGTGGGCGTACCCTGTTGCAAGCGACGAATTACTTTGGCAATTTCACCTTTTGCTTGCGTAATTGCTTGCTGTACAGCTACTTCCTGGGAAACCTTGAGGGACTGTTCCCTTTCTTGCAATGTGGCAGCTTTGGCAGAGACTTCTTTATACAAACGTTCCGCTTGTTGTAAAAGTTTTTGCGCTTCTGCGGCTTTAGTTTCTTGACTACGACGTTGGGCTTCTAACCCTGCAATCACCTGATTTACTTCGTCTGTAGCCTCTCCCACTTGGGTTTTTGCCTGTTCTACCACTTCTGGTTTTAACCCTAGACGCAGAGCGATCGCCAACGCGTTAGAACGTCCAGGAATCCCCCACAATAGTCGGTAGGTAGGCGATAGAGTCGTTTCGTCAAACTCTACCGAAGCATTCTCAAAGCGCGCATCTTCGTATTTGAGGGCTTTCAATTCCCCAAAGTGAGTTGTAGCAATTGTTAGTTGGGCATGATCAGCCAAGTACTGTAAAAGTGCGATCGCTAACGCACTCCCTTCAGCCGGATCTGTGCCTGCACCGACTTCATCAAGTAATACAAGAGACTGGGCATTGGGCATAGCTTCCCCAATTCCCCCCTCATTCCCTAACGCATTCAAAATGCGACTAATGCGACGAATATGACCTGAGAAGGTAGATAAACTTTGCTGTAAGGACTGTTCATCCCCGATATCTGCCAATACTTGGTCAAACCAAGGCATTTCTACGGGTTCACGAGCAGGGACAAATAAACCTACTTTGGCCATTAATGCTGCCAATCCTAAGGTCTTCAATGTGACAGTTTTGCCCCCAGTGTTCGGCCCTGTAATTGTCACTACTTTGATATAAGGACTGATTAACAAATCAACAGGAATGACTGCATGACCCTGTTCATGTTGCTGTTGCCAAACTAATAAGGGATGGCGTAGCTGCCGTAAGGTAATGATTTCTTGTTGTTCTCGGTCTACAAATCTAGGAGGATTAGCTTGCAGCCATAAACTATATCTGGCTCTAGCGGTTGCTAAATCCAATGTTGTGACAATCGCTAATAATCTTTCTAAATCTGGTTTGACGGCTGCTACTTGTTCCGTTAAAACCCGACGAATCGCTTCTTCTTCTGCTTGTTCCCTTCTAAGTGTTTGGCGCAATTGATTGCCCATCGGCACAATTGAATTCGGCTCAATGTAAAGAGTTGCGCCACTAGTCGAGGTGTCATGGACAATACCGGGAATGGCATCTTTTTGAGGGGCTTTTACGGGGATAACAAAGCGATCGCCCCGCTGCGTAATAATTTGTTCTTGAACTGCCCCAGATTTTACCTGTAAAATATTTTGCAGTTTTTGGGTAATTTGACTGCGTATTCTCCGCAGTTCCGTGCGGACTTCTCCGAGTTTTTGGCTAGCACGATCAGTTACTTGTCCCCGTTCATCAATACAACGGTGAATCTCTTGCTCTAATTCGGGATAAGTGCGTAAATCGGCAACTAATTCGTTTAGTACCAGTAAATCTTCTTGGTTATCAATAACACGCCGTAAGTTTCTCGCCCCTGCCAACGTAGTAGCGATCGCCAATAATTCATCCCCTGCCAAAATCCCTTGGAGTTCTGCCCGTTCTAGAGAATCACCAATATCTTGAACTCCTTCAAAAGATAGTCCCGTAGTGGCACGACTTTCTAGTTGATAAACTTCTTTGGTTTGTGTTAATAAATACTCACTTGCTGCTTGAGATGCAGGGATTTGGAGACGCAAAGATGCGATCGCCCCTAATTTAGTGGCGGCAAACGTGGAAAGGTGCTGGCATAAACGATGCCATTCCAGTAGTTCTAAAGTTTCAGATTGGATCAAGGCTGCAACATCAAATCTGACAGGTATCGTATCAATTCTAGCTGAATTAAGTGATTGGGGACTGGTGATCCAATCCCCATCCAAAAAAAACGCTGCAATTTATCTCACAATTTGATACCCTAGCTAGAACAGAATTTAGAAAAGTTAACAGCGTGGAAATTCAACTTGGGCGGGGGAAGACAGCTCGTAGAGCCTACGGCATTGATGAAATTGCTCTAGTCCCCGGTAACAGAACACTCGATCCGAGTTTAGCCGATACTCGGTGGAAAATTGGTAATATCGAGCGAGAAATTCCCATCATTGCCAGTGCAATGGATGGCGTAGTTGATGTTGGTATGGCTGTCAAGTTATCACAACTTGGTGCATTGGGTGTTCTCAATTTAGAGGGTATCCAAACTCGCTATCTTGACCCAAATCCAATTTTGGATCGAATTGCATCAGTAGGGAAAGATGAATTTGTTTCCTTGATGCAAGAACTTTATGCCGAGCCAATTAAGCCAGAATTAATTGAAAAACGTATTCAGGAAATTAAAGAACAAGGCGGTATTGCAGCAGTTAGTGCTACTCCAGTAGGTGCTAGCAAATATGGTGAAGTGGTTGCCAAAGCTGGGGCAGATTTATTTTTTATCCAAGCTACAGTGGTTTCCACTGCCCACTTGTCACCAGAGTCAGTCACACCTCTGAATTTAGCTGAATTTTGCCGTTCTATGCCCATCCCCGTAGTGTTGGGAAACTGTGTAACTTATGAAGTTACTTTGGATTTGATGAAAGCTGGTGCGGCGGCTGTATTAGTAGGGATTGGCCCTGGTGCAGCTTGCACATCCCGTGGTGTGTTAGGTGTGGGTATACCCCAAGCGACTGCGATCGCTGATTGCGCCGCCGCCCGTGATGATTACTTTGACGCAACTGGTAATTATATCCCTATCATCGCTGATGGTGGTTTAATCACGGGTGGGGATATCTGTAAATGTATTGCCTGTGGTGCTGATGGTGTGATGATCGGTTCTCCCTTTGCTAGAGCCGCAGAAGCCCCAGGAAGAGGCTATCACTGGGGTATGGCAACTCCTAGCCCTGTATTGCCCCGTGGAACGCGAATTCGCGTGGGGACAACTGGTTCTTTGGCACAAATTCTCACTGGACCCGCCGGACTAGACGATGGTACTCATAATCTCTTGGGTGCTTTAAAAACTAGTATGGGAACTTTAGGAGCAAAAAATCTCAAAGAAATGCAGCAAGTTGAAGTTGTGATTGCCCCTTCTTTATTAACTGAGGGCAAAGTATATCAAAAAGCTCAACAATTAGGTATGGGTAAATAAAGGAAATAGGAAATAGGGAATAAGGCATAGGGAATAGCTGAATAAGACCTGGTTTTTCATCAAGTAATCAATCATGATTGTAAAATCATAGAGAAATTCATCATTTGTTAAACCTCTACAACCCCATACCCCTACACCCCTATAACTCCACACCTAATAAATACCTAATCCTTAATGGATAAATACTTTGAATCCTTCAGGAATTTTTTCCAGAGTCCTAAACATTCACTGGAAAAATCACATCTGTCGCCTACAATAGAGAAAGCGGAGACGCATGTTTCCGTTCACTCCTCACACCACACTCCGCCCGGACTACTGTTCGGGCGGTTCCTTTTGTCTGTATGTTTGTGAATAAATTCTGGAGTTCTTTGCAAATGTACATCCTTATATTTTTGGCAGCTGTTTTTGCTATGGTAGAATTTTCACGAAAGTCAGAAATATAATTGGCAAAGGTTTTTAGGCATGTCAGCAGCCGCACAAGTTACAGATTCTACTTTTAAGCAAGAGGTACTCGATAGCGATGTACCTGTGTTGGTCGATTTTTGGGCCCCCTGGTGTGGCCCTTGCAGAATGGTAGCTCCTGTCGTTGATGAAATCGCATTGCAGTACGAAGGTCAACTCAAAGTTGTGAAAGTCAACACGGATGAAAATCCCCAAGTTGCCAGCCAATACGGTATCCGCAGCATCCCCACCCTGATGATATTTAAAGGGGGACAAAAAGTTGATATGGTAGTCGGTGCAGTACCTAAAACGACATTAGCTAACACTTTAGAAAAGTATCTATGAAACTCAATCAGTCTAAAATTTCTGTTGAGTAATCAATTAGTGATTAAGTTGGAGTCAATAATTTGTCAGCGAGTTTGTGAGGCGCGCAATTGATCGCTTCACAAACATTTTGTCATCTGGGAGAAATCAAGCCAGAACATCACTGACAAATTGACATTTCATCTCCATCATTAAGCATAGATGGAGTGCGATCGCCTGAGTGTGTCTGCTTCGTTAGGAAGTGGATACGGCAACTGGAAGAAAGGTAGACAGGGTAGATGATATTTTCTATGGACAATAACGGCAGTTGCTTCTTTTGGGGAGCCAGTCTCGTGGGCGGTGAACCACTTGCGGTGGACGGGTTTCCCGGCATAAGCAAAGTGGTGAACCCGAAGGGGTTTCCCGACTTGAGAGAACTGGCGTGAGACCCCTGCGTACCCGTCACGACCTCCCAATGCTCAATGCCCACCAATAACTGCTGACTAACAATTGCTAAATTGCACACCAAAATTAGGTAAAATGTAATGCCATTGTGTTGGCAGTTCTCATGACTTCATCTGCGTCGTTTGACACATTCGAGTCTCTCCAAGCGGATATCGCTGGATTAATTGATCGCTTACCGACCTTAAAACATCGGCAATTTATTCAGCAGGCTTTAGGTACTATCATTCGCCTAGCTGATAGTGATATTGATCGCCTCGATTGGAAGATATTGTCTGCTGCTCTAGCAGATATGGAACGAGGCTTTGAGCTATTTTATAACTATCGACACGTCCGCAAAGTCACAATTTTTGGGTCGGCACGCCTATCTCCAGAAACTCCAGAGTACCAAATGGCACTACAATTTGGTCGTGCTGTCACCAAGTTAGGTTTTATGGTCATGACAGGTGGTGGCGGCGGCATTATGCAAGCTGGTCATGAAGGTGCAGGGCGAGAAAATTCTTTTGGCTTAAATATTCAGTTACCTTTTGAACAGCAGGCTAACCCAATTATTGAGGGTGATCCTAAACTCATTCACTTTAAATATTTCTTTACTCGAAAATTGTTTCTCCTGAAAGAAAGTGATGCTGTCGCCTTATTTCCTGGTGGTTTCGGTACTCAAGATGAAGCTTTTGAATGTATGACTTTGAGCCAGACGGGTAAATTTGGCCCTGTACCCTTAGTTTTAATTGACCACCCTGGCGGCGATTATTGGCAATCCTGGAGTCAATACATTGATGAACATCTAGTCAAACAAGGTCTGGTCAGTCCTGAAGATCCCAGCCTTTACACTGTCACTGATAACTTGGAAATAGCTTGTGATGCTATTACCCGTTTTTATCAGGTTTATCACTCCAGTCGCTACGTAGGCGATCTGTTAGTAATTCGCCTAGAGCAAGAATTATCAGATGCCGAAGTAGCACAGCTAAATGATCAATTTAGTGACATTATTGTCAAAGGGCAAATCGAGAAAAGTCAGGCGTTACCCCAAGAAAGTCAAGACGAAACCCTTGACCTGCCACGCATAGTTTTATACTTTAATCAACGGGATTTAGGACGCTTGTACCAAATGATTGCCACAATCAACCAAATGGGTATTCCTACTCAAAAAGAGCAATTACATCCAGAAAAAAAATAGAAATTTGGTATTGATGTTTGCCTAGTTCCTATCCTGTTAGAACCCCGGTTTTCTAGAAACTGGGGTTTTTAGCAATGATTTATTACTGAATTGTATTTGTATTCATTAATTTTAGTGGTGAGTTTTGATAGCCCATATTGATATTGAAGAATCAGCAAAATATAGATAACTTAATTAAATATGTCTGCGATCGCTCCGGCAAATCCAGTGCTTGAGAATTTAACCCTTGCCAAACTTAGTGCAATCGTCACAGTTGTAACTAAAATCATGTCATTTAATCTACATTTAGATAGAAAAAACAAGAGTTATGATGTCTCAATACTGATTGAGACCAAAAATCTCGTATATTAGCACAGGAAATCAAATTATTCTGTTCTGTTACATCCTAAGAGGATTAAATCATGCTGGAATTGTTGGGTTCAGGTTTGGTCTCTCTCTGGCTGGAGATGGCCGGAGTTCAAGTCAAACCTTCAGATGCCTTAGATGCAATAACTTGGCAAAGTAGCCCTGGCTTAGTGATTGCACCCGATCCCAATCCAGCAGGGGCTAATACTGTTAAACAATATCTTCAAGGGCTATTAACATCTAAGTTAATCGCCCAGAATCTCGCACCTAGCCAGGGAATTTGGATGCAGTCTGGGCCAATGCTGATGGCTGATCATCAAGGTACAACACCTTTACCTGCGGCCTCTTTAACTAAGATTGCAACTTCGTTGGTGGCTTTGAACACTTGGGGTTCAGAACACCAATTCGACACCATGATCAGTTCTACAGGGCCAATAGTGAACGGTGTTCTACAAGGCGATTTGGTTATTACTGGTGGTGGCGACCCGATGTTTGTTTGGGAAGAAGCGATCGCTTTGGGCAATACTCTCAATAAAATGGGGATCAAACAAGTCAAAGGCAATTTGGTAATTACTGGCAATTTCGCCATGAATTTCCAGCGTCATCCCCTATTAGCTGGACAAATGGTAAAGCAAGCCTTAAATTCCAAAACTTGGACTCGTCCGGCGATTTACATTCATTCCATCATGCCGAAGGGGACACCTAAACCTCAACTTGTGATTGCTGGTCAAGTCAAATTTACACCCCAACCCAATCCCCAACAAACCCTGCTGGTGCGTCATCGTTCTATACCTTTGAAGCAATTAATCAAAGAGATGAACGTTTACAGCAACAATGAAATGGCTCAAATGCTGGCAGAATCAGTTGGTGGCCATACAGTAGTGCAGGTAAAAGCTGCAAAATTAGCTAATGTCCCTGAAACAGAAATTCAGTTAATTAATGGTTCAGGACTAGGGCAAGAAAATCGCATTTCTCCTAGAGCTGCTTGTGCAATGTTGATGGCAATTCAACAGCAAGCAGCCACTCATCAACTCAATTTGGCTGATTTGTTTCCCACTTCTGGATTCGATCACCGGGGAACTATGCAGCACCGAGATTTACCTGCTGCAACTGTGATGAAAACGGGTACTTTGCGAGATGTCAGTGCTTTAGCTGGAGTCGTACCAACACGCGATCGCGGTTTAGTTTGGTTTGCGATCATTAACCGCGGCCCACAAATTACCGCTTTCCGCCAAGAACAAGATAAACTCTTAAAAAATTTGGTAAAGCAGTTACAAATCGCCCCCAGTGTTCCTAATGCGCTGACACCACATACAGCTAGATCATTACCAGAATTAGGTAATACTAGCCGGAATGAGATTGTGTTTAGAAGCTAAGAAGCAGGGGTGTAAGGGTATAAGGGGTATAGGAGTAAAGAAGCAGAGGATATCCCAATGCCCTATTCCCTAACCCTAGGAATAATTTCCGTCACTACCCTATTTCTAGAACCACCACCACTAACTACAATATTTTCGTTTTGCAGATTACCCACAGCTTTTTCACCTTTGAAATTTACGGGGGGATCAACTTGTTGGTAAGCTACATTTCCTTGAGCTTCTAATAATTTTCTGTCTAGATACCAAGTCATTCGTTGAGCATTCAAGGTCTGACGACGCTGACCAATGGCATTGACATTGCCTGTTAAATATACTGTTTTTTGGGGAATTTTCATTTCGCCTTGGTTGGCGGTGACATTCAGGTTTTCGGCTTTGTGAAAGACTCGCACAGGGGAATTTGTCGTGACATTTTCCGCATTCATGTTCCAAGTCATAGAGTTACTGGCAATTTGCACTGGTGGGTCTAGTAACTCTATTTGGGCATTTTTTTGCATCGTGGCAATCTTAGTTTTGAGATTGACCTCGGCTGCATTACTTCTACCGCGATCGCTAATTTTATTATTTTTGTAGCGATCAATTTGAATGAGGCGATCGCCAATTAATTTTTCTTCTTTAATCTGCCAAATTAAATGTTCGGTTCGCATTTGCATCTGGGGATCGGCGGATTTGGCAACTACACCACCAGATAATTCCATGCGTTGTTCACGGGTTTTAACTCTGGCTTCTTGAGCAACCGCTTGTAGCTGTTTATGACTACCATTAATTTGATTACGAACAATTAATAAATCCTCTTGAGGTCGCCATTCTAGTTCATTTCCTCGCAAAACCATGCCATTTACAGGGTCTGTTGCAACTATTTTTCCTCGCAAAAATAGTTGCTTCCCATCTTGTTCAATATCTGCTTTTTCGGCTGTAACTTGGTAAACTATTTTGCCATCTTGATAGAGTTCCCCGTAAGGACTTTGAGCTTCGCCAATCTGTTTTTCTTTGGTGTATTGCGCTTGTTTGGCTTTCACTCTCCAAACTGGTCTTCCCTCCTCATCTGCTTGTTCTAGAGTGACATCAAAGAAGGTTAAGTTACTCTGTTGATTAGAAGAATTAGAGTTATTTGGTTGGTTATTGCTGGGGGATTTACCTCCACAAGCTACTAAACCAACCACCAAGCAAATATTGACAACCAAGTAATACCAATTCTTGGTTAGGAAACAGAATGGGGGGGAAGTTTGATAAATTCCCCCCTGTTGATTGAAATGTGTAGTTTTTACCGCTTGATCTCGTTGATGCTTCATTAATCCTGAATTTCTAAATGTCCATCACTGGGTTCATCTAAAAATCCCATACCCGATAAGGGTCGATAGGGATAGCTTTGACGTGGAGTTTTTTGAATGTCTTCTTTGATCGCCTCTAAATCAATGTAGCGATCGCTGACATTAATTAAGCTATCACTAGTCATAGAACGCAAACTTACCACCTCCACACGAACACCACGATAACTGACGGAATTGACTGCATAAGCCAAATCCCCATCACCGCTAACCAACACGGCTGTATCGTAGGAATCCACTAAAGCCATCATATCTACGGCGATTTCTACATCTAGGTTAGCTTTTTTAGAGCCATCTGGTAGCTGCACTAAATCTTTAGCGATAACTCGGTAACCATTCCGCCGCATCCACAACAAAAATCCCTGTTGTTTCTCATTGGTGCGGTCTACACCAGTGTAGAAAAAAGCCCGCAACAACCGAGAACCACCTGTCAAACGACAAAGTAGTTTCGTGTAATCAATTTCAATTCCTAATTGCAAAGCCGCATAAAATAGGTTTGAGCCATCAATAAATATAGCAACGCGTCCTCGATTTTCTAAAACCTGCTCCGGCGTAAATATCGAATCATTTTCCAAATTATTCAACATTGTTGTCATACCTCAATTTTATCTTTGATATTTTTGATAGAAGTTTTCAACTTGAAAATACTAGCGGCTTATGATAACTTTCCAGGGCTATAAATTAAGTTTAGCCCTGTTAATTTTTGAGAAAAAATAAAAAACGGAACTAGAGTGTGATTAATCAAAAATTAAAAAAGCTAATCGTTTTTTGGCAGTTCTATACGTTTAAAAATGGGTTGTGGTTTCCCCAAGGTTTGTTGATTGGATAGTAAGCCCCATTGTGCATGGGTAGCAAAATTTGGTGTTTGCTCGTTAAAATTGATTTCCCAGCCTAGCTGTTGATAAATCTCGCTACTGATATTGGGAATTACTGGGGAAAGCAGATAAGCTGCTAGTCTAACAGATTCTAAAACTGTATAAAGTACAGTTTCGACTTCCTGTTGTTGGCCTTGTTTATATAGTGTCCACGGTGCTTGGTCATCAATGTACTTGTTGCTGGCTTGTACCAGTGACAGCACGGCTTCGCAAGCTTGGTTGAACGCTAGTGATTCGTAGGCTTGTTTGACTTTTTCCCCTAGATTTGCACCCATGTTTTTCAAAGGATTTTCCGCAGGAATGGCTGCGTTGCTCACTGACAGTGCATTTTCAGCACAGTATTTCTTCACCATGTTTAAGGTGCGATTGAGCAAATTACCTAAATCATTTGCTAAATCTGCATTCAAAACATTAATGAATCTAATTTCATTAAAGTCGCCATCTTTGCCAAATTCGATTTCCTTAAGGAAGTAATAACGAACGGCATCACTACCATACTGTTGAACTAGGACAATCGGATCGATGGTGTTACCCAGACTTTTGCCCATTTTTTGACCATCTTTGGTTAAAAAACCATGCCCAAAAACTTTTTCTGGTAAAGGTAAGTTGGCTGACATCAACATAGCAGGCCAATAAACGGCATGAAAGCGCAGGATATCTTTACCAATTAAGTGGAGGTTCATCGGCCACCATTTAGCTAGGGCATTTTCTAAGGTGGGTGTGTCCTCGGTATCTAACAATGCGGTGACGTAACCTAGAAGCGCATCAAACCACACATATAAGGTATGGTTGGGATCAGCCGGTACAGGGAAACCCCAATCTACATTTACCCGCGAAATCGAAAAGTCTTGTAACCCTTGGCTGACAAAGTTTAAAACTTCATTGCGACGACTTTCTGGCTGAATAAAATCAGGATGAGACCTGTAAAATTCTTCTAATTGGGTTTGATACTTAGATAATCGGAAGAAATAGTTCTGTTCGTCTCGCCACTCAACTTCTTTGTTAGTATGAATCGGACAACGATTGCCTTCTAATAAATCCCTCTCTTCTTTAAATTCTTCACAAGAAACACAATACCAGCCTTTTTGCTGACCTTGATAAATGTCACCAGATGACCACACTTTTTGGAAGAATTCCTGCACAATCATTTCGTGGCGTGGTGAGGTGGTGCGAATGAAGCGATCGTATTTAATGTTGAGCAACTCCCACAGAGAAGCAAAACTTGCAGAAATTTGATCACAAAATTCTTGCGGTTCTTTGCCTAAATTTGCTGCTGAACGCTGAATTTTCTGTCCATGCTCATCTGTACCTGTGATCAGTAATACTTGCCGTCCCAACAATCGATAAAACCGTGCGAGGGTATCTGCCGCCATTGTTGTGTAAGCACTACCTACATGGGGTACATCGTTTACATAATATAACGGGGTTGTTAGTGCAAAGGTTTTTGGTGTTTGTTCTACTATATTCATGCAAGATAAAAATCAAATTATTAAATCGTTTAATGTTCCGCTTATATCAAGGCAAAACCAAGCAATTATATAACATTACTATCCTTTTTTCCAAACTCAATTTAATATTAGCAAATTTGCGACATTCAGCATGATTTTTTAATTTCTATAAATCGCGCTCATTTTCATCAAAAAGACGGAATTAAATACTAATAATCTGGATGAATGATTTTTATTACATCTGTGGTGCTATGTAATTTTAACCCTCAGATAACTGAGTTTTGCGGGTTTTTGCAGATAAAACATTTCTACCTTAAGACGGTCATGGTATTAGTAAAGAAATGTAAAAATTAAGTCAAGATAAACTGCGATATTTTCCCAAAAATACATAGATTAGTTATGAGTCTCAATACCCCCCTCGATATTTCTCGTTCATTCTTAGCGACACTTTCAACAAAGATGTTTCGTTATTATGAGGATCGCATCCCTCAAGATGCTAGTTTGTTAATAGTGAGCAATCATCGCAGTTTTATGGATGCCCTGATATTAATGTCAGCATTGGCAAGTCCGATTCGTTTTGCTTGCCATCATTACATGGGACAAGTCCCTATTCTGCGAGAGATTGTCACAGGACAATTAGGTTGTTTTCCTCTCGAAGAAAACCAACAACGTCAGCAAAGCTTTTTTTTGCAGTCTCAGCACTTATTAAAAAGAAAACAGTTGGTAGGAGTATTCCCCGAAGGTGCTGACCCAATGGTGAAATACACACAACCTAATCATGTTGGTGAATTTCAGCGTGGTTTTGCTCATTTGGCATTGCGTTCCGGTGTGCCAGATTTAGCAGTTTTACCAATGGCGATCGCTTCTTTAGAAGAAGTGAACACCGCTGCTTTCCCCTTGAGGCTGTTGAGTCTATTTGACCCTTCCGAACCTCTATTTAATCAATCTGGTTGGCATCCCCTGGTTATATATCGTCGGGTTGCTGTGTTAGTCGGTCGCCCTTATTGGATTACATCTCAACATCAACACCAATATCATGGCAAACAGGCTAAAAATGTGGTTGCTGAACTTACCACATATTGTCACCTTGAAATTGCTAATTTATTACAGCAAGGCTGTTATTAACTTCATTCACATTGTAGATGTTTTTTAATTAACCACTGAAGAAGAAGATTAGTTCCTCTCAGAAAATGATAGTTGCTATCGGATTTGGTGATGAAGTTCCTAGATAAATCTCTAGAATAATCATCAATAAGTTTGATAAAAGTTGTATAAATTTACCTCTTTTTATACTTGTAATCATTCAACAAAATTTGTCAAAGTATTGACGCATACGTAACAGCGCAGGTGGGACACGTCTGTTTTAAGAAATACAAATGGTCATTGACAGGTAACAGGAAAGAGGTAACGAGAGGGTTGTTGCATCTGTTGCTAGTGTATGGGTGGGCTAGTTAGTTGCTTCCATGACAGCGAAATTTTCTCAGAATGGGCAATAGTGGTTTACACAAACTGCTATTAACTAGCAGATTTATGTATAGTGGAATTTGAATTTGGTGATTATTAATTTATCGTAACAATTCTCAAGCAGTTGTTACATTTATAGTTATGATTTGATGAGAATTTTAGCTTTGATTATTGGGCTACCACCCCTTTATTGTCCCAGTTATTGACCATATCGGATTCTCAGGGAGTAAAGCTGAACAAAACCGATAAACTAACTGAAACTTAGCCATAATGCCAGAAGTTGAACTAAAGCCGTGTTTTCTAACACCTAAACAAGTTAAACCAGAATATCCCCTATTTGTGTATTTGCCAGGAATGGATGGAACGGGGCAATTATTGCGATCGCAAACGGCGGGATTAGAAGTAGGCTTTGATGTCCGGTGTTTGGCAATACCCCGACAAGACTTGACAAGTTGGGATGTTCTTACAAGTAATGTATTGGATTTAATCCACGCGGAATTAGAAAGAAGTTCCCAGAGACCCGTTTATTTGTGTGGTGAATCTTTTGGTGGTTGCTTGGCAATGAAAGTAGCAGTCCAAGCCCCACAATTATTTAAACGCATAATTTTAATTAACCCAGCTTCTGCTTTTAAACTCCGGCCTTGGCTAGATTGGACATCGCAACTCATGTACTTAGTTCCAGGATGTTTTTACGATGTGGGTGCATTAGGTTTATTACCATTTTTGGCATCTTTACCCCGAATTTCTCGAAGCGTAAGACATGAATTGCTGAAGACGATGCGTTCTGTACCACCAGAGACAGTCAACTGGCGAGTATCAATGTTAAGAGAATTTACCATTGATGAAAATCAATTGCGTTCTCTCAAACAAACAGTTTTACTAATTGCTGGTGCTAGCGATCGCCTGTTACCTTCCGTGAGCGAAATTCAACGCCTAGCCACAATCATTCCCCATAGCAAAACTTTAGTCATACCAGACGGTGGACACGCCTGCTTATTAGAAGAAGGAGTGAACCTCTATGAAATTCTCCAGTCTCATAACTTTTTAGATATTAAAAACCATCCCGGCAATACACAATTCTCTCTGGAAATGGCAAAGGCGTACAAGATTCACAATCAAGCCAACTAACGAACTCACAACAACTTTGTACTGATTGGAAGATGTCAAGCTAGGTAATATTTGATTACAAACGAAACAGAGAGGTTGTAACGAGGCTAATGTTTACCAATGTCGGATGATCTTCAATCTACAAAAACTAATATCAATCAAAAAGTTGATTCTCCTAGCAATCAAACACCAGTCACAGACAAAAATCAGACATCTCTGAGTAAGACCTTTGCTGCAAATGCTGTCAACACAGGTAAAACATTTATAGATAAAGCATTGGGAATAGGAACAGCAACAGCAAAAACTACACAGAATTTATTAGAAAAATCAACTCAAATCACAGGCAAAGTCATCAATCATATTGGTGAAAACTGGTTAATTAGAAGAATATCAGGCTTTTTAAATCTCAATTGGCTAATTGGTGCTAGTGATAGCGTTGACTTAGAAAAAGTAGCAGTTGCAGTTCAGAAACTCCAAGAGAAATATCCCCAAGCATCACCCAGGGAAATCGCCCACCGCATCATGATGGAAAAAGCTGCTAAAGCAGGTGGGATCGGTTTAGCAAGTAGTATTTTGCCAGGAGTCGCCGCCGCCTTATTAGCAGTAGACTTAGCAGCTACAATGCAATTACAGACAGAAATGCTCTACCAAATTGCATTTGCATATGGGCTAGATTTACAAGATCCCGGACGCAAAGGAGAACTGCTAACAATTTTTGGTTTGGGTTTGGGTGGAAATCGCCTCTTGAAAGCAGCTGGACTAGCTTTGTTACGTAACGTCCCTTTTGCGGGAGCAGCGATCGCAGCGAGTGCCAATGCCACCATGAGTTATTCTCTAGGATATGCTGCTTGTCGCTTTTATGAAGCCAAACTAGATGAATCCGTATCCCTAGAATCACCGGAAACACTGGCGACCTTAAAAGCAGAAAGCGAACAATATCTAGAAACTGCGATCGCCCAACAAGCAGTCATGGATAAAATCTTAGTCCGCATGATCCTAGCCAGTCACCCCGAAAAAACTTGGCAAGAAATATTACCTCAACTACAAGCCGCTAACCTCAGCCCAACTTCCATCTCAGCCATTGAGAAAAATATCAAATCACCCCAACCCTTAGATCAGCTACTCAACCAACTAGATCGGGATTTTGCCATACCATTACTAGCTCAGTGTCAAAGAATTGCCCAACTGGACAATCAGACTACAGTACTAGAGCGAGAAATTATCACTACGATCGCAAACAAATTTGATATTAATGTTGATTCACAGCCAATAGTCAATAGTTATTAGTTTCTGAACAAGGGCAACTTACTCTCTTAATCCCCATCCGTCACTCTGAAAGAAAATTTTTGAGCAATACTTGTACAAGAAGGAATACTTACACAAAATGCAAAAATGGCAATTCAACTAAGTGACAAGCCCTTGCTAGAGTGGGCAGGAGATACGCTCGCGATCGCATTATTTGAAGAAGCAGTAGAATTAACTGGCGAATTGGCAACTTTAAATGAGCAGTTTGCCGGCGTTTTAAAAGAAGTCATTGCCGAAGAAGAATTTACAGGCAAAGCTAACAGCACCATTTTCACCCGTGTCAGTGGTGCTAGCTCAGTGAAAAAAATCATTTTGGTGGGTTTAGGAAAAGCCGATAACCTCAAAGTAGAAACCCTCAGACGGGCGGCGGCTGCTGTAGGAAAAATCGCCAAAAAACAAAAAACCAAAGTTTTAGGCTTTAGTTTTCCTTTATGGAACAATGATCCAGCTGCCACTGTGCAAGCACTGGCTGAAGGTGTGCAGTTAGCCTTATATCAAGACATTCGCTTTAAATCAGATCCAGAAGATAAAGGCTCACTAGTTGAGACTATCGAATTTCTCGGTTTTGCCGGACAAGAAGCAGCGATTACCAAAGCCAATCAAATCGTTTCTGGGGTAATTTTGGCTAGGCAATTAGTAGCCGCACCAGCCAACACAGTTACACCGATTACGATGGCAGAAACAGCCCAACAAATTGCCCAAGAACACGGTTTGCAAATCGAAATTTTGGAACAAGCAGACTGTGAAAAATTAGGTATGGGTGCTTTTTTAGGAGTAGCTCAAGCCTCTGATTTACCGCCAAAATTTATTCACCTCACCTACAAGCCAGAAGGTACACCCAAACGCAAACTAGGAATTATCGGTAAAGGTTTAACCTTCGATTCCGGTGGATTGAATATCAAAGGGGCTGGTAGCGGTATCGAAACCATGAAAATCGATATGGGTGGTGCAGCAGCAACTTTAGGTGCAGCCAAAGCGATCGCTCAACTCAAACCAGATGCTGAAGTTCACTTCATTTCGGCTGTCACCGAAAACATGATTAGCGGTAACGCCATGCACCCAGGAGATATCCTTACAGCATCTAACGGCAAAACCATTGAAGTTAATAACACCGACGCTGAAGGACGTTTAACTTTAGCAGATGCTCTAGTTTTTGCCGACAAATTAGGATTAGATGCCATTGTCGATTTAGCTACACTCACCGGGGCTTGTGTAATTGCCTTGGGTGACGACATTGCCGGGTTATACTCTCCTGATGATGCTTTAGCAACACAGCTAGAACAAGCTTCAGCAAGCTCAGGCGAGAAAATTTGGCGGATGCCAATGGAAGACAAATATTTTGAAGGCTTAAAATCTAGTATCGCGGACATGAAAAACACCGGGCCACGTCCTGGTGGCTCGATCACCGCCGCCTTATTCCTCAAACAGTTTGTCAAAGACACCTCTTGGGCGCACTTAGACATCGCCGGGCCAGTTTGGGCAGACAAAGACAACGGCTACAACGGCACTGGTGCAACAGGCTTCGGTGTGAGAATGTTAGTTGATTGGGTATTGGAGAACTAGGGGTGTAGGGGTGTAGGGGTACAGGGGTGTAGGGGTGTAGGGGTATTAGGAGAATGTATATGAATAACTCTTCCCTTACACCCCCACACCCTTACACCCTTACACCCTTACCAACTATGTGCTATCGTTGGCTTACTGTCATCAGTTGTTGCAAAAGTAACAAGAGTCACTTGACAGTGAGAAAGTTAAGGTTTTTCAGCAAAGCCATCTGGTAAAATTTGTAAGGTTTCTAGAAGCTCTGAGCAATGGGATCGACTGGCGTGCGGATAGCAATTGATGCAATGGGAGGGGATCATGCTCCCGGTGAAATCGTTACTGGCGCGGTGCGAGCCAGTGAAGAATTAGGTGTGAAAGTTTTATTAGTGGGTGATCCCCAAAAAATTAAAGCTGCCTTGCCTCCAAAAACCAATTTGGAAGGAGTGGAAATCATTCCGGCTGAGGATGCGATCGCGATGGATGAAGAGCCTTTAAATGCGGTAAGACGTAAACGTAAGGCTTCGATTAATGTGGCGATGGATTTAGTGAAGCAGCAACAGGCAGATGCTGTATTCTCAGCAGGTCATTCTGGCGCGGCTATGGCATCAGCCTTACTCCGCTTAGGAAGATTGCCTGGGGTTGACCGTCCAGCCATTGGTACAGTATTCCCAACAATTAAAGCAGGTAAGCCGGTTCTGATACTGGATGTGGGCGCAAACGTAGATTGTCGTCCTAAATTTTTAGAACAGTTTGCTGTCATTGGTTCGATTTATAGCCAATATGTTCTCGGTACTGATGAACCCAAAGTAGGTTTGTTGAATATCGGCGAAGAAGACACCAAAGGCAATGAGTTAGCTTTGCGGACTCATGAACTGTTGCGGGAAAATCCTTACATTAGCTTCATCGGTAATGCAGAAGGACGAGACGTGCTTTCTGGTGAATTTGATGTAATTGTCTGCGATGGCTTTGTTGGCAATATCTTACTCAAGTTTGCCGAAGCTGTTGGTGGAGTCATCTTGCAAATCTTACGAGAAGAATTACCCCAAGGACTGCACGGTCAAATTGGCACGGCACTTTTAAAACCCAACCTCAAGCGCATCAAGCAGCGCATGGATCATGCCGAACATGGTGGTGCTTTGCTGCTAGGAGTTTCAGGTGTTTGTTTAATTGGTCATGGCAGTTCTCAAGCACCTTCAGTGTTTAACGCCATTCGCATGGCAAAAGAAGCTGTAGACAACAAAGTCATGCAACAACTGCAATCTCAATATGAGATGCTACAGAGTGAGAGTAGTTAGCAATCAGCCAAAAGACTAGCAATTTAAAGCTAGTAACAAGTCATTGGTTAGCAGTTCAAGACTAATGACTGGTGACTGGTGACTAATGACTAACAGCTGATAGCTTGGGAGATTAGGAGTGCAAAACATAGGTATAGCAATTACAGGAAGTGGTTCAGCAGTACCAGCAACTTCCCTTCACAATCAAGAACTAACCCAACTGGTGGAGACATCAGATGAATGGATCACGACCAGAACAGGAATTCGTCAGCGACGGTTAGCCAATTCCACTGAGTCATTAAGTACGCTAGCTGCTGCTGCTAGTCGGCAAGCGATCGCCTCAGCCGGAATTACACCAGCTGAGATAGATTTAATCTTGCTGGCAACTTCCACCCCAGATGATTTATTTGGTAGCGCATGTAAGGTGCAAGCTGAGTTAGGCGCGACCCAAGCTGTAGCTTTTGACCTCACAGCAGCTTGTTCTGGCTTTGTGTTTGGGCTAGTCACAGCCGCTCAATACATAAAAACTGGCGTATATCGCAATGTACTTTTAATTGGGGCAGATATCCTCTCTCGGTGGGTAGATTGGCAAGATAGACGCACTTGCGTATTGTTCGGAGATGGGGCTGGTGCAGTTGTATTGCAAGCTAATAAGAGCGATCGCCTATTAGGATTTGCCCTCAAAAGTGATGGGACTCAAAACCATTACCTTAACTTGGCTTATCAAGGCACTTCCCAAGAACTCATCCCAGGTGTCAACGTTCATCAAGGCACTTATCAACCCATCACCATGAACGGCAAAGAAGTTTACCGCTTTGCTGCTCAAAAAGTGCCAGAAATCATTGATAAAGCGTTATTTGCTGCTAATCTCACAGTTGATCAAATAGACTGGCTACTACTACATCAAGCTAATCAACGCATCCTCGATGCTGTGGCTCAACGGCTGAACATTCCTGACAACAAAGTAATCAGCAATCTAGCCAATTACGGCAATACCTCCGCCGCTTCCATCCCCATCGCTTTAGATGAAACCGTGCGGCAAGGCAAAATCAAAACCAACGACATCATCGCTGCATCCGGCTTTGGAGCTGGTTTAACTTGGGGTGCAGCCATCTTCCAATGGGGAAGATAAACAATTCAAAATTCAAAATGCAAAATTCAAAAATTGGATTCTTCATTTTGAATTTTTGATTTTGCGTACCCTTTCAGGGAAGCAAGCTACGCGTAGCGCGTTGCGGACAAAAGTTATGTAGGCGGGAAACCCGCCGTAGGAAACTTTTCAAAAAGAATTTGGAATTTGAGCAAAGCTATTGACCAATGACTAAAACTGCATGGGTGTTTCCCGGACAAGGTTCTCAAGCACTAGGAATGGGAACAGACTTATTAGATATACCTGCGGCTCAAGAAAAGTTTGCCGCAGCTGAGGCCATATTAGGCTGGTCAGTCACAGAAATCTGCCAAAACGAAGAAGAAAAGTTATCAAACACACGCTACACTCAACCATGCCTTTATGTAGTAGAAAGCATCCTAGCTGACCTCATCCGAGAAAAAGGACACCAGCCAGATTTAGTTGCAGGTCACAGTTTAGGAGAATATGTTGCCTTATATGTGGCGGGCGTATTTGAGTGGTCAACTGGATTGAAGTTAGTCAAACAACGCGCTGAAATGATGGATAGTGCAGCAGGCGGAATGATGGCAGCTTTGATGAACTTTGATCGTGACCAATTAGAACAATTAATTGCCGATACCCCTGATGTCGTTTTAGCCAATGACAACAGTCCAGCACAGGTAGTCATCTCCGGTACTCCAGAGGCAGTACAAACAGTCATGTCTCAAGCTAAAGCAAAACGTGCTATTCCTCTGAAGGTTTCAGGAGCGTTTCACTCACATCTCATGGCAGATGTGGCAAACAATTTTCAAAAAATTCTGGATAATGTAGAGTTTAAACCAGCAAAAGTACCAGTCTTATCTAACGTCGAACCAGTTCCCACCGTTGATCCGCAAGTTTTAAAACAACGCCTCAGTCAACAAATGACAGGTTCGGTACGTTGGCGGGAAATTTCGTTACAACTACCAGCTAACACCATTGAGAAAGTAGTAGAAATTGGCCCTGGTAACGTGTTAACTGGTTTGATTAAACGCACAACAACTGATTTAATCTTAGAAAACGTCCGTAAAGCTGCGGAATTACCAAACTAGGGACTGGGGACTGGGGACTGGGGACTGGGAAAAAGCAGAGGAGAGAATTATTCTTGATACCTCACATTGCCTAGTACCTAATCCCTAGTCCCCAGTCCCTAACCCCCAATCCCCAATCCCTTATGTCTCGAACACGCGAACCGTTTGTTAGTCTGGCTCTTTACCACGCTTTTAAGTGGTCGATAGTTAGTCCTATGCTTCATGCTTACTTTCAGGGACGAATTTATGGTGTGGAAAATGTTCCCCAATCTGGCCCTTTAGTAGTGGTGAGTAATCATGCTAGCTACTTTGACCCGCCGATTGTTTCTAATTGTGTCCGTCGGCCAGTAGCATACATGGCTAAAGAGGAATTATTTGATGTCCCAGTCTTAGCACAGGCTATTAAGTTGTATGGTGCTTACCCAGTCAGTAGGGGAAGTGCCGATCGCAATGCTATCCGCGCCGCTTTAGAATATCTTGATCAAGGCTGGGCTGTTGGCGTGTTCTTGGAAGGAACTCGTACCCCCGACGGACGTATTCAAGACCCTAAACGTGGTGCTTTATTGTTAGCTGCTAAAGCCAAAGCCCCCATATTACCCGTATGTTTGTGGGGTTCAGATAAGATTTTGCAAAAAGGCTCATCTTTACCGCGTCGAGTTCCTCTCACAGTCAGAATTGGCAATTTAATTGATACTCCCAGTTCTACTAATAAAGAAGAATTAGAACGAATAACACAAAAATGCGCCACAGTCATTAACCAAATGCACGATTTAGGGCGATGAGAAGAATTGGGAAAATATCTGCTCTAAGAAAGTAGCGATCGCCAATTGTTTTTTATAAGCTAAAGGGCAAGATTACAACAAGCTATGACTGTCATAGAATTTTAAATTTATATGAGTGGCTTTGAAGCCAAGAATCTGCGGAATCGGTTGAATAATTCCTTAATAGTACGCTTTTTACTATTATTTGCTGCTGGTTGGGCTGTAGTCCAACTGTTAGCGTACTTTCAAACAGTAATTGTAATTTTTACATTTGCCGCTATTTTGGCTTTTTTACTCAGCTATCCTGTCAAGTGGTTGGAGCATTTTTTGCCCCACGGCATAGCAGTGATTATAGTTTTTTTAATCAGCATTACATTTCTTGGTGGACTTTTAGTAACGATGGGTTTAGCTGTTGTTTCTCAAGGCCCACAATTAATAGATAGTATTTCTAATTTTTTGAATTCTTTATTACCATTACTAGAAAAATTAGAAGCAATACTGCGTAATCGTAATTTGCAAATTGACTTAAGTGTAATTCAAGAACAATTACGCAATCAAGCAGTATCAACTGTAGTCACAAGTTTGAGTATATTACAACAGTTATTAACTAATTTTGTGACTTTTATCATAATTGCAGTCGTTGCTTTTTTTATGTTGCTCGATGGTGAAAAATTATGGAATTTTATAATTAAATTTTTACCAAATAATCATCGGGAAAGATTTACAAGTATTCTGCGTCGAAGTTTTCTTGGCTTTTTTCAAGGTCAATTAATATTAACTTTATTTCTTAGTACTGCCAGTTTCTTTGTTTTTGTATTATTGAATGTACCTTTTGCTTTACTTCTGTCTTTGATCATAGGAATACTCGATATTATTCCAGGTATAGGAGCAACTTTAGGCGTTAGTGTAATTACTTTTATTGTATTATCTCAAAGTGTTTGGTTAGCATTAAAAGTCTTAATAGCTTGCATAATTCTCCAACAAATACAAGACAATTTAATTGCTCCTCGCATTATGCAAGGGGCATTAAATCTTAATCCAGTCGTAGTATTTTTTGCTTTGTTAGTAGGTGCAAGGGTGGCAGGACTATTGGGAATTTTCATCTCAATTCCCATTACAGGAGTAATTGTATCTTTATTTGAGATTAACGCTATGAAGTCAGAAGTTTAGAGAGAAGATTCACTAGTCATTAGTTACGCTTTTCTACTTCCTTGTTGCTTTTGAAAAGTTCTTCTAAATTTGAATTTTGTAGCTGGTTTTTGGTAGGGTATTTTGAATTCGTTAATCCAATAGTCAATTACTCGGTAAAATCAACTTATACACGCAGAAATAGAAAACCATGTCAGATTTGAGACAGGAATTATCAGAAACTATAGATGAAGCAGAGTGGGAATGGCTAATTCCTCATGTGCAGAGAGATGCAGTGATTTTAGTGTCACTAGACTTAGATTTACTAGATGTTGGTGAGGCGATCGCTACTGATAATACCTCATCAGTTCAAGAATGGATCGAGCGTCAATTGATCACTAAGCCCTCTAATACGCAAATGGGAGAATGGAATAGCGATCGCCAAAAGCGTTTTAATACTCTCATCCTCCAGCCTTACGTTCTGGTGCAAGAGATTGCAGCTTGAATTATTAAACTTTAAAGTTAAAAATTAGCGATCGCACTGTCTCAGGTATTCCTGATCCATTGCCTGCGATCGCAGCCACGCCGAAAATAATCGTTCATACTGGCCTCATCGTTGATGTTTAACATCCTCTGCACCTGTATACCCGGTAGCTACCCAAAATAAAGCTCTAGCTCCATCACGGATAGATTTTTCAATGGGTTCAGATGGCGTTTGAGATGGTACTGGGATTGGTTTGAACCGAATTCCTCGACTACCTAAAATGATCTCGCCGATGACGCAAGCACGGCGCATATGAAAATCTGAGGTAATTAAATAAACATTCTTAATTTTGCGTGCTTGTAAATCATCTACTAATGTAGTAAAATTTGTAACAGTGTCTACCGCTTCATAGTCTAAATGCAACCGTTTAGGATTGATACCAGCCTTACTAAATACCCGTTTCGTATAGGTAGGGGGACTTCCGCCAGAAATCATGATTGGTAAATTGGGATGCTGGCGAGCAAATTTAGCAGTAAACTTCTCTCGTTCTAAATTCTTGGTTGAGCCACCTAAAACAATCACAGCTTCTGGTGGTTCGCTATTATTTTGTGCTTCTTGATATCCCCACCACATTAATAGCGGTAGAACCAGAACTGCAAACTGAAATGACTTACCTCTAAACAATAGATTATTCTTCAAGGCTCTATAATTTTTTCTTTTGCGGGAATACAACAGAATTCAGAACTTAGAACTCAGGAGTCAGAATCAATATGAGCAATCACCTTTACAGGCAAATGAATGGCAATTCAAATCTTTAACTTTTACAGGAAAGTCAGCTCGATTCACCATGCAACCAGAATTTATTTTAAATTCTGAACTCTGATACTGGAATTATTGTGGATGATTTTCTCGACAAATCAGAAAAATCACAACCTTAATTTGGCAAATTCACTCAAACTTGATATTAACAAGTTGCACTAATACGTAATTAAATACGTATTAATGAAATTTGCCAATATTGTCATAAACAATCCCAACGCAGAAATTGCGATCGCTCACTTCAAGAGATGAGTAGTTGACGACGGGACTGGCCAGGCTCGAACCGGCGACCTAGCGCTTAGGAGGCGCTCGCTCTATCCAACTGAGCTACAGCCCCAACTACGAAGCATATACAATGATAGCAGTAGTTTTAGGTGGACTGCCAAAAATTGTGCCAAGAACCGCCGCCAATTTCTAACCCACAAAGATAGCTGTGTGCGTTGAGAATGACTAGAGGGTATTTACCCCTGATTTCCCGTAATTCTAAAGTCAGCTTTCCTTGCATCGTATCTCGACAGCAAAATTGTAACCCGTTTGCTGTCGGCGCGCGCAAAGGTGTACCGGGTAGATGCGTAGTTCCGGTCAATTCAACCTCATAATCTAGGTTTTTTGCTCTCATCTGCCATCTACCCCAAGGTTGAATTTGCCACTCTACTTTGGCATTCCAAGGGACAAATTCATAAAACTTGCTTTGATGATGTACACCAATCATCGCTACAGATTCCATCCACCACAATACACCCCGCCTACCACCGCCAGCAGTTAACGTCAAATCAGATTCACCGTTAAAGCTATTACAATTCAGCCAAAACCATTTTTCGGGAAAAGCACCACCCCAATTTTTTTCTCCATAGGCTGGCGCGTTTTGGAAGTGATAAATTTTCCCATTCCAATCAATCCAACCACTGGCTAAACCATGAGCCATTAAAATCTGCCATCCTGGTTCAAAAATCTGTAAAAATGACAGCCAGCCAGCAGTCGATTGCTGAATACTATTTTGATTTCCCCAGCCATATACAGGCTGAATTTCATATTCCCAACGGCAATAAAAACCAGTAGCAGGGTTTTGAATAAATCCCTGATTTAAATTAGCTGTAGCTTGATAACCTTCCTGGATATGTTGTGTAAACTCCGTAGGTGAGAGATAGCAGGGTTGAGTATTAAGTTGAGTTTTACCCCAATGACCCAAAGCTAAAACATCGCGACTAGCCCAAAACTGAGTCACATCAGGAAAAATCCGATAGATATATTCGTCATTTGCTCCCAAGACTTGCGCCGCGCCGCCACTGTGAGGTTGACCACCAATCGGATCTTCAATGGAATACATAAAGGCAAAAGTCTGTCCACAATCTGGCAAAGTCACACGATAGTACCAGCCTTCAAAAAAGCGGCGACTACTTCCGTCCCAATGGTATCCACTATGAGGCGTTTGAGTAGATTGCCGAAGATTTAGGGGAATAGTTAACATAGACTTATGATTTCTACTTCTTAGTATGCGCGATCGCCTTGCTCTTGATATTAATCATGCTTATGAAATTCTAGGGTTAAAACCTGGAGAATCGCAGGTAGAGATCAAACGAGCTTATCGCCAACTAGTAAAAATTTGGCATCCCGATCGCGCTTTGTGCATTCCCAGCAGAAACAGCAAGCTGAGAACAAAATTAAACAAATCAATGCTGCTTACAATCTGCTCAAATCGGAAAGTCCGACTGCAAGTAACGTTACTACACCAGCACCCAAAAAATCCTCCAACGTCTGTGTCAATCGCTTTGATGCAGAAGGTTTCTATAACTATGGTGTAGAGAGTGTAGGTAAAGGAGAATACGAAGAAGCGATCGCCTACTTTACCCAAGCAATTCGCCTCAATCCCCGCTACATAGAGGCTTACAAATATCGCGGTTTAGTTTGCTCACAATTAGGCTACGAATATCGAGCTGCATCAGATTTAAATAAAGCCGCACAGTTAGAAGGAAAAATCCCCAAAGCCACTGCTTATTCACGAGTGAAGTATAAATCTCAGCGTCAATCTTGGGTTTCTAGATGGTGTCGAAAGCTCAAAAATTTGCTGAAATGGCGTTAATTTGACTGTTGATTGCTGACTGTTGGTTTTGACTAATGACTAATAACTCTTTATCTATCTAAAGGTTTTTGTAATTGCGATCGCAATGGTTGTGCTGTGTCGATGATCATGCCAGGATATTCTCCGTTAACTAATACTGGCTCAGTTTGAGACTGTACATCCGGCCACAGCAACCAACGACTACCTTGAGGCAATGTAGACAGGCTGAGAGGATTTTGTGTCAACCAAATCAAGGGACACTGATCATCGTGGTCGCTAATATCTTCGTGATATCTAGTCGCGGCTAGAGTTTCTAAAACTGAGCGATCGCCTTTGACTAATCCTGTTGCTGCCGTTAATAGTTGCACTTGTAATTGCTGATGCTGTGCATAAAAATATAGTGAAGCTGCGGTAATTACTGCCTGTTCAAAGTTTTCTGCTTCCCAATGGCCAGCACTATCTAAAGCAATAATGATTTCCTGTCCACTTGTTACCATTTCTAATTCCCGGACACGCAATTCACCGTAGCGTGCGCTAGTCCGCCAGTGAATGAGTCGGGTGGGGTCGCCGAGACGATAGGGACGAAGCGATCGCACTAATCCTGATGTTGCTGTCTGCAAGGGTCTACCACGATATTCGCTCCTTTGACTTTCTTCTTGCCCGATTTCATCAACGAGAGGGCAAGTAGTTAAGGGTAAGACCAGAGGATAAACAATAGCTGTAGCTTCACTTTGATGCTGGCGACGACTCCAAAATAATCCCAAAGGTGCGCCTGTAGCTACTTCAACTGTGTGCCAGCGATAAATCCCCCGGCGGTCGGTAGGTTGATAATATACCCAGCGATAACTTTCTCGACTACCAATAGATTCAATCGCTTGTTTAATTGGTTTCCCTAAAACGAAAGGTAATAGATCTTCAATTTGAAAGTCCGTAACAGATTGCTTGCTGGAGTTGTGAATTTCTAATTCTAGGGTTAAGTCATCCCCAGCCGAAACTGGTGGAATCGGACGACGGGTGACAGATAGACCAATGAGCGATCGCGATGGTAAAAATGCAGCTATACCCAATAGAGCCAGACTCACGCCACTAATAGCGTAAAGCCAACCGGCCATGGTATTAATCGCTGCACCAAAAAAACAAACAGCAATCCCTGCTAGTACCCAACCGATGTATGTAGGGGAGCTAGCGTGGATTTCTAACCAGTTAGTGATGGGCTTAATGATTTTCATGTTTCTTTTTTAACCCAACACTAATAAAAAATCACACTCAAAAGAGTTCTGACTTTTCACGTTACGTGGAAAAATTAACGAAAAACCTCGTCCCTAATAGGGGAATATGTAGAGACGTTGCATGTAAAGTCTCTACCGGTGAAAATTACAATCCAAAATTTAAAATCTAAAATAGAATAGCCTCTTTCCTTTTAATTACTTTCTCCCAAAGTGTAAATATAGCCACCTAAATTTTCGTCGTCTGTACCCACTACTACACCGCCATTTGCACCAGGAATTAATTCTATAGCTTCAATTTTGTGGTAATTAAAACGGTGGATAGGAAATAATTGGGGATTCTGTCGCCAAATAATTTTATCTCCAGATAAACCCAGATAACCAGCAACGTAAACAGCAGATTGAAATGGGCCATCATCGCCTGTATCACTTGCAGATGTGATGTATAAAATTCCTGCTGAATCTAATTTAATATCAGAAATATGACGGACATTCGTAGCAGGAAATGGTACTTTTATTTGGGCAGAACCAACGAGATTAATTTGATATTTATCTAAATCGAAGAACCCCCAATAAACCGTCGCAGGCTCTTGGTCTGCACCGCGATGCGCCCAAACAGCAACTAATTTACCCGTGATATTTTGTAATGTAAATGCTTCAAAGTTACTATCTGCTGGAACTTTTGTTAGTTCAAATACTTTAATGACTGAAATAGTTTTGTTGGTAGAATCTAATTGAAAATCATAACCTTTGCCGGCACTGCTGAAAGCTATAAATCGAGAGTTATTTTTACCTGGAATAGATGTTAAAGCTTCTAAATCTGTAGGTAATTCTGTATTGCTGGGCCAAGCTATCGGAAAATAGGCTGGTGAATCCTGACCTTTAATACTAATAATTGCTAGACGACCTTGATTTTTTTGTTTGTTGTCATGAACAATGAGGAAATCTACATAATTGCCTTTCTGACTTACAACTGACATTCCACTGATACCAAAGGCAATACCGCCACGAACAGGTCGCCAAGGTTGTGCTGAAACTCGCTGGGATATCAGCAGTAAAGCTACCAGAATCAAAACTTTAATTACTAATTTGTGTTTAATTGGTTTCATTAATAGCTCTGAGGTTAAGTGTAATAAAAATAACATTAAGATAGCGATCGCCTAAAAGACCGTACATGCAGAATACGGCTCAAAGTCAATTTGCCACAATACTAGCTTGGTGTATTATATTCTGGTGGTTTTATTAAGAATATTTCCTATTAAATCCTATGACTTTTTTGTTTGGTATTGAACACGAAGTAGCTTTCCTTAACCGAGAGGGGAAGTTTGCAGATTTTACCTGTACAGAATTTGCAGATTTTGCTCAAATTGTAGATCAACTACCCATATATCCTGACGACCATTTGCAATTACGTGTGGGTGATGCTGGTATTAGAAAAAAAAGATGGTATATCGAAGGATTTGAAAGATTCGCTGATTCCGATAAGGTAATTGACTGTACCTCAAAAGGGATAGAAATCAGAACAACAATACATTCTGATATTCAGAGTGCTGTTAGTGAATTATCAGTAAGTTTCGATTTACTACGTGAGGTAGCAGCAAAATTCGGATTTTCACCAGTTTTAACTAGTTTTAATCCTTACAAAACAGTTTTTGAACCAAACCCACCATTAAATGAATATGAACTTCAGCAGTTACAGGCTTATCCTGATGAACAAACTGCTTACATTTACATGGTGTCATATGGGCCAGACTTAAATATTTCATTGCCGAATTTACCGATTGAGCAAGTAATTGATATTGGTCAAAAGTTGACTTACTATAGCCCTTACATTGTGCCTTTTAGTTATAGTTCACCTTTTTATAATGGCGGACTTTGGGATGGTTTATCAGTTAGAACATTCGTTAGGACTGGCAAAAGATCATCCACTTTAGTATTTGTTCCCAAAGAAGAACAACTAATTAAAAGTATGCCATCCTTAACTAAACTTGCGCGTCTACCTGCCGAAGTTGGACGCATTGAATTTAAAGCTTTTGATAGTTGTGATGATTTTAATATCTATGCAGCATTATTAGCTTTATTAAAGGGTTTGATATTAGATGAATCTCTAAATGGTAGAGCCGTTACACCAAACACATCTCTACATCAGTTATCAGCAAAGCAAGGTTTTGATAATGAAGATATATTAATGAATGCTACACAAATTTTGCAAGCAGCGATAGTTGCACTGGGAAATGATCCAGATATTGAATTATTAACACCATTGCAATTGATATTAGAAACACGCCTGATAAAATCTCATCAATTAATAAAGCTTTTCCAGCGTTTAGGATCTATTGAAACTGCACTCAGACAAACCTATTAGTAGGGAGTGGGCGATAGGTGATAGGTTACAGATTACAGAGAATAAATACTATGAGATTTAACGAATTTTCTCATAGTTCAAATCCAGCCGAAAATGTTATTAATTGCTAATTTTTTTAATCTCTGACTATTTTTTTACTGCTGTCTTTATCGGGTGTTGGTTCAATTTCTTGGCTGGGTGGAATCTTTTCAATAGGAATGAGAGCATCCATCACAGCCTTGACAATGGGAGCTGCAACAGTTGAACCGTAGGCGTTTGCACCTTTAGGTTCATCCACCACCGCCAAAATAACATAGCGGGGAGATTCTACAGGTAGAATACCGACAAAACTAGTAATTCTTGCACCGGGAATATAACCACCATTAGGACTAGCTTTTTGGGCTGTACCTGTTTTACCGCCAATACGATATCCAGGAATTTGAGCAGCTTTCCCAGTTCCTTCACTCACAACAGTTTCCATCATTTCGACAACTGTTTGAGCAGTACTTGTTGAGAAAATTTGGCGTGGTGCTGGGCGATTAGGTGTGTAGTGGATTTGTCCTTTACTATCAATTAACCCTTGAATAACATGAGGAGTCACCAATTTACCCCCATTAGCTAATGCGCCTTGCATTTGTACTAACTGTAATGGTGTCAGAGAAAAACCTTGTCCAAAGGAAGCAGTTGCAGATTCGATAGGTGAGCGAATAAATATTTCTTGATTTTTGAGTTTACCACTAGCTACAGAAGGTAAATCTGTATCAACTGGTTGTCCTACACCCAAACGTTCTAGCCAGTTGTAATAAACAGAAGGTTTTAACCTTTGGATCATTTGCACCATACCAATGTTGCTAGAGTTTTGTAGGATTTGAGCAATATTAATGCGCCCATAACCATTGAGTCCAGCATTTCTGATGGTATATTTTCCTACTTGAATTGCTCCAGGATCATTAAATGTATCATCCGCTTTAATAACACCATTTTCCAATGCGATCGCCACATTCAATGGTTTAAATGTTGACCCTGGCTCATAGAGATCCGAAACTGTCCAGTTTTTAAACAGGGAAATATCTGCTTTGGAGTATTCATTGGGATCATATGTAGGCTGAGAAACCAAGGCTAAAATAGAGCCGTCCAAAGCATCCATGACAATTACAGCCCCTCGTTTACCCTTAAACTTCTCCATCTGCTCTTTGAGTGCAGTCCGAGCAGCTCTTTGGAGACGACTATCAATAGTCAATTTCATCCGTAAATCGTCGGCGTTCAAAAAGCCTTCAGGAGCATAATCTGGCATTAAAGCCCCATTTCCAGCCCGACTTAAGCGCACAGTTTTCACAGAACGTTCTAACCACTGTTCTTGAGAAAATTCCACTCCAGCCTGACCACGCCTGTCAATATTGACATATCCCACCACATCAGCCAGTAAATCACCTTGGGGATAGTATCGGGAATATTTGGGAATCAACTCGAAACCATTGAAACGTAATGCTGTCACTTGATCAGCCGTAGTTTCTGGTAAGCTAGAGGATAGTGTAATGCCACTTTTTCGGCTTTGAAAAATTTTGACTAAATCAGCCGGAGTTTTATCCACAAGGGGGGCGAGCTTTTCGGCTATGGCTTCCTGCGACTTGTCAAACAGCTTGGGATGGGCATACAGAGTATATACAGGGCGGTCAACCGCTAATACATTATCATTGCGATCAACTATGAGGCGACGAGGCATATAGGGACGCAAATTCACCATTTGTTGGTTTCTCGCCCTTTGTGTGAGCTTTTTCCCCTGGATAATTTGCAAATTATACAAATTGATTGCCAATCCTAGTCCACAGGCCACTAATATGGCCCAGACAGTCAATAGCCGAAATTTAGGATTTGATATCTGTTCTGGACTGGAAGGTGCAGTATTTTTTCTGTCTTTATCTCTATCAACCCTTTTGCGCCCAGTAAATTCCGTCGGTTGACGCAATTTTTTCAACTTTAATTGACTTGGTGATTTTGGCATTACCCTGCTTTTTTTCTGTTGTACTAGTAAAGAGTGGGGGTGTAAGGGTGTAGGGGTATAGGGGTGTAGGGGAAAGACTTTTTCATGTTTTCTGATGTACGCAGTTCACGACGGCTACTTAATATCCCATTGGCGAGGGAGAGGAATTGGAGGGCTGTGTTTCTATATTTGGTTTCTTACTAGGAGATAGTACATCAGATTTAGGGGATGTAGGAGAGAGGAAAACAGTATTGGCAGGAGATGGTGAGACTAAGCCTGTGTTTGATTTTTCTGCTTCCTCTGCCATTTTGTTTTTGAGTGTGGCATTGGTAGTAGTCATCTGTCGCTCATAACGTTGGAGGTTTTGTAATCTGCGATAGTTTTGACCCCAAAGTTCTTGAGCGTAGACTGTCCATCCATAGACAGCTAAAGCTGCACCTACTAACAAAAACGCTACAACAGACGAATGTCGATGTAGGGTGTTCAGTCGTAATAACCACAAAGGCATTGCTTGGGCAGTAGGTACTACAGGCAAATCCGGAAACTCTGTCTTTGCGGTTCTTGATGCTTGTGGTGTCGAATTCTGTCGTCTTGGAGTCAGGGGAAGAGATAAGCTTTTCGAGGCAGAACGTTGCCTTTTTGGTTGTACTGGCAAGGGTTCAGTTGCAACAGTAGAAGCACTCTGCACGGTTGATTCTAGACGTGCCGATTGCCGTCTCCTGCGTCTGGGAGTAGAACCTTGGCGAAACCAACTACCAGTTGTAGAAACAGCTGATTTGCGAACAGCAGCCATAAATTTTTGCGATAAGAAATAATGTATTGTAAACTGATTATCCGTTTTTGCTAAGGTCAGACTTACCCCTTTGTCACAAATACGAATATTACTTTGATGGATGCACAAGGTGTCGTGCATCTAAGTTGCTCTAACCTACACATTTTTCTGTGTTAGCTGCTGACCCTTGCGGGTGACGCGCCTAACGTCGCTACCACTTCTGTACAAGCATCACCAGTAAGGATCAGAATGAGGATGTAATTTTAATGAATTGCGTCTCAAGTATTGCCAAATCAAGCTTTCAGGGGCAAGAGTGCGGAAGAATATTATTGCTTCAACTATTAATTTTTCTGGATGAGATATCTCTTCCCATCAAGTTAGTTTACTGGCAATTCTGAAAGACCCCAGAAGCAGAAGTCAAATTCAGAAGCCAGACTTCAGAATGCCATGATTGTAGGATCAGCGATCGCATAGGTCTATCAAAGCAGCACATCTAGTTGACCATGCTCCTCAAAGATTTTCAAGTGGTGTTTTACCTTAAAGAGAAATGCAATAGCAAGAGGAAAGCTAGCTCTATCAAATCATAAGACTGCGATCGCTCACTACAAAGCTGTATCTATGTGCTAGATTCTGATGATTGACGGATGTCTTCTTTCTTGCTTAACCCAGACATAAGAATAAACGCAATAAACTCCATCCAAAGTATAGATTTTTAATATGTATTCGTGAGGGTTTAAAAAATTTAAAAAATCGGCAAAATAGGTTATCGTATTCAACAGGCGAAATTGTTTTATTGCCACAATTGGTGAAAGAGGAGTTATGAAAACAAAAATCTTTGGTTTTGCGTTGCTGTTAAGCTTGGCTGGATTTTTAGGAGCTTGTGAAGGTACTCCTGATACCACCACCACCACCCCTGCTACCACTACTACCACCCCTGCTGAACCATCTGACACCGGTTCTACCCCTGCGACTACCACCCCTGCTACCACCCCTACTGCTAGTCCCACCACCACCCCATAGAAGATAGTCAATTATTCTTCTGCAAAAGGTTTGTAACTAATCCTCATAAAATTGCTTGAGGTAATTAGTTACAAGTGAAATAGACCAGCTACATTTTCGATCTGATAGCAGCTAGTTGCTCGTTCGGAGCTTTCTCCACACTGCATTTTTGGTGAAGCAGTAGTTATAGGACACTGGTGAAGATGTTTACTCTCTCACTTCAGTGTCCAAACACAGGCAATAAAAAGTTTCAAAAATCTTTCTGATGGTTGATTTTAAATTTCTTATCTAACTGAAAAAGTATCCTACTTTAAATACATTATTTTTAAGCAATTTCACTGTATAAATTAACAAGCGATCGCCGAATCTACAAAGCTTTCAGACCTGTGAGTAACTGAGGATTAACCCAAATAAATGAAGTGGATTAGGTTTTCCGTCATCAGCCTCAGTAGTAGCATTTTAGTGTGGTTAGTTAGCCATTTAGGGATTACAGTCATGGCACTACCACCCGTAGAAGATACACCAGAAGAGATATTACGGACAGAAATCATTATAGAGGCGCGATCGCCTATAGATGGCAAACCACTCACTGCTGTTGAATACGCCCAGCTACAAGAACAGCTACAAGTTAGTCCGCCCCCGAAACTGAGTAGCAAATTAAGGCAAACAGTTTTCTTATTAAGAATACGCAATTTTCTGCTTCAATTGTTTCCATTCTTAGATTTATAGTTATTATTTTTTCTCCTAATTCTCCATTACCCAGTCCCCAATCCCCAGTCCCCAGTCCTGAGGTACAATGCAAAGAAATATTTAAATTATGAGCTGCCGATCCAAATGATCTCATCAGAAGCGAACACAACATCTAGCGATAAAAGCCTAGAGGCTATGCGCCATTTTTCAGAACAATATGCCAAGCGGACTGGAACTTTTTTTTGCGCTGAACCTTCCGTGACTGCGGTGGTGATTGAAGGACTAGCTAAACATAAAGATGAACTGGGTTCGCCTTTGTGTCCCTGTCGTCACTACGAAGATAAAGAAGCTGAAGTTAGTGCAGCATATTGGAACTGTCCTTGTGTACCAATGAGAGAGCGCAAAGAGTGCCATTGTATGCTGTTTCTCACCCCGGACAACGAATTTGCTGGACAAAGCCAAGAAATCACTCTCGACACTATTAAAGAAGTGCGAGATAGCATGGCATGAGTGAAACCATGCCCTCAGAATATTGGCAAGGTGTAGAACAATTTAACTCTGGACAGTTCTACGCCTGTCACGACACCCTAGAAGCTTTATGGATTGAAGCCACCGAACCGGAAAAGACCTTTTATCAAGGTATTCTCCAAATTGCTGTGGCTCTTTATCATATGGGTAATCTTAACTGGCGGGGTGCAGCTATTTTACTGGGCGAAGGTAGTAATCGCTTACGACGTTACCCCTCTAGTTTCGGTGGTATAGATGTAGATGAGTTACTTAGCCAAAGTGCAGTTTTATTAAAGGCAATACAAGCGATCGCTGCTAATCCAATCGATAATGATAATCTGAAAGAAAATCTTCCCATACCCACAATTGTGTTGATTGATGAGTAAAGCAGATATAAGGGTGTAGGTATTTAAAGCACTAACACCCCTGCACCTGTGTTTAAGGCTAAACATTCAAATCATAATTTTGACAACAGATCAGAAGTTTTTCTTTGATCAGCGATCGCACATTCTCTGGTGATACAATCACACACTCAGGTGTATATTGCATAATTTCCCGAATAAACCAAAAGGTACTAGAAACATGTCTCACAACTCGCCGCACTCGTTGTTGGTCTGGTAGCCATTCATTGAAAATATCTTGGGGTTTGGCTTGATAAGCAAAAGCTAAATTGTTGAATAATTGCATTTCCACTTCTATTTCATCTAATTGCGATCGCCATTCACCGTCAATTTGGGTGACAGCAGCATCAAGTATGCGGTCTAAACGAAAACACCAGTTATGTGTAAGTTCTGGTATGTCTAAGTTGCCTGCTGTTTCTTCACACCAGCAATCAAGATACTCTCGCTTTTCATGAGGAGTAATTTTGGCATAGCGGACTGTAAAATTAAATACTCTTTCGGCTGCATCTTGATAAGAAAGTTGAAAGGGTTGCTGACGGAGAATAAAGCGGTCTATTTGTACCCGCCAAGCCGGAGGGGTTTTATCTAGGAAGGCTTGAATTTCGTTCCGCAGTGGGGTAGATAATTCACCGCGTTCTAGTAACAATTGAGCGATAATTTGCGCTTGTTCCACTTGTCCTATATCGGTTAAAGCAGCAATACACCGATGTAAAGCACGAATGCGCGATTCTTGCCAATCATTATTTTTGCCAATGATTAACTGACGTTGTGCGATCGCTTTGATGAGTTTGGAGATATTGGGATCTTCTCCCCACATCATACCGAACTCACGGGCGATCGCTTCTAGTTCGGCTTTATCTCGTTCTGTTACCGACAGGGTTATAGACTGACCTTTACGACTCATAAAAATATACGGACACTTTTATACAGATAAATATTGCCAATCTCTATATTTGCGTGCCAATATAGTTTTTAACAACCAGTTACGGACACTATTTAAGTGTATGTCCGAAAATTACAAAATCACTCTCAAGCCTGTTTATTCTCAAACAGTCCCCACACCTGATGGGGTGCAAATACCTGAAAATTGGTCACTTTCTTGGCATCAAGCCGCTACTTTAGAAGCACTACGAAATCCTAATATTGATGTAGTGTTCAACACTGCAATGACAGGCGATGGTAAAAGCTTGGCTGCATATTTAGAAGTTCTTCAGGGCGAATTTTCTGCAATTGGGCTTTACCCAACTAATGAATTAGCCCGTGACCAAGAAATACAGATTCAAGGATATATAGATGTATTTCAACCAGAAAATCAACCACGTATAGTCAGATTGAGCGGGGCTGATTTAGAAGTTTATGCAGAAAATGAAGGATTGAAAAAAGGTGCAGCAATTTCTACTCTCACTAGCCAAAGAGAAGCTTTATTAACAAATCCAGATATTTTTCATTATTTACATAGAGGGGCTTATATAATTCATGGCGATAGTCCCGATAAATTATGGGGGAAAATAGACAAAGATTTTGATTTATTCATTTTTGATGAGTTTCATGTTTTTGCTGCGCCACAAATAGCCAGCGTGATTAACACCATGCTGTTAATTCGCTGTACAAATCGCCGGAAGAAATTTCTATTTCTTTCCGCCACACCAGATAGTAACTTAATTGGAAAATTAGAAACAGCAGGATTTCGGTGTCAAGAAATTAATCCTATCGAGCAAAATAAATATCAATTTCCTGAAACTCCAGAACAAGAACAGCAACTTAAAACCGAAGGATGGAGACAAGTTGCGCGAACGATTTCACTGAATTTTATCCCTTTAGAGCCGAGTTTTAAAGCATCGGAAGCTTGGCTGAAGGAAAATAGTAATTTGATTTTAGAGCAGTTTCAGAAATATCCAGGGAGTAAAGGCGCAATCATTCTTAACTCAATTGCAGCAGTTAAACGCCTAACTCCATTTTTTCAAGAAATTTTGCAGCCTTATGGATTACAAGTAGGAGAAAATACGGGGTTATCAGGAAAGACAGAAAAAGAGCGTAGTTTGTCGGCTGATTTAGTTTTGGGAACTAGCACAATTGATGTAGGTGTTGATTTTAAAATCAATTTTTTGATTTTTGAATCGTCTGATGCTGGTAACTTTATTCAACGATTGGGACGCTTGGGTAGGCATGATGGCTATGAAAAAGCTGGTCAACAAATTAAGTTTCAAAACTTTACGGCGGTTGCCTTAGTTCCTAACTTTTTAGTAGAACGTTTATTTCAGGGAGAAACACAACCTTTAGCAGTAAATAATATTTGCGATCGCCCGACTTTTCATAACATCATCGTTGATAAATATCGCCAAATCAATGATTTTCGGGGCTATTATAAACGTTGGGGTGCAGTACAGTCATTTTACCTGTGTTGGCAATTAAGCGATCGCACGATTCAAGAACAGTATGCCCAAAGCCGAGAACAGTTTCTAAAAGCCTGTGAGCAAGTATTTGATACCAGTTTAAAATCTGTAGCTGGACGTGTTTCAGGATGGGCGAAAGATTGGCAAGCACTATCAGGTAAATCAGGAAATCCCATTGCAGATGATGCTGCTAGTTTTCGCGGTTCGAGTCCTTTGCAATGTGGTTTGTATGATTTAACGGAAGAAAACGAAGTAGACAGATTTAAAACCTACGATTTACCTGGAATTTTAGGTAATTTAGAAATTGAAGTTTGGACTGAAGTGGCATTTGTACGGACACTTAAGGAAACCGCAGCACGTACCGGACAACCCATAGCTAAAGGTAGATTTGCTCACTGTCTAGCATTTATGAAGTTGCGTTCCTACCGCGAGGAACGGCTGAATTGGAAATTTACCTACTCTGGGGATTTGCAGCCAATTGCAGATGCTTGGAAAGTTCAAGTTTTAACGGATGTGGAAATTTGGCAACCTGACAATCAATGGATTGGTGCAATTAACAAACGACTTAAGAAGGAAGGTTTAGTCTGTTACGTGCTGCGCCGTCCTGTGGCAGAAGTGCGGATGCGGCTAAGGCTACCAATGCAATTTCAGATTTATCCAATTAGCGATCGCAACAGTGTTCATGACACGACAGCACCCTATTCTATAGCTTTTGGTCATTCTGCTTTGTTGCTTGATACCTTAGCCTACACCTTTAAAAGTAAAGGAGATGAAATATGGATTGCTTGACGTTTCAATCCCTGATAGGGATTTTAGTTAATGTGACGGAGAAAAAGCTTACGCCAGTAAGTTCAGACGTATTTGTTTCAATCCCTGATAGGGATTAGTCATCTCAACCTTTGGTTGAGGTGAGTCTCCATCTGATCCTAAGACTAGCAGATAAAGGATGAGTGTTTAAAGTGCTGACGTATTTGACTAGTTAAATATCTCTGTAACTTAATGGCTTGCAATCGGCTATCGCTTAAGTTAGTTTCTGAGTATGCACTCATCAAGGTCAGTAGTTAAACGAACTATCAAATCTAGTGAGTTGTATGTAAACTTTCTTTAAGGATATGAAAGATGCGAAACAAGAAAAAGACCAAAGTTGATCTCTTAATTGAAGTCTTGTCAGATGGACAATGGCATTGGGGTGACGAATTAGCCCAAGCAGATAAAGTGGGCTGGCGTTTTGGAGATGCTGTGGATAAAGCCCGTGATAAAAAAGGTTTTCCAATTATCACAGAGAGAGTAGGTCTTAAACATAGATATCGATTGCCAAAATTTTAACTGAAACTCACCTGAGCTAAGTAGTTTTCCACTTAAATTCAGAATTTCATGTAACAGAGGGAAGCTTATCGGTAGCTTGCGGCATTAAGTTCAGATGTAATTAGTCTCAACCCCCTATGACTACCAAGTAAAACTTTTAGTCAATAGCTGGGTACAAGTCTTGTATACACCATAATCTTAAGGCAGTTAGTTCTAAAATAGCTTCTCCTCTTTTCTAAAACTCAGAAACAGCGACTAATAAACGTGAGTAAACCAATTCCAGACGAATACAAAAATTTACTAGTGGAAATCAAACAGCGCATTCGTTCTGCTCAGTATGAAGCGTTGAAGGCAGTCAATAGAGAACTTATTGCCCTCTATTGGGATATTGGGCAGATGATTGTTACCCGACAACAAGAACCTAGTTGGGGTAAATCTGTAGTAGAACAGTTAGCAAAAGACTTACAAACAGAGTTTCCAGGTATTAGCGGATTTTCTGTTCGTAATATTTGGAATATGCGAAGCTTTTATATCGCGTATAGCCAAAATGAAAAACTGCAACCAATGGTTGCAGAAATTGGATGGACTCACAACCTAGTCATTTTAGAGAAGTGCAAAGATGACCTAGAACGGGAATTTTATATCAGAATGACTCGTAAATTTGGCTGGACAAAGAATGTTTTGATTCACCAAATTGAGAATCAAACTTATGAAAAAACTCTCCTAAACCAAACGAATTTTAACCAAACTGTTCCCGCAGAGATTCGTAACCAATTAAAACTAGCAGTAAAAGATGAATATACTTTTGATTTTTTAGAATTAGCAGATGAACACAGCGAACGACAATTAGAACAAGCGATTTTAGCAAGAGTTGAACCATTCCTGCAAGAAATGGGGGGAAGATTTACTTTTGTTGGTAGTCAGTATCGCTTAGAAATTGGTGATCAGGAATTTTTTATTGATTTATTGCTTTATCATCGTCAATTAAAGTGTTTAGTTGCTGTTGAGTTAAAAACCGGAGAATTTTTACCTGAGTATGTAGGAAAAATGCAGTTTTATTTGGCAGCGTTGGATGATTTATCTCGACTACCAGATGAAAATCTATCAATTGGGATTATTCTTTGTAAGTCTAAGAACAAAACCATTGTTGAATATGCACTGAGAGAATCGAATAAACCAATTGGTGTGGCAACTTACAAAGTATTTTCTTCATTGCCTCAAGACTTAAGAAATCAACTTCCTGCTCCTGAGCAAGTGGCAAAACTTTTAGAAGGAGTGGAGTAAAAATTTGGAGATAAAACAATGACTGATAATGATTGGTTATCGGGTGATTTTGGATTTGATGGTGATGGTAGCCGCACTATCGAAACCACAGGCGAATTACTCAGCCTGAAACTACTACGCGAAGCAATTCAGGCACAAAATCCTGATGATTCAGTAATGGCAGATTTTGCTGAGTATGTGTTACCCAATCTTTTACGAATAGCTATTGGTGTAACTGCTAAAGGTGGTAAGTATTTTGATGCGATTGACCAGCAACGGGAAGCAGAAGAAAAAAGCAAAGTTAGACGAGATAATGCTGCTGATCAATCATTGAATACACACTTATTAAATGGGTTATTCCCTGCTAATTTAATCGAGAGACGTTTACAGCAACTTGATACAACAGTCCGGCGAGTGGTGAAAGAAAGAGAACGGCGGTTAGTAATCGCTGGATTTATTTTACATGACTTTGAAAAGTTCCCTGATGTGCCGAATGATTGCCGGAAATTACCGTTAGCTGAACATCGCCCCATTATTGATAACAAAGTTCGTCAATTAGGACTGGATAAATTTATCAATCCAGAAAATCCAGAGGCTTATCAAGAATATATTGATGATTTATTGTGCATGGCTTATAATGCACAAAGTCGCTGGGATACTAACTGGAATTTTTCAGAATTTGGGTTAAATCCAGTATTGCGCGATCGCACTCTGCGACAACTATCAGGTTTAACTTTGCTGGCTGATTCTCTCGCCTCAATTGTTAAACACCCGCAAGACGCAGAACACCCCAAACTTAAAGAAGTTCTGCACTTTTTAAGCGATGGACAATTAAAATTTACCTATCACAGTATTGCTGAAAATAGAGGTGTTTTAACTAATGTAGTTAATAATGCTTTAATTCAGGCTCATACAAGTCTGAATACAGATGAGGATACCTATTATGAACCTTTGTTATATCTGCCAACTGGCGTAATTTATTTAGCGGCGCGTCATGCACCGCCTATTTCAACCGAAGACTTACCAGACCGAGTAGTTGATAATATCAAATCCCTTTGTGCAGGACAACTACGCCTGAGACAAACAGGTTTTGGTAGAGATGGTAAAGGCATGAAATATGCTGAATATTACAACTTATTTTTTGATTCTCCTGGCTTGATGCAGGTAGCTTTAGATGCAACTCTACGCATTTTAAACCCTAATAAAGATTCAGTTGCTAAAAGTCGCAGTGAGAATTTAATTAAGTTTCAGCAACAAGGGGTTTTATCTGCTGATTATGACTTTAAATTTGATGATGATATCCGTATTGACCAAATAGCTGAGTTTGGGGATTTAGTTAGTCGTAAAATTTGGGATGAAACTGTAAATCGAATTGAAGATATTCGTAAGAAGGATAAAAAGCTACCAGAAGTACCACCTTTAAATTTAACCCATAAGGTTGCACAATTCTGGAACTTGACAGCATACTTACCCCAAATTCGGGAAATTCAGCGCATCAATGAAAGCCTGAAAGAAAATAAATTAAAAGGCAATACGGGAGGTGTACCCTATGAATGGTATTATCTGGCTGCTAAATATTTAGAAAATCATCCTGGGATTGAAAGTGTTCGTGAAACTTGTCAGCAAGTGATTCAATATCTCACAGGCTTAATTTCACCCATCATTTCACAGTACGAATTACCTGATGGTTGGGATGATTTAAGGCTGTGGGTATCACGAGTTGTGATGTTATCCAACACGAATCAAGTAGCATCATCGAAAACTCAAGTCGATACATTTTTAGCAGAGTTAAATAACTATAATGCTGCCAAAAAACCAGGACGAGGAAAACAATTAATCTGCTCAATCTCTCATTCTGCTTATACAGTGACAGAACAGATGGAATCGGCAGTTTTATTTACTCCTCAAGTTTATACAAATAAGCAAATGTTAGGAGGTTCTAACGCCAAGCGCAACATCTCTAGTATTGCAGGTGTGGAGATGATGTTAAGGCAAATTTTAATGAATCAAACTCAAGCGGTGGGTAAACGATTTGAAGACGGTAAATATCGCTATCTCTATTTTTATCCGACTTATTACTTCACACCAGAAACTAACAAATTTTTACAGAAAGCATACAACGGTATTGCTCAAACTCGTTTTGATACTAGCGTCCGTAACCACTTTATTAGTAAAGATTTACAGGCAAACTTAGAACGAGAAAATTACCAAAGTGTAGATGCTTTCTTAATTGATGAAAACTTAGAACGGGACAAAGACCGGACATTTAAACTGTCTTATCCCGATGACCAACCTTTAACATTTTACTTCATGGCATTACCACCAGGACGAGATAGCACCGATACCGAATCTTGGATAATGCCTAGTTGGTTAGCGTTTGCTTTCCCGATGATTTTAGATGTTAAAACTGTGGTGTCCGAATCACCAATTCCACCGTTTAATGATGGTGCGGAATTTGAAGAAAGCGTTTTTCTGGATAGTGCGCCTCATGCTTTCCGTGCATTAGTCAGACGCGATCGCTTTCGTCTAGATTACATCTTAGAAGGTTGGGATGACAACGGCATTCAATACCCCGCACCTCTCAATGTGCTGACCGCCGCCTATGCAATTCACCTGGATGTAAATGCTAGACAAGGTAAATCTGGTTATGATGCCAACTGGGGTAAATTTACTGAACTAGCAAAGGATTTTGAAACTAGTCCTTTGTACGTCTTTTCTTACCTCAATCGTTGGGTACGTAACCAAGGAATAGAAACAGCACGCATCGAAAAAATTAGGCTTTATGCTTATCATTTTTATCCTTGTTTTGACCCTTATGTGCAGTATGATATGGATACAAAAACATTGACTGTAAAATCAGAATCTAGTCTGAATCATCCGAAGAATTTAACAGAGCTTTATCGCCGCTTTTATCGGGCAAATAAGCGTTATAATCCTAAATCTAATGCTGTTTTAAAGCCCATTGATATTGCAGCAGAAACTATCCTCAAAGCCGAATCAAGTGTATTTCAAGGCGAAACCTTAGTCGCAGCAGTCGCCGCCGAAGTTTTTAAACTCATGGATCGGGTTCATGCTTCCACTGCTGAGGGACGCTGGGTGATGAGTAAAAGAGAAGAAGAAAGACAAGCTGTTTTGGATTTTGCCAAGTATTTTGTTATCGAAGTATTTGAGAAAGCATTTGCAGGCGATCGCGCACGTTTAGCAGGTCGTCAACTCAATTTAATTCGAGACACTTGTGAGTTTCTTTACCGTTTAGAAGATGACAAAGAAAACGCAGATAAAGAGGATAAACACCCTGAATCTGATGATGATTAATTAGCTATCTAACCTCAACAATTACTAAAATATTTGGAGATTAATTATGGCTTTGCTCAAAACTGTTGATTCCCAATTATTTCAATCAGAAATTCCTTATAAACCAATGGGTAAATACGCCCACTTTTTGACAATTCGCATCACCGAATCTTACCCTTTATTTCAGACAGATGGAGAACTAAATAAAGCCAGAGTCAGAGCCGGGATTAAAGATAAGACAACAATTAGCCGTTTGTCAATGTTCAAACGCAAACAATCTACCCCAGAACGTTTAGTAGGCAGGGAATTACTCCGAAAATATGAATTGATGAAACCGGAAGACTGCGAATATAACGTCAATTTTGCAATGGATAATCCTGACTGTATTATTTACGGTTTTGCTATTGGTGATTCCGGTTCAGAAAAATCTAAAGTTGTAGTAGATACAGCATTTTCAATTACTGCATTTGATGAATCCCACGAAACCTTTACCCTTAATGCTCCCTTTGAAAATGGCACAATGGCTTCTAAAGGAGAAAATGGTTCAAAGCCAGGTGAAGTTACTAGCCGAATTAATCAACAAGACCACATCAGACCCCAAGTTTTCTTTCCTAGTATTGTTACCCTGAAAGACCCTACAGAAGCTAGTTTCCTTTACGTCTTTAACAACATTTTACGCACACGCCATTATGGAGCGCAAACAACCCGTACAGGAAGGGTAAGAAATGAGTTAATTGGGGTTGTATTTGCAGACGGAGAAATTACCAGTAATTTACGCTGGACTCAATCTATATATGACCATATGAAAGCTAATAATTCTTTAAATTCTCCTGATCCTTTGGATGAAGATGAAGTCATTACTGCTGCTAAAAATGCCATTGAAACTTTGATGTCTGAAGAATTTATCGTTCATACTGACTTTATAGGTGATGCTTTTCAACCTCTATTGCAAGAAGTGAAAAGCCTTACGGTGAATGAAGCGGGAATTAAAAGCATATTACAAAAAGCTGATGCAGAAGCTAAGGCTTACGCTAGTAAACATATTAGTAAAAAGAAAACTGCTGCAAAAGCGGGGAAAGAGTGATGGTATTGATTTACCGTTGTCAATTAGAATTGCACGATAGCCTTTATTATGCCACGCGGGAAATAGGGAGATTATACGAAACAGAGCCAATAATTCATAATTACGCTCTCTGTTACGCATTGGGTTTAGTTGATAGTGAAGTCTATTGTACTACCGTGGCTGAAGAACATTCTTATCGCTATTTCTGTCCTGAACAAGTACCAAAATATGAGGAGCATTTAACGCCGCTTAATCAACAGGGTATTTACATTACTCCAGCACTGGCTATTAGTCATTCTGCCATTCTCAATACTTGGAAATATGCTAACAATAATTACCATGTGGAGATGGAGAAAACCCAGAAGAATATCCCTAGTTTTGGTAGAGCTAAAGAAATAGCACCAGAAAGTAAATTTGAGTTTTTTGTCATCTCCCAAAAGGAACTCAGATTACGAAAATGGATTCGTTTGGGTAAATGGATGAGTAAGGCTGAGGTGACATTCGCAGAGTTACCAAAACCGAAGAATACTGAAGGTGTCTTTACTTGTACTCATCCTTTGAATCCTTTGGATGTGATGTTTACTCATCAAGTGATTAGCTACGATGTGGTGAATATGCCTCCAGTTAGTTTAATTCAAAATGTGCAAATACGAGGTCAATATTACTATTTTGATGATGTGAAAAATTTGAAAATTCCGGCTTGTATGGAGTATCGTTTTCGCGGTTAGTTGGCTTTTTGATCACGCAGAGACGCGGAGGCGCAGAGAGAAAGAGGGGTAAAATTTTAGATACGCCAAATTAGCGATCACCCCTCCATTTTCTCATACCCCCGTGAAACACTACCAACAACAACCAAACGCCTTCCCCAGCGACTACCTCAATAATTTGTGGGGAGAAATTCACGCTTGTCCTTACTTTGCTGTCAACAACCTCAACCGCGATTTTGTCGGTACTAAGGGATTTTCTGTAGTATTCAGGCGATCGCACATCTCCACAGTAGAGCAAAAATTCCCCTATTTCAAACCTTACCTCGATTTGGCTCTCCAGCCCAACTGTAACGCTTTTTACCTCAACCCCTTACTCCTCAAAGAAGGTTCTCGTGTCGATCCTCACATAGATCGTTCTCTGCGTTCCTATTGTAAAACTGTTCAACCGCCTACAGTGGTTAGCGTTCTTTATGTACGCATACCACCTGAGATGGAAGGGGGAGAATTGGTACTCAAGTCACACAAACGCCAACTCGGACAAATTAAGCCGCAAATGAATAGTTTAGTTTACTTTCAAGGTGATTTAACTCATTCTGTGAACGCTGTCAGAACCCCCGGAAATCGTCTGAGTTTAGTTTGTGAACAGTATACTTTAAGCGATACTGAACTCGTAGAAATACCAGATTTTACAGTAGAGTCCAGAGTTGCTCAATCTACGACTAAAAAAAGAAAGTATGCCTCACAGTCTAGTCCTTAACCTCCTCCCTCAGTCGCCAATTCCGCCACAGTACCTAACAGGTAGACATTTACACGCTCTATTTTTAACCCTTGTCAGTTCTGTAGATCGAGAATTAGGCGATCGCTTACATGATTCTACCGCAGACAAAGCCTTCACCCTCTCCCCTTTACAAATAAATTCCACCCTTGTGAAGCGGGGGGGATCTAAATTACGTTGGGAACATCAACAACCAATTTCCGCCGGAACACATTGTTGGTGGCGCATCTCTTTATTAGATGACACGCTTTTTAGTCAACTAACGCAACTATGGCTAAATCTCAATCCTAATCACCCTTGGCATCTTGGCCCGGCTGATTTGTATATTACCAGCATTCAAGGCACGCCTCAATCAACGCAACCTTGGGCGAATGCTTGCACCTACACTCAATTGTACGAGGAAGCTAGTGAAACTGAACGTTCTCTTAACTTGAGCTTCGCCACACCTACGGCCTTCCGTCAAGGACAATATGACACTACCCTTCCTACCAGAGAATGTGTTTTCAATTCCCTACTTTCGCGGTGGAATAAATATAGCGGGATAGAATTAACTGCAATTTCTCTTGAGTCAATATTCCCTTCATTTATTAACATCCACACAGAAATATTAGTTGACTCCCGTAGCAAATTTATTGGCATTATTGGCGAAGTTAATTATCGCATATTAGGTGAAGTTAAACCTATACAAATTAAACAACTTAATACGTTAGCAAACTTTGCTTTATATGCAGGAGTTGGACGGAAAACAACAATGGGTTTAGGTATGGTACAACGAATTTGAAAAAAGCGGCTAGATGTCGGTTGGGTGTCTCTATCGCTCTACTCAATCTATGATTTTTTTCTAACTGAAACTATAACATTATGAATGATATCGAATATATTTCAATTGCGGCATTAAACCAATATGCCTACTGTCCGCATCGCTGTTGGCGGATGTTTTGTGCAGGGGAATTTATTGATAACCAATACACCATAGAAGGGACAAGTTTACACGATCGCGTGCATACTGTCGGAACAGGACAACGAGAAAAAATCTGGCAAATTCGCGCTATTTGGTTGAAATCAGAACAGTACAAGCTTATCGGTAAAGCTGATTTAATTGAATCAGAAAATGGTGAATGGTATCCAGTTGAATACAAACGCGGACGCAAAGGCGAATGGGATAACGATGAATTACAAGTCTGCGCTCAAGCCTTATGTTTAGAAGAAATGACTGGCAAATCTATCAACACTGGCTATATTTATTATGCCCATTCACACCAACGGCAACTAGTAGACACTAACGCAGAACTAAGGCAAAGTGCGATCGCTACCATTGAAGCCGTACAAATGCTGTTATTTACAGGCGCAATGCCTAAAGCTATGAAAACCAAACGCTGTGATGGATGCAGTTTATATCAGCAATGTATTCCACAATCTGCTGAAAAAGTCAAACAGTATCAAGAAGTCAGCTAAATAATCGGCACAATTCTGCGTTAAAAAAATCTAACTTTTTTGAATAAGGAAATAATCATGGGTACAGTTTACATCGCCCAAGAAGATGCTTTCATCGGCAAAATTGATGAACGTCTCAGTGTCAAATTTGAGAAAAAAATTATTTTGGATGTTCCACTCATTAAAATCGATGGTGTAGTAGTTTTAGGACGTGCCACTGTTTCACCTGCCGTGATTTTTGAACTTTTAGAACGTCATATTCCTCTAACTTTTCTCACAGAGAATGGTCGGTATTTAGGACGCATAGAACCAGAAGTCACCAAAAATATTTTTGTCAGAAAAGCCCAATGGCAAGCGGTTGGAGAATCGCCACAAGCAATTCATGTTGTTCAAGGTTTTGTGCGTGGTAAATTGAAAAATTATCGTAACATTCTTACCCGTCGCCAACGTGAGTGTTCAGAAATAGATTTATCTAAGAATATTACACATCTAGAACAAGCGATCGCACCGATTGATAATACACATAATATCAACTCACTGCGCGGTTTAGAAGGTGCTGGTAGCGCAGCCTATTTTGGCTGTTTTAATCAACTAATTCGTCACCCAGATTTTGAATTTTCTCACCGCTTGCGCCGTCCGCCAACTGATCCGGTGAATTCTTTACTCAGTTTCGGCTATTCATTATTGCGCCACGATGTGCAAGGAGCAATTAATATTGCAGGATTTGATCCATATTTAGGATATCTGCATTGCGATCGCTATGGTAGACCATCCCTAGCACTCGATTTAATGGAAGAATTTCGTCCCCTGGTTGTGGATGCCGTAGTATTGTCTACCTTAAATAAGCAATTACTAGCACCCAAAGATTTTGTCACAGAACCCTTAAGCGGTGCAGTTTCCCTCACACCGGAAGGGCGAAAAACCTTCTTGCGCTTATACGGACAGAAAAAACAATCTGAATTTAAGCACCCTGTCATGGGACGCAAATGTAGTTATCAAGAAGCCTTTGAACTCCAAGCGCGGTTACTAGCTAAATATCTCATGGGCGAAATCGAGAAATATCCACCACTAGTTTTGAAATAATTCCAAATCACTCTCTGCGTCTTTGCGCGACGGACACTTTGCTCAAGTCGGGAGACCCACCCACGCAATTGTCCTCCTCTGCGTGAGACAAAAATTCAACAATGCTGAGAAAAAAATGAAAGAAAAACTCAAAACCAAAGTTGTGATATCTTATGATGTTCCAGAGGACAAACGCCGCACTAAAATCCACAAAATTCTGAAATCCTATGGACAGTGGGTACAGTATAGTGTGTTTGAGTGTCAGCTGACTGATACTCAATATGCCAAATTGCGATCGCGTTTACATAAACTCATTCAACCAGACACCGACAGCATCCGCTTTTATTTTCTGTGTGCTTGCTGTTTTGGTAAAATCGAGCGGATAGGCGGTGAACAACCCCGCGATGAAACTATTTTCTTTGCCGAATGCGCGGATGGGTAGGTGTAGAAAATCGCTTTTGAAGAAAAACGGCTGTATGCTTTGCTGTGTAAGGTTTTGCAGAAAAATTAAATTAAAATTACCCGCGCGCCTTGTCCAGTCTAAGTTTCAGCTATTCGCCTAAAATCAACTGACTTTTTCTAGTGTTATAATCAGCCCATCCGTGAAACCGAACCTTGAAAACCAAATACAGACTAGCTTTCAGCCTTCTGCGATTGCAATTTCAACTAATCCCTATTAGGGATTGAAACACTAGCAGCCGTTGCAATTTCAACCGACAACCTATTGCAATTTCAACTAATCCCTATTAGGGATTGAAACAGATACTTTTACATCTGAAGAACTTAAACGCCACTGATTGCAATTTCAACTAATCCCTATTAGGGATTGAAACTACTAGGTAGCTTTGGGGGAACACTGACCATTTTAAATTGCAATTTCAACTAATCCCTATTAGGGATTGAAACTCTTTGAGGCTAACTTCAGTGATTTTAGCTAGCCCCCAAATTGCAATTTCAACTAATCCCTATTAGGGATTGAAACGAAAATGTTGGGTATGGATTATTATCAAGCTTTGATAAGGATTGCAATTTCAACTAATCCCTATTAGGGATTGAAACAGGAATTATAATCTCAGAAGTTGTTGGATCAATTTATTGCAATTTCAACTAATCCCTATTAGGGATTGAAACATATGTTGACGGTTCCCCCACGCTCTTTGAATAACATTGCAATTTCAACTAATCCCTATTAGGGATTGAAACTTAAAATTCGGCTACCAAGACTACTACGATAACGTAGATTGCAATTTCAACTAATCCCTATTAGGGATTGAAACCTAAGCAAGGATTGATTTTGCTCTCTCAAGTCTGCAATTGCAATTTCAACTAATCCCTATTAGGGATTGAAACGAATATTGATACTCGCTTCGTAAATCGCATTGTACAAAATTGCAATTTCAACTAATCCCTATTAGGGATTGAAACATTTGAAAATATTTTTAGGGATGGATATGATAAAATTGCAATTTCAACTAATCCCTATTAGGGATTGAAACCTCATACCCTTGCTTCTATCAGCAATGTTATTGGGATTGCAATTTCAACTAATCCCTATTAGGGATTGAAACATGAGTAAAGCGATACTCAACAAGCAAATTACATTCATGCATTGCAATTTCAACTAATCCCTATTAGGGATTGAAACCTATAGAAACTATTATAACTGGGTTAACCTATTCTGTATTGCAATTTCAACTAATCCCTATTAGGGATTGAAACATAGGCAAGAGAATCAGCGTGATAGGTGACACTAGATTGCAATTTCAACTAATCCCTATTAGGGATTGAAACAAAAGTGGAAGGCGATATAGACTCTGGAACTTCTGGAAATTGCAATTTCAACTAATCCCTATTAGGGATTGAAACGTAATGTCGTTGTCCCTCTTTATCAGAATGGTTCTGATTGCAATTTCAACTAATCCCTATTAGGGATTGAAACTAAAACTGTAGCGGGAGCAGTAGTACTAGTAGTCTGAGATTGCAATTTCAACTAATCCCTATTAGGGATTGAAACAAGGCACTCCATATTGAGGGCGAGGGCGGGGCGAATTGCAATTTCAACTAATCCCTATTAGGGATTGAAACAACCTATGGCAACTGCTTTCCAACAGACAGCTATGATTGCAATTTCAACTAATCCCTATTAGGGATTGAAACCTAATTCCTATGATTGAGAGAAACTTCTTCACCTTGTAACAACCAAAAACCTGTGTAAGTCATACCAGAATCATCAGGTTGTACTATTAAAAAATGTAGTCCTCGACTTTGCTGCTTGCGCTGTTCATAGACTTGTGCCGCCGCCGCAACTTCTGCATCTTCAAAAGTGACCAAAATCCATCTATCTACTAAACCAGCTTCCAAAACCAAACCATCCGGTGCGCCAGCAATATAGTGAAGAGAGACAGGATTTACTGATTGTATCCACTGAGCTAAACGTAGCGATCGCCTACCACCAAAAATTACTACACCGGGAATAGCTACCGTTGATGCTAACCCCATATTAAGAGGTTGTAGAGATTCTGGCATAGACAAAATTGGGATGGGGCGATCGCTAAATAAATCGACAAGATCACCAGCCGGAATTGTCGCAAACCGCCACTCCTCCCCCCAGAGGTTTTCCGGTAAAGGCAATGGAGGCGGCTTATCTATAGCCAGAGGATATTGTTTTTCTACCAACCATTGTTTTAAAGCCACAGTTTGGCGATGAGGTGCAACCTTAATCCCTAAATTTCCTCCCGCCGTCTCAATTAAACTCAAGGACTGTGGACGAAAAACCTGAATTAAATCTGGCAATTTGTCACCAGCCGCCTGCTGCAACTGCAGAGTTAACCAGCTTGCATTCGCCCCAGACTGGGGACAGGTAGCTACATATTGAAAACTGCGAGTTGCATCACAAATCAACAACTCCCATAAACTATTACCTGCGGCATCTTTGTGAGGACTACGATAAAAATCAGCTTGCCAAACCAGACTCATAAATTGCTTTTTCCTTCTAGAAGGGTGTAGGAGCATAGAGAGCCAGTGCGTTTGGGAGACACTGCGTTGGGCGGCTTTGCCGACTTGTTAACTGCAAGCGTCCCGCAGGGTAGGGTAGCAACTGGCGTGTGTAATGGTGTAGGAGAAATACATTGTAAAAACTTACTTCTACCTTGTCCCCCTTGTCCTCAATCCCCAATGCCTTCACATTAAACCAAAAGCGATCGCATGATGACGGATATGATCTGCGACAAAACTAGCGATGAAATAGTAACTATGGTCATAATCAGCTTGATATCGTAAGTTTAGAGGCTGGTTAACACTTTTACAAGCCTGTGCAAATACATCTGTGAGCAATTGTGCTGCTAAAAATTGATCAGCCGTTCCTTGATCAATCAAAATTGGGCTGTGAAAACCAACTTGCTGCACCAATTCACTAGCATCATAAGCACGCCAAGTTTCTTGATTATTACCTAAATAACCACTCAAAGCTTTCTGTCCCCAAGCACAACGCATAGGTGCAGCGATGGGTGCAAAGGCTGATACTGATTTATATAAACTGGGATTTCGCATAGCACACACTAAAGCCCCATGTCCCCCCATTGAATGACCAAAAATCCCTTGATTCTCAGACTGGACAGGGAAATTAGCCGCAATGACCACAGGTAATTCTTGCACAACATAACTATACATTTGATAGTGCGATCGCCAAGGTACTTCCGTCGCATCCACATAAAAACCCGCACCCGTACCAAAATCCCAGTCATCATTCTCACCAGTGATCCCAGTATTACGAGGGCTAGTATCCGGCGCAACCAACATCAAACCATACTCAGCCGCATAGCGTTGCGCTCCAGCCTTCACCATAAAATTTTCCTCAGTACAAGTTAAACCTGAGAGAAAATAGAGAACTGGTACTGGTTTTTGGTTAGCCTGTGGTGGCTGATAGACAGCAAAACGCATTTCACCATTACAGGTTGAAGAGTGATGAGAGTAAAAACCGAGTTTGCCACCAAAACTTTTATATTCAGAGATGAGATTAAGATTATTCATAAGTTTTCCTGCAAAGTCTCAAGTAATTGGACTTGTAAAAATAGTAGCGATCGCACCTGAAAATCAGATGATTCAGGCACAATAAAATCTTAAATACACAAGTAGCAATTTTGCTCACAGTCGGCAGGAAATAAATCAGCAAAAAATCTTCCTCTTCCCAGCCCTCAAGCGAAAATCCGCTTGATCTGTGTAATTTTAAAGTCCATACTTCTGAACATGGCTTACTTACAAATACTAAACTTTTTCTGAAAAAAGCCGCCATCCTGAAAGAAACTCCGGTTTTTGCTCGTGATTATTAACTAGAAATAGCAATATGAGTTATGTAATGGTCGATGTGGAGACAGATGGCCCGATCCCAGGTGATTACTCTATGATTAGCATAGGTGCTGTAATTGTAGATATAAAACTAGACAAAACATTCTATGGGAAATTGCAGCCAATTTCCCATCTTTATATACCGGAAGCACTAAAAATCTCAGGATTTACTAGAGAAGAAACAGAAGCCTTTGATGAGCCTCAGAAAGTAATGTTAGCTTTTGAACAATGGATTCAAGAAAATAGTCAAGGTAAACCAATATTTATTAGTGATAATAACGGATTTGATTGGATGTTTGTTTGTTGGTATTTTCAACATTTTCTGCAAAGAAATATCTTTGGATATAGTTCATACAATCTTGGTAGCTTATACAAAGGTTTAGTCAAAGATACATTTACAAATTTCAAGCATCTGAGAAAAACCGAACATACTCATAATCCCGTGGATGATGCACTAGGAAATGCTGAGGCATTGATTCACATGAAATTAGAGCTAGGACTTAAAATCAAATTAGAATAGGCTTAACTGTTAGGTAGTTAGTGGCAAATTCTATTGAATGATGTTGGGAAAGTTTGAAAGTATACAAGTCAACTCATCTTCCAACCTCTCCCCGTTTCGGCTACGGTGTACACAAATCTTTTTGCTAGGTGCAGAATGTGGGTTTGATCCCCCTAAATCCACGCCACTTGTTTTAAGCCGGGAAACCCGACGACACTTGCTACAAGTCGGCAAAGCCGCCCAACGCAGTGTCTCTCCAACGCAGTGGCTCCCCTTAAAAAGGGGGACTTTGATTCTTGTTCCCCCCTTTTCCCAGGGGGGTTAGGGGGGATCAAAATGATGTGGAAGAAGGTTATAAAACTTGTATGTACACCGTAGCCGTTTCGGGGAAAGGTTGAAGCAAAAATTCTAGCCCATTAGTTTGAATCTTTAAATGTTTTTCTAGAACGTTACCACACTGCGAATTGATTCACCTTTGTGCATTAAATCCAGCGCATCATTAATCTGCTCAATTGGCATAACGTGAGTAATTAAATCGTCAATGTTAATCTTCCCATCCATATACCAATCAACAATTTTTGGCACATCTGTCCGTCCTCTCGCGCCACCAAAAGCTGAACCTTTCCACACACGTCCAGTCACCAATTGAAACGGACGAGTGCTGATTTCTTGTCCTGCACCAGCCACACCAATAATTACACTCACACCCCAACCTTTATGGCAGCATTCTAAGGCTTGACGCATAACTTTGACATTGCCAATACATTCAAAACTATAATCAGCACCACCTTTAGTTAAATCAACCAAGTAACTAACTAAATCACCCTCAACTTCATTGGGGTTAACAAAATGCGTCATCCCAAACTTTTCTGCTAAAGCCCGCTTGCTGGGATTAATATCAACCCCCACAATCATATTAGCTCCTACCATCCGCGCCCCTTGGATGACGTTTAAGCCAATACCCCCCAAGCCAAAAACTACTACATTTGCCCCCGGTTCTACCCTAGCTGTATAAATAACTGCACCTATACCTGTGGTTACGCCACAACCGATGTAACAAACTTTATCAAAGGGGGCATCTTTCCGAATCTTGGCAACGGCAATTTCTGGCAGCACTGTATAGTTAGCAAAAGTAGAAGTACCCATGTAGTGATGAATCATCTCTCCACCAATCCTAAAGCGACTAGTACCATCGGGCATCACCCCGCGCCCTTGAGTACCGCGAATAGCTTGACAGAGATTAGTTTTAAAGCTGAGACAATATGCACATTGGCGACATTCGGGAGTGTACAGGGGAATGACGTGATCTCCAGGCTTAACGCTAGTCACCCCCGCACCAACTTCTACAACTACACCAGCCCCTTCATGTCCTAAAATGGCAGGAAATAAACCTTCTGGATCAGATCCAGAAAGGGTATAAGCATCAGTGTGACAAACACCACTGGCTTTAATTTCAACTAGAACTTCTCCGGCTTTTGGCCCTTCTAGTTGGACAGTTTCAATAGTTAACGGCTGACCCGCGCCATAAGCTACCGCTGCTTTAACTTCCACGAGCTAGCCCTCCTAAAACAATTCAAAATTCAAAATTCAAAAAAGCTGATACTAGCGAGTATCCTAACGGGAAACATTGATAAATTAAATCAATTTTTGGAGATATAGACTTATATCTTAGGGTGGCTGTGAGGTTTTTAATAGTCTGATGGGTAATGAAATTGCATTTTTGGGAGAGATTGGTACATTAGTTACAGGCGGTAAACTGGAAAAATGATATCTATCTGCCGCATTAAATTTATATTGTCGTCAACCCTTCACTTATCTTTACTTCTGCACAGCTTATGAACCCTGCCCTAACTAAAATTGGCTCTCAAATGTCTAACCTCACAGGTGTCCGAGCGATTATGAAGGACATCAATGAAACTCTAAAAGCTAATCGAGGGCAGGAATTAATTAATTTGAGTGCAGGCAACCCGTTAATTTTGCCAGAGGTAGAACAGTTGTGGCGGGACTACACAGCAGAACTTTTGGCTAGTTCAGAATATGGAGAGGTAGTTTGTCGTTACGGTTCGAGTCAAGGCTACGCACCATTAGTTGAGGCGATCGCTAACGACTTTAACAAACGCTACGGTTTAAACTTAACTGAGCGCAATATTCTGCTCACGCCCGGTAGTCAAAGTCTCTACTTCTACGCTGCTAATTCCTTTGGCGGCTACACTACTGATGGGGAACTCAAGCAAATAGTTTTACCACTGAGTCCAGATTATACGGGTTATGGTGGTGTTTGTTTGTTTCCAGAAGCTCTAGTCGCTTACAAACCCACCCTCGATATTGACGCACCTAACCACAAGTTTAAATATCGTCCTGATTTCAACCAGTTATCAGTAACAGAAAACACTGGTTGTATTATCTTCTCCCGTCCCTGTAATCCCACAGGCAACGTCATGACTGAGGATGAGGTGAAGAAAATTGCCGCCTTAGCAGCCTCCTATGATGTGCCTGTGTTGATTGACTCCGCCTACGCGCCACCATTCCCGGCATTAAACTTTACAGATATGCAGCCAGTATTTGGCGACAACATTATCCACTGTATGAGTTTATCCAAAGCCGGATTACCAGGAGAGCGTATCGGTATTGCGATTGGAGATGAAAAATGGATACAAGTTCTCGAATGTTTCCAGACAAATTTGTGTATTCATCCCTCACGCTATGGACAGGCGATCGCAGCTCGTGCTATCAACTCCGGTAGTCTGGCACAAATCTCCGAAAGCGTGATTCGTCCCTTTTACCAACACAAATTCACAGTTTTAGAAGATACCTTAAATAACTCCATGCCCAAGGATTTACCTTGGTTCTTACATCGTGGAGAAGGAGCAATCTTTGCTTGGTTGTGGTTAAAAGATTTACCGATTACCGACTGGGAATTTTATCAAGAACTCAAAAAAGTTGGTGTAATCGTCGTTCCTGGTAGTACATTCTTCCCTGGCTTACAAGAGGAATGGCAACACAAACACCAATGTTTACGCATCAGTCTCACAGGTAGCAATGACGAAATTGTTTTGGGAATGCAACGTTTAGCCAAAGTCGCAGAGCAAGTTTATCAAAGTGCGGCAGTTAGTGCTTAATGAGGCCAGGGGGCAGGGGAGGAAGATTATTAAAAAATCAAAGCTTTAATAATCCCTACACCCCTATACCCCTATACCCTTTTAGTGTCGCCATTTTCATACTGCTTCTCTGTTCTTTATGCTGTGTGTGATTAGTTAAATAATTGATAATGAACCGCGAACAAACAAAAGAGAAGAAAGGAAGGCGGAAAACAGGGAAGAAAGAAAAACCCAGTCCCCAGTCCCCAGTCCCCAGTCCCCAGTCCCCCAATCTTGATAATTGGATAGAAATCGGTAAAATCGTTGCACCGCAAGGTTTAGCTGGGGAGTTGCGAGTTTATCCTGAAACCGACTTTCCTGAACGGTTTGAGGAGTCGGGAACACGTTGGTTATTGCGTCCAGGGGAGAGAGAACCACAGCCCATCGAACTATTAGCAGGGCGTTATGTGCAAGGGAAAAACTTATATATCATTCAATTGGCTGGTGTAGAAAATCGTAACCAAGCCGAGGAATTCCGTGATTGTAGATTGTTTGTCCCGATTAGCGATCGCCCCCAACTAGGTGAAGATGAATATCATGTCCTTGATTTAATTGGTATAGAAGTTTTCCTACAAGACTCAGGAGAACTGGTGGGTACAGTGATAGATGTGATTCCGGCTGGTCACGATTTACTAGAAGTACAGTTACCAACCCCACCTGATACTGAGAAAAAACCAAAGAAAGTTTTAATTCCCTTCGTCAAAGCGATCGCACCTGTAGTAGATTTACCATCTCGCCGCATTGAAATCACTCCCCCGACGGGTTTGTTAGAACTAGCAACTGGTGGTTAGGGACTGGGGACTGGGGACTGGGGAAGAAAAATCCCATGCCCCATGCCCATCTCAATCCCCCATCTCCTGCGTCTGCTGGGCTATACTGTCCTGTTGTGAAATGATTAAGGTAATTCCGGCTGCTGCTAATACGCCGATGATCGCTATGCCAATGATGATATTTTGTTTTCTAGATCTGACTAATGCCATCAAACTTTCTATAAAACTACCACTACCAATCACCTGAATTGGTTCTAATGCAGCTAATGCAGCAGCAGCATTGGGGTAACGATATTGCCATTTAGGTTCTACCATTCTGGTTAACCAATACCTAAAACGGGGATTGAGTGTAGGAAATTGCTGTAAATTGAAACGGTAATGACCATCAATCAACTGACTAATATTGAGAGAATGGGTTTTGGCTAGTAAGTAAATCAGTGTTGCACCTACACTATATAAATCTGAAGCTGGGCTGAAAGATTGACCTAAGTGTTCTTCTGGTGGCATAAAACCAGGTGTTCCGCTAGCCAAGCTACTTAGAGCCATTTTTTCACCTTGGATATGCGCCAAATCAAAGTCAATTAGATAAGCATTGAATTGCTCATCAACTAAAATATTTTCTGGTTTAATGTCTCGATGAATAATCGTATCGACTCGCTGCTGTAAATACACCAAAATTTCCAAAACTGATACCGCAATTTGCTTAATCGCTTCTGGATACAAGTTTTGTATTGAAGCTAAAGAAGGAGCGTTTTTATACTCCTGCACTATATAAAAACCAGTAGATGTGGTGAAGGTATCTATGTAGCGAGGAATGCGCGGATGATTGAGTTTTTGTAAAATTTGTACTTCCCGTTCATAAGCTGTTATTCCCAGCCAGTCTGCACCTGCATGAGCCAGACTAAATTCTTTAATAACAACTTGTTGGGGGGATTTTTTCAGATCAGCAAGGTAAGTGATGCGTCCCCCTTGCTGGTTGCGTCCTAATTCTCGGATAACTTGATAACCCAAAGCAGAAAAATCTGGATGTTGAATAAAGGGAGTTTTCCCTTGATTATTGACATCAAGCTCCATTACACACCACCTGAGTTTGATTTTGTCAAGGTGCAATCAACAAATTATAAATATTCCTCCAGATTATTACTTGCCATTCTGCCCTACTTACATTGGGCATCAAAAAGGCAAAAGCCAAAAAATAATCTTTTATCTTTTTAATTTTTACTTTTGCCTTTTTCCCTCTACGCCTCTATACCCCCTCTTTTGTGACCTAGCCAATCAATAATCTGACTATTGACAATATCTGGGACTTCGTCGTGGGGACAATGACCAGCACCAGGGATAGGCACGATTTTAATATCTTTGCCATTTGCGAGGGCTTGCTCATAAATTTTCACCCCGGTAATGGGTGTCCAAGGGTCGTCAGCACCCCAAATCACTAATAGAGGACGGTCTATTTTGGGTAGTAGTTCCTGTGGTGCTGGCCCTGGAGGTGCTGTGAGAATAGAGGCAAATACTTTCTGTGCGCCTGGATCGCAAGCTGGAGTGTAAATTAAATCCACTAGTTCATCAGTAACAGCTGTGCGATCGCGGTAAACTTGGTAAAGTGTGCGGCGAATTTGCGATTTTTGACGGATGCGATTAAACACTAATTTGCCCGTAATTTGCGATCGCACAAATTTGTTAAAAGCAGCCATGACAATTCTCAAGGGTGGATTTAATTCATGGCCACGATGACTCAAACCACCAGCCGAATTAATCAAAACACCACCAGCCGTAATCTCTGGATGTTCAGCCAACACAATCAAACTGATCAGTGCGCCGATAGAGTTACCAATAAATACAGCAGGTTGTTGGATATGTTCTGTCCAAAAGTCTTTTAGTAGTTCTACCCAAACGTTTGTACTGTAGTCTATTAGAGCTTTATCCGAACCACCAAAACCCAAAAGATCCAACGCAAACACTTGATAGCCAGCATTTGCTAACACTGGAATATTTTTGCGCCAATGTCCAATGGAAGCACCAAAGCCATGAACTAGCACTAACGGTTGTCCACTACCCATAACCGTATATTGAATTTTGTGATTGCGCCAAGTCCAAACCAGTTTTTCAAAATGCCCTGTGGTGACTACTTGCTGCGTTGTTAAACTCATTATGAAGATTCCTATACTATTGCTATATATAGTAAAGTGTCTCACTTCTCAGAATTTGCAGCAAATTGCTATTTTCTCGACTTTTACCATTACGGAAAACCCCACAATGTTGATATTCGGGGCAATAGGGATGATTTTTTAGTTCGCGTTGCACACTACTGAGAACGCTGAGAGCCAAATTTCAGCGAAATTCGGGCGAAATTTAGGATGTTAGTTTTATCTTCATCAGGGGATTAATAGATGAAGGAACTGTGAAGTTCCCTTCACTTTTAGCCACTTAATACGGTTCGAGATGAAATCTAACCATCCACGCTACCTAACACATTTCAGCAAAATTTTTCTAGTAGCCACATCGTTGACAATATTTTCTCCTCTGGTTTCTGCTCATGCAGATCCAGGAGTATCTCCCAAAGTTACACCAACACAGATACTCGCAGATGAATCTCTCAGCAGTGAAGCTGATAACCTCCCAGAACCCATTAAAGTAGCCGTTCTACAAGATATTTCCCAGCGCACAGGCATAGAAATTGCCAATTTACGCGTCATTCAGGCCCAACAGCAAAGTTGGTCAAATACTTGTCTGGGTTTAACAGTTGAGGACAGCAGTTGTACACAAGCTGAAGTTCCGGGTTGGCAAGTAATAGTATTAAATGATCAACAAGTTTGGGTATATCGCACGGATGAATCTGGAGCAGTAGCCAAATTTGATCAAGATGCTACTCAGTTTGTTAATGCAATGATACAGGGTCAGGAAACTGCATCTCGACAAACTACTAGCCGCACTGTCGAACAACGAACTACAACAGTTCAACGCAATACCCAAGTAGTTGCAAGCAACAGTTCTATCAAAGGAAAAAAGACAGGTTTTAGCTTGGCGATTTTGCAACCTGTTGGTAATTTTTCTGATGTCATTGCCCGCGTTTCATTTAAAGCAAAACGTCATCAGGGTTTTTTACCAGAAAGATTTCTGGGTGATTATAAGTATAAGTTGAACCGCAAGGCGAAATTTACTAAAGGATTAAAAGCAGGCGATCGCGTGGTCGTGCGTCTGTATGATATTCAAAATCGCTTTCTCGGCTACAGCGAATTTGAATTATCGTCAGCCCACACAGCAGTTAACCTGATTTTGTCAGAAAATCCTACAGAGTATCAAGTGGTTCGCACTGTTTGCGGTGTTGACGCTGACCAAGATGGCACAATTGACGCAAATACTACCACTTACGACTATTTCACCCAAGTTAGCAACGAACGAGTGACGTTCCTGAGTAGTTCCCAAACTATTAATGTTAGCCAGTTCCAAACCGAAAGTTTCTCAACCGTAGCGACAACTAGCGTTTATCCTACCTCTTTCAGTACCGGTAAGTTTGCGCTGATGCGTCAGACGATGAACGTCTTTAGTTACAACTTGGCAGAAGCTTTGAAAGTTGAACCAGGTAGATTAGTTGAGTTTAACGAAGTCGGTGATGATGATAATTCCATCTATGACATCGGTCAGATGATGATGACCTATCGTGAAATTGGGGTAGGTAATGGTATCCAGGTAAAATTTGCTGATGTTGCTGATAATCACTGGGCTAAAGACTTTATCTCTGAGTTAGCCGCATTGCAAATTATCCAAGGTTTCCCCGATGGTAATTTCCGTCCTGATCAACAGTTGACTCGCGCTCAATTTGCAGCGATGCTCACCCAAGCCTTTACCAAAGCTAAAGTCAGAAATGCCATAAGTTTCCGGGATGTTTCCACTAGATACTGGGCTTACAATGCCATTCGTGACACTTACGCAATGGGCTTTTTAGGTGTGTCTGGAAATACATTCAAACCATCTCAAAGCCTGTCTCGTTCAGAAGTTTTGCTAGCTTTAGCCCAAGGACTCAACTACAGCTTTAGCGGTTCTACTCAAACAATTTTGGCAGTTTACCGAGATGCGGCTAGCATTCGCAGTGATGTTCGTAATGCGATCGCTGCTCTCACAGAACGGGGTATTGTCGTCAATTATCCCAATGTGCAAACCCTCAATCCTGATAAAGTAGCGACTAGGGCAGAAGTGACTGCTTTGATCTACAAAACTCTAGTCAGCACTGGGGAAGTAGTCGATATATCTTCTCAATACGCCATAGACAGTATTCAGCAGCGAGCTGAGGTTGATAAATTCAATCAAACTGACAACGATGACGATGATGACGACGACGATGATGATGACGATGACGATAAAAAAGTCCGTCGCCATTGTAACCAAGGTATTGGTAATGGTTCTGAAGGCTGCGATCCTGGCAATTCTCGTCCCCACGGTAATAGTAATGATGAAAATGGACGAACTCCAGGCCGCCCAAGATAAAATTTCCCAGTTTTTCAGGATGCAATAATTTGCGTCTTTACAAGTTCACAGTAGGATAAAAACAAAGGGGAAAGGTCAAAAGATTTCTACATTTTTGACCTTTCCCCTTTTCTTAATATTATGCTGCCTTTCAAATATTTTCTTTAATATACACATCTTGAATCGGAAAAGGAATCGAAATCCCAGCTTCTTGATAACGCTTGTGCAGCTTCTTAATAAATAAATGTTTACCAATGCGTTGATCAAAATATTCACTTACACGCATATATAAGGTGAAGTCTATACTAAAATCGCCAAAATTATGGAATCTAATGTATGGTTCATTGGTAATTAATTCCGGCGCAATTTCTTGCATGACTTCTTTCGCTACTTCTACCGTGACCCTTTCCACTTGTTCTAAATCAGAATTATAACTTACACCTACATTCATAGTTAAAGTGATTTCTTTAGCAGGGAGATGGTAATTAGTAAAAATTGTTGAGCCAAGCTTAGAATTAGGTACGATCACAACATTATTAGACAGTTCACGAATTGTTGTATTCCGCCAAGAAATATCTATTACATAGCCCTCATTACCATCATTTAATTTCACATAATCGCCTGTTCTTACTTGTTTAGAAAGAATTAAATAAAAACCAGAAAATAAATTAGCTAGAGTGTCTTGGAGTGCTAAACCAACTGCTAAACCACCCACTCCTAAAGTTGTAATAATTGGGGTAATGGCAATTCCCATAGTTTGCAGAGCAATTAATCCTCCTAACCCTAAAACAGCAGCTTTAGCAACATTAGATAAAAGTGAAGCTGTGGCTCTTTCTGCTGTTTTAGTATAGAGCTTCACAAAGCCAGCAGTGAGTCTAGCTAAAACTAGAGTGATGGAAAAGAGAAAAGCAATTGTAGTCAGCTTTTGCAATAAAATAATAATGTCTGTTTTAATAGGCGCGCTTACAACCGCACCAGAAAACCCTGCTAGTGCAAACCAAACAAAGGGCATACGTTGTAGAGAAGTAAAAATAATATTACTTCCAGGTATATGTTTATTAGTGGCAAATTTTTGCAGTCGATTGAAAACAACTTTTTCGCCAATGATTCCTGTTAGCAAGCCCGCCAAGATTAATGCTAGAGGTAAAATCCAGTCCATCATTATCAATTTTTAATTTCCATTCAGCAGATGATTACTGCAAGATTTTACCTCATGACTACACAATCAAAAATCTCCAAGTGGATTGAATACTACACTTCAGGTAAAAATAAATAATATGGATCTACCAATTATTTATCACCCTGATTACGTTGCACCATTGCCTGAAGGTCATCGCTTCCCGATGTCTAAGTTTCAAAAACTCTATGACCTATTATTAACTGAAGGCGTAGCGCATATAGAACAATTTCATACTCCGATTAGGCCAAACTCAGAGTTGATTGAGTTAGTTCATACTTCTGACTATGTACAAGGTTATTGCGAAGGTACATTAGATCCCAAAGCACAGCGTCGAATCGGTTTACCTTGGAGTCCAGCACTAGCAAATCGTACCTGTGTAGCAGTCGGTGGCACAATACTCACAGCAAAGTTGGCATTAAGTCAAGGTTTAGCGTGTAATACGGCTGGAGGGACACATCATGCTTTTCCTAGTTATGGATCTGGCTTTTGTATATTTAATGATTTAGCGATCGCTTCCCGTGTTCTGCAAAAACAGGGGCTAGTCCAAAAAATCCTGATTGTCGATTTAGATGTCCATCAAGGAGACGGTACAGCGTTTATCTTCCAAGATGACGATCATGTGTTCACTTTTTCCATGCACTGCGAAGTGAATTTCCCCGGAACTAAGCAAACAAGTGATTTAGATGTTCCTCTACCCGTGGGAATGGAAGACGACGCTTACCTGCAAACCTTGGCGAATTACCTACCAGATTTGTTGTCAGATATTCAGCCAGACTTAGTATTCTATGATGCTGGTGTTGATACGCATATAGGCGATCGCCTAGGTAAATTAGCTTTAACTGATACAGGCCTCTTCCGGCGAGAAATGCAGGTTTTAAGCACTTGTGTCAATGGTGGTTATCCCGTCGCCTGTGTCATTGGTGGTGGATACGCTGACGATATGAAATCTCTAGTTTGGCGACATTCTCTTCTGCATCGCGCTGCTAGTGAAGTTTATCATCAATATCAACTTTAATCTCTAAAGGGTATAAAGGCAGAGAGATTTTGATGACTGCATTTTGAGTAAAAATCTAGTGGTGAGCTAGTATAGAATGCAGCATTTATGAGATGATAAGAGTCAGCAAATTTTTCAGCATCTCAAGGCAAAGACAAAGGAAAATTCGCATTCACTAATACTGAGATTTGTTTAAGAATGCTGTTATCGGTAATTAATAATCAATCATTGGTGATTACCCATCACCTCTTACCGACCTCAACAGATAATCTAAATATGCAGATGCACGCAGAAAATCAAGATTTCTCATCTCAATTTGATTAAGGATCAATAAGGATGAAGAATTATGAATGGAAAGTCATTTAAACCTCTCATATGGCCCTTTGGCATATGCTGAGAGTCGTTGTAAATTTCATCATTCTTCACTTGAGATTAGCTCAAATAGTCGATACAAAAACTTGTTGATATCGATAAAATTTATAGGCAAAAACAGCCGAGGAGAACGCAGTGGGCTTATTAAAAGGCTTTGAAATTGAAATGTATACAGGCACGCCTCAAGGGGAAATTGTTGGACTCTCCGATAAAATTGTGGCTGAATTAGATGGGTTTGTCCGAGAACCGGATAGCCGCAACGTAGAATACACAACCAGTCCATTGCTGAATTATGAAAGTCTATTGTGTGCCTTACTGCGTCCTCGGCGCACACTGCGAAACTACCTGCAAAAATTGGGAGACTATACTTTAATCCCAGGAAGTACTTTATCTTTGGGTGGCAGCGATCGGTTTGTCCGTTCCGATCCGACTAACCCCTATCATGACTATATTGAAAACACCTACAACACTAAAGTCGTTACCGCTAGCGTTCATATCAATCTAGGTATAGATGATCCAGAAGTGCTAATGCGGGCTTGTCGTTTAATCCGCCTGGAAGCACCCCTATTTTTGGCTTTGAGTGCCTCATCTCCCTTTTTAGATGGTAAAACCACAGGTTATCATTCCACCCGTTGGGGTCTGTTTCCCCAAACACCAAGCCACGTACCATTATTTGCCAGCCATGCCCATCATATAGAGTGGGTAGAACAGCAGTTAACCGCAGGAACAATGCAAAATGTTCGTCACTTGTGGGTATCAGTCAGACCAAATGGCGATCGCCGTCCTTATGATCTAAATCGCCTCGAACTGAGAATTTGTGACTTAGTAACAGATCCTATATCCTTACTCGCCATCACTGCCCTTCTAGAAGCACGATTGTTGCAAGTCATCGACAATCCTAATCTAGATCCCCTCACCCAAAGTATTTTCTCTCCAGAAGAACTAGTAGCAGTCACCACTAACAACGAAATAGCAGCCGCTAGCGTTAGTCTTGATGCTCAACTCCAACATTGGCAAGATGGCCGCACCATCACCGCCAGAGATTGGATCGCCGAAATATATGATGAAGTTTGGGCGATCGCCAAAAGGCAAGGTTTTAGCTGTTTTCTCTCACCTTTACAAAAAATCCTCCGCGTCGGTAATGAAGCCCAACAGTGGCTACAACTACATGGCGTTGGTTTAGATAGTCAACAAGTAATTACCCAAGCCATTACCGCCACCTACGAGCGCGAAATTGAACTGCAAGACAAGCTATGTTCGTCCCTAGTAGCGTAAGAATGTAAAGGAGAGAGTTGCGTGGCGTTAGCGTAGCGGCAGCGACCCAGGAACATCGGCAGTCCTCTAGGGGGCTTCGCCGACTTGAAGGAACTGCCGTTAGCGCAGCGTTAGCCAGTCTTCTCCCAAGGGGAGACCCTACGCGAACGAGCGTCAAGGGTTTCCCAACTTAAGCCAACTGCCGTGTGTAGGGAAGCAGAAGAGAAAAGTTATTCCCCATTCTCATAACTAATGACTAAATCGCGCCCTAAAAACCTTAATTTTTTCTTTTAAAAATCTAATCTATATCGCTCCATTGACATTTATTAACAAAACCTATGGTTGACCTCTGTCTATTGGTAGATATTTCATGGTAAATATATCTTTTTATACAAATAGAAATTTTGCAGACAATGCCTCAGGTAGTTCTAGTTAATCCGCAAATTCCCCCCAACACAGGTAATATCGCCCGTACTTGTGCTGCTACAGGCACAGAGTTACATTTAGTCGGGCCTTTGGGGTTTGAAATTAGCGATCGCTACCTCAAGCGAGCCGGTTTAGACTATTGGCCTTATGTCAAACTGCACTATCACAAATCCATAGAAGCCTTTAAAATCACCCATCAAGAGCGTAGAGGTAGATTGTTGGGTTTTTCTGTTGGCGGCAGTTCTAACTATATTCATTACCAATTCCAAGATAACGATTGGTTATTATTCGGTAGTGAAACCACTGGTTTACAACCAGAAGTCTTGTCAGCTTGCGATGCGACCTTACACATTCCAATGGCTCAACCAGGAGTTCGCAGCTTGAATTTGTCCGTCAGTGTGGCTATAGGTTTATTTGAAGCTCGTCGTCAGTTAGGTTATTTACTGTAATTCGGCATCAGACTTGGCGTAAGTAATTTTGCTTACGCATCAAGAGGCTATTTCTTGTAAAAATCAGACTTTCAAACTCAGAAATATCAAGTATATATTACATGTATCTGTAATAATTGATACTTTATTTTATGCTGTCAAGAGTGATTATATTGAAAATATAGGGTAAACCACTTTGATTATGATAAGAAATTTGTATATCAAATTCCATCATATTACGAATTTGAATGATAGATTTTGATGAATTCAAATGATTGAGGTACAGGGAACTAAAAGCTGAAAACCCTTTCTTATAGATAGCTTGAACAATTACTGCTAAAAAAATTTGGTTGACAAGCTAAAAAGCGGACGAGGGTGTGTACGGTTGTTTTTTAGGGAATAATCAACGTAAAGTCTCGTGTTGGGAAGACGGATATGGTGAAAAACCCTTGAAGATATCTACAGCAGGGGGCATCGCTGTTCCAGAAAACTTAGTAGAAATTGCTTACGACGACTGTTTCCTGAGAAGATATCATGTATTTTCTAGTCAACCCGTCCAAAGCTAAGAGAAAACTAAGACAAATCTGTGAATAGCACACTGTGAGAGGGGGTGAGGAGTAGAACGGACAAGTCAGCATAGCAACTTTTTAAGTTTTGCTAACAGGTGTGAACTTGTCTAAATCAGAGAAGCAGGTTAATCTTGCGTAAGTATCTCTGGTAAAAAGTGATCTTGATCTATCGTGTGATGTGATCTAGATCGTTGACTAGTTCCAACTGAAAAATCTAGGTCAGTTAAGCGCTATTGATCATAGGAGGTCGTCTTTGAAACGAGCATTGAAAAAAAGAGTGAAGGCTGTGTTGAACAATACCCCTAGCAGCGATGATGCCCCGGTGGATCAGCTAAACGTGGTTAACAATCATGCCAATCGCCGTGCGCGGACACAAGCAGCCATGATTGGTTTAGCAATCTCTATGGGCGCAACCAGCCTTTTGGTGACTCGGCAAAGCGATCAAGCCCAAGCAGCAGCACCTGTAGGTAGCCAAAAAGCCGCCTCAACCGTTTCTGCTGCCTCCGATAAAGAAGTGAAATTTGCTCCCACAAAGCTGGGGACTCCAGTAGTCTTATCAGCAAGTGTGCCAGAGAATCCTGTCATTGTTGAACCGACAGCAGTTTCACAGTTGCCTGGGCTTGAAGCTAAATGGCAAGTTTTGGCAAGTGGAATGTCTGTACAAGCTTCTACATCAGAAATTCTTCCTCAAAACATTACAACTAACAAAACTTCCATAGACCAGCAAGCCTTATTAACAGAAGCCCAGCAAGCGCAATCGACTGGAGAACAGCTTGCTGAAGCTAACAGTGTTAATGCTGGACAAACTGCATTTATCAAAACCCAACCACAAACAGAAGCAGCAAATAGTGCGGATGAAAGTGGTGAAATTAACGCTCAATTAAAAGCACAGCAAGAATTTGCGCTGAATCGCCTACAAGAAAAATCAAACCGTTTAAGAAAAAGTCTGGCGGAGTTGCGGTCTGAGGAGTCAAAAGATTTATCAAAAACTACCACTGAGTTGAAGCAACAAACGATTATAGCTAATCAGCTGCCTCCTCTCAGCACCCACGGTACAGTGATTGAACAGTCACCAACACTTACCAACGGTAGCCAGGATAATCTAGCAACAAGTGTAAAACAGCCACAAGCGATTACTATTCCTGTGCAGCCACCAACAGTCGCTGCACCAATAGTTACACCCCAACTTACAGCACCATCACCACAAGGAACTTACGAAGTCAAACCAGGAGATACGCTAGCAGCGATCGCCAACCGCTACAACACTTCCATTTCAGAATTAGTTAAAGCCAACGGACTCAGTGACCCCAATCAGCTGCAAATCAGCCAGAAATTGTTGATTCCTGTGGCTCAAGTTAACAGTCGTGTCATTGCTCAAAACCCAACAAAAGCACAATCCGGTATTAATTCTGAAATAGCTAGTGTTCCCGTCAACCCCACTAGCATCAACTCTCAGCCCTTCACTTCACAAACACCAGGTTTAGCTGATAACAGCGGTGTTGCTGTGCCAACAACACCAGAAGACAGCCCAAACCTAGCACCTACTCCTGTTGAACCAGAAACAGAAACAACAGCAAATAATCTCGAAACTCAAGGAATCGGTGGTGACACCCCAATTCCCAGAGCTTTTGTCGAAATCCAGAAGCCCAGAAATTCCTCTGATAGAGTAGCCAGAGGTAAAAACGAGCGACTCCGCAGCTTACAAGCGGAAATTCAGCGACTACAACAGAAATACCGTACTCAACAGGCAGGGAACAACTCTACACCAAATAGAGAAGATGCAGCCATACCAATTCCTGTTTCTACTCCCAATGGCGTAGCAACTTCTAGACCTGTTTCTACTCAAAGAAACGTGTCTATCCCCATTGCTGTTCCTACTCCTATTACACCTGGTTACGCTAACGAACCAGTTAAGCCAGAATTTCGTGCAACTCGTCCCCTAACTGACGAGCCAATTAATCCAGAGTTCTTACCTAACAGTGGGGCTAGCCAACTAGCACCATCTCGCACCCCCTCCCGGACACGGGTTGCAACACCTCCATCTGGCGTTAATAACACCGATTCTCTAGGCAGAATGCGGGGAACTGCTGTTTCTCCCAGCAAGCTACCACCATTAGCTGCGGTAGACCAGTATTTACCCAGATCCATTGATGAAACAACACCCCCACCATCAAATTCTTCTGTAGCCTATATTTGGCCAGCCAAGGGTGTACTCACCTCTGGTTATGGTTGGCGTTGGGGTAGAATGCACCGAGGTATTGATATTGCTAACTCTATTGGTGTACCAGTTTTTGCGTCGTCTGACGGCACTGTTGAGAAAGCTGGCTGGAATAAAGGTGGCTACGGCAATCTTGTAGATATCCGCCATTCTGATGGGAGTTTAACTCGTTACGCTCACAACAGCGCAATTTTGGTACAAGTCGGCCAACAAGTACGCCAAGGTCAGCAAATTGCTAGATTAGGTAACACTGGTTTTAGCACTGGGCCACACCTGCATTTTGAAATTCATCCAGCAGGTAAAGGAGCAGTTAACCCTATAGCGATGTTGCCCTCAAACCGCATATAGCTAAGACTTGTTTTCAAGTTGATTATTTTCTTATTTTCAGAGGGAGTAGTTTAGCTCCCTCTTTTTGCTGTTGAGAGAAGTGTCGGGCTGTAGGAACGTAAGAGTAATTCTACCCAATGCCCTCACTAACCACTAACCACTCTCTCAGCTATCCTCAGTTTGGCAGAACGCGATCGCGGATTGTGAGCAATCTCCTCTTCAGTCGCAATAATTGGCTTTTTCGTTAAAACTTTTAATAGCGGGGAATTGCGTAAACTATGTTTTACCAAGCGGTCTTCTAAACTGTGGAAGCTGATAATGACGATTCTACCGCCAGGAACAAGGGCGTTAGGTGCTTTCTCCACAAAAGTCTCTAGGGACTTTAACTCATCATTAACTACTATTCGCAAGGCTTGAAATACACGGGTAGCCGGATGGATTCTACCATAGCGGTATTTAGGTGGCACACAAAGAGCGATCGCCTCAGCTAATTCTGTGGTTGTGTGCAGTGGTCTTTTTTCAACAATACGCTTGGCAATACGTCTGGATAATCGTTCTTCGCCGTATTTAAAGAAAATATCTGCTAATTTCGCCTCATCCCACTCATTAATCACATCAGCAGCCGTCAAAGATTGTCTTTGATCCATTCGCATATCTAAACTAGCAGTGTGACGAAAACTAAAACCTCGTTCTGGCGTATCCAAGTGGTAAGAACTTACACCCAAATCCGCCAAAATACCATCAAAACAGCCCGCAGGAAACTGATAAGTGGCAAAATTGCTGCGAATAAATTTGATTTGTTCACTAAAGTCTGCTAACTCCTTTTTTGCAGCATTTAGAGCATCCTCATCTTGGTCAATAGCTGTTAGTCGTATATCTGGTGCAGCCGCTAAAATCAAACGACTATGACCACCACCGCCTACTGTAGCATCCAGATAATTTCCTCCAGCACGTACTGCTAGACCTGTAATTACTGCTTGCGGTAATACTGGTAAATGGGAAAATGTCGGTTCTTCGGTAGCTGGCAAGTCGGCAGAATGAGAATTCATTAGTTTAGTACAAAAAAATAGAGGATGGCAGCAAAATTCAGTAATCAGAATTTATGATTTCTAGTTTTTAATTAGCTATTTAGTTGAGGTTTTATTGTAGTAATGATAAATATTTAAAATCATATAAATTAACGTACCCACAAATCTACTTCATACAGAGTTAACGCATAAATAATTACTATCTAGCATTGAAATACTGAATACAGGACATCTACAATAGTCTATCTCTTACTGAAAATAAAGTCCCAATTCAAATTCACAATATATAGAAGTATTTTTCTGGTAAATTCAAATTTAGTAGCAAAGTTAATTCTTGAATATCAACATTCAATATTGATTAGTCATTAGTTATTCTCCCTTGTCAACTTTCCCCTTGTCCCTTCATCTCCCTACACCCTACCCAAGAGATGTAAAAAAATCCCGTGCCTTAATTTATTGGATATCGAGCTTTCCTATAATAGTTGAAGACGTGAAACAAAATGCAACATCAACAAAACGCCCTCATCTGCCCCCATCTCTCCAACATACTCCCGTATGGGTAATAAATGCCGGGTTTGCCCCAAAATATTGCCTCTACGAACATGAGCTTGGCAGACACGAAAACTCTTGTCTGGATGGCATGTAAGCGATTCAACTCACAATTTTCTAATGGGAGAACACGGAATTTATGGCGAGAATAGAAACCCGCACTGAACCTATGGTGCTGAACATGGGGCCACACCATCCCTCCATGCACGGGGTTTTGCGGTTAATTGTCACTTTGGATGGTGAAGATGTTGTTGACTGTGAACCGGTGATTGGCTACTTGCATCGAGGCATGGAAAAAATTGCCGAGAACCGCACCACTATTATGTATGTTCCCTACGTGAGTCGTTGGGACTATGCAGCTGGGATGTTCAACGAAGCTGTCACTGTCAACGCACCAGAAAAATTGGCAGGTGTGACTGTACCGAAACGCGCCAGCTACATCCGCGTCATCATGCTGGAATTGAATCGCATTGCTAACCACTTGCTGTGGTTCGGCCCCTTCCTCGCTGACGTAGGCGCACAAACTCCCTTTTTCTACCAATTCCGAGAACGGGAGATGATCTATGATTTGTGGGAAGCCGCTACTGGCTACCGCATGGTCAACAATAACTACTTTCGCGTAGGTGGCGTAGCTGCTGATTTGCCCTACGGCTGGGTAGATAAGTGCATGGAATTTTGCGATTATTTCTTACCTGTCGTTGATGAATACGAAAAATTAGTTACCAATAACCCCATTTTCCGCCGTCGCGTTGAAGGTATTGGTACTATTACCCGTGAAGAAGCTATTAACTGGGGATTATCTGGCCCTATGTTACGGGCTTCTGGCGTAAAGTGGGATTTGCGGAAAGTTGACCACTACGAATGCTACGACGATTTTGATTGGGACGTACAATGGGAAACCACAGGTGATTGCTTGGCGCGCTACATGGTGCGGATGCGCGAAATGCGCGAATCTGTCAAAATTCTCAAGCAAGCTCTCAAAGGACTCCCTGGAGGCCCTTACGAAAACCTAGAAGCCAAACGTTTAGCGGCTGGGAAAAAATCGGAGTGGGATGCTTTTGATTACCAATATATTGGTAAGAAAGTTTCACCTACCTTCAAAATGCCCAAAGGTGAAATTTATGCCCGTGTAGAAAGCGGTAAAGGCGAACTGGGGATATATCTGGTTGGCGATGATAACGTCTTCCCCTGGAGATGGAAAATCCGTCCAGCAGATTTCAACAACCTTCAAATCCTCCCTCATTTATTGCGTGGCATGAAAGTTGCTGATATTGTCGTCATTCTCGGCAGTATCGACGTAATCATGGGATCTGTTGATAGGTAATTTTCGTCACTCTGAGGAATATTCAATCCATAAATTGTTTCTCTTAATGAGTAAATAAGAGCTAAAAACCCCGATTTTCCAAAAAATTGGGGTTTTTAAATTAGGTAATTCTCAATTATCAAACAGGATTACTAGCGCAGCATCAAAAATTAGAAATTATTAATTTTTAATTAATTATCAGTAGTTTGTTGCAAAAGTTATATAAATTAAGATTGTGAAAAATAATTTAACTAAAGTTTTGTTTGGTATTGATTATTTAGTTCTATTGATATTAAATTAAATTTGCTTTTCTGAGTAATTTATAGTTTATCAATAGAATCTAGTACATTACTCTATAAAACTGACCAACTTAGCTCAATTTATTAAGTTTGAGAACTGTGCCAATCCATTCTCACGCAGAATCTGATCCTAGCTCAAATACATCTATAGAAGAGGGCTTACAAAAGGTTCTGAATCGTCTTGTCAACAAAATGCAAAGAGACGCATTAATCCGACAAACGACAACCCAATTGAGAGAATCCCTCCAGGTTGATCGCGTGGTTTTATACTACTTTTATTGGCAGTGGCATGGACAAGTTACATTTGAATCCATAGGTTCTGAAGAATTTTCCATACTAGGATCAACCGGGCCGGATGAGTGTTTTAACGATGAGTATGCAGCACTGTATTTAGCTGGTAGAGTAAAAGCGATCGCGGATATTGAAACAGAATCAATGGCCACTTGTCACCGAGATTTTCTCCGCAATTTACAAGTCCGCGCCAACCTAGTAGCACCGATTTTAACACCCAAAGGTTTGTGGGGATTACTGGTAGCTCATCACTGCCAAGGAACTCGTGATTGGTCACAATCAGACATAGAACTGATGCAAGTGTGTGCGCGAACTTTAGCCACCTCTCGTTATATTTTAGAGAGTTAGATGTAAGGCTACAGGTTACAGGGGTTACACGTATTAAGAATACAGGTTACGGATATCGTGAACAAATGAATCGAAAATCCAAGATAAAGTACTTAAAAAGAAATTAATTACTTACCGCTTTTTCTTCTTTCCTCTGTAACCTATTACCTGTCACCTTTTCCCTGTCATCTATGGATTTTAATTTGGCACTACATCAAGCCATAGCCGAACGCATAACTAAGAGTCCTAAACAGCGAATCACTTTTGCCGAATACATGGAGATGGTGCTATATCATCCAGAATATGGCTACTATTCCAGAGATGCCGTCAAAATTGGGTTTAAAGGCGGGGACTTTTTCACCTCAGTCAGTCTCGATAATGACTTTGGCGAGTTATTAGCAGAACAATTTCTGGAAATGTGGGAAATTCTAGGGCAACCTGCACCCTTTTATTTGGTAGAAATGGGCGCAGGACAAGGAATTTTGGCGTTGCATATTCTGAAATATACTCAGCAGCACCATCCTGATTTTTTTTCTGTGTTGCAGTATCTAATTGTGGAGAAATCCCCGGGCTTCCAACAGGAACAACAAAAACTCCTGCAAGAGTTTCCTGTTCGTTGGTGTAACTGGGAGGAAATATCACCTAGCTCAATTGTGGGCTGTTTTTTCTCAAATGAATTAGTCGATGCTTTGCCGGTACATCAGTTTATCTTAGAAGCTGGTGAACTGCGGGAAATTTACGTGACTTTCAGGGAAGAAGAAGTAAATAAAAGAGTAAATGTGTCCTTGTCTCCTTCTTCCAGCAATACATACTTGACAGAAGTCATAGCCGAACCATCCACACTCCGATTAGCAGAGTATTTTGATTTAGTCGGGATTGATTTTCAGCAGGGTGGTTATGAGGATGGCTATCGCAGTGAGATTAATTTAGCAGCTTTAGACTGGTTGAGTATAGTAGCTGACCGCTTGCAACGGGGGTATGTGCTAACAATTGATTATGGCTACCCTGCCAGCCGTTATTATAATCCCAGGCGATCGCAAGGAACACTCCAGTGCTACTATCAACATCGTCATCACAATAACCCTTATATTAATATTGGGCGACAAGATATCACAGCCCATGTTGACTTTACGGCATTAGAACGATGGGGTGAGTGCTGTGGACTAGAGAAAGTTGGTTTTATCCAACAGGGTTTATTTTTGATGGCTTTGGGCTTAGGAAACCGCATTGCAAACCTTTCTTATCAAGAAATTGGCCTCTCTCAACTACTAAAACGACGAGAAACACTCCACCAACTCATTGATCCGACAGGATTGGGTAGCTTTGGCGTTTTAATTCAAAGCAAGGGATTATCCCAACAAAACCCCTCTCAACTGCTAAAAGGTTTAACTGTGCCAAAATAAAAGAGAGCAGGAATCTTTAGCACAACCCCACAACCTAAAACTCCAACTCTTCTCCCCTATACATGCCAGTTGGCTCAAGTCGGCAAAGCCGCCCAACGGACTGTCGATGCTCCTGTATCGCTACCGCTACGCTCACACCAAGCAATTAGCTCCTTCACACCCCTACAAAAAGTTAAAACTCTCTTTAAGAATGCTGTATTCGTAAGATATGGACTAGCATAACAGTGATTGCTATGAAGCTAAGTCAACAATCGGAGTAAAAATTATGACCGCTCATGACTTGTTAATGTTAGTAACACTACTGAGTCCTGGTATCTTGCTATCAGTCCTCATTATGGCGAGTTTTGCTGCAGGTGGCTAACTGCTAAATCAGTCTTTTGGGGGTAGAACATCTGATAAAAATTTAATCACTCTTTATTATCCAGATACAAGGACTAAAGTCTTAACTACAAACGATAATTTGACACTGGAGTCAAGAGTGATTACTCCCTCAATACTGAAAATCAAACTATGAAAACGCGATGTCTAGGAAAAGACTCGCCAATGGCTCTACTAAAGGAAAGTGAACAATGAAGGTGGCATTTCTGGGAACTGGACTAATGGGACTACCAATGGCCCAAAGATTGTTAGCAGCAGATATAGAGGTAATTGCTTACAACCGTACCCCAGAAAAACTAGCACCCCTGCAAGCAGCAGGCGCGGAAATTGTCACCCATCCCCGCTATGCTATTCGGGAAGCCGAGTGCGTTATTTTGATGTTGACTAACGCCGCCGCGATTTATCATGTCCTGTTGTCAGATACTTCTTGGCGGACGTTGGCTGGGCGTACTATTATCCAGATGGGAACAATTACTCCAACACAAAGCCAAGAAATTCGAGATTCCGTAGTTGGGGGTGGGGGTGAATACATGGAAGCACCAGTATTGGGAAGCATCCCCGAAGCTAAAGCAGGTACGCTAACAGTGATGGTAGGCGCGCATCCACAACAATATGAAAGACACTTAGATTTACTCAAGAATTTTGGTTCAGATCCTGTACTGATAGGGCCAGTAGGAACTGCATCTGGATTGAAATTAGCCTTAAATCAACTCATAGGTTCTCTAACTACGAGTTTTGCTCTGAGTTTAGCTTTTGTGCAGCGTCAGGGGATTGATGTCGAAAAGTTTATGCAAGTTTTACGTGACAGCGCACTGTACGCACCTACCTTCGATAAAAAACTACAGCGGATGTTAGACGGAAACTATAGCAACCCAAATTTTCCCACCAAACATTTGCTTAAAGATACGGACTTATTTATTTCTGAAGCCCAATCTCTAGGTTTAGATCTCAGCAGTATTGAAAATGTGCAGAAAATTCTCCAAACAGCCATGAAAATGTCGTTTGCTGATTATGATTATTCTGCTCTATTTACTGTAATTAAAGATTGGGGAGAAGTTAGTGGAGGTTAGGAAAGCAGAGGAAACAAGGAAGATTATCTAGCCAATGTCTAATACCCAATTGCTAATTAACCTGAGTTCGGGTTAAAGATAAGAAGGTAAAAGCCAGTCCAGATGGAGGCTAGGCTTCTGAGGTAGATGACAATAAGCGATCAATCCGCACAAAACGTTAACACAAAAATTAACGGGGCTTCGATGTCTGGAATGCT
>DVDT01000061.1 GCA_015296085.1 Trichormus sp. M33_DOE_039 | reverse complement strand
GGTCAGGCTGCACAAACTGCTCTTGAATCTATTTTCCCTCATATAGTTGTGTATCTTCTTTTACTTGATATTGAACGCCTTGCTCATCTTGCACTTAGTTGTGGTTTTGACATTCATATTTCCAGGTGCAAGAAATGAGATTACCTTCCACAAACCATTGATGAATTTGGCTATGCAGCATATATTCGTTTCTGACTGTATCTACAGCCATTGCTGCTTCAAAATTTTTCACCAATTTCTCTAAATTATTCTGTTTAGTTTTAGCTTTAATCAAAGCAATACTGTTTTGATCCAACTTCGTATCCACAGTATAAAGTTGAGCTATCTTGTTCCAAGCATCCTCGTCGGTAATTCTTACCAAATTATTGCGATCGCTTCTGGGTTGTATACTCCTGAGCAATGGACGTTCCACTACCATTTTAGAAACAGCTAAAGGAGCTGCTATTTCTGCTGTGGCTGGCTCAGAGGGATTAACTGATGCTGTGCGTTCAGGGGGAGATTGTATACCCAACTTGGATAAATCAGCTGACCATTGGGTTTCGATTGCTTGCAGGCGATCGCGATGATACTTTTGTAAAAAGCCATTCCGATTAGCACTAGGAAGCTGACTATATTCCTTAACGGCTACTTCAGCTTGCTGGAGTTGTTTTAAGAAAGCTTTCGGCCCGTACAATCCTGGAATTGCATCAATGGGACGACCAGAACTATCTAAAATGTAGTGAATACTATTACCTGTAATTGTCCGTTCTAATTTGCGACCATCACCAAAATCAATTGTCACTTTGGGTGCGGGACGTACTGATTCCCAGTGGAGAATAAAACGGTCTTGCAGAACTTTGGATATGTCTGCATTGGGGTAAAGGGCAACTCTAAAAAACCGACTATTTGCACAACTCAAATCTTGGTCGAGTCTACCCAGTAAACGCAAAGATAAAATTGGTTTACCACTCGCTTGAGCAGCAGCTTTAGCTTTTGCTAAGTCAGTGTACCAGTAAAGACGGGAAGCGTAACAGTCTCGTTGCTGACAGAGTGCATCTAGAGCCGTCCGAACTTTGGGATCATTGAGTTGGTTAGTATGAGCCTTGAGGAATGTTTGCAATCCTTTTGAACCCTGTTGCCGCAGTGTAACAACTTCTTGAGATAGTTTAGTTGTAGGATTCACAGGAGCGATCGCATTAGCAGCCTGGATACAACTCAAGCTGAGGAGTGTCAATACGCATAAATTTTTATAGCTTCTCAACTTCATATCATTTCTCAGATAACGGAGGCACTAATAGATAGGTTTCGTGTGCAAATTATATGCAGACGGTCTAGGTAGAAAGAAGTAACAACTGCTGCTAAAGTTTCTTACTATTTGTTAAATCCCAAATCTAAAATTCTCCTACCTCCTACCATAACCCAAACAAACTTGCTCATAACGTTGACCAGCGATTTCCCAGGTAAACTCCGTTTCTACCAATTGTCTACCGTTATGAGATAATTCTGCGCGGAGTGGTGGATGTTCAAATAATTCACTAATCGCATCAACATATTCTGCGGGGTGATTGGCTCTTAATGCTGCTAATGGTACACCATCACCATCTACATTTAGTCCTTCTAAACCGCGATCGCTGGCTACTACCGGTACACCTGCGGCCATAGCTTCCAAGGTTTTGTTTTTAATGCCAAAACCTGTCCGCAGTGGGACTACACACACAGTAGATTTATGGAGATAATCTACCATTGAAGGCACACGTCCCATCACTTTGACACCGGGAATTTTTTCGAGACTTAAAACTTCTGGTGTCGGTCTAGCACCGACAATATTGAATGTGGCATTAGGATAACGTGTTTGTAATTCTGGGAAAACAGCAAACGCAAAAAACCTAGCTGCATCAATGTTGTGGGAAGCATCCATCGCACCGACAAAGATTAAACTGTGTCCGCTTGGATCTTGGTGACGATAGGGAAATAAATCTAAATCTACACCGTTGGGAATCACTTGAATGTCGATGTCTGGACGGAGTTTAAGAAATTCCTGGCGATCGTCTTCTGTAGTGACAACAATATTAGAAAATTTACTACAGTATCGCTGCTCGTAACGCTTCAAGACAAGGTTAAGATAGAGGCGATCGCGCATAGCATTTTGTGCTGCCCCCATTTCTAAATGATCGCGTATCCAGCCGTGTACTGAACTGTGGACATCAATCACTGTATTCACACGATGGCGAAATTCAGGACGAATGTATATCTCATTCACGCTGTGTTCGCAGGTAATCACATCATACTTTTGTGCCACAACGCAATTATCGACAAAAGCCTGAATTTCTGGTGAATAGCGATGCAGTACGTTAGGTGGTGTCGCCTTGATGACGGATTCTAGAAACCGTCCCGTTTTTGCTAACAATCCAGTCACAGTATTTTTAGATTGGGGATCTGCTGGTAAAGGAAAAATCAGTAATTCAGTTACATACTTGCGTAATTGTTCTACCTCTACATCGGACACACCTTGACTGTACTGCGTAACTAAAGTTACATCATGTTTTTGCTGGAGGTATTTCAGCAAATTAAAGGTTCTAATTTCCGTACCACCACGACTCGGTGGATAGGGAAATGTTGATGAGAGCATAAGAATACGCATAAATAAACCCTAGATGAATTAGTATTTTTGATAACCTTTATACTTTACTTGTAAAATATAACCGCAAATAATCCCAATATTCAAATCAGCTTTGTATACTCGGTAACAGCCTTCATCATCCTCACCGCATCTCATCAGCTATGTTTCAGGAAAACTTCTGCATGATTGCTTTTGAGTCATAAGATAGGATTGCTGTAGGCAACATCTAGACACTCTTGATATACTTACCGTTTGACAAGTGTATAAATATTTTCATCTATGTAAAAACTAGCGTTAATCAAAATTAGCTGCATATTATACATAGATTTAATCCAGGCTTTTATTTAATATTTTGCCAAACAAAAACTATGAATAATCAACCTTTACTTTCTATAATTACGCCAACATTGGGTAAATTTTCCGATTATTGGTTAGAAAATCTTCTCAAAATAGAAGGTTCTGTGCAATTTGTATTAGTTTATCCACCCAAGGTAAAAATTAAACCTATTGATGATCCTAGAGTCACAGTTATAGTTAGTCCCTATAAAGGAGAAATGCCACAGAGGTTTGTGGGTTTACTCAACGCTCAAGGTAAATACATTTTAGCTTTAGATGATGATGATTATGTACATCCACAAGTTCGTGCAGTAGTAGAGAAATACTTTCAGCGATTTCCTGAAAGTTGGGTGTTGAGACTGCAAAAACTAAATATTGATATTAAGGATGAAGCAAGGATTAAACAAGCTTGGGAAGCAATTCCCGATGTTGAACAATTAGAAATTTGCAAGAAGACACCGGAAAATCCCTATCCCTATAATCAGGGTAACTTTCAAGGTTTATTGGAAGTTCCCATTGCACCTTTAGGTAAAAACTTTGATTGGCGTTATTTATTCTGGCCTTTTATTAATAGAACGGATAATAATGGCTATCATTTTGAGAATTTTAATAATATAGTTTGGCGTAATGATTTAATTCAGCAAGCACTCCCAGAACTTTCTCAAGCTACTAAAGTAATGGGTGCAGTAACATGGATACCGACAAGCGGGTTTGATAGATTATCTGGGTTATTTGTGCAAGCTAATTTCTTTGAAAAAGATACAATTATCGGTCATTGGATGCCAAAACCAGAACAAATTAGGTATATAGATAAAGACCCAGCTTTAAAACCGCCAAGATTTCATATAATTTCTGATGTTTTGTTAGTGAAGCATTTTCCCAAATATGGTTATTTATGGAATTTGGTATTTAGTAAGTTTTATGGTGTTCCTAGAACAGTAGGTAAAGTAATTAAGTTGAAGTTAGCGAAGAAAGCACAGAAGTAAAATGATGAGGGTGTGTTACGGCAGGCAATAATTTAGATGTTTAGCTTAACGCACTTTATAATATTAGTGTGTAACACTGCATCATTCATACTCACTAAACTAATAAGCTATTGCACATTTAACTTGCACAACATGGGCGGGCAAGATGCCCACCCTACAAGACTTTAATTTTATTTAAATATGCAAACTAAATGTTTTTCAGCTTATATTTATCATATTTACCACTCATCAATAATAGTTAAAATAGTTATATCACCCATTCCTTTAACGGACTGCTTTACATCACGATAGTTATCAAACTCTTTCTGGGGTTTTTTCTTCCTAGCTTCTACTATAGATTTAGCAACTTTTTCTGCTCCACTAATCCTAGAACGTTTTAATTTAAGAAACAAACTATTTTCGTCTAATGTATTTAATAAATGAAGTGGAGCATTAATTTCACCACTTTGAGGAATCTGACTTTCAAAATGCTTAAACCTATTATCTACTCTTTGCCTTTCTTGCATAAGTTCAGATATCATATTACTGATTTGTCTCTCAAGACGTAGTTCTAAATTAGTTAAACGCGATTCTAATTTCGCGGTGTCCGGTTCTAATGTTGTGGTGGTTTGTTTGATAGATTTATCAGGAGATGCTTGTAAATTATCAATAATTAATGCTTGCTTTACAACTAGATCCTCTAGTTTTGGAGAAATGACAAAAGCATTAACCATTTCCCCTTTTCTTGGATCTTTTTCTTTTGCCCTTACAGCAGCGTAGTATTCAAGATGTCCGTCAACAACTTTATAAACTTCAGTATCAGTTTCTTTCAAAACTAATGGTCTGATAATTCCTCCACTTTCCAGGATAGTATCTGCGAGGTTTTCTATATCATTTTCAGAAAAATTTGAGCGAGGAACATCAGAATTAATATCTTTCACATCGACAAGATAAAACTTCATTATTAATTAATTCCCATTTTTTGTAGAACTTCGTCTGCTAGAATTTCAAATTCCATAGCTGATTGTTGAGCATTAGATTTAGATTGTTCCGCATACTTGATAACAGATTTAGGGTCAGGATACTCTAGTTCGCCTACCGTTATTGTTTGATTCATGCACTCTGATAGCACAGTTCTATCATAAATTACTGCTTCCATTAAAGGCAGATTATAGCGTTCTTTAATTACATTTCTTTGCTTTGGAAAAGTGTACTGTAAAAATTTAGAATTTGTTGATATTTTAGAGGCAACAACACCCATAATCTTAATAGGCATTTTACCTATATCTTCTCTATATTCATTGATGTCCTTAATAAAATTTTTTACAGTTGGTAAACCTTGATTGGCAAATGGTTTTAAATCTGAGGGGATGATTAAGTAATCAGCCGCTATCAAGGCTATCTCAGCATAATAATCTCTAGAAGGAGGCGTATCAATGAGAACAATATCATAATGGTTTTCTACCATATTTAGTTTTTTAACTAGTCTTCTTCTGGTAGATGCAATTTTATTAAGTTTTTCTTGATATTCAATTAAAGTTATATGAGAAGGGATGACATCTATTTCAGGATTATTAAAATATTGAGATTGTCTCACAATATCCGGGATATAATTAAATTCTCCTGATTCTATCAAATGATAAATATTTTTATCTTTTAAATCATCATCTTCCTCAAATTGAAATTTAATTAAGCCTGTAGCAAAAGTAGTATTTGCTTGAGAGTCTATATCAACTAAGAGGACTCTTCTGCCTTTTTTACTCAATGCAGCAGCAAGATTAACAGCAACAGTTGTTTTGCCAACTCCGCCTTTATTATGGTAGATTGCAATTGTTTTCATAGAAAATTTGCCTTGAGCCTGAATGTGTAAGTTGAATTGTTTTTCTTGAGATATCTGAATTTCTGACTTATCTATTAACTGTTTTTGTTTGAGGCTATCTCTACCAATTAAATCTTGAATTTCTTCTAACTTTGCCTCAACTTCTTTCCCTGAACATTGAAAAACTAGCTTAATATCACTTTCAGACTTTTCATAAATTCTAATTTCTCTACCATTAGTTAATAAACCATATCCAACATTTAAACTAGTTAAATAATGCCTTAGCCTGAGAACATGATTATTTAAGTTTTGTTTGGGATGCTTTGCCTCCATAACTACACTCAATGGTGAGTTAGCATCTAAGACAAAGGGTAAAACTTGTGCAGCAAAGGCTAAGAAGTCTAACCGGATGCTACCTACAGCAACTTCCTGATGCCAGGTGTCTGGAGTATAACCTAGCTGTGGTAATAAATATTGCACGATGAGTTTGCTTTCTACTTCGCTTTCATTACGGCAAAACTCAGGGTTAAAGAGCAAATTTTTATCCCTATAAAACTAGCAAATGTTTACAGGTATTAATTATGACACACAGTAGGGTACCCAATCTATAAGAATTACTACTATCTAAGTATAGAAATAAAATTATGTTTAGTAATTTTACTGTGAATACCCGAAGCGAGTTACATTTCTAGAGTTTGAGCGCATGGCTTGGCTACACTCGCCAGTTGTGAAAGATAGCGATCGCGCTACCGAACTTATGGAAGAATTAGTTTTAGAAATGGAATCTCGTTATCAGCAGTTTGAAAAAGCTAGCTGTGCTGATTTAATCACCTATAATCAACGTTCTCATCAACCTTTACCCCGCATCGTTTGCATCTTTGATGAATATGCTGATTTTATGGCGGAAAAAGAAATCCGCAAAGCCTTAGAACAAAGTATCAAACGTTTAGGTGCAATGGCAAGAGCGGCGGGAATTCATCTCATTATCGCTACCCAACGTCCAGAAGCAGGTATTGTCAACCCAATTATCCGTTCCAATTTACCTGGAAGAGTCGCCTTGAGGGCTGCTAGCGAAGCAGACTCTAAAATTGTTCTTGGAGGTACAGAAACATCCGCCGCCTATCTATTAGGCAAAGGTGACTTACTCTACCAAATTGGCCCCCAATTACATCGGTTACAAAGTTTGTTTGCTAAACAAATTCAGATATAACGGTTCTCGTTAGATTAAAATATGTGGGTGTATTAAAATTTAATCTTGTACATAATTGATTGAGCATATTCTTTTTTCTAATTGACATGACTTTATATATTAGCTAAGAAATAAATTTCCTGTTGTAGTAAAAGCTGATGCGTAAAATATAAACAATACTTTTAATATCTATTAGTAACTAAGTGATGAACTTAGAAAATAATTCAGTATTAATACTAATTTTTATCAGAAAATCAAAATATAAATATAGTAAACCATCAGTATTTATCATGATTTGACAGCAATCATCTTAGCTTTTCCACAATTGTAATAACTTGAAAAGCCAGTTCCTGAAAGAAATCTGGCTTTTTTTCTTCATAGATGATTTAGAAAGTATAGATATTTATTCAAAACTTATCTAACTTCATCCTGTAGAGCTAATAAAAAACTGAAAAATAAATATATATAAACCTCACAGCTAAACTTAGGATGCACGAAAATGTGTACTAAATTACTTTCGATGATTGCTGTTAATCAACTGACGCTAGTTGTTTACATTGATCAATATGGCTATTATCATTATGAGATAATTCATGGTAGAGGTGTTTTGCAGAATACTGAAATATTCTACAATCAAACCGCTGCTGAATTAACCGGAATGCTATGTATAAATTCCATATTAAATTATTATAGATAGCATTTATATTGATTCCAGGATAAGTAAAATTGAAGTATTGATCATAAAACTTCAATTGTACTGATAATAATTTTTAGGGTTAACAACTACAGCAATTGATTTGATTGGTGAACATTGAGAGATTCTAGAACCTCGTCTTTCTCAAAGAAAGCGGGGTTTTCGTTTAACAGAGACAAATTTTGACACTTTAAACTATTTAGAATTTAGAATTTTGCATTGCAAACTGCTTGCTGTGTCTGCTTTATACGAATCTATCCATAGTTCTTATTTTTCAAATTAGTATACATAAACAAAACTTGCTTAACTACGAATTACGAATTACAAATTACGAATTATCATGAGGACGTGTTGCTATATACTCTATCGAGGCGATGTTGCTGGCACAACTCTTTTAATTTACCTGAAAATATTAAACTTACCGGAATGTTCAATTAACTGGGAACGCGTCATCAGAGGAATCAACCAATGGGATATGTAATTGCAACTGCAAATATGAAAGGTGGTGTAGGGAAAACAACCCTCACTGTGAATTTGGCTACTTGTTTAGCTAAAAATTACGGTAAAAAGGTGCTGGTTCTAGATTTAGATACTCAAATCAGTGCTACGCTTAGTTTGATGTCGCCTTTAGATTTTGCTAAACGGCGCAAACAAAGACTTACATTTAGATATCTAATTGATGAAGTAATTAATCCAGATCCTAACTCTAAGTTAAATATCCAAGATATCATTCAAACTCAAGTCTGTAATCTACCAGAGCTACATTTGTTACCAGGAGATATAGACTTGTATGATGAGTTTGTCGTGTCAGAAATGCTGCATAGACAAACTGTGGCTTTGGGTGAACAAGACTTTGAAACAGTATGGAATCGGTTTGAACGTGTCTTAATTAATAACATTTTAAAACCAGTACGCGATCAGTATGATTTTATTCTTTTAGATTGCGCTCCTGGCTATAATTTAATGACACGTAGTGCTTTAGCAGCGAGTGATTTCTATCTACTTCCCGCTAAACCAGAACCTTTATCTGTGGTAGGAATTCAACTGTTAGAAAGACGTATTGGCCAGCTAAAAGATAGTCATGAACATGAAGCGAAGATAAATATTAAAATGCTGGGAATTGTCTTTAGTATGTGCAACACCAATTTACTGACTGGTAGATATTACAAACAAGTCATGCACCGAGTTGTAGAGGATTTTGGTGTTGAACAAATTTGTAAGGCACAAATTCCAGTAGATATTAATGTAGCAAAAGCTGTTGATAGTTTTATGCCGGCAGTATTGAATGCACCCCAGTCAGCAGGTTCTAAAGCATTTATGCAGTTGACTCAGGAGTTGTTGCAGAAGTTGTAAAGGATTGGGGACTGGGGATTGAGGAGTAATTTTACTTTATCTTTTTCCCAGCCCCTATGACCTAAAAATTACCAGCTAAGGCAGAAACACAGCGATCGCAAATTAACGGATGCTCTTGATATTCTGCTATGCTTTGATTGTTACTGTTGATTGTTGCTCATCTTTTGACCATTTTCAGCATTATATTGAGGATTGTAATAATCATCGGGGTCATAGCCAACGTCACCTACAAAACAAAAAGAGGTGGCTAAATTAAAAGTTCTCTTTTCAAAAATAAAATTTTGTGATGGTGGCATTTTTATAAAGTCATTTTTAAATTTATGCCATTCTCTTTTGTTATACATATCTATAAAATAATGTTCCTTTTCTAATTCTTTAATAAATTCATCTTTTTCGATAATTATTGTTTGTTCATTTTGTTCTTCAAATTTGAAATAAATTTCTTCTAAGATTTTTCTCATTTGACCAGTATATCTGCCAGCTAAAGCAAGAAATGCAATTAAGGTTTGCTTCACTTCTTTTTTTGGTTCTTGCTCCCATGTTATATCATTGGGTGTGGGTGTCCAGATAATTTTGATAATTTTGCAAATATTAATTAGGCGTTTAGCTGTTCTGGGGGTAAGGTCAACGTGTTTACAACATTCTTTAATCGTATCGAATTCTGCTTGAGTGAATTTTTCAACTAATAGTAATTCTTCACTCTGTTGCTGTAACACTTGTAATGCTTCAGGTTCAATCCTTTGCATTTGAAATGTCCCCTGAATTTCATTTTGAATATCTTCCTCTTTCAGAACTTGACTCGGATTATCTAATGGGTTAATTCTAGATTCTGATATCTCTAGGGCACTAGGTTCTACTTGAGAATCTTCTTCTATTTTGATATCAATTAGCGACTTCAAGTAGCTTTCTAAAATTTTTGCATCAGCTATCGGTCGCATCTTATAAGGAATTTGGATAATCTTTTCTAAATAGTCAACACCAGAAGGTGTTCCACCACGTTTTAAAACTCCTTTGTAGCTTGTTTCTAAAGCGCGGCTAATATAGCGGTCATCTATGGCTAAAATTACGACGAATATTTCTGTATTTAACAGTAATTGTACTGCTTCTAAAACTTGGACTACTGTGTTGGGAGGACAACGGTCTAAATCATCTATGTAAAGAACTATTCTAGCTGGGCCTCTGGGGAAATATTCTTTGAGAATTTTGAGTTTATTTTGATTTCCTGGTTTATATGTCAAGTGGTCAGATAAATCTTGTAAGTCATCTTGGATTTGGTGCATTATACCTAAGAGTTTTTGATAAGCATCCTCTTCTAAACGCTTGTTGATAAACTCTGATAGTGAGGTGTATTGAGCAGTTAAGCCGGCACGTTGTTTTTGAATTTCTATTTGTGCTTGTAGGTCTTGGATTTCTTCTTCTTTATCTGCTAGTTTGTCACTTGGTAATTGTTCATTTATTTTTTGCGTTTGCTGACGCTGTTCGTTAATTTTTATATCAATAATTTCTTGTTTTTTAGCATCTAAATTTTGTTTTTCTTTATCTATATTTTCTTTGGCTGATTTTAAAAAACAGGCTGCTTGAATTTGGAATCTTCTGATGGTTTTAAATACTTTTGTCCCTTGGAAGATTGCAGGTATTGTAAATAATGCTGTAAGGGAATTCTTGAATATTGTGAGTAGGTTTGATAATGCTGGTAAATTAGGTATGAGAAATTTAATAATACCAAAATAAACGCCGAATGGCAAAATTATCCAAATAATCAATATAACTAAATTTTTGGTGTCTTTCTTAAAAAAATCGATTAAACCTACTATTTTAGCTGGCTGTGATTCTAAAAAGTATTTGAGTTTTTGAGACTTATCAATTACAGTAGCTATTTTTTCATTTTTAGTTTTAATTATTTTTTCAGCTTGTTCTATAAGATTAGGATTTTCACATAATAGATTTAAATCTAAAGACAATTGAGTTTTTAAATCTTCTTTATTTTTAAAACCATATGAATTTAAAAATTCTTTTAAGATGGAATCACCAAATTTATCTTTACTTAATTCTTTCAGCTGCGCTAGAAATACAGTAACTATTGCTGTGTTTCTGATTTCTTTATTGACTTGTTGCTCGATTTGCTCGTTATATTGTTGTAATTCTTGCTCAATCTGCTCTTTATCTATTTGTGCTGTTTGGAGTTTTTTCTCGGTTTCTTCTAGTTTTTCTTGTTCTTCTTCTCTGACTTGACGGAGAATTTTCCAGAGTTCATTTTCTGAGGTTTTATCTTTAAATTGCTTAAAGTCTTCTCGCAATCCAGATTCTAAGATTTCTTTCCTATCACTCTCACTCATCTGATTGAGGACACGCCAAATATCACCACCTTCGAGTAAAGGTGTAAGTTCTCCTAATTGCTTTTCTAAGGTTAACTGACGGTCAAGTTGATCAAAAATTGTTTGCATTAAACTTGCCCACAGATCAGATTTGGCGTAACTCCAAGCGTTAAATTCTATTTGGTAAACGTGACCAACAAAAGGCGAAAGACTAGGATTATTAGCATTATTGTTCCATGCTTGTTTGGCGGTGAGTCGTTGACAGCGAATTTTATTAATTTGCTGCTTGATGAGGTGCATACCAAAAGATTTACCACTACCCCAACTACCGAGAATGGCGACGGCTAAGGGGGGTTGAAGACTCCGCAACATTAAAACATCGGCTATGGCGCGGAGTTCTTTGCCTACATCAAGTGCGTCTTCGCCTGTGGGTTTGTCGTTGCGAAAAGCTTCGGCGATGCGATTAATATACAGTTTTGGTTCTTGCAGATTCCACAACCGCACTGTTTGGTCAAGACTGCCACTGACAATTTTTGTACCATCTGGACTAAAGGTGACTGAATAGACCGATTTTTTATGTCCCCGGAATGGTTCACCAATGGGTTTTCCTTGTAGATCCCACAACCGCACTGTCTTGTCATCACTGCCACTGACAATGGTTTTGCCATCTGGACTAAAGGCGACTGAAATGACCCCATTTTCATGTCCCCGGAATGGTTCACCGATGGGTTTTCCTTGCAAATCCCACAACCGCACTGTTTTGTCATCACTGCCACTGACAATGGTTTTGCCATCTGGGCTAAAGGCGACTGAAATGACTCCATTTTCATGTCCCTGGAATGGTTCACTGATGGGTCGTCCTTGCAAATCCCACAACCGCATTGTCGTGTCATGACTGCCACTGACAATGGTTTTGCCATCTGGAGGACTAAAGGCGACTGAATAAACTGAAGATTCATGTCCCTGGAATGGTTCAGCGAGGGGTTGACCTTGGAGATCCCACAACCTTACTGTCTTGTCACCACTGCTACTGGCAATTGTTTGGCCATTTGGACTAAAAGCAACGAAATTAACCCAATTTTTATGTCCCTGGAATGGTTCAGCGAGGGGTTGACCTTGGAGATTCCACAACCTTACTGTAGTGTCACCACTGCCACTGACAATTTTTGTGCCATCTGGACTAAAGGCAACTGAATAGACCGAAGATTTATGTCCATTCAAGCTAACCGATTTCTGCCCAATCAGTAAATTCCAGATTTCTATTGTGCCATTTTCTAAACCTAGAGCAATATCCTGTCCATTAGGTGAGATGGCTACTGTCCTGACTGGACTATTAAAATTAAAGGTTGCAATTATCGGTGTTTTCGGTTCTGGTATTGCTACTTCTTGCCGTGGGTTTAGTTCCATACCAGTGATGTTACTAGTAATTTTTTATGCGGCTGTAGTAATTGTTCACTGTTAATATTTGATTGTAAATAGGTTTACAAGTTTGTTTACAAGTAAGGGTGTGGGGTGTAGGAGAATATGAGAAAGCAATATGTCTGTTTGCTTTCTGAAAATGCTTGAATGCTTTCTCATTTCAGTAGATTTAGCAAGCAAACCGCAGTTTGTTAACTCATTTGTTGTAAATGCTTTCTCATTTCAGTAGATTTAGCAAGTAAACCGCAGTTTGTTAACTCATTTCAGTAGATTCAGCAAACAAACCGCAGTTTGTTAACTCATTTGTTGTAAATGCTTTCTCATTTCAGTAGATTTAGCAAACAAAAAGACAGATTAATTTCTAATTGGCTGGAAAAGTAAACATAATTAAACCCCTCTCTGACACAGAGAAGGGTTAGATTAATTAAATTTACGTAGACGAAACAACAAAACCTTTGTGGTGCAACAATTAAAACTCGCCAGCTAAGGCGGAAACACAACGATCGCAAATTAAGGGATGCTCTTGAGATTCTCCTACAGTAGTAGAATAATTCCAACAGCGATCGCATTTTTCGCCGTCTGCATTCACTACCCCAATTCCCCAATTATCAGATTGCAAGTTATATTTCACATCTGGCAATTTTTCAGGTGAATCTAATAACTCAACCTGCGAAGTGAGGAATAAATAGCGCAGTTCATCGATACCGTTACCGCTAACAGGATTTAAAGTTGCAATGGCGGTACGTGCTTTTTCATCGCTGACGTAAATCAAAGCTTTCGCTTCTAGGGAAGAACCAATCATTTTTTCTATCCTAGCTTGTTCTAAAACCTTGTTCACATCAGTCCGCAACTGACGTAATTGTTGCCAAGATTCCGCCAACTCTGGATTATGCCATTTATCCTCTAACTTAACCCAACCAGCTTGAAACACTGATTTGTAGGGTGTTTTGTAGGGGAGATATTGCCAGATATCTTCAGCAGTGTGACATAGAACAGGTGCGATCGCTCGTGCTAAATTCTCTAAAGCGATGTGGATAACTGTCTGACAACTACGACGACGGAAAGAGTTTGGCGCACTGATGTACAGTCTATCTTTCGCTACATCTAAATAGAAGTTAGATAAATCCACCACGCAGAAATTCTGCACTGTTTGGAAGAACCGGAAGAATTGGAAACTTTCAAAAGCTTCTGTTACTTCCTGGAACACCTCACGAATGCGGTGCAGCATATATTGATCTAGCTGCGGTAACTTCTCAAAAGGTACTGCATCTTTTTCAGGGTCAAAATCATGCAAACTTCCCAACAAGAACCGCGCCGTATTGCGAATCTTACCTCTGACATCGTTGAGTTGCTTAATGATATTGCTACCCAACCGCACATCAGCCGTGTAATCAACCGACGACACCCATAACCGCAACACATCTGCACCATAGGGTGGTTCTTGTTTCTGGTTTTTTCCACCCAGAATCATCACCTGTGGGTCAACCACATTCCCCACTGATTTACTCATCTTGCGCCCTTGTTCATCGAGAACAAAGCCGTGAGTTAACACAGTTTTATAAGGTGCAATCCCATTCACAGCTACACTAGTCAACAAACTCGACTGAAACCAACCGCGATGCTGGTCTGAACCTTCTAAATACATATCAGCCGGGTAACGCAACTCAGAACGCTGCTTGACCACAGAAGCCCAAGACGAACCAGAATCAAACCAAACATCCATTGTGTCAGTCCCGCGACGGTAAGACCGACCATTATTTCTGTAGGACTCTGGTAATAATTCCTCTACCGACAATTCCCACCAAGCATCAGAACCTTTTTCGGCAATGATAGCTTGCACATGGTTGATAGTTTCCTCATTGAGTAAAGGTTCGCCCGTTTCCTCATCGTAGAATACCGGAATTGGCACACCCCAAGAACGCTGACGAGAGATACACCAATCAGAACGTTCCGCCACCATTGGCGTGATGCGATTTTCACCTTGGGCTGGTATCCATTTTACAGAAGCGATCGCTTTCAGTGCATCTTCCCGAAATCCCGCCACCGAAGCAAACCACTGTTCAGTAGCGCGGAAAATCGTCGGCTTCTTCGTCCGCCAGTCGTAAGGATACTTATGCGCGTAAGCCTCCTCCTTCAACAACGAACCCGCAGCTGTCAACGCATCAATTACCGCCTGATTCCCATCACCCAGAACATTCAACCCAGCAAACTGTCCCGCTTCCTCAGTAAAGTTGCCATTATCATCCACAGGCGCAAGAATCGGCAGACCATAACGCAAACCGACAATGTAGTCTTCTTGACCATGACCAGGCGCAGTATGCACCAACCCAGTACCCGATTCAGTAGTGATATAATCACCACCCACAACCACCGGACTTTCCCGGTCAAATAAAGGATGTCGGTAAGTAGTATGTTCTAAATCCTGCCCCTTGAAAGTTGCTTTCACCGTCAACTCAGCCGAGATAGTAGCCGCCAAGCGTTCCACCAACTCCGCCGCCACAATCAAATACTTGAATTTACTTTGCGTCTCTGCGCCTTTGCGTGAGATTTCCACTAAAGAATAATTGAGGTCGCCATTAACCGCCACCGCCAAATTCCCCGGAATAGTCCAAGGAGTAGTAGTCCAGACAGCCACACCCAAATCCGGCAAATACTCACCCAAAACAGACTTAACCGCCTCAGCCAAACCCGTCACAGGAAACGCCGCATAAATACTCCGCGAAGTATGACCTTCAGGATATTCCAACTCCGCCTCAGCCAAAGCCGTCTTAGAACTAGGACTCCAGTGAACCGGCTTCAAACCCCGATAGATGTAACCTTTTAAATACATCTCACCGAACACCCCAATTTGTGCCGCCTCATATTCTGGCTTCAGCGTCAAATATGGGTTATCCCAGTCACCCCAAACCCCATAGCGTTTAAAACTTTGGCGTTGGTCATCAACGGTCGCCAAAGCAAATTCCTTCGCTTTTTGCCGCAATTGCAGAGGTGTTAAATTTTGCCGTTCTGCCGACTTGAGATTTTGTAAAACCTTCAACTCAATTGGTAAGCCGTGACAGTCCCAACCAGGCACATAGCGCACCTTCCGCCCTTGTAGCAGTTGGTAGCGATTAATAATATCTTTGAGAATTTTATTTAAGGCATGACCAATATGAAGTGAGCCGTTTGCGTAGGGAGGCCCATCGTGCAGTATAAATAATTCGCCTGGGTTATTTTGCGACAGGCTCTCAAAAATTTGATTTTCTTCCCAAAACTTCTGTATCTCAGGTTCACGCTTGATGGCGTTCGCCCGCATATCAAAACTAGTCTTGGGTAAATTTACAGTATCTTTGTAACTTCCGGTTTCTGTCACAGCTTCATGCCTAAAGATTTATGTGTACAGGTTCTATCAATTATAGAAGATGGCAGGAAGTCTAAAACTCTGAGATTTCAGTTCTAGACATTAACTGATCTCGAATTTACTATATTAATACGATACATATAGTAATTACGTATGAACAACCCTTCTTTCTTTGATGAGCAAAAAGAACAATCCTTAATTAAAGCCCGAATTGTTGAAAAATATTTTTGGGCTTGGGCAAAGGTAATTATACCAACTGCTAAAAAAGCGGGATATCCAATTGCATATATAGACCTTTTTGCTGGGCCTGGGAGATACAAAGATGGTTCAAAATCTACACCAATCAAAGTTTTAGAGAAAGCAATTACTGACCCAGATATGCGGAATATGCTGAAGACATTATTTAATGATGCCAATCCTGAACACACGGATTCTTTACAAGAAGCTATAGATGTGATTCCTGGAATTGATCAGTTAAAGCATAAGCCTGATGTAATGAATTTTGAAGTCGGTGAAAATATCGTTAGTGCTTTTTCTCAACTCAACCTGATTCCAACATTATTTTTTGTAGATCCTTGGGGATATAAGGGCTTATCTTTACAACTTATCAACTCAGTTGTAAAAGACTGGGGTTGTGATTGTATTTTCTTTTTTAATTACAACCGTATCAATATGGGTATAGGTAATGCAATAGTTGAAGAACACATAAATGCGTTATTTGGAAAAATAAGAGCAGATCAATTACGAGAACAACTCAAACCTCTAAATCCTCAAGAGCGTGAATTAACAATTATAGAAGCTATTTGCGAAGCTTTGGAAGAAATGGGTGGAAAGTATGTTTTACCTTTTTGTTTTAAACATGAAAATGGAAAACGTACTAGCCATCACCTAATCTTTGTAAGCAAGAACTTCACAGGCTATAAAATTATGAAGGAAATAATGGCAAACGAAAGCTCTGATCAAAATCAAGGTGTAGCTTCTTTTGAATATAATCCGGCTACCAATATGCAACCCTTGCTGTTTGAACTTTATCGTCCTCTCGATGAATTAGAAGGAATGTTATTAGACACATTTGCAGGTCAAACAATAACTATGCAAGAGATTTATATGCAGCATAATGTTGGCAGACGTTACATTAGTAAGAATTACAAGGCTGCTCTTAATAGTCTTGAAGCTAAAGGCAAGATAAAAGCAGATCCACCTGCGAATAAAAGACGTAAAATGAAAGGTGAAATCACATTTGCTGATTCAGTAAAAGTCTATTTTCCATCTAAGCAGTAAGTTCCAAAGTTTGTTTTTTCAAAGAAGTCTTTCGCATAGATTTTGTCCATACATTGTAATGCTCTTGCCAAGCTGGAGGCATTTCATCCCATATTTGACCATCTAGTAATCTACCTCCAGCTTTAGATGTTCTACCACCGATCTGCTTGAAGAAAAATGCTACTCCAGCTTTTTGACATTGATCACGAATATCTTGCGCCCACTCAATTTTCATTGGACGATGTTTTTGTCCAGACTCTCCACCAACAATAACCCAATCAATATTTTTTAAGTCAAGATTCAATGAACCTAAAAGTGGTTCACAGGAAAGAAAACGCACATTCGCAGGAACTTGACGCAGAACGTCAATTCGATGGATATAATTTTGATTTTCAACTGAAACACCTAACCAAATATTTTTATGGAATTCTAAATGATTTGCTACATCAAAGAGTCTTTCAGGTCTTTTTGTTAGTATTTGATATATATGCCAAGGTGTTTCATGAATCACTTTAAATACATCTTGAATAAAATTAAGAGGTACTTCTTCGTGAAACAGATCACTCATTGAGTTAACAAATATTCTGCTAGGAGTGCGCCATTTTAAAGGTTCTTTTAATCTTTCGGGGTGCAAGGTTAAATCAAAACCATTCTCGAAATTATTAGGAAAGCGTTTTGTAAGAGCTTCTGCATAGCAGTGTAAACAACCTGGACTAACTTTATTACAACCAGTAGTAGGATTCCATGTTTTATCTGTCCACTCAATACCTGTGTGTGTACTAGACATAATTATTTGATCTGATAAATTTATAAATTCGCAAAATTTTACTGTTTGAATGAATGTAATTCATATGTACTATTATGGTATCATAAATTATTTATAAATAATTCCTTGTTGTGATTCTTACAATAGGTGAAGTGAAATTAAGCCAAATTATATTGCAAACAGCTAAAATTTACGAATTTACCTAATGAGTACAAATACACCAAAGTTGCTGGATATAGTAGCACTCACAACAGATATACCTGAATATAATTTGTTACGTGGTCAAGTAGGTACAGTAGTTGAATTATTAGCCAACGGTACTGCATTTGAAGTAGAATTCAGCGATCGCAATGGACAAACCTATGAATCTATTGGTTTACATCCAGAGCAAATTATGGTGTTACATTTTGAACCAGCTTCCCCTAGTTCAGTGCCGGAAATGGTGACAGCATAACTGAAAGCATATTGAGCAGCCTGTAATTTTTGAGACAGAAGCAGATTCTTATCTCTCAAGGATTGTTGTAGTTTGGCAAACTCTGCCTCACCTTCCTTTAAGTAAGCATCAACTAGCTCTCGGTTGGCAAGATAGAAAGCGATCGCGCCATATACTTGTTCTAAACAAAGTAACGGAAAATTTTGGGCAATATTTTCCGGTGAATCTCCATTTAAGAAAGCGTACACCACAGAATCCAGGGAAATACGAGTACCTGCGAGCCAATATCCTTGATCCCGTTGTTCAATATAGTTTTTAACTGGGGTTGGTGGTGTGGTCATAACAGTGCAGACTATATTTATTGAAATATTAGGCGATCGCTTCATCTCAGCAACAGTAAAAATTTTCTCCTAAACTTCCATATATATAAAAATGAAACCCAACATGAACCTAAATGTTGGGTTTCACTATATTCAACTAGTCTGATTATCTGGCGGTACTGCTCCCGGTGGAGCTTCTGCTGGGGGAGCTAAAACCGCATCTGGGGCAATTTCTTCTACAGGGATTGGTGTTTTCTCCTCAGCCTCATTATGTGGTTGAGCAGCTTCCACCAGTTCCGGGGATGGGGGATGGGGCGGAATTACTTCTGGTACTGTTGCAGTTTGAGGTTCTGTTTCAGTTGTCGCCGCTACTTCTGTAGGCTGTTCTGGTGCGACAGTCGGGGATTCAGGTTCAGTAGTAGTAACAAGCTCTTGAGTTGGTGCTTCTGTTTTGTCGATAATCTCCACAGCAGGTTTTGTTGTTGTTTCTGGCTCTGGAGTTGTAATTTTGGGAGTGACAGGTTGTTGACCGCGATTTTTCAATCCTCCAAAAAAACCACTTACACCTTGCTGTAATTTTGCCAAAGGTTGGGGTAGAGACAACTTAGTGGCTTGTTCTTGCAGTGTAGTTTTCACCTCTTGAGAACTAGGTACTGGAGTTTGCTGTAGCAAGGGAGTTAACTGGCGACGTAGTGAGAGTGTTTGCCAACCGAACCAAACCAAAAGAGCCACGCTGGCGACATGACCCAGTAAAAGACCTCCAGAAATGCGAGGAGCAAACACCCATAAAACTAGCGCATAAAAAAGTCCGACTCCACTCCAAATAAAATCATTCTTGCGGTGGATTTCCGGGAAAAAGAAAGCTGATATGTAGATGGCTAAACTACCAAGGCCAACCACCAAAGCTAGGACATTTGCCAGCATTTTTTGGTTACTCCTTTCAATAGGGACTTATTGGGGACTGGGAATTGGGAATGGGGCATTGGGGGAGGCAGTGTGTTCTTGGGGTCTCCCCAATTCGAGCAACTGCCGTCTTTGGGAATTAAATTCTCCCCCTGCCTTCCCTGCTCCCCCTGCTCCCAGTACCCAGTCCCTAATTTCGCAAATTTTACAAACTAATTGTTGACTTAGATACAAATTAAAACTATTTAACTGTGTTAGCAGTGAGCTTTTATTGTTTAGATTAACTCTTAATGTCTTCTTTAGGGGAGAAGAGAAAAACTCAGACTACCCTTAAAGATGAAAGAACCTGCAAGAGTTAGCCAAACATAGTTTATGACACTACAAAGCTTTGGTGTGATTGGTTTAGCCGTTATGGGCGAGAACATCGCTCTAAACGTTGAGCGTAATGGCTTCCCAATTGCAGTTTATAATCGCTCCAGAGAAAAAACCGATGCTTTCATGGCACAGCGTGCCGGAGGCCGTAACGTTAAGGCTGCTTTTACCCTAGAAGAATTTGTTGCCGCATTAGAACGTCCCCGCAAAATTCTAGTGATGGTACAGGCTGGTAAACCAGTTGATGCGGTCATTCAGCAGCTCAAACCCCTGCTCGATGAAGGCGATATCATTATTGACGGTGGCAACTCTTGGTTTGAAGATACCCAAAGACGGACTCAAGAATTAGAACCCGTTGGTTTACGATTCCTTGGTATGGGTGTTAGTGGTGGTGAAGAAGGTGCGCTCAATGGCCCTTCACTGATGCCCGGAGGTACACAAAGTTCCTATGAGTATCTGTCCCCAATTTTCAACAAAATTGCAGCTCAAGTCGATGATGGCCCTTGTGTAACCTATGTTGGCCCTGGTGGCTCTGGTCACTACGTCAAGATGGTACACAACGGTATTGAGTACGGTGATATGCAGTTAATTGCAGAAGCCTACGATTTGCTGAAAAATGCGGGTGGCTTAGATGCAAAACAACTACATGAAGTATTTGCTGAGTGGAACACCACCGACGAACTCAATTCTTTCTTGATTGAGATTACAGCTAATATCTTCCCCTACGTTGACCCAGAAACCAATCTACCCCTAGTAGATTTGATTGTTGACGCAGCCGGTCAAAAGGGAACTGGACGCTGGACTGTGCAAACTGCGTTGGAATTGGGTGTTTCTATCCCCACCATTACCGCCGCCGTAAATGCTCGGATTATCTCTTCTATTCGAGATGAACGGATAGCAGCCTCTAAGCAGTTGACAGGCCCTAGTGGTAAGTATGATGGTGCTACCAAAGACTTTATTAACAAAGTCCGCGATGCCCTTTACTGCTCCAAGATTTGCTCCTATGCTCAAGGGATGGCATTGCTATCTACAGCTTCAGCAACATTTAATTGGAATTTGAATCTGAGTGAATTGGCGCGGATTTGGAAAGGTGGCTGTATTATTCGCGCTGGCTTCTTGAATAAGATTAAGAAGGCATTTAACGAAAATCCTGCATTGCCCAACTTGCTACTTGCGCCTGAATTTAAGCAAACAATTCTCGACAGACAAGCAGCTTGGCGGGAAGTAATTATTACAGCTGCCAAACTAGGTATCCCTGTGCCTGCGTTTAGCGCATCCTTGGATTATTTTGACAGCTATCGCCGCGATCGCCTACCCCAAAACCTCACCCAAGCACAACGCGACTACTTCGGCGCACACACCTACCTGCGCACCGACAAACCCGGAAGCTTCCACACTGAATGGGTTCCCATCACTGAAGCTAAAAAGTAAGTTTGTAATCCTCTAAATTCTCAACTTATTAGCAAGTGACTCTAAAACATTAGAGTCACTTTTTTATCGGAATTAGAAGATTCTCAGTTGTTTAAGTTCGTAGTCAAGGCTTGATTGTGTTGGCGTAGCAATCTTTATCAGGGAACTACAGTCCTCACTACAAACAAAACACTCAAGGATATAAGCCTCTATCATGGAGGGCTTTTGCTACTCTACCCACACCCAGAGTATAAGCTGCTAATCTCAAAGGAACTTGTCGCAGTTTAGACTGCTGGACTACGTGTTGATATGCTTGCACCATCAAGTGTTCCATTTCTCGGTTAACACGTACCTCATCCCAAAATAGGTAAGACAAACCTTGTACCCATTCTAGGTAACTCACTACCACACCACCAGCGTTCGCCAAGATGTCTGGTAGTACAGTCACACCTTGCGCCTCTAGAATTCGGTTTGCTTCCAAAGTTACTGGGCCATTGGCTGCTTCTGCAACAATTTGCGCCCTCACTTCTTGAGCATTTTCTTCTGTGATTTGGTTTTCTAAGGCGGCTGGGATTAAGACATCGCAACGCAAAGTGAGTAACTCTGCATTACTAATCGCCGATGCTTTTGGGAAACCTACTACACTGTGACGATGCTCCGCTGCATAAGCTTTTAATGCGGGAATATCCAAACCATGAGATGAATACACACCACCTGTAGCCGTTGAGACAGCAATAATTTTTGCTCCTGCTTGGTAGAGTAATTCAGCTGCTGCACCCCCGACGTTCCCGAAACCTTGGATAACTACTCGCATTCCCTCTAGGGATTTGCCCATATCTGCTAGGGCTTCCCGCACGATAATCATTACACCCCGTCCAGTAGCCATTTCCCTTCCCAGTGAACCACCGATAGATAATGGTTTACCAGTAACCACTCCAGGTACAGCATGACCTACGTTCACTGAATAAGTATCCATCATCCAAGCCATTTCACGGGCGGAAGTTCCCATATCTGGCGCGGGTATGTCTACTGAGGGGCCAATGTCTTTAATTAATTCGCTAGTATAGCGGCGAGTTATGCGCTCTAATTCACCTATACTGTAGTTTTGTGGGTCGATCGCAATACCTCCCTTAGCACCACCGTAAGGTATGCCTAATAACGCACATTTCCAAGTCATCAGCATGGCTAAAGCTGAGACTTCCCGCAATGTTACAGCCGGATGGTATCGAGTTCCGCCTTTGTAGGGGCCTAAAACATCAGAATGTTGGACTCGATGTCCCGCTAGCACTCGGATATCTCCACTGTCTAGCTTGACGGGGATAGAAACTGTCACTACTTTGCGCGGATGACTGAGAATTTCCAGGACACCTTGATCTAATCTTAATTCTTTCCCTGCTGCTTCTAAGTAACTACAAGCTTGGTCAAATGGACAAATATGTGCTGGAGTCGCAGCTTCCAACGGAGTGATAGGGGTTGAAACCATAAGATTTTCTCCTAGTCGCGGTTTTTAGCGAACCGGATACATATATGCCTAGCCTATCTCGCGTTTTTGGGAAATAGAGGGATTTTGTAGTTTTTGTTACAATTTTATGATTATTTTAGAAAACCACAGATTCTAGCCCAAAGTTATTGGAGACATGAATCTGTGGTGATAAAAGCTGAAGGGATCAATTTGAGAGAAAAGTTTTTGGGGTAAAGTTACCATGCAGGCCATAGGGGATATGATGTTTGAGGTGCAGTCGAGCGATCGCACCTTTATTCAAATCACGAGCATCTAAAATCACTACATCCGAGCGATGGCAAGTAGCATCATAAACTACAGCCAGCAACCAGCCATCATCTTCTGCTTGAGCATCTGGCCGTGGTACGAAAATCGGCTCCCCCGTAAAACCACGAGGTGCAGCACTCCAAAGTTGTCTTTCCCCAGACTTTAAATCAATTTTTAGTAATGCTTGCAGTGGTGCATTCACGTCTGCTGCATGGCTTGCACCTAGATAAATATATCTGTAGTCACGTCCACCATGATCAGGATGTATGCTGGGAAATTCACAACAACGACCCTCAATTAAATTACGCTTGACTTGACCATCTTGAAGATTAATATGAAATCTCCAGAGTTGACTAGGAGAAGCCGCTGCAAAATCAACTTGGCGAAAATCACTTTTCGGTTTCACTGTTGATAAGGAATCGTAACAAATTGAGTCAATAAAAATTTCATCTCCTACTGCAAAAGCATTAACATGGTGAAATACAAAACCTGATTGTGTTTCCAAAATTTTTAACTCTGAATCCTCTCCTCTGGGAAAGCGGGGAATAACTATAATTTTAGTGTTTTGGTCAGGCTTAAATTTGATACATTCTCCAGCAGCACGCACACCAAAAACAAAAGGTATAGGATTAAAAACAACAGGGTTTTGAAAGAAAATATAATGATGTGGAGTAATGGCAAAATCATGAATAAAACAAAACCCAGAAACTTGATGAGCGTATTTTCTGATAACTTTAGCCGCTGAGTTTAGCTCAAAAATCTTAATTGTAGTTGATGGGCCTGGTTTGATAGCAAAATTTACTAAACAAGGTGCGCCATTGTCTTGAATACAACTAGGGTCAAAACGGGGGTGTGCGCCAAATCCTTCACCCTTAGATAAAACCTCATCGAAATATTCTTTGCCTAAAGTTTCCAAAGTGAAGGGGTCAAGGCTGTAGGGTTCAGCCGCCTCCCACAGAGCTAATAGTTTATCACCCCAATAAATAACATTAGTGTTAGCTATATTTTTAATTTTGAAATCAAAGATATTAGCTAACAAGCCGCCTGGTTTCCGCGTTCCAAATACGCCACGATAGAGAATTTTTCCTGCTTTCTGTTCTGCCAAATAGCCATCTGTACGCACAAAACGATTACAAAAATGGGCGCGACCATTGATAAAGGTGATGCGGCTAATCATCCCGTCACCATCAAAAGGATGATGGATACGTTGTCCATTGATATCAAGTAATCCCGGCCCATTCCTAAATAACGTACCTCGTAATTGTGGCGGGATTTCTTCTTCTATATCATCAATCCAATAATCAAACTCTTCTTTAAGAGATTCATATCCACCCTGCCAGTCTTCCAGAGTATAGGATTTTTCTAAAAGTGTTGGTTGTTGATTTTCTAACCTTTGCATATGGTTAATAGTCAATAATCATTAGTCATTGGTCAATTCACTTCCTAGTTTCTGAGCTTTCCGAATTTTGTAGAGACGCAATATATCACGTCTCCACAGTAACTCTTAGCTTTCAAAAAGCTAGAGTTGGGAACTCAGGTAGATTGGATTTTGCATTGGGATTTTTCTTTACTCAACAGTTTCTGATTCTGCTTCTTTTAGCATTAATCCAGACATTAAATTGGGTATTAGTTCTGATTGCGGTTGTGAATCATCGGCTGGTAGCCAGTTGAGAAAGGGTAATGGTAGTAAAGTGCTGAGATTGGTAATGAGTACTAAAAGCCACAATGAATCAAAATTGCTTTCAGTAATTCCTAGCCAGTGCATCAGAATAGCCCCAAACTCATAGGCAACCATGCCTGCTAAATTGGATACTGACATTAATAAGGCAAATAGACTAGCTTCTACCCCTGGGGGGCATAGTCGTGCTGCTAAGACTAACACAGGCATATAGGCGATTTGTCCCATGACTGTGAGAATCAGGCTATCACCCAAGCTGAACCAGTGGTCATCTATGCCTAAGGCTCTGTTTGTGTGTGTGACCAACAGTAGCATTGTCATTCCCAAGACGGCGGAAATGACTGTACTCCAACCAAAAATAATTCGGAATGGCACACTTTTCAGGAAGCGTTGGAAAATCCACACCCCAATTAAAGCTGCAAAGCTTGTCACTAAACGCACCCGTCCCAAAAATTCTGGTTCAAAGTGAAGTTCATTGGTGGTAAAGAAGAAAAAGGCTGCGTCGGCGGTTGGAGTGGCTTGCCAGATAAAAACAAATGCTGTTGGTAGCCAGATTCTTTTTTGGGTGATGGCTTGACGAAGTTGTGCTAATTGATGCTTAATACTTAGGTTTTCGGTATGCTCACTCGTATCTTTGCTCACTGGAGATTCAGCAATTAACCAAGCTACACACGAAACAATTAAAGGAAATGTGGCCGTAACCCAAAATACAGTGCGGGTTGTGAAGTGTTCAAGTAATAAGCCACTAAAATATGCTGTGATTAAGCCACCTAATGCTGAAGCCCCCCAGCACAATGATTGCAGTGAACCTGCATCTGCTTGGGATTCTACCCTAGCTCGTTCCACAACTAATGAGTCAACAATTACATCACTCACCGCTACAGATAGAGAACCAAGAGCGATCGCAATTGTAGCTGCCCATCTATCATGAACTATGGTCGCCAAACTCACCCAGGAAACAGCACCTAGTATCCCCGATAGTACCAAATATGGGCGGCGACGATAGCCGAATATGGGTAAACCATCAGAGATAAAACCAAAAATCGGCTTAATAATCCAAGGTAAAGCCACAATTCCCAGTAGTGCCGATACCTGAACAGGACTCAGTGATAATTCATCTTTCAGGAAGAAACTGACGGCTAAACGCGCTAACCCTAAAATGCCTTGGACAAAGTAAACGGTAAGGATGGCGATTAACTCGGCACTAGGTTCATTACCGAAAAAGATTTTCTCTGTAACTGAGTCCTTGACCTTGGATAAGCCAGAGGAGTGAATCAGCATTTGGTGAATATTTTTGAAGTTTTATCGACTTTTATATCATATCGATTTCTGTCTGGAGAAAGCAGAAGGCAACCCAGATCAAGCAAGTTTCACTTTCCGGGTGACTCTCAGCACAAAACTATGCCGTTGGCGAAACCAAGGCTTAATGCTGCAATACCGCTACCCTGCGGGATTATGTCTTCCCATTATCTTCAAGTCACTGCTAGAAAAATATTTTTATTTCCTCACCATATTTACTTTGTTTCAGTATGCAAAATATATGACATTTGGTGACTTAAGTATCTTTCACATGGTAACTTCATTCTGGCTTTGTTAATTTTTTACCAAACTTCATAAATCTGTCTTCACAAATCTAGCTTGCATCAGAAGTTACAAAATCACAATTTTGAGTATGGGACTAATTAACGGTAATTCTCTCAATAATCTTCTCGTTGGTGATGTTAACGATGACCAAATATATGGTTATGGTGGCGATGACACAATTGATGGTGGATATGGGAATGACAGTCTCTATGGAGGGGATGGGAATGACACAATCTATGGAAGCTACAGCAACGACAAACTAGATGGAGGATATGGCGATGACATCCTCTATGGAGACACCGGGGAAGACATCTTAGAAGGTAGCTACGGTGATGATCGCCTCTATGGAGGAGCGCAAAGCGATCGCCTCTCAGGTGGAGAAAACAACGACCTCCTCAAAGGAGGAAGTGAAGACGACATTTTAGAGGGTGGATATGGCAACGACATCCTCAATGGTGATGAAGGTAATGATAGCCTCGACGGTGGAGGAAATGATGACATCCTCATAGGTAGTACTGGCAATGACACCTTGAATGGTGGAGGTGGCATGGATAGTGCCGATTACAGCCAACGCTATCAACAAATCATTCTCACAGCCATTGATCGCATCGATAAAGGCACTCTAGGTATAGACCAACTCATCAACATCGAAAAGATTATTGCCAACGGCAGCTATCTGCATGACATCATCGATGCGTCTACATGGGGAGATAATGCCTCTATCAATGCTAATCTCCAAACCCAAACTTTGAGTGTGAGCAATAGCAGTGGTGTGAAAACTGTGAGTGTGATCAACTTTGATCACGTTTACGGTACAAGCCGTAATGACATCATCACTGGCAATACTGGCAACAACCAACTATTTGGTAATGGTGGCGATGACACCATCAGAGGTAGTGGTGGTAGCGATACTCTGGATGGTGGCACGGGGAATAATCGTGCTGATTACAGTCAACTTGGTCAAAGTATTACTTTCCTACCTTCTAACACTGTCAAAAAATCTAATCTTGGCACAGATCAACTCATTGGCATTCAAACGATTGTTGCTGATAGGAACGCGTCGAATAACACGATTGATGTGTCTTCATTGACTAACATTACTTCTATTAATGCCAATCTCGCTGCACAAACTGTAACTGTCAATGGTTCTCAATCTTGGACAATGGTGAATTTTGACGATGTCAAAGGTACAAATCAGGTTGATTCTTTGATTGGTGACACTCAAGATAATCAATTATTTGGGTATGGTGGCAATGACACGATTAATGGTGGATATGGGAATGACAGTCTCTATGGAGGGGATGGGAATGACACAATCTATGGAAGCTACAGCAACGACAAACTAGATGGAGGATATGGCGATGACATCCTCTATGGAGACACCGGGGAAGACACCTTAGAAGGTAGCTACGGTGATGATCGCCTCTATGGAGGAGCGCAAAGCGATCGCCTCTCAGGCGGGGAAAACAACGACCTCCTCAAAGGAGGAAGTGAAGACGACATTCTAAAGGGTGGATATGGCAACGACATCCTCAATGGTGATGAAGGTAATGATAGCCTCGACGGTGGAGGAAATGATGACATCCTCATAGGTAGTACTGGCAATGACACCTTGAATGGTGGAGGTGGCATGGATATCGCCGACTACAGCCAAATGAGTCGCCAACTAGTCCTCACAGCCATTGACCGCATCAATAAAGACACTCTGGGTTTAGACCAACTCATCAACATCGAAAAGATTATTGCCAATAGTAATGTTAATCATCACATCATCGATGCCACTACATGGGGAGACAATGCCACCATCAATGTTAATCTCCAAACCCAAACTTTGAGTGTGAGCAATAGCAGTGGTGTCAAAACTGTGAGCGTGATCAACTTCGATCATGTCAAAGGCACAAATCACAATGACATCATCACCGGAGACACTCAAAATAATCAACTATTTGGTAATGGTGGTGACGACACTATCCGAGGCAGTGGTGGCAGCGATACTCTGGATGGTGGAACTGGAAATGATAGTGCCGACTATAGTCAACTTGGTCAAAGTATTACCTTTCTAGCTTCTAACATTGTCAAAAAATCTCATCTCGGCACAGATCAATTGATTGGCATTCAAACAATTGTGGCTGATGCCACTACAGCCAATAACACTATTGATGTTTTTGGACTAAGCGACATCACCTTCATTAGTGCCAATCTTGCTACAAAAACCGTAACTGTCAATGGCTCTCAATCTTGGACAGTAGTGAATTTTGATGATGTCAAAGGTACAAATCAGGCTGATTCTTTGATTGGTGACAATCAAGATAATCAATTATTTGGTTATGGTGGCGATGACACGATTAATGGTGGATATGGTAATGATGTTCTCTATGGCGGTAGTGGCAACAATACCTTAAATGGAGGAGATGACTATGATACGGCTGACTATAGCCAAATCACGAAAAATATTACCTTCTTACAAACTGGTGTACTTCAAAAAGATGGGGGTTTAGGACAGGATCAACTTGTTCAAATAGAGAAAGTTCTTGTTAATGCCAATACTGGCAGCAATACTATTGATGCCTCTACAGCAGATGCCAATACATCAATTAATGTTAACCTTAACTATCAGTTTTTCGATGTTATTGAGCTTTCCGAAATTAAATCATTTGCAGTAGAGAATTTTGATCATGTTAAAGGCTCAAATCAAGATGACGATATTGTGGGAGATAGCCAAAATAACCTGTTAATAGGCAATGGTGGTAATGATTTTCTGGACGGCTTTGAAGGAAATGATCAACTCAATGGTGGCAGTGGCGATGATTATATCTGGGGTTACTTTGGTAATGATTCCTTAATTGGTGGTAGTGGTAACGATACTCTTATGGGGGAAGGAGATGATGACACTTTAATAGGTGATGATGGTGATGATTCTCTGATGGGTGGTGATGGGAATGATATTCTCACAGGCGGTTTAGGTCAAGATAATTTTGTCTTCAACAATGTCTCTGAAGGTATTGATATCATTAAAGATTTTAATCTTGGTCAAGGTGACAAAATTCATATTTATCAAGTGATTTTTGGTAGTACTAACATTAGTGATTTTGCCTATGATGCCTCAACTGGAGGTTTATTGTTTGCAGGAACTAAATTTGCCACTATCGAAAATAAACCACTAGGTTTTACAACTAATTTGCACATTGAATTTATTTGATCATCTCCTCAAGGAAAAAATTAGCGATCGCTAATTTTTTCCCAACTCATTCCCCAAAACAATAACTGCATTCTGTCCACCAAAGCCAAAACTGAAACATAATGCTTGCCGAATCTGACTTTGATATGCAGTTTGGACTATGTTTAAATCAAATTCTGATTGATTTAATCCTATATTGGGAGGCAAAATATGATGTTGCATCCCTAACAATGTGAAAGCAACTCCTAAAGCTCCTGATGCTCCTAGAGTATGACCTGTAGCTCCTTTAGTGGAACTAATAGCAATGGGATGGCGAAATAGCTTTTCTATAACCCTACTTTCCATCTGGTCATTCAGCTGGGTAGCTGTGCCGTGGGCATGAATGTAATCTAAATCATGTGGTTTAAGATGGCTACGTTCTAGAGCTTTTTTGATAGCAGCGATCGCTCCTTTACCTTCCAAGTCTGGCTGATTAGTATGATATGCGTCTGCCGTGAAACCAAAACCTAAGACTTGACCATAAATCTTTGCTTGACGCTGCTGGGCTGATGCTTTTGACTCCAAAACAAATACAGCTGCTCCTTCGCCCAACACTAAGCCTTCACGATGTACATCAAAAGGGTAAGCTCCAGTTTTGGCTAAAGCACCCATTTGTTGAAACCCTGATATAGTCAAGGGTGTAATTGGTGCTTCCACAGCCCCAGCGATCGCTCTTGCATATTGCCCTGATTGAATTAACAATGCTGCTTGAGAAATTGCCCAAATCCCTGTAGCGCAAGCCGCCATTGGTGCTAAAACTGCCCCTGTTGCACCAATTTGCCTGGCAGATGCGATCGCATTCATATGAGGCAAAATCTCTAGCCAATCCTCTAATCTTTCTCCCATCACACCTGAATCTTGGCTGGGAGACTTTACACACATGTGCCTAGCCAAATTTTCCCAGGATGCTTGATGGCTACGACTTGAACCAATCACCACTGCACAATCTGGTAAAGGTGTCAACAATCCAGCATCTTGGAGTGCTGCATCTACAACCTGCTGAGTTAATATTTTCAATTTAGTTGGTTGTTGACTAATCAAGCCTAGAGGTAGTGGTGCTAATTCTGGAAAAGGTTGATTTAATCTAATACCAGACTTACCAGCAATTAATGTTTGCCAACTTGCCTCTAGGCTTGTACCCAAGGCAGAAACTAAACCAATACCAGTAATAACAATTTCAACCATTTGGGAACAGGGGTTTAAGGGTGTAAGGGAGAATATTAGTATCTATTCCCAATCCCCAGTCCCCAATCCCCAGTCCCTATTGTGAAACTTTTAAATTCTCACTACCTTGAGTGACTTTGGCAGAATCAATGCGATCGCCTTGCTGAATTTTGTTAACCACATCAAAGCCTTGGGTAACATAACCAAATACGGCATAGTTACCATCTAAAAATCCTAAATCTGCTAAGGCAAAATAAAACTGAGAGGATGCAGAGTCAGGTTGCTGCGATCGCGCCATCGCCACCGCACCTTGTTTATGCCTTAATTGAGGTTGTTTAGTGATGCGTGCCTGCTCAAATGTTTTACTATAAACTGGGCTGGCTTCTCCTTCTGGCTTAATTTCCAAGGGTATATAACGTTCATTGCCAGTTTTTGCGTCAATATAACCACCTGTTCCCCATCTGCTAGGAGGAATTTGAGCATTTTTGCTTTGAGGATCGCCACCTTGCACTACAAAAGGCTGGGGTTCGCGAACAACACGATGGAATACTAGACCATCGTAAACACCTTTTTGGACTAAATCTACAAAGTTACCAGCAGTGATGGGGGCATTTGTACCGTCTACTTCGATAGTAATCGGCGAACCTTTTACCGTCATCACCACAGTAGCTTTACCTTCAAGACGTGGTAAATCTTTCATTCCCGGAACACTCTCATTTGTATTATCAGATATAGGTGTTGCTTCAGTAGCCGTTGTCGTGGTTGTCTCGGTTGTTGCTGATGTTGGCGAGGCACTGGAATTAGCCTGCTGTGTAGAACAGCCTCCCAACATCAAAGCACCGACTATCAAAAGTGCAACAAAGTATTGTGAAACTTTTAACCGCATTACCATTACTGACTCAACCAGTGTATCTTAGCCTGTTTTGGGTGTGGGTCATTGGGCATGAAAAAGTCAAAAGCAAAAATTTGAACCACTGCGTTGAGCAGCTTTGGCAGACTAGTAGCGTCGCTAACGCCACTTGCTACTAGTCGGGAAACCTGTCCAAAGTAGTGGCTCACTTTTTATCTTTTGCCTTTTATAATCCTTCCAATGGAACTTCTAAAAATCGAGCTAGCTCTGCGCCTTGGGTTTCTAACTCTGCTAGAGATAATGGCTGTCCTACCCGTGTCAGAGGGATATCACGACGGCCTTTAACACGGAGATACAACGCACGACGAGGATTTATGCCTTCTTGGATTTCTATGCGCACAGATTGCGCGTCTTGAACACGGGAATCAATTTCAATGCGGCGATTTTTGCCAGGAAAACCCCAACGAAAAATTTTGATGTAACCAGTTTCTTTATTGAAATCGTTGTAGCCGCCTCCTAAGTCCCAGAGGATAGCTAGCCACAGGTACAATGCTAATAGTAAACCTGCCGAACCATATAGCCCCATCACTAGTCCCTGGGGAATAAATACCAACTGAGATGGATCGGTAACTATCAGTAAATTTACATTTAGGTAACTTGATAACCCAGCCAATAAAAAGCCCGTAGCTCCCATTGTCACGACAGTTGCCCACCAGTAGTTGCTCAACCTACGCGAACCGAGAACTTTTTGATGCAAAAGGCGATCGCCTTTGTTAACCGTTGTTGATCCAGTCATTGAACTACCTTAGCCTGTGAGTGCTTCCCTTTCATTAAAAGTCTGCCATTTTAACAGGATGTCTTGCAAGTCAAATATTGGGCATGGGGCATTGTATTTTTCTTATCCTGTAACCTTTGCACCCTCTGTTACGGCTCATCCTGCTCCCAGTCACCAGTCCCTAGTCTCAGTCCCCAGTAATAAGATTTCTGAGAAAAGTTGTGTCAGATTGTAAAATTTCTGATATTGATAGTATTTAATAGGTTCGTGATCAATACTTGATTTCCCTAGGTGGGTTGAGCGAAAACCCGAACAATGTGATAAGTTAAGAAGCATTAAGTTACCACAAGCTAGGTAACTAGCTTATGGTACGTGTAACGACATAAGCCTGAGAAATGCTGACTTGAACAAGTGGCAGAATCTCAGAAACTCAGTAGTGATCAGAAACTACTGAGATTGTCAAAAAAAAACGTTATTTCCTCGCGGCAGTCGCTTACAGGATTAAATTCCCAGGACGTTCTGCTTAGAAACGTTGCAATTTTAGTAAAAGAGGATTTAGTTAGATGACCATCGCAGTAGGACGCGCCCCCAGTAGAGGGTGGTTTGACGTACTAGACGACTGGTTAAAGCGCGATCGCTTCGTATTCGTAGGGTGGTCAGGAATATTATTATTCCCCTGCGCCTTCCTAGCACTAGGCGGTTGG
>DVDT01000086.1 GCA_015296085.1 Trichormus sp. M33_DOE_039 | reverse complement strand
TCTTCCCTCCAAACTTTTTCGTCTCTTTTTTCTTCCGACTCAAACTCCCCACTGTCAGGCTTTCTAGGCAACAATAGTCTATGCACTTTCCTGTCTTTGGAGGACTAATAGTGAATTTTCAATCCATCTTCTCTTCTCTTCGTCATTACTTGGACTGAACCTCTGAATCGATTCCTCACTTATATTCCAAGGTATTTGGTAATTTGAGGCTAATTTAAGGTGCAGTTAAAACATCTTGAACACCTCTTTGCGTTTGGTATATGCGTTTTTACTTGGGGAAATCGAGTATTAAACACAACAAGTTTATCACTCCACTCATTGGTCTTAAGAACCGGACATGAAACTTTCACTTGATCCGGCTTTTCAATGACTTGACCCTTGTCATAGAAAACTCTAACTAGCATGCAGCTAACTCATCCTCTTTCACCTTTCATCACGTCGTTCCGTTTGTTGGGAATTAAGTTATCGTTGGCGATTCTAATGGCAATGACAGTGTAATGCTTGGAAGTTAATGTATACATCATTTCCGCCAAGAGATTCGGGGATGATATAATCTACTTCAATTCAATTTTCTTGGAGCAGTGTTTCAGCCTGATTACACTGCTTTGATATTACGATGATTCAAACGTGTCTTTCTTTTGTACTCAATGAGTATCTTGCTCGACTCCTTACCGAGTTGGGGCTATTAGTTAAAAATGCCTTTTATTCCCGCTTTGCCAATTGATGGCTTCGTTAACTTCACATGAAAAATTAAGGTCTCTTTGCTGTGATTAGTTGAATCGAGTGTTTAAATTTTTTGCGCTGAATAGGTACTCTACAACAATACCAACGCCATTGGTAACGAGCGAAAAGTCAATCCTCATGAATTTGTCATTAGGAAATCACTCTAGTCAGCATAGACAATTGACAATGCTATTCATTGTGGCAGAACTAAAGTAGGAAAAAATTACACTGTGATTTATGCTGACACTGCTTTAAAGACGCTGCGTTGACAAAATCTTGTCAATAAACGCAAGGTTAATTACTCACTGTACATCTGTAGAAGATGTGTTACTTCATTTACAATGCGGATGAAAGGACTTGAACCTTCACTCCTGTCGGAACTAGAACCTAAATCTAGCGCGTCTGCCAATTCCGCCACATCCGCATGAGATAATCATAATAACATATCATATGTTTGAAGGGAATAGGGAATAGTTAAAATCATTCAGCTATACCCCATACCATTGGAACTATTCAACTACATTACTGCCAAACGTGGTAGGCGATGTTTAAAGCCACACAAAATTTCCCAGGAAATGGTGTTTAATTTTGCTGCCCAGTCATCGGCTGTGATTTTCTGTCTACCTTCTTCACCAAGCAAAGTGACGACTTCTCCTTCTTGTAAATCTGGAATGGCACTGACATCTATCATTAACTGATCCATAGTGATTGCACCAATTTGTTGCACTCGCTGACCGCGAATTAATACCTGCATTTGATTAGAAAGATTACGCGGTACGCCATCTGCGTAACCAATACCAACAACGGCTAGACGCATTTCCCTGGGGGCAATAAATTGATGTCCATAGCTAACACCTGTACCCGCTGCAATGGTTTTAACGTGGGTAACTCTGGCTTTGAGTTGGAGAACAGGCTTGAGATTGATGGTGTGGTGTAAATGTCTTGCGGGGTAGATTCCATACACAGCAAGACCTACACGTACTAGGTCGTAATGTAATGTTGGGTCTGCGAGGGTAGCAGCTGAGTTGGCTAGGTGCAAGCTAGGAATTTTGATACCTAAAGCTTTGATTTGAGCGATCGCTTCCTCAAATCTTTGATGCTGCTGTTGCATAATCGTCGGTTCTGGGCTATCTGCTGTCGCTAAGTGGGAGTAAATACTGGCGATCTGAAGATGAGGTAGTCGGTCTACTAATTGAACAAATTCTCCAGCTTCTTGCCAGTTAGTACCCAGTCTAGACATTCCTGTATCTAATTTAATATGCACAGGAATAGGCGAACCATATTGAATATTTTCTAAAGTGTTGGAGACGATTAAAGCTTGTTTCGGACTGCCGATTGTGGGCTGGAGTTGCCAATGAGCGATCGCATTAATTTGTTCTGGTGTATGGGTTGCACCTAAAATCAAAATTGGGGCTTTGATACCACCTTCTCTGAGTTGAATACCTTCAGGAACAGTAGCTACGCCTAACCAACTCGCACCTGCTTGTAATGCTATTTGAGCAACTGTAACTGCACCGTGACCATAAGCATCCGCTTTAACTACTGCCATCAACTGGGTACGCTGCGATAAAAATTGCTTGATTTGTTGGACATTATGAGCCAATGCCTCTAGGTCAATTTCCACCCAAGCACGTTGTGAAAACCAGGCATATGTGTCGCACTGTTGATGAGTAGCCATGCTGGTAGCTGGTTTGCGACTTAACATTTCTCCTCCCTCCTCTCACACCACTTTTGAATAACTGAGTATGGCTATCAGTGTTGATTTTCAATTCTGTTTGTCATACCAGAGTTAATCAGGAAGTTTAACCTTCATTACGGAATAAATACAACATAGCTAGGCTAATAATTCAAAACACTATACCTTGAGATGTAAGTAATCTTTTACTTGACATCGTTGGCTTAATTTATTGAGTTGGGATACGAAAAGTAAGGTACTGTCCAACGATCTGTTCTTTTTGCCGCATTTTCCCTGCCTAACAGCGGTAGATAATCACTATTTGTTTGGAGCTTTAGGTAAGTTTGAGGAAACTCCTGTTCAGGATTTCATAAATTCTTGGACTTCGTCGGTATATTTCTTTAAATTATTTCGGAAGTATAATTTATTTTCATCTCCCAATGAGCGGAGATTCGTGTTAATATATGTAAAACTAATACCTTGAGCGTTAATCAATGGGGAAGGTTTTAGTCCTAAACGCCTCTTACGAACCGCTCAACATAACGAGCTGGCGCCGTGCTGCGGTTCTGTTAATTAAAGGCAAGGCAGAGCGTGTTGAACACAACGGTAGGTTTCTTTATACAGATTTTCCGTTGCCAACCGTCATTAGGTTGCGCCATTACGTTCGCGTCCCTTATAAAGAAATCCCTCTTACTCGCCGGAATATCTTGCATCGTGATGGACACACTTGTCAATACTGTGGTTATACAGGCGACGAGTTGACTTTAGACCATGTGTTACCGCGATCACGTGGTGGAGGTGATACTTGGGAGAATATTGTTACAGCTTGTGTTCGCTGTAATGTTAAAAAGGGTAGTCGAACTCCTCAAGAAGCACATATGCTGCTGCGTCATCCGCCTCGCCAGCCTTATAGCAGCCTCTATTTTGAAGTGAGTAAGCATTTGAAGAGTGGACTGCATCAGGAGTGGCAAAAATATGTTATAGGACTCTAGCTCTAACATCTAATGCTTATAACTCCTAGTACCCGGCAGCTTGATGGTCATCTAATCCGGGTGCTAAATTGCCGTGGCTTGCGTAGAGGCAAATGTTAAGCAGATCGACGTGTATTTGCTTTGAAGAAGAGCGTAGCCTGAACATAGATTTAACTAATATAGCTTTTACTTATAATTACCTACGGGATTTTGGCAGAAAAATAAATACTTTCTGAAAAAATTGGCAGAAGCCTATTATAACTCATAAACTCAAAAAAAAAGCTAAATCTTATCGAAAATATTTTCAACACCCAGAAGAAGGCTTGTTTGTAGCTTTTTAAACACTCACAAAGTTTATGATATGTACTACACCTTAGTTGATAGAAAATCTCAGGTGTTTGAATTGAACGGAAATTTCTTAATTTTCGTTAAAAATATAAATAATACTCATTTTACTGACAATCAGATCTAATCTAATCATTTATTTAATTAGTCACTCGGCATAGTCTTTCTATTTATTGAGCTACAAAGGATAACAAAGATTGATCATCGTGAGAAATAAGCTTAAGAACACTGGGATGTTTTGTTTTCAGCCTCTATGTGCATTCTGGTAAAATTAAGGAAATTAGTGAACTATTTGCTTGACAAAAAATATACCGAGATATACATCCCTATCTGCTCAAATTTTTGCGAAGATCAGAATGTGGGGTTGAATCAGTCAAACACTGGTTGAGGTGACTCTAAATAAATTCATAGAGCCTCACACTTAGAGCAAATCATACTATGCAATTGAATTCTTCTTTTATTAAGCAGTCTGATAGTTTTTCATTGACTACGGAGTCCAATCCAGAGGAACCAGACATAGACAAAGAAACAGAAGTTTCACTGACTAAATCTATTTTGCCAACCTCCACATCTGAAGGAGTTGGAATCTACATAGGGCAACGTAGCAATTCTCTAGCATTTCAAAAATCAGAAGAATTGCAAAAGACCTTGTTATCACACCGACACGAGCGTCAATTGATCGTTGTTCAAGATTTTCCTGACCCTGATGCCCTTTCTTGTGCTTGGACTTATCAGTTAATAGCCCAGCAATACGATATCAAGTGTGAAATTATTTATGCTGGGACTTTAAGTCATCAAGAAAATATAGCGTTAGTCAAGCTAACGGGTTTACCTGCACAACGTTGGACACCCCAAACTCTGAAAACGAAAGATTTATCCTGTTATCAAGGTTTGGTTTTAATTGATAACCAAGGTACAACCAGTCAGCTACTAACATCTTTACAGCAAGCAGGGATACCGTTAGTAGCAGTAATTGATCACCACAGTTTACAAACAGAACTGAAATCAGAGTTTGTAGATGTGCGTCCTTATGTGCGAGCCACTGCAACGATTTTTACTCAGTATCTTCAATGCGGCTTACTGGCTTTAGATAGTAGCATTAGCCAACACGTCAAATGCGCCACAGCATTAATGCACGGTTTGCGTTCAGATACGAATCGCCTAATGCAAGCACAAGAAGAAGATTTTATGGCAGCGGCGTATCTGAGTCGATTTTATGACGCTCAACTGCTGAATGCGATTCTTCAGGCTAACCGTTCTAAACGGGTAATGGATGTGATTGAGCGATCGCTCAAAAACCGCATTGTGCAGAATAACTTTTCCATTGCTGGTGTTGGTTACCTACGCTACGATGACCGAGACGCTATCCCCCAAGCAGCAGATTTTCTGGTGACGGAAGAAAACGTGCATACTGCTGTGGTTTATGGCATTGTTCACGATGAAGATGATGAATTAGAAGTCGTCATTGGCTCACTGAGAACAACCAAACTCACCCTAGACCCTGATGAATTCATTAAAGAAGCCTTTGGTCAAGATAGCACTGGCAGATTTTTTGGTGGTGGGAGAACAGGTGCTGGCGGCTTTGAAATCCCGATGGGATTCTTATCTGGTGGTAATGAAAACTCTGCTTACGCCAGAATGAAATGGGAAGTGTTTGACGCACAAATTAAGCAGAAATTGCTGAAATTAGTGAATCCTAAAGATAATCCAATTCAGTCTGAGTAAGTTTTGTATTCAACTACTAGAAATTGAGAGCTAATATCTATAACAAAACTCTGATAGCTCTCAATTTGTAAACAGCCTCGGAACTAATTTCTGAGGCTGATCAGTTTTTACTAAATGAATGCCAGCAGATGTAAATGGGGCAATAATTGCATTGCGATCGCTCATCCCGGTAATGTGAGGCAAGATAGAACTGCGATCGCCAATATCTCACCGACATATCCCAAAATGGAATATGTTAATTCATATTGGGTGCAACTGTGGAACTGTATCTCATTCGTCATGGCATAGCGGAAGAACAACAAGCCACCATCAAAGATGAAGAACGCCCGCTGATCAAAGAAGGAAGGCAAAAAACTGAGAAAGTAGCCCAGCGATTACAAAAATTGGGTTTGCAGTTTGATTTGATTGTCACTAGTCCTTTGGTACGCGCCAGGCAAACAGCAGAAATTCTCCTAGAAACAGGACTTAGTTCTCAGCTGGAAGAATCGAATCATCTAGCCCCTCATGGTCATATTTCTAGTTGGCTAGATTTTTGGTTGCAGCCTAAAAACTTTACCCAAAACACCCAGTTAGCATTGGTAGGACATGAGCCTTGTCTGAGTAATTGGGCAGAAATTCTTCTATGGGGGGAAGTTAAAGGCGGCTTAGTCCTCAAAAAAGCAGGTATGATCGGAGTAAAACTGCCAGAAAATGGTTCGCCTGTGGGTCGCAGTCAGATGTTTTGGTTGACACCTCCCAGGTACTTGCTATAACAGTTTTGCAACTTCTTTCTAAAGAATTGTTGTAAGCTAGGCTACTGTTATGGCAGCCATCATTTTTGGTAAGTTAGCGTGTCGGATATTTCACTAAGCAAATGGTGTTGCCATGATGGTGTGCGAATACAAGCCTGGTTTAGAAGGCATTCCCGCCGCCCAATCGAGTATCAGTTATGTAGATGGGCAAAAGGGAATACTTGAATATCGTGGCATTCGGATTGAAGAACTAGCAGCAAAAAGTACATTCTTAGAAACTGCTTATCTTTTAATCTGGGGACAATTGCCAACAAAAGAAGAATTGCGAGCATTTGAGGAAGAAGTTCGCCTTCACAGGCGAATTAAGTATCGTATTCGGGACATGATGAAATGTTTTCCTGAAAGCGGTCATCCAATGGATGCACTCCAAGCCTCTGCTGCGGCTTTAGGCTTGTTTTACTCGTTACGCGATTTACATAATCCTGCCTATATTCGGGATTCTGTAGTACGCCTCATCGCTACAATTCCGACGATGGTGGCAGCATTTCAATTAATGCGAAAGGGTAATGACCCTGTTAAGCCTCGCGATGACCTAGATTATTCTGCCAATTTCCTCTACATGCTCAACGAGAAAGAACCGGACGAATTAGCAGCGAAAATCTTTGATGTCTGCTTAATTCTCCATGTTGAGCATACAATGAATGCTTCTACCTTTAGTGCTAGGGTAACAGCCTCAACTTTAACTGACCCTTACGCGGTGGTTGCTAGTGCAGTAGGTACTTTAGGAGGCCCACTTCATGGTGGGGCTAACGAAGAAGTAATTCAAATGTTGGAAGAAATTGGCTCTGTAGAAAACGTTCGTCCTTACGTTGAGGATAGGCTGCAACGTAAACAGAAGCTAATGGGCTTTGGTCACCGCGTTTACAAAGTCAAAGACCCCAGAGCCACAATTCTGCAAAACTTGGCAGAGCAATTATTTGCTAAGTTTGGAGCAGATAAGTATTACGACATTGCTCAAGAGATGGAACGGGTAGTGGAGGAAAAACTAGGTCACAAAGGGATCTACCCTAATGTAGACTTTTATTCTGGTTTGGTGTATCGCAAGATGGGAATTCCCACCGACTTGTTTACACCAATATTTGCGATCGCTCGTGTAGCTGGTTGGCTTGCTCACTGGAAAGAACAGCTCGCAGAAAACCGGATTTTCCGTCCTACCCAGGTCTATAACGGTTATCACGAAATTCCTTACACACCCCTCGACCAGCGTTAATGAAGAAGGCGGGGGGCAGAGGGTAAGGGAATAGGGGAGGCAAAGGAGGAATTTCTCAGTACACATCACGAAGCACTATTAGTTCCATTGTCAATCACCTCACACTCATTGTTGGTATTTCCCAACATCATAGACAGTGGAGAACCGTTGCCAAAATGGAAGCGGCTGCTTTGTGTTGTTTGTTTGAAGGGAACGGAGATTGGGGAATGAGGACTGGGAATTTATTCTGCTTCTCTCCCTGCTCCTCCGCAATTGCTCCACTTGGGGAGAAGTTAGAGCGGAGGTTTCCTCCGCTCTGAACTTCGAGGCAAAGCCCAAGACCGCATTGCTTTCTGCTCCCTGCCCTATGCCCCATTCCGCATTCCCAAAAGACATAGCAAATCCCAATCCTAGCTATAAGTAGAAGTTCTTGTGTAGCTACAGAAGCCAAAAACCATCGGGCGATATACTAGGCATGGGTATTGGCAAAAAATATTAACTCAGGTGTCATCTCAACAGAGAGATAAATGGGTGCTATTGCAAGTATTAGTTTAACTAATGATTGTGATGCACCGTGACTTGATGACTTAAAGAGCAGAAACATGAATTCAGGAATTGACCTCCAAGGAACTTTTATTAAATCCTTGATGGATTTAGGACTCCCACAGGGGGCAGCTAAAGCAATTTGGATGCCTCTACCCATGATCTTGATGCTCATTGGGGCAACAGTGGGTGTACTTGTTTGTGTTTGGCTAGAACGGAAGATTTCCGCCGCCGCACAACAGCGAATTGGCCCAGAATATATTGGGCCTTTGGGCTTACTAGCTCCCGTCGCCGACGGTCTAAAGTTGGTATTTAAAGAAGACATCGTACCAGCACAAGCTGACCCTTGGTTATTTACTCTCGGCCCTATCCTAGTGGTTCTGCCAGTGTTTCTGTCTTATTTAATTGTTCCTTTTGGACAGAATATTGTCATCACCAATTTACAGACAGGGATCTTCTTGTGGATTGCTTTATCTAGCATCCAGCCGATAGGTTTATTGATGGCTGGCTACGCCTCCAACAATAAATACTCCCTATTAGGTGGCTTACGGGCAGCAGCTCAATCAATTAGTTATGAAATTCCCTTGGCTTTGAGTGTGTTAGCGATCGCAATGATGTCTAACAGCCTTAGCACCGTGGATATCGTCAACCAACAATCCGGCTACGGTATTCTGGGTTGGAACATTTGGCGACAACCTCTAGGTTTTCTCATCTTTTGGATTGCTGCTTTAGCTGAATGCGAACGCTTACCCTTTGACTTACCAGAAGCTGAGGAAGAGTTAGTTGCAGGCTATCAAACTGAATACTCCGGGATGAAATTTGCCCTGTTTTATCTCAGTTCCTACGTCAACTTAGTGCTTTCTGCTCTACTGGTAGCAGTTTTGTACTTGGGTGGTTGGGATTCTCCCGTTCCCATCAATGTTTTAGCAGGCTGGATAGGAGTTAGTGAGGTTAATCCAGTACTCCAAGTAGTTAATGCTGCTTTGGGTATCACCATGACCTTACTCAAAGCTTACTTTCTGATCTTTATTGCCATTCTCTTGCGCTGGACAGTACCACGGGTACGGATTGACCAGTTGTTAGATTTAGGATGGAAATTTTTGTTACCAGTAGGGTTAGTGAACCTGCTATTAACAGCAGCACTGAAACTGGCCTTTCCCGTCGCCTTCGGTGGTTAGTCCAATTTTAGATTTGAGATTTTAGATTTTAGGCTCAAATCCCTTCGGATGACGCTCCTTTGTCGCTAACGCTGGGCTAACGGCAGAGTCAGTCTTGGGGAAAACCCCCAAAACCGTGCTGTCTCACCAAAATCTAAAATCTAAAATCCAAAATTCCAAAGAGAGAGACACAAGATGCTAAAGTTCCTCAAACAAGTTGTTGATTACGGCAAAGAAGCGGTACAAGCTGGCCGTTATATCGGTCAAGGTCTATCTGTCACCTTTGATCATATGCGCCGCCGTCCTGTCACTGTACAGTATCCTTACGAGAAACTGATTCCTGGCGAACGGTTCCGCGGCCGAATTCACTATGAATTTGATAAGTGTATTGCCTGTGAAGTTTGTGTGCGGGTTTGTCCGATTAACTTACCTGTCGTGGATTGGGAATTTGACAAAGCCACCAAGAAGAAAAAGCTCAAACACTACAGTATCGATTTCGGGGTTTGTATTTTCTGCGGTAACTGCGTGGAATACTGTCCTACTAACTGTCTCTCCATGACAGAAGAGTACGAGCTAGCTGCCTACGATCGCCATGAACTCAACTATGATAATGTGGCTCTAGGTCGTCTGCCCTACAAAGTTACAAATGACCCGATGGTGACACCATTACGTGAGTTGGTTTATCTACCTAAAGGCGTTCTCGAACCCCACGACCTACCCACCGATGCACCTCGTGCTGGCGCACGTCCAGAAGACCTAGTAGAGCAAGTGGAAAAGTAAATGTCATTAGTCATTTGTCCTTTGCTAACGACTAATGACTACTGACTACTGACTAATGACTATTAACTGAGGACAAAAAACAGTGAATCTAGCGGAAGGAGTACAACTTGTTACCTTCGGCATACTGGCCGTAATGATGATTGGAGCAGCCCTTGGTGTGGTGTTAGCCTCCAGTATTGTCTATTCTGCCTTTATGTTAGGGGGTGTGTTTATCAGCATTGCGGGTCTGTACCTGCTGTTAAATGGTGATTTTGTCGCCGCCGCCCAAGTGCTGATTTACGTGGGAGCAGTGAATGTCCTAATTTTGTTTGCCATTATGTTGGTGAACAAACGGCAGAATTTTACCCCCTTCCCCAGTACTGGCGTGCGAAAAATCCTGACTGCGATCGTGGCTGTAGGTTTGTTTGCCCTATTAAGCACAATGGTATTGGCTACACCTTGGGCTTACTCCACTACTCCAGTAGCAGGAGAAAGTTCCATAGTTTTAATTGGTGAGCATTTCTTCACCGACTTTTTATTACCTTTTGAATTGGCTTCTGTATTGCTGCTAATGGCAATGGTAGGAGCAATTATTTTGGCACGTCGTGAGTATCTGCCAGAAGTTACCCCCTCCGAATTGCCTCAGACTGTGTTGACTTTACCAGAACGCCCCAGAGAACTAGTAGGGGCTGGTAGCGACACCAAAGAGTAAATACAAGCTAGACCCCAGGGCGTGAAAACTTCTCTTTTCTAGCCCCTAGTGTCTATTTTTCAGCCAAATTTTTCAGAAGGGATACGATCACTCATGCAACTCCAGTATTTTTTGCTACTTGCAGCTGCTTTGTTCTGCATTGGGATTTATGGTTTAATTACCAGCCGCAACGCAGTCAGAGTATTAATGTCCATTGAGTTACTGCTCAATGCTGTTAATTTGAATTTAATGGCATTTTCCAACTTCCTTGATTCAACATTAATTAAGGGTCAGGTTTTCACCGTGTTTGTGATTACCGTGGCGGCTGCTGAGGCGGCGGTAGGTTTAGCGATCGTGCTTGCCATTTATCGCAACCGTGATACCGTCGATATGGAGCAGTTTAATCTCCTGAAGTGGTAATTGCGTGTGCAACTCAAGCAGATAATCATTGCTTATAAAGCGCGGGACTCCCAGAGCAAACGCTGGGCAGAAATTTGCGCTAAACAGCTAGAAAGTCGCAATTGTCAGGTCTTGATGGGGCCTAGCGGGCCAAAAGATAATCCCTACCCGGTATTTTTGGCTTCCGCAGGACAACCAATCGATCTGGCAATTGTCTTAGGTGGTGATGGCACAGTCCTAACTAGTGCCAGACATTTAGCACCAGCTGGTATTCCCATTCTGGGAGTGAATGTAGGTGGTCATTTAGGTTTTTTAACCGAGTCAGTAGAAGAATTTCAAGATACGGAAGCAGTTTGGGATCGGCTGTTTGAAGATCGGTACGCCATTCAACGGCGGATGATGTTGCAAGCAGCAGTCTATGAAGGACATCGCACAAATCTAGAACCTGTTACGGAACGCTTTTTAGGTTTGAATGAATTTTGTGTCAAACCTGCTTCAGCCGATCGCATGATCACCTCTATCCTAGAAATGGAAATTGATGGCGAAGTGGTAGATCAATATGTGGGTGACGGATTAATTGTTTCTACCCCCACAGGTTCAACTGGTTACACTGTTTCTGCCAATGGCCCAATTATGCACGATGGTATGGAAGCGATTACCATCACGCCTATTTGTCCCATGAGTCTTTCTAGTCGTCCTCTGGTCTTACCCGCTGGTTCTGTTGTGAGTATTTGGCCTCTGGGTGACTATGAATTGACGACGAAATTATGGATGGATGGGGTCTTAGCAACCTCAATTTGGCCAGGACATCGCGTCGATATCCGCATGGCTGACTGTCTGGCTAAATTTATTATTTTACGCGAGAACAATTCTTACTATCAGACGCTGCGGGAAAAATTGCTCTGGGCAGGCACTAGAGTTCGCTACAACACTAATCACAAAAATTGAGGTACTTGCCCAGCAATTAAGTTTATTTTAGCCCCTGGTCTTAGCACTGGGGGTTTTCATCCTCTATTTATTAGTTTTTTCTAATTCTGGCACTCAGCATTCTCTAGTGGTTACGTAAACTTGATATTAGAGCAATTCTGTATCCTATTGCCAGATTTTTTAGGAAATTAAGCTCATAATAAAAGCAAATTACTAACCAATAATTCCTGTATTCTACAAGCCGCAAGATTTATTGGCGTAGTCTATCCAAAATTTTATACGTTAATAAATAAAATAATTTTCTTATATAGTCAGTAAATTTGAGAAGTTAGGACATCGTCACATATCTGAGTTGAAAGACAGATGGAAATTTCATACAGCTATATCAATTGTCCACTTAGCCATCCTTCTGCTTTTAAAGATTTTCCTATCATAGAAACTGATAAGTATATCCTCAAAATTGCATTGACTAATCAAGAACTAGAATCTATTTTTAAGTTGCGTTTTGAAGTATTTAATTTAGAATTAGGCTTAGGATTTTCTCAGTCTAACCTCACACAAATGGATCAAGATCAGTTTGATGCTATTTGTCATCACTTGATGTTGATTTGTAAAACCACTGGGAAAACCATTGGTACTTATAGAATGCAAACTTATAAAATGGCATCTCAAGGTCTAGGCTTTGATGCTGCTGATATATTTAATCTCCAGGCAATTCCCCACGATGTATTACAAGCATCTGTAGAAGTTGGACGTGCTTGTATAGCCAAAGAATTTCGCAATATTCAAGCTTTATTATTAATTTGGGAAGGACTAGCTAACTACCTTATCTGGAGTGGTAGCGAATATTTTTTCGGATGTTCTTCATTACTTACACAATGTCCTTGGGACGCGGCATGTGTGTATGATTATTTTCAGAAAAATGATTTTATGCACGAAAGTATCTTAGTTTATCCTCATCCACAATATTTTTTGAATTTACCACCGATTTGTAAACAAAATTGTCATGTAGAAATCCCTAAAATCGTCCAGGCTTATTTGAGTATTGGGGCTAAAATATGTAGTTTACCTGCAATTGATCAAGATTTTAAAACCATTGATTTTTTAACTATATCTAAAATTCCCAATTTTACACAATGGCATTAATTACTGTAATACTTTGCTGTATACTGATCCTGTTTGTGGATATAAGCACCATAAAACGGTAACAGCAATGCTAGAACAAAAAGTAATTAACCGCTTTTCAAAGTTATCTTTTCATTCTCCTTGGTTGATTATAATTATTTTTTCTACTCTGGGTCTGATTGGTATAATCAATCATTCAATGTGGAGAGATGAACTAAATCCTTGGCTAATTGTGAGGGATAGTGAATCGTTCGGAAAATTAATTAATAATATTCGTTATGAAGGTCATCCGGTTCTCTGGTATTTTTCTCTAGCTTTTTTGCGGATGATTGCTGACACTCCTGTAATCATGCAAATATTTCATTTAATTATTACAATTTTCGCTGTTACAATTTTTTGCTTATATAGCCCCTTCAACTATCAACAAAAACTTATTTTCACATTTGGATATTTTCCTTTTTATGAATATTTATTAATTTCTCGAAATTATGCTTTTAGTATGTTGTTTGTTTTTGCTTTCTGTGCTGTTTTTCCATCCAGAAAAAAAACTTATTTTTACTTAGCAACTATATTAGGTTTACTTGCTAACAGTAGTGCTTACGCTTTATTAGTTTCATTATCGCTGTTATTAACTTTATTAGTCGAATTTTTCTTTGACAGCGAACATCGCCGACAATATATACATCAAAGTAAAAAATATGATTTGTGGTTGAGTGTTGGCGTTATTATACTTTCTTTCACTTTATCTATTATGGTTATTACCCCTCCACCAGATAGCTATCTGCATGGAGGATTAGATAATGGATGGCTATTTCAATTAGATATTCGTCAATTACTGAGAAGTATAGGCAGATTGTTCGGTACTTATTTTCTAATTGTTCCCCATAGAAGATGGTTGGATTTAATTATTTGTAACTTAATCGTTATATTTATTGTTGTCGTAACTTTAATTAAATTATCGAAAAAGCCCTTTTCTATATTTTTATACATTACTGGTAACTTGATATTATTAACATTTACATATTTGAGATTTGCAGGTCATACTAGGCATTTTGGACATTTCTATTTGGTGCTAATAGCAGCTTTATGGCTGGGCAATTACTATCATGAATCTAGTTTTTTTATTAATAAATTTCGTATTAAAGAAAATTTATTTATATGGGCAAAAAAATGGCAGAATATAGTCTTAATGTTAATTTTATATGCCCAACTTATAGGAGGATTTTACGGCTTTGCCAGGGATTTGATTGTACCGTTTTCTGCCAGCCGTGAAACTGCTAATTATATAGAAAAAATGCAATTAAATAATGAGTTTATTGTGGCAAGTAGAGATGCCAATATGGCTGCCCTATCTGGTTATCTTAATCGTAAGCTTTATTATCCTGAACTACAAAGTCTGGGAAGTTATACATTGTTTAAGCAAGGTCGTAAAGCTGTCGAACAGCCGGAGATATTGGAGCAAATTAATCTACTATTAAAAAATCAAAATGACAAAAATAAAGTTTTACTGATTTTAAATAAAAAGCTGAATTCAACCCACAACAACTTAAAGATTATTCCTATCAGGAATTTTGAAAAGGCATGGGTAGATAGTGAACGATATTATCTTTATTGGGTATATGGAGTATATTAGCAAAAGGATTAATTTTTGCTGTAGTTTTAGTCCTAATAAAAAGCATAGTCAAACCCATACTTGGTAACTATCTTAGGCTTAATTGTTCTTGAAAAGTGCAAGTTATTATGTATGGGGAAATATGCACCATATAATTTGAGGTTTTGCATGAAAGTAGCAGTCTTCAGTACCAAAGCCTATGACCGACAGTTTTTAGAAGCTGCAAATTCCTCCACAAAGCACGATTTGGTGTTTTTTGAACCTCGTCTTGGTCAAGATACAGCTATTCTCGCCGCCGGATTTCCGGCGGTTTGCGTATTTGTTCACGACCAAGTTGATGCACAAACTTTAGAACTTCTAGCTTTAAGAGGTACTCGCTTAATTGCGCTGCGTTGTGCAGGCTTTAACAATGTAGATTTAAAAGCCGCAGCCAAGTTGGGAGTGACTGTAGTGCGTGTTCCAGCTTACTCACCCTATGGTGTGGCCGAACACTCTGTAGGATTGATTTTGAGCTTAAATCGCAAAATTCACCGCGCTTATAACCGTGTTCGAGAAGGTAATTTCTCTCTAGAAGGACTGCTGGGGTTTAACTTGAATGGGCGGACTGTAGGGCTGATTGGTACTGGTAAAATCGGTTTGATTTTAGGCAGGATTATGAGAGGGTTTGGTTGTGAACTACTTGCTTATGATGTATATAAAAATCCTGAGTTAGAGGAATTAGGCGGAAAATATGTAGAATTGTCGGAATTATTCGCCAAATCTGATATTATCTCGTTGCATTGTCCCCTAACGCCTGAAACTCATCATCTCATCAATGCTGAGGCGATCGCACAAATGAAATCAGGTGTGATGTTAATTAATACCAGTCGGGGTGGATTAATCCATACCCAAGCTGTGATTGAAGGATTAAAGACAGGTAAGATAGGTTCTTTGGGTGTAGATGTCTACGAACAGGAATCAGAATTATTCTTTGAGGATTTGTCTGATGAAATCATTCAAGATGATACATTTCAAAGGTTGACGACATTTCCCAATGTACTGATCACCGGACATCAAGCATTTTTTACAGAAGAAGCTCTACGCAATATTGCAGATACAACTTTAACGAACATTAGTGAGGTTGAGCAAGGTCTTACTTGTGCTAATGAGCTACGCACTCAACCAGACGTAGAAAATAAACTTTTGGTAAGTTAAAAGTATCATCTTCTTTGGGCATTGGGAATTGGAAATATTCCCAGTCCCCAATACCCATTCTCCAGTCCCTTAATTATTGGCTTCATTGGCGATAATGCCAACTAAATTCAACCGATTTAAGATTTCGACTGCTTGGGTGACTTCGGTTTGAGTTACCCAGCCAATGCGCCCCACCATCATAATGCCATTACACAATGAGGCGACGATTCTGGCATCAACTGTGCCTAAAATGGCTGGAGCATCTATTAATACTAGGTCATAACTTTGCTCGAATAACTCGATAAGTTCTTTCATGCGCTGGGAACTGAGCAATTGCACAGGATCTTCTGGTGCAGGCCCGGCGGTCAAAATATCGATAGAGGGGTGAATAGGCTGGATGTAGTCGTTGATATGATCACTGCTCTCATCAACTAGTAACAGAGATAATCCCCAGTCATTAGATAGTTGGAGTATTTTATGGAGTTTAGGCGATCGCAAGTTAGCATCAATTAATAATACCCGCTGGTGCATATGTGCTGCACTCGCCGCTAACCCCAAAGCTAAAGTTGTGCGTCCTTCTCCTGGTAATGCAGAAGTTACCATCAAAGAATTAAAGGGAAAAGGATACTTTAAAATTTGCGTATTTTGATACACCATATCTAAGGTTTCGTGACAAGGTAGCCATGAGTTGCTTTCTACCAGGGAAGGTGAAGTATTACGTCGCCAGTTCCAAGCTAAACTCGGTAGTCGTTTTTCCATCGCATTCGATGCAAGTTTCGGGACAGAACCTAACAATCTCAGGTTGCTGACTCGTTGTAAATCCTGTGCTGAATGAATCACACGATGACGCATTCCCCAAAGTAGTGCGATCGCAACACCCAAAACAGGCCCAATCACCATACCTCCAAATACTAGCCACAGTTTGTCATAACTGTTATATGTCGCCAAACTCGGTGCTTCTAAAACTTGCCAATCCAACCCTGTCTGAGTAATTTTTAATCCTACCAACTGTTGTGTTTGTAATAATTGCTCTAAAGCTTGACGTTGAGTTTCTACTTCAGATAGTAAACGTTGATATACTGCTATTAAATTCGGATATCGTTTCAACTCTGCACTAATTCGTTGTTCTGATGCAACTAAGCTTTTTTCTTTATTCTTGAAACTTTCAGCAGTTGATTTTAACTGATTCAACTCCTCTATTATTTGCTCTTGTGTTAATGCTGCGGCTTTTGTACTCTCTTGTTTTAACTGCTTTGTTTCTTGTTGTAAAAGTTGTAATTGATGCTGATATTGCTGTTTCAGGCTGACAATAATAGGAGAATTATCTGTGTAGCGTAATTGTTCCTGTGCTAATGCTTGTTCAGTTTTCTGCACTTCACTTAAAAGCATTTGGTAGCGAGTTGATTGAATCAAATTAGAGGAAATCAGTGTTTGCTGAGTAGAAATAGCTATATTCTGCTCTAAGTTTTGCTGACGTTCTTGGACGTTTTTTAATTCATTGCGAGTAGTTTGTAATTCTTTTTGAATATCTGCCAAAGACTTCAGCAAAATTTGACTTTGTGATTGTGGGTCTAATAGATTGTGTTTTTTACGGAAATTTTCTAGATTTTGCTCTGCTTGTCTTACCTGCTTTTGCATTAGTGGGATACGCGTGTTAACAAAAACTAGCCCTTTATTTAGTCGTTCTTGTTTTTGTTCTATATTGTAATCTTGATAGACTTTCTGTAAAGCTAATAAGACTTTTTGGGCTTTAACTGGATCACTATCCTGGAAGGAAACTTCAAAAACAGGACTAACCAATTGATTAGCCCCTTTTTTCTTTTCTAATTGTGTAACTTTTAAAGGAGAGTTTTGGTTGTAATTCGATTTACCTTTAATTTGCTCTACAGTAATATTAGGATAGTTGGAACGTAGTAAAGTTACTGCTTTTTCAATTAAATTAGAACTCAGCATGAGATTCTTCTGAGCAGTATAGTGATCAACAACCTGTGAGTTGGAATTAGTGGGCTTACTATCTGAAATATGGGGAATATTAGTTAATTCAACACTTTCGTATACATTAGAGCTTACTAAAATTTGCATATAGCTCTTGTAATTAGTTTTAGTCATGACAGCCATGAGGCTAGTTACTGACATGACAATACAAGAAACTGCTAATACTACAAACCGTCGCCGTAGTAATATTTTAGATATATGTCTAAATTTGACTTGTTCTTGGGATGAGTTAGTAACAAATTCTTCTTGATTTAAACTTACTTTAGACATTTATAAATTCCTCAAATTCTGTAAAAATTGTTCTAGCAAATCATGAGTATTTTGCTGAGTTTTTTTATGTATATGCAAGTACAAAACACCAATCCCCTAAGAATTGGCATGAAGAATATAGAGCCTAAAATAATCTGCCAATTGATGTCAACGATTTCTAGCAGCCTTTACTGTATCCTTATTAAATAAGCACAAGTTATTTTTTAATATCTCTGCAGGCAATAGTAATAGTAGTAGTGATAGTTATCAATGATTCTCGTAAAGTCTAAATCTAGTGCATTAATTATTAATTGCTTATAAGAATCTGCAAAAATTTGAATATTAAACTTATTTAGAGCGTCGTTTTCACTACCAATAAAGATAAATCAAAATTTATTGAGAGACTCGAAAAGCTTAACTAACAGCTATTTCATACTCATTTGGCTATAGAAAAAATAATCACTGCTAAATATAGGGATATTTATTAAGAGATTGTTTAGTGAATAAATATACTTTGTATATAATATAGAAATACCAATAATTATTAATTAATAATGAATGTATAATCCAATTCTTCCTATTAAGTAACTTTTGGCATAAAATTAACGAATTATTGATTTATTTATAGATAATATTTCACAAAAAAATTAAGCATAGATAAAATTATCTTCTACTTTCCGGTTATCATCTAAGACTTATTATTCACTGAAATGGTATTCTAGACTACTAATTTTTAATGCGATCGCCATTTTCTGTAGATGGGGTAAAATTAATATCAGATTAAGCTTTCAATATCACATAAAAGTCATCAATGTAATCTTCTTGAAGCTCTATTTCTGGATCTTTGTAACAATCGTAGATCTGATTGTAGTTATCCATCTTATTTTAGGTGCAAGATTATGATGTAAAATTTCAATTGCTGCTATTTAAAGCAACATCTCGCCGTCTGGGGACATCATAAGTCATGAAATCATAAGCCATATCTGTCCTTGGAAAAATAGCACGCGCTTCTTTGAGTAAATCTTTTAGATCCACAACATTACCAGGAGCGTAGCGCGGACTAAAATGAGTCATGATTAATTTACGCGCACCGGCCGCTAGTGCTGTTTGTGCTGCCATTGTAGTTGTTGAGTGTAATCTCTGAAAAGCCATATCTGCATCTTGATGAGCAAAAGTAGCCTCATGAATTAACACATCAGCATCCTGAGCCAAATCCACCGCACCATCACAATAAACTGTGTCAGTACAATAGGCAATCTTGCGTCCTATTTCGGTGGGGCCACATAGTTCTGTACCCTTGATGACTCGCCCATCATCTAGTGTGACAGTTTCACCCCGTTTGAGTTGACCATAAATCCGACCTGGGGGAATTTGCAAGCTTTTCGCTTTTTCAATGTCGAAGCGTCCAGCACGGTCTTTTTCGGCTACGCGATAGCCAAAAGCTGTAATGCGGTGATGCAACAGACCACAAGTCACGGTAAATTCTTCATCTTCATAGATTATGCCAGGGCGAACGGTATGGACTTTAATCGGGTAAGAAAAATGTGTATGGGAGTAACGTGAAGCAGCTTGGATATAGTCATTTAATCCAGCTGGCCCATATATATCAACTTTTTCTACATTACCTGCCAAACCACAACTAGCCAAAAGTCCCATCAAGCCAAAAATGTGGTCGCCGTGCATATGGGTGACAAAAATTCGGGATATTTGGCTAGTTTTAAGTTCACTCCGCAACAGTTGGTGCTGAGTACCTTCACCACAGTCGAATAGCCAAAATTCTGCCCTTTGCGGTAATCTTAGGGCAACACTAGAAACATTACGTGTTTTTGTAGGTACACCGGAACTTGTCCCCAAAAATGTGATCTGCACAGCGTTTTCTGGCCTTTCTTTTGCTGAATTTAAAGCTCTGTCTTATATAGTGGCATGATTATTCAGCAAATTTACAAGAGGTCTGGGGGTGTAGGGGTGTAAGGGTGTAGGGGTGTAGGGGAAATTTAGCTCTTTTAACGGTAAATACTCACCTGGACTCACTGATTAATGGTCTTACTTTGTAATGCGTCCGATGAATCTTTTGGGGGTTTTTGATCATCGGGTGGCTGATAAGCAGCTAATGCAGTTTGGCTGATAATAAAAGATGTACTTAAAATACAACTGACCAAAAGTTTGTGCAAAGGCCATTTCCTGTAAGTCATATTTTTTCCTCCTGCGATATGGCACTGCTCAAAGATTCAGAAAATTGTAGGTTGATAATTACCAGTTATATTTCTGATTGAATGCAAAATTACCTCTAAAATTGCTGGAAAATGTTCTGAAATTTAGGAATCACTGAATTTCACGAAATACGATCGCACTTTCGACTCTACAAGTATGCGATCAATTATGCGATCGCTACTCAAACAATTCTGCTCGCAGAAAGTATGACCATATTACGAGTAATTACTTAGATTCTCTATTATAAAAATTCACTTGTCATTTATCTGTAATCAAGATTATAACCAAGTGGTATTAGCGAAAAGACATAAAAGTTTTGATACAAAACTACTTTGTGGGCTAGCAATTTTTACTAGGTTAATGACCAATACAGCAGCAATTGTGGTTTATCTGGGGGCGATCGCATCTCAGGCTTAAGAGATAGCACAGAAACAAAGGGTTCAATCGCATTCTCAGTAGCACAAACTCAACACAATTTCTTGACGAAATTATAAAAGGTAAAAACAAATGCCAGCGATTAGCTTAACTGGGGCAACTTACACCCAAAACTTTGATTCCCTATCTACTAGCGGAACTACTAATACATTGCTTCCACAGGGTTGGGAAATTACTGAAACAGGAGGTGGCGTAAGGGACAACGAGCAATATGCAACAGATACAGGTGGTTCTAATACAGGAGATACCTATAGCTACGGTTCAACAGGGAGTACAGAGAGAGCATTAGGTGGATTACGATCTGGTACTTTAATCCCCACTATAGGGGTAAGTTTTACTAACAATACAGGCAGTGTCATTACTTCATTAAACATCAGCTATCGTGGAGAGCAATGGCGGCTTGGTACATCAGGCCGAACAGACCGCTTAGATTTTCAGTACAGCTTAGATGCAGTTTCTCTAACAAGCGGTACTTGGACAGATGTTAATACCTTAGATTTTAGTTCATCGAATACAGCAGCCACCGCCGGGTCTCTTGATGGTAATGCGGCGGGGAATAATACAACTGTTACGGGAGTAATTTCTGGACTAAATATTGCCAATGGTGCAACATTTTATTTGCGCTGGCAAGACTTCGATGCTACTGGTGCTGATGATGGTTTGGCAATAGATGACTTTTCTCTTTCTATTCCTTTCATAACCCCCACAGTTAATTTATCGGTTAGTTCCAATATTGGTACTGAAGCAGGGACAACACAAATCACCGTCACTGCTACAGCTTCTAGTGCGGTTTCCGGCAACCAGACTTTAAACTTGGGAGTAACTGGAACAGGTATCACCGCAGGCGACTATACTCTTAGCAACACCACAATTACCATTCCCAACGGACAAACTACTGCTTCAATCACATTCACTGTCGTCGATGATGCTGTAGTAGAAGGAACAGAGACAGCTACATTAACTATCAGTAATCCTTCTGCTGGGATGACATTAGGTAGCACTACTACTCAAGACATCACTATTACTGATAACGATGTTATTTTATTACCAGACTTAAGCGTCAGCACTATTACTCCTGGTTCACAGTCTGTTGGTACTCCTTTCAATTACACATTAGATGTGCAGAATAACGGTAATGCTAACGCCAGTGGCATAGAACTAAGATTTACCCTACCTGCCAACGTCACCTATAATTCATCGAATATTTTGGGAGGAGGATTTAGCAGTCCCACTGTTGTCGGTTCTACTCTAACTTTTACTGGTGGAAGCGTTAACGCGGGTAATTTTGCCCAAATTAACGTTAATGTTACACCCACCCAAGCAGGCACTCTTGGCAGTGGTACGTTAGTTGCTGATCCTAATAGCACTATTGCGGAAAGCAACGAAGCTAATAACTCAATTGCAACTTCTAATGTAACGGTTAATCCTGCGCCCACAGTCAGCTTATCAGTTAGTTCTAATACTGGCTCAGAAGTAGGTACAACGCAGATTACGGTCACTGCGACGGCTTCTAGTAACGTTACAGGCAATCAAACAGTTAACCTAGTAGTGACTGGAACAGGTATTACAGCAGGCGATTACACTCTCAGCAACACCACAATTACCATCCCCAACGGACAAACTACAGGCTCAGTCACCTTCTCCGTTGTCGATGATGCTCTAGTTGAGGGAACAGAAACCGCTACACTGACTATCAGTAATCCTTCTGATGGAATCACACTTGGCGGTGCAACTACTCAAAATATCTCCATCACTGACAATGACTTTGCTTATCCCGGAGCTACACCAGGGACAGATATCCTACGTGGAACAGCAAGCAATGATACCATCGACGGCTTAGATGGCAATGACTACATCTTTGGTAATGCAGGCGACGATACCCTAGATGGAAACAATGGTACTGATTATGTGTCTGGTGGCGATGACAATGATACCGTCAGCGGCGGTGATGGCTCAGACTTCCTCTATGGCAACGCCGGCAATGATCACATCTTCGGTGGTGAAGGTGGTGATAACCTCGATGGTGGAGAGGGTGATGATATACTTGAGGGTGGTGCAGGTAATGATATTTACACTGTAGATATTCTAGGCGATCAAGTAATTGAGGTTGCTGATGGCGGTATAGATAAAATCAACTCTGTAAATACTTGGGATTTAACGAATAGTAGCAATGTAGAAAATCTCACCCTCCTAGGTAACACCGCCATTGATGGTACTGGGAATGAACTCAATAATCACATCGTTGGGAACAATGCAACTAATATTCTAGATGGTGGCGAGGGTGATGATTGGTTGATGGGTAAAGCAGGTGATGATCATCTGATTGGTGGTAATGGCAATGACAGGTTAGATGGTGGTGTAGGTAATGATCTTCTAGAAGGTGGTGCAGGTAACGATATTTACGAAGTAGATAGTGACCAAGACCAGATTATTGAAGCCATAGATGCAGGTACAGATACAGTGTTCTCCCTAGTTAGTTGGGATTTAGGGGATAACCTAGAAAATCTGAGTTTAGTGGGTCATCAAGCTATTAATGGTCAAGGTAATAGTGCCGATAACCGACTGATGGGTAATAGTGCTGATAATATTTTGGAGGGTTTAGCAGGGAATGACCAACTGTTTGGCGGTGCTGGAAATGACACACTCAGAGGTGGTCTTGGTAGTGATAGGTTAGAGGGTAGTTTGGGTGCAGATATCTTTGATTTAATTGGTGTGCTAAACAGTGGCTTTGATACGGTGGTTGACTTCAAAGTCGGTGAGGATATTGTGCATCTATCTGCATCTGAGTTTGGACTGAGTGCGGGGACATTAAATCCCAGTTTGTTGGGACTCGGAACAAGTGCGACTACAGGCAGTCAACGCTTCATTTACAATCAAGCTAAGGGCGAACTTTTCTTTGATGCTGACGGTAGTGGTAGCAATGCACAGATGCAGATTGCTTTATTCTCTAATCGTGTAGCTTTAACAGCTAACAGTTTTTTACTCATTGGTAATGCTGCTGTTGATGTAATTATTAATCAAAGTGGTGGTAACACTACTATCACTGAGGATGGTGTTACTGATAGTTATAGTGTGGTCTTAAGTAACCAACCAACATCTAATGTTGTGATTAACCTGAATGGTGGTACACAATTGACTACTAGTGCTAATCAGTTAGTTTTTACACCTCAAAATTGGAATGTTGCTCAAACTGTGACGGTGATAGCTATTGATGATTCTTTCATAGAAGGAAATCATAGTGGTACGATTCAACACACAGTTAGTAGCAGCGATTCTAGATACAATGGCATCGCCGTTAATTCTATCAATGTTTCTATTAAAGATAATGATATTCCTCTGACTAGGAATGGGAACAGTGATATTTTTACTATCAAAGGTAGTAATGCTCAAACTCGATTAAAGGTGAGTCTTACCGATACTGGTGCTTACAATGCCGATGGTTCTGCTTTTTCTATCGATGAATTAGGACTGTTTATCGTTGATGATGCTCAAGGTAGAATTAATGGCCTGCTTCCTGGTGATGCTGGTTATACCCAAGCTGCTTTAAGTCGCGCGCAGGTAATTTTATCTGGTGTGCCTGACTTTCCGGGACAAATAGATAGCGATCGCCAACGAATATTAGAATTAGACTCTGGAAGTAACTTCCGATTCTATCTTGTCCGCAACAGTTCATTAGATAACGTTAATCAAGGAAATACTCCTGTTTCTGAAGTATTGTTCGGCACGCCCAGCACTCAACAAATTACAGATTTGGGTTCTAGTATCTTTTCCATAGCTTGGGAAGATGGCACAAGTAATGCTACTGGTAGTAATCCCAATGACTTCCTAGATTTAGTAACGATGATTGAGAGTAGCAATCAACCTCTCACATTAGGTACAGATTTGCAAACCAGAACTCCAGGAGAATTATTAGATTTACGGACATTAACTGGAACAGTAGAGGCTGAATTTATCGTCACCCGCGACGGTCTTTTAAATAACTACGTTGGTTTCTATCAAGTTGCTAATCAAAGTGGCGGTATTGATATTAACGGTGATAGTGTAGCAGATGTTAATCCAGGAGATCCTAACTACATTCAAACAGCAATCGGCAGCCGAGTTGCTGGGATTGATTTAACCGTAAATACTACACCAGGTACAGCAACATACCAAGGGTCTTTCCTTGGAGGTGCGATATATGCACCATTTATGATCGCAAATGGTAGACCTAGTGCGTTCTCAGACGCGAATACGGCTAATGATCCACCTGTTTACTTTCCATATTTAGGGGCTAATGCAGATGGACGAGCTCATATCCGTTTACTAGGAGATAATTACTTTGGTTTTGAAGACTTACCTCTTGGCAACGCTGATTTTGATTCCAATGACTTTACACTCAAAACTAACTTTTCTCTTATTAATTGATTTCATTCAAGTAAATTCCGGCTCATCTTGGGGATTCAAGGCCTTACGCCCATACCCCACCTATCTGTCGCATTCTGTTTCCAAATTGGTACAACTAGCGAATTTGTAGATGAGTATTTTTGATTCGTTGATCTATCTCTGATACTCATTTTTGAGCAAACAGTAATTCTGTAACTCTTTCTAATACCTTTAATCCTTGCAAAGAACCGCGAATTAGGTGATTAGCTGCTATTGGTTGACGAACAAATCTCACTGCTAGAGATAAAGGCTTGAGTGAACCGTCAGGTTTGATTGCTGCTGTTATATCAGGAATATCATTATCGCAATCATCACTCACTACTCGTAACATGGCTACTTCTACCGCAATTTTGTGAAAAAACTCCAGGACAGCAAAGCCTTCCATATCAACGACATTAACACCCATTGTTTCCCCAAGATACCGTTTTTCGGTGGCGGAACAAATCACGCGATCGCTGGTCAATGATTTAGCTACGCTGACTCTTGACTGTTGATGGTTGAATTTTGATTGGATATAAGAATTAAGTGTATGGCTGCATTCTCGTATTTGTTGTTGATATACACAATCTTGGTACAGCACAATATCCCCGACTTTGTGCTGCTGAGTTAAACTACCGCATAGACCTAAGACCAATATTCCCGGTTTGACTTCCTTCTCAAAGTCTTTTGTCTGTGACCATTGTTGCAAATATTCTCTTACAGCATGAATACCTACTGGTATTGGTTTAACAATTGGCTGTTTACCAGTCAATCGCTTTAAGCCGCGACACACAGCCGCAGACTCTGCTCCTTGCGGCACTAAAATTGTTGGCATGGTTTTTCCTCAACCCCTACACCCCGAAACAGAACTCGCAGACCAACAAACAATTATTGTAGTAGCATGACAAATAATTATGTCTTCCGCGTGATGATTTTCCAAGATGGCAAAGCTTAAAGGCTCAAAATCTGCACGAGAGCGTTTTAATATTTCCCGGTTAGCTATTGAATTTTCATGGCTAACAGTGAGTTTCTGGATAGCGGTAGCCGTAGCTGGTTTTCTGGCTTTCAGTTCCCTCAAGTATGCTCTATTTCCAGATATTACTTTTCCAGTAGTAGTGGTAAATGCTACTGCACCTGAGCAAACTGCTGTTGATACTGAGGCAAAGCTAGCCATCCCCATAGAAGAACGCCTGCGTTCTCTAGAAGGATTAGAGGACATTCGCTCATCTAGTTATCCTGGACAAGCTGCTGTCAGTTTGTCTTTTGCTGTGGGAACGAATCTAGAAACATCAACTAGCAATGTCGAAACAGCACTCAAGCAGTTGACTCTACCCCAGGGAGCAAATTATAAAATTATTCCCCTGAACTTAAATGAATCAGCAGCTGTAAGTTATGCCATTGAGAGTTCTACACAGAGTCTCAATGATTTAACAAAACTGACAAACGACAAGATTATCCCAGCGATCGCTAAATTACCAGGAGTGCTGAAAGTCTCACTTTTGGGTGTTCCTAGTGCATCGTCTCCTCCCAACCCCACAAACACAACGGCAGCTTTGCCTCAGGGGGGAGGGACTTTAGTAAGATTTAATGGTCAAGAAGCATTAGCATTTCAAGTCATCAAGCGTGGTGATGCCAACACCTTAGAAGTAGTCAGCCGAGTCGAGAAGGAAGTCCAAAAACTCCGCACTGACTTTAAAAATATTAAACTCACATTAGCGTCTACTCAGGCTGAATATATCCGCCATGCAACCCAGTCAACTATAGATGCGTTAATAGAAGCGATTATATTGGCGATCGTCGTCATCTTCCCATTTTTATGGAATTGGCGAGCCACTCTCATTTCTGCCTTGGCGATTCCTACGTCTTTGTTAGCGACGATGATTGTCATGGCGATATTTGGCTTTAATTTAGAGACAATTACGCTGCTAGCTTTAGCTTTAATTATCGGTAGCGTTGTGGATGATGCCATCATTGATGTAGAAAACATCCTGCGCCACATCCAAGAAGGTGAAAGTCCCCGCCAAGCTGCACACTCAGCCACAGATGAAATCGGTTTAACAGTCGTCGCCACTACAGCCACAGCCATAGCTGTTTTCTTACCTATTGGGTTGATGGGTGGAGTAGTAGGACAGTTTTTCAAACCATTTGGAATTACAGTGTCTGCTGCTTATATTGCTTCTACATTGGTGGCTCGGACTTTATCACCAGTATTATCTATTTACTGGCTAAAACCACCTAAGACAACTTCCCGACGCAGGGAATTAAATATTGGGGTCTATTTTACCGAAGCTTACCGCAATTTATTGGCTTGGTCTTTGAACCATCGCACAATAGTAATTGCCTTAGCTGTACTCAGTTTTGTAGCTGGAATTGCCATAGTTCCCTTCATTCCCAAAGGATTTATCCCCAAATTAGATCGCGGCGAATTCAACATTACCTACACAGCACCTCTACCAAAAATCCCTGATTTAGCAGCCTTGCAACAGTTAGCGCAACAACAGAGGAGAGGAGCAGTTTTACCCAATCCCCAATCCCCAATTCCCAATCCCCAATCCCCAATCCCCAATCCCCTCAACGATTCCCTAGAAGTGGCAAAAAAACTGGAAGCAGTGGTGAGAAAATCGCCAGATGTGGAAACTGTGTTTACTACCGTCGGTTCACGGGAGGGTGAGCCAAACAAAGGGACGCTTTATGTCAAATTGAAGGAAGACCGCAGCATTAAAACAGCGACATTACAAGACCAATTACGTCAGACTTTGCCCAAACTTCCCGGTGTGACTACTAGCGTAGAAGATATTCAATTTGTGGATACTGGTGGACAAAAACCTTTACAAGTCGCACTGCGCGGTAATGACCTCAAAACCTTGAGCCAAGCCGCTAAGAATATTAAAGACCGAATTAGCAAACTCCCAGGATTTGCGGATGTCACAGTCACAGGTGAAACCGACAATTCAGGACAAGTTTTTCAGATTGAACGGTTGAACAATCAACGAGTAGCCTATATCAGTGCCAATTTAGGTAAAGATTTAACTTTGGGTGATGCTACAGATAAAATCGTTGCGGAAGCAAAAGCTGTGTTGCCTGCTGGTGTTACTTTAGACTTGGGAGGAGATTCTGCCCGTCAAAATGAAGTTTTTGGCAGTTTTGCCACAACTTTGATTTTATCGACGTTGTGTATCATCGTTGTGTTGATTTTACTGTTCAAAAGCTGGGTAGATCCTGTAGTGATAGGCGTTTCCTTACCATTAGCAGTAGTGGGAGCGATGCTAGCATTACTCTTTACCAAGAGTGATTTTGGGATGATTTCGCTGATTGGTTTTGTGTTCTTACTGGGACAGGCAAACAAAAACGCCATTTTGTTGGTAGATTACATTAATCAGCTACGCCAAGCCGGGTTAGCACGTACAGAAGCCATCTTGAAAGCAGGGCCAATCAGACTTAGACCAATTATGATCACTACTGTTTCCACCATTTTAGGGATGTTACCGATCGCCTTGGGTTTTGGTGCGGGTTCAGAATTGCGATCGCCTATGGCTATAGCTATTGCCGGCGGGTTGGTCACATCTACCATTCTCAGCTTGATTGTCGTCCCCGTAGTTTACGCCATCTTAGACGATTGGTTTCCTCGATTTAAGCAGGTGAAAGACTAATGCAAGTATTTGTCACAGGGGGAACTGGTTTTATTGGCTCTCATGTGGTGCGTCTGTTGTTGCAGCAGGGATACCAAGTCAAAACACTGGTACGTCCGAATAGCAACCTGGGTAATCTGCATGGGTTAGATGTGGAAATTGTCAAGGGTGATCTCAATCATCCAGAACTATGGCAACAGATGCTTGGTTGCAAGTATCTATTTCATGTCGCCGCCCATTATTCCCTGTGGCAAAAAGACCGGGATTTACTCTATCGCCACAATGTTGAAGGAACAGCCAATGTGTTGAATGCTGCTCAAAAGGCTGGGATTGAACGCACTGTCTATACTAGTTCCGTTGCTGCAATTGGTGTTGGTGCATCTGGTCAAATCGTCGATGAAACGCACCAAAGTCCTGTAGAAAAACTGGTGGGAGATTACAAAAAATCTAAATTTCTCGCCGAACAAGTAGCTATACAAGCCGTAGCGAATGGTCAAGATATCGTCATTGTCAATCCTAGTAGTCCTATTGGGGCATTAGATATTAAACCCACACCCACTGGTGAGATTATCTTGCGGTTCTTACGACGACAAATGCCCGCCTACGTCAACACCGGACTCAACTTTATTGATGTGCGCGATGTGGCTTGGGGACATTTATTCGCCTTGCAAAAGGGAAAAACAGGCGATCGCTATATCTTAGGTCATCAAAACCTCACCCTCAAACAACTGCTAGAACAACTCGCAGACATCACAGGCATACCAGCACCCCAAAACACAGTTCCTAACTGGCTACCTCTCAGTGTTGCTTGGATTGATGAAAAGATTCTCGCACCCCTAGGCAAAATACCCTCCGTGCCATTGGATGGCGTGCGAATGTCACAGCAGACAATGTATTACAATCCTGACAAAGCTGTCAGAGAATTAGGATTACCCCAATCACCTATTAATATTGCTCTCAAGGATTCTGTAGATTGGTTTGTAGCTAATGGCTATGTTAGTTAAGTTCCTAGTGAGGACTTTAGTCCTCAAGATCAGGACTGAAGTCCTTACTACAAACTGTGCTTTGATCTATATAAAGAGGAGTGAAGAACAAACATGGCGATTAATCTACAACAAGCTATAGACATTGGTAAATATCTAGTAACTCAACGTCTTTTGGGGCGCAAAAAGTTTCCTTTGGTATTAATGCTAGAACCACTGTTTCGCTGTAATTTGGCGTGTTCTGGTTGTGGTAAAATCCAACATCCTACAGAAATACTCAAGCAAAACTTAACTCCAGAACAGTGCTTTGCAGCTGTAGAAGAGTGCGGCGCGCCGGTAGTATCAATTCCCGGTGGCGAACCACTGCTGCACCCCCAAATTGATGAAATTGTCAAGGGATTAGTAGAACGCAAAAAGTATGTCTATTTATGTACCAATGGCTTGTTATTAGAAAAAAGCCTTGATAAATTTCAGCCTTCTCAATATTTAACTTTCAGTGTGCATTTAGATGGAATGCGAGAATGGCACGATCAATGTGTAGACCGTCAAGGCGTGTTTGATATTGCTGTCAAAGCTATCAAGGCAGCTAAAGCTAGAGGATTTCGTGTCACTACCAACACCACAATTTTTGAAGGTTGTGACCCTAAAGAAATGCAGGAGTTTTTCGATTTCCTCGAAACCCTCAATACGGATGGGATGATGATTTCCCCTGGTTACAGCTACGAGTTGGCCCCAGACCAAGACCATTTTCTCAAACGCGAACAAACCCGCGCCTTATTTAGAGAAATCCTGTCACCCTACACATCTGGTCAGAAAAACTGGAATTTCAACCACAACCCTTTATTCTTAGACTTCCTCATCGGTGAAAAAGACTATGAATGTACGCCTTGGGGCAGTCCTAGCTACAGTGTTTTAGGTTGGCAAAAACCCTGTTATCTCTTAAACGAAGGACATTACACCACCTTCAAGGAATTACTAGAATCAACCGACTGGAGTCAATACGGTCGTGCCAGTGGTAATCCCAAATGTGCTGATTGTATGGTTCATTGCGGCTATGAACCAACAGCCGCAATGGATGCTATGCAACCACAAAACATCGCCCGTTCTCTGGGAACTGTGTTTGGGAAGTAGTTGACAAGAGGCAGGCAGCAGGGGAAAAGGGGCAGATATTAAATCACTTCCAACTTCCCCCCTTGGACTAGCTTGAGTCTGCGTCCTCGCCATTCGATGGTGTTACCTACAAAGCCATAGCACCAAAGAATAAAACTTACTAGGTCGCGTATGGGTACTAGCCATAAAAACTTAGTGGTTATGGGGTCTTGGAGACACCAAACTGCCATGACCCAAGCTAAAAGTAATCTTGTCCCCCAGGTTAATAGCAGCACTGACCAACCAAATATTGATCCACTTGTGGCTAACAGGAATAATAAACTCATGGCTATACCTTGAGTAAATACCAATCCTAGATAGCCCCCAGGTCGGGAAAATCTTGTGCAGAAATTCCAGCGTGTTTGACGTTGAATTAAATCAGTCAAGTTTTCTGTAGCGATCGCATGATTGATAATATATTCACTCAACACGACTTGATAACCGATTTGAGTGGGCAAATATCCTAGTTGAAAATCATCTGCTAAATAATCAGCAATGGCAACAAATCCCCCAATGGCTTCTAACACTGTTTTCCGCATGACGATGGTAGGGCCAAGGGCAAATTTCATCCCCTCTAGCTTTCTCGCCACCAACACCCCTGTGTGATACTCTGTAGCAATGCCTACAGCTTCTAAAATTGCCACCCATCCCCGCACTACAGGACGATATAAACAAGTAACTACACCCACAGATTCCTGTTGCATGGGTTGAATCACATGTTGTAAATAGTCTGAACCAGCACTAATATCGCTATCAGCCAAAACTAAAAAAGAATGTTTGGCTTGGATGACGGCATTAGCTAAATTACTAACTTTGAGATTTGTGCCGATTGTGCGATCGCTAATGACTAAACTAATATCAACATTGGGGAAGTCTGCAATAATTTGCTTGACAACGGTCACACATGGATCATTGCCATCACGCACACAGAAAATAATTTCATACTCTGGGTAATCTTGTAGGCAAAAAGATTTAAAGTTTTCATAAGTATCAATATCTAGTCCACAAATTGGTTTTAAAACACTAATCGGTGGACGGAAATCTGATGCTGTTGTCGTTGGTTGAGAACAAAAATCTACGACTGCATAAATGCTATAGCAGTAATAGCAAATAGCTGATAAGCATAAAATTAACAGCAAATAATAGCACCCATTGCCAACAAACACTCCATAATTTTCAGAATTTTTTAGTGATTGTGTAAGGAAATCAGATAGTAAAGAAATTAAGTCCATATTTATCGATATATTACAAAAAGGAAGAAAAAGTAATTATTCATTAGTCAGTAGGGGCGGGTTCTCCAAAATATTCATGCTCTCAAACAGATATTTTGGTTAAACCCGCCCGTAAAAAAGTCAACAGTCAACAGTCAACACCCCACTCAAATTATGAATCTAATTGCCTTTCTCATACGTTCTTCATGGCAGATGGTGATAATTGCAATTATCACCGGGTTTTTGAGTGGCGGTAGTAGTGCAGGACTAATTGCCCTCATTAGCACGGCTGCAAGCCGCAATCAATCTACTCCTATTACCTTGATAGCCTGGGGTTTTGCTGGGTTAGCGATAGTAGCACTCGTTACCAGTATAATTTCCCAAATGGTGCTGATTCGTCTAGCGCAAAATGCAGTTTTACAATTAAGAATGCGTTTGAGTCGTCAGATTTTATCTTCAGAGTTAAACCATTTAGAACATTTAGGAAATTCTAGATTATTGGCATCTCTTGTAGAAGATATTCAAGCTGTTGCCAATGCAGTCTACCAGATGCCAACGCTATTTATTAATTTGGCGATTGTTTTTGGTTGTGTGGTATATATCACTTGGCTATCTTGGATAGTCTTGCTGATGGTTGTGAGTTTAGCAGTGGTGGCGATCGCTAGTTGTCAATGGTTATTAAATCGCGGCGAAAAAATGCTGGCTTTGGCACGGGAAGATGAAGATCAAATATTTCAGCATTTGGGGACTTTGACCGCAGGAATTAAAGAATTAAAGCTACACCACCAACGACGCAAAGTTTTCCTAGAAGAAAAATTACAGTCAACATCAGCTAATTTCCGTCATCATAATGTTACAGGCTTAAGTTTTTTTGCAGTTACTTCTAGTTGGGGTCAACTCATCTTTTTCTTTGCTTTGGGATTTGTTTTATTTACATTGCCAAATTTATTAACAGTCAATCAGCAAACTCTCTCCGGCTATATTTTGACCTTTACCTACTTAGTCGTGCCAATGGACAATATTATTGGCAAACTTCCCTTACTCAGCAAAGCCAGTATTGCATTGCAAAAAATCGAATCTCTAGGGTTATCTTTAGCTAGCCGCACTGAGAAAGTAAATACCCAACCACCCGCAGTTAATTCTCATTGGCACAGCTTAAAATTTCGCGAAGTAACTCACACCTATTACACAGATAAAGAAGATAGTAGTTTTATTCTCGGCCCAATTGATTTGACTATCTATCCTCAAGAAATAGTTTTTATTGTCGGTGGTAATGGTAGCGGTAAATCTACCTTAGCTAAATTAATTACTGGGTTATATATTCCTGAAAATGGCAAGGTTTTATTAGATGGCGAATTGATTAATGAACACAACCGCGAATGGTACAGACAACATTTTTCTGTAGTGTTTGCTGACTTTTATCTATTTGAGGAACTCTTGGGGTTAGACAATCCTTATTTAGATAAACAAGCTCAAAAATATCTTCAAGAACTGCAATTAGACCATAAAGTTAAAATTGCTAATGGTAAACTTTCCACCACCGCCCTTTCTCAAGGACAGCGTAAACGTTTAGCCTTATTGACAGCTTATTTAGAAGATAGACCGATTTATTTATTTGATGAATGGGCAGCTGATCAAGACCCAGTATTTAAAGACATCTTCTACACTCAGCTATTACCAGAATTAAAGAGTAAAGGTAAAACAGTGCTGGTGATTAGCCATGACGATCGCTATTTTGACCTAGCAGACCGCATAATTAAACTAGAATACGGCAAAATTGCATATAGTAAGCAGTACCAGAAAGGATAAGAATTACAAATGCAAGAAGCTAAAAATGTTCTTGGTACAGACTTAGAGGTTTGTTGTACCTCTCCCATGACTGGGTTTTATCGTGATGGTTTTTGTTCCACAGGTGCATACGATACCGGAATGCACGTTGTTTGCGCTCAAGTTACCGCCGAATTTTTAGATTTTACCAAATCACGCGGTAACGATCTCAGCACACCTTACCCTGAGTATAATTTTCCTGGATTAAAGCCTGGCGATCGCTGGTGTTTATGTGCATCCCGTTGGCAAGAAGCATTAGAAGCTGGTGTTGCTCCCCCTGTGGTGCTGACAGCAACTCACTCTAGGGCTTTGGAAGTTTGTAATTTTGCAGATTTAAAAGCACACGCTTTAGTTTCTAACTAGAAGGTAAATTTTGAGATTGCAGGGTTGAATATTATTCAACCCCTACGAAGAATTGTTTTGCTTTAGCTTATAGGTAAAGGTGCAATCTGACGTACACCACGCTTGCGGTCATTTTTGCGAATACCTCCAGCCATTTGATACTCATGGCTATTTTGACCAAATTTATAGGCAACACCGCGCAAAATCTTATCAGAATAATCTGCTAAATCTTTTTCATTTTCAATGATTTGAGTGAGTAAAACATCAATAGTGGAGAGCGTAGTATTGTATGTTTCTATAGACTTTCGCAGATTTTCGATTTTGTCAGCATAATCTCTCACTGTCAATCCCTCTCCCATATCAAGAATTGGACTGATAGATTTAATGCTAGCTAAACGTATTGCGGCTTTGTCAAGTGTACGAGAATTGCGTTTCAGCCTTGCCATAATTAATACACACTTTTCAATTTTTACATAACTCTATGGTGGACAATTTTTAAAAAAGTTGTCATACGTGAAACTGTTGATTTTTGTAAAAAAAATTAAACTTAGGTAATTAGTGTAGATCATTACGCCGTGTGCAACTTTCTCTGAAACCTAACCCCCAACCCCTTCCCTTGTAGGGAAGGGGAGCAAGAATCAAAGCCTCTCTCCTTGTAGGGTAGCCAGTGCGTTGGGCGGCTTTGCCGACTTGTAGCAACTGGCGTGAGAGGTTTGGAGAGGGGTTTCAAAAATAAGTTGTACATCGCATGATAATTAGTCTTTTGTAGAGGTTGAATATATTCAACCCTCAAGCGTGTATTTGTATCACATGAAAGCGGAAGCCCTGACAAAGTACGCATAATACGCAAATGTGAACCCAGAAGTCCTGACAAAGTACGCATAATATGCAAATGCGAACCCAGAAGCTCTGACAGACTACGCGTAATACGCAAATGTGAACCCGGAAGCTTTAACAGACTACGCGTAATACGCAAATGTGAACTCGGAAGCGTTTGCAGAGAAGACACAACCAAAAAATGTGTTTGTATGCAGGGGATTTTAGCAACTTAACTTTGCTAATTTGTGAAAGTTTTAAATTAGAGCGATCGCCATTGATAGTATTTTAATCACATCCACCACCGCATACAGAAATTTAATTGCGGAAAAACTTTAGTATTTTAACATTGACGCGGAAAAATACTTAAGCTAAAACCATTAATGACAAACTTTTATACAAAAATATCTGGACAATATCTCGGTGTCTAGAAACCTGTTTGTTGATAGATAAAAGGTTTCTCAAAGACCGCAAGTTTAGCTTATGCCATAATTTTGTGGACATAAGTTGATTTTGTGCTGTCACAAAAAACCAATTATCTACTGATAAAAGAATTATACAGTGGCACATATGACATCTATTACTGCTTTAAATCCATCTTTAGTTAATAACCAAAACAATCTGCAACAAACATTAGTAGTCATTGATTCCGCAGTCAACAACTATCAACTTTTGCTAGAAGGTATTGAGCCAAATACACAATTTATTGTTTTAGATAGCCGACAGGATGGCATTGCTCAAATTAGTCAAATTCTGGCGCAACAACCAGTAACTAGCCTACAAATTATTGCTCACGGTAGTCCTGGTAGTTTGCAATTAGGCAACACTCAACTCAACTTAGATAACCTCCATTACTACCAACCACAATTACAACTTTGGCAAATCACAGAATTACTGATTTATAGTTGTGAACTAGCCCAAGGTAAAACGGGGCAAGCTTTTATCAGCCAACTACACCAGCTTACAGGGGCAAATATTGCTGCTTCTACAAATAAAGTCGGCAGTAATCAACAAAAAGGTAGTTGGGAATTAAACGTAGTACGAGGTGAGATATCCACCACCTTAGCCATCACTACATCAGCTATAGCAAACTACCCCGGAGTATTACCGTCTTTTAGTCCTGTTACCACCTACACCGTTGGCTCAGCACCTTATTTAGTATCAGTAGGAGATTTTAACGGCGACGGTAAACTTGACTTAGTTAGTGCCAACTACTTCAGCAACAACCTGACAGTGCTTTTAGGGCAAAGCAATGGCAGCTTTGGCTCTGCTACCACTTACACTGTCGGCTCACGTCCTTCTTCAGTAGCAATAGGAGACTTTAATGGCGACGGTAAGCTTGACTTAGTAAGTGCTAATTCCTTCAGCAACAACCTGACAGTGCTGTTAGGGCAAGGTGATGGCGGTTTTGGCTTTGCCTCCACCTACACCTTCGGCTTAACACACTATTCATTAGCAGTAGGAGACTTCAACGGCGACGGCAAGCTTGACTTGGTCAGTACCAACTCTAACAGCAACAACCTGACAGTGCTGTTAGGGCAAGGTGATGGCAGTTTTGGCTTTGCCTCCACTTACACAGTCGGCACAGGCCCCTATTCAGTAGCAGTAGGAGACTTTAACGGCGACGGCAAGCTTGACTTAGTAAGTGCTAATTCCTTCAGCAACGACCTGACAGTGCTGTTAGGGCAAGGGGATGGTAATTTTGGCTTTGTTTCTAACTACACAGTCGGCTTACTTCCCCGCTCAGTAGCAGTAGGAGACTTCAACAGCGACGGCAAGCTTGATTTAGTCAGTGCCAACTCTAACAGCAACAACCTGACAGTACTGTTAGGGCAAGGTGATGGCAGCTTTGGCTCTGCCTCCACTTACACCGTCGGTACAAGTTCCAATTCAGTAGCAGTAACAGACTTTAACAGCGACGGCAAGCTTGACTTAGTTAATACAAATTTTAATAGCAACAACCTGACAGTGCTGTTAGGGCAAGGCAATGGCAGCTTTGGCTTTGCCTCCACTTACACCGTCAGCACAAATCCCCAGTCAATAGCAGTAGGAGACTTTAACGGCGACGGCAAGTTTGACTTAGTCAGTGCCAACAGGGGCAGCTATAATTCTTTTAGTCAAAGCGGTAGTAGCAATCTAACAGTGCTGCAAAACACTACACCCAAGGTCAGTATTAGTGCAAGCAGCAACCCCACAGAAGGCGGTGCTAGTAGTAGTTTTACCATTACCCTAGACACCCCAGCACCTATTGGTGGTTTAATTGTCAACTTTAACACCACTGGCAGCACCGCTAGCAACAGTGACTACACTTTAATTGCCGGCACAAATCTCACAAGTCTCACTGCCAACACTTTTACCATCGCCCAAGGACAAACCACAGCTACCCTCACACTCCAAGCCCTTCTAGATGGTGTCACTGACCCCAATGAAACTGTCATTGTCAACCTCACAGATGGCTCAGACTACATTCTTGGCTTCACTACCACAGTTAACTTTACCCTCTTCACTAACTTCAGTGTCGGTAGTCAACCTACTTCATTAGTACTCAAAGATATTAATAAAGATGGCAAACTCGACTTAGTCACTACAAACGCTGCCAGCAACAACGTAAGTGTGCAACTAGGAAATGGTGATGGCACTTTTGGTTTAGAAACTACTTTTAGTGTCGGCAATAATCCTCAGTCACTAGCAGTAGAGGACATCAACAGCGACGGCAACCTTGACTTAGTAACAGCAAATAAAAATAACGCTAATGTTAGTGTGCTGCTAGGAGACGGTAATGGTAGTTTTGGTTCAGAAACTACTATCAGCGTCGGTACTAATCCCCAGTCAATAGCATTAGCCGATTTCAATGGCGACGGCAAGCTCGACTTAGTGACAGCAAACTACTTTTTCAACAACGATGTTAGTGTGCGACTAGGAAATGGTGATGGCAGCTTTGGCAATGTCACTAATTTTAGTGTTGGTTTTGGCCCCTATGCTGTCACAACGGGAGACTTTAATAGCGACGGCAAGCTCGACTTAGTTGTTGCTAACTATAACAACGATAGTGTAAGTGTGCTGCAAGGGCAGGGCAATGGTAGTTTTAATGCTGCTGTCAACTTTAACGTTGGTGTTAATCCCATTTCAGTGGCTATAGGGGACATCAACAGCGATGGTAAGCTCGACTTAGTCACAGCAAATAACGGCAGCAATAACGTGAGCGTGCTGTTAGGAAATGGCAATGGCAGCTTTGGTGCTGCCAATAACTTTAATGTTGACAATAATGTTCAATCAGTTGTAGTTAAAGACATTAACGGTGATGGCAAACTGGATTTAGTGACAACAAATAAAGGTAGCAACAAAGTGAATGTGCTGCTAGGAAACGGCACAGGCAGCTTCGGTACTGTTACGACTTTTAGCGTTGGCACATCTCCTCAGTCCGTAGCCATAGGAGATGTAAACAACGATGGTAAACCTGACTTGGTGAGTGCCAATAATGGCAGTAATGACGTGAGTGTGCTGCTAAACAATACAGTAACAGCCACCCTCACCATCACTGACTTTTCAGTTCCAGCAGGCGTAACAATCACTCAAAGCAGCGGTAGCACTAATGTTACCGAAGGCAATGTCACTGATACTTATTCAGTTGTCCTCAACGCCCAACCCACCAATGATGTCATCATCAGTATTAACCCAGGTACACAAAGCACAACCAACTCCACAAGCCTCACCTTCACTGCCGCCAACTGGAATGTTGCTCAAACTGTAACAATTACCGCCATTGATGATGCCGTCATTGATAGCAGTCACACAGACACAATTCAACACACAGTTAGTAGCATTGACGGCAACTACAACGGTCTAACCATTGCTTCCATCACCGTTAACATCATTGACAACGACTCTGCCATATCTGGAGCAGCACCAGGGAACGATATCCTACGTGGAACACCAGGCAATGATACGATAGACGGCTTAAATGGCAATGACTATCTGTTTGGTAATGCAGGTAACGACACCCTTTATGGCAATAATGGCACTGACTATGTGTCTGGCAATGCAGGTAACGACACCCTTTATGGTAACGATGGCTCAGATTTCCTCTATGGCAACGATGGCAATGATCACCTCTATGGTGGCGAAGGTGGTGATAACCTCGATGGTGGTGAAGGTGATGATATTCTTGAGGGTGGAACAGGTAATGATATTTACACCGTAGACAGTCTAGGCGACCAAGTAATTGAGTTAGCCAATGGTGGTATAGATAAAATTAACTCTACAATTACTTGGGACTTAACAAATAGTAGTAATGTAGAAAATCTCACCCTTCTAGGTAACACCGCTATTCACGGGACTGGGAACAACCTCAATAATCAAATCGTTGGCAACAATGCAATTAATACCTTAGATGGGGGAGAAGGTGATGATTGGTTAATGGGTAAAGCTGGGAATGATACCCTGATTGGTAGTAATGGCAATGACAGGTTAGATGGTGGTGTTGGAGATGATACTCTAATCGGTGGTGCTGGCAATGATCAGTATGAGGTAGATAGCGTTAGCGACATTATTACAGAGGTAGCCGATGAGGGTACAGACACCATCTTCTCAATTGTGGAGTTACCGTCTTTGGTTAACAATGTTGAAAATTTAACTTTGGTTGGTAATGGCAATATTAACGCAACTGGAAATAATCTCAACAATCGCTTAAGTGGTAATGCTGGCAATAATACTTTGATTGGGAATGGTGGTGATGATTTTCTCTCTGGTGGAACAGGGAATGATATTTTAATTGGTGGTGCGGGATTTGATACCCTTGTCGGTGATGCTGGTGTTGATATCTTTGATTTAACAGAAAGTTTAAGTGCTTTTGATACTATCCGCGATTTCAAAGCAGGTGAGACTGTGCGTTTGTCAGCAGAGGAATTTGGTTTGAGTCAAGTTGGCACTTTGGATGCAGGTTTGTTCCGTTTGGGAATTGCGGCAACGACGGGGAGCGATCGCTTCATCTACAATCAAGCTAAAGGTGAATTATTCTTCGACTCTGATGGTAGTGGAATTAATGCACAGGTGCAGATTGCTCTGTTCTCTAATCGTGTGGCTTTAACTAATACTGCTTTTACTGTGGTTTCTCAAGCCCAACCTTAAGAGAACTGGGGACTGGGAAAGTTTAGATATTGGTGTTGAGTTTCGCTATTGCTTCACCCATCTTGCCCTAAATCTAACGTGAGTTCGATAAGTCTTTTTTGACCTCTCCCCCAGCCCCTCTGTCTTGAAAAGTTCTGATCGGAGGAAACCTCCGCTCAGACTTTTCGCTCCGACGCGGAGAGGGGAGTAAAGAGCTAAAATATCAACAAAAAATGTGGGTTTTAAAGCCTCTCTCCTCGCAGGGAAGAGGTTTGGAGAGGGGTTTTTTTGTTCCCCATGCCCAACTTCTAAACCCCCACAACTTTGGCCGCCGCTTGAGTGCGACGTTCTTTTAAATAAGAAAAGAACTCCCCACCTTCGCGCAAACGCCGTACTAACATCTGCCTATCAGTCAACATTTCCCAAACAATGGGCAATATGGCTTGGGGACGGAAGTAAAATTGGCGATACATTCTTTCCACTGCATCTTCTATCTCTGCACTAGAAAGTGTGGGATATTGCAAAGTTGAGGTTTGAATCCCAGAGTTAGCAACTAAAGATTGGTCACTAAACCAACCGTTAGCCTTGGCTTGTTCATACAGTTCTGTTCCAGGATAGGGTGCAGCAATAGAAACTTGAATTGTATGGGGATTTAATTCACAGGCAAAGCGAATAGTTTCTTCGACGGTTTCTTTGGTTTCAATGGGCAAACCAATAATAAAAGTACCGTGGACTGTGATCCCTAGCTTGTGGCAATTTTTCATAAATTCCCGCGCCACATCTAACTTGATACCTTTCTTAATCCGGTTGAGGACTTCTTGATTACCTGATTCAAACCCGACGAGGAGTAATCTTAGACCATTATCTCGGAGTTGTTTGAGGGTATCGTAATCTAGGTTAGCGCGAGCGTTACAACTCCAAGTCAGCTTGAGCTTTTTCATATGTTCGCTGATGGCGATCGCTCTATGCTTATCAATGGTGAAGGTATCATCATCAAACATATACTCCTGCACCTTATCCCCAAACAGTTCTTTTGCTTGCGCCATCTCCCTTCCCACTGCTTCTGGGCTTTTGTGGCGATATAAATGTCCGCCAATAGTCTGCGGCCACAAACAAAAGGTACATTTAGCAGGACAACCACGCCCCGTATAAAAGGAAACGTATGGGTGTTTGAGGTAGCCAATGAAATATTTGGTAATGTCTAAATCACGGGCATACACAGGTAAAACACTGGGCATAGCATCCCAGTCATGAATTAAGGGACGTTCTTCATTGTGGCGAATATTACCAAACTGATCCCGATAACTCAGACCCAAAATTTCATCCCAAGGTTTACCCTCGGCTAGTTCCTTACAGGTATAGTCAAACTCATTACGACAAACAAAATCAATAGTTGGGTTATTCCGCAGCGTTTCATCTGGTAATACTGCGACGTGCGCCCCTACAAAGCCAATCTGCACTTCGGAATTTTGATTTTTAATGGCAGTTGCACACTGCACATCATTTGCTAAAGATGGGGTACTAGTGTGCATAATCACCAGTTCATAATCTTTAGCAATTTGCAACACATCCTCCACAGTTTGATTGTGTGGTGGTGCATCAACCAGCCTGCTACCAGGGACTAAAGCCGCAGGTTGGGCTAACCATGTGGGATACCAAAAAGATGTAATTTCCCGCTTGGCTTGGTATCGCGCACCAGCACCACCATCAAACCCATCAAAGGAAGGTGGACTGAGGAATAAAGTTTTCTTCACTGACATCTCTCCTAAAACAAACCACAGTACCAAATCAGGATAATTAGCATTATTTGAGATTTTTAGAATCCGCTGTTAGCAAAATCCAAAATCTGTCTTGGAAAGTTTCCTACGGTGGGAAACCCGCCTACAAAACTTTCCGCAAAATCTAAAATCCAAAATTGGTCTTAGCCAGCTTTGAGGTTGACACTATTAAGTTGCTCAAGTAAAGCTTCCACATCACTACGACTGAGTTTTTCTTTGCCATTGGCTATGGCTTCAATAGTTCCATGCGCCAAGGCTAGAGGGATTTGGCAAAATAGCAGAGCCGGCCCAGCTGGTAAACTACTGGTATAAGCATCTGCTAAAGCTAAATTACGGAGTGCGTATTCTTGCATGTTGGCTACACTCCAGCCATTAGGAAAAAAGCTTACCCCGCGCCCTAAATCTTCAACATGGTTACGTAGAATATTGACTGCCTGTAAGCCCCGGCCAAAGCCAATAGCTTGAGTGCGGTTGGTTTGTGTACCATCGTACCAAGCCCACAAATCTGAAAGTAATAACCCGACTGCACCCGCCACTCCAAAGGTGTAGCGGTCTAAATCTGCCTCTGTATTAACTTTCCAGTTAATTTCTGCCCAGTAAGCCATCCGGTCTGACATCGCCGCCGTCGCATCCCAAATACGAGGTGCAATAGTTTCTGGTGCGAGTATTGACCATTCTCGAATTCTGATGGTGACTTCTTCTAAAATCTCTTCATAGCCGCTAAATCCCGCAGAAAAAGCATCGACTGGAAAACCGTCAACTCCAGATTGTAAGGTCAGGCTGATTGCTCGCAACAGTTTGGCTTTTGTCGGATTATCTAAAGCGGGATGATCCTCAATTTCATCGATAGCACGCATACACAGGTACGCTGATGCGACTGCCTCTTGCAACCCTGGCGGTAAAATACTAATCGGAATATAAAACGTTCGACTAGTTTCTTTGAGGATTTGCAAAGCATCACTACGTAAATCCATGTTGTCACTCCCCTGTTGATTTTTACACCACATGCAATTGGCAGTTTTTTGATAATACTGGATATTGTTTTTACTGAATCTAAAAAAGTATAGATGCCATGATGATGCTTTTAGATATTAATATTTTTTGGTATCAAAATTAACAAAATTTTCATGAATGATATTCAAGATTGCGTATACACAACTTTCACTGGAGATATTTTTAGCATCTATTTTTATTTAACTATTATAAATTTTTGGTGTAAATGTAAATCAGTAGGCCTGTCGGCAAGCATCCTCAGATGTTTTCCCCTCTGGTAATAGCTATGCTCAAGAAATGTTTGTAGCATTGCTGCAAGTATTGAATATAACACTAAACTCTGCTCGGATAGATGTTGACTCCATTCACTCAACACTCAGACTGTACTTAACTCAACCTTAATCTTGGTAAAAAAATTCAAAATCAGGATAAATCAGCTTTGAATATCTCAAATTAATGGCTCGGATCACAAGAATTTACTATCAATACTTGCTTTCTTGATGCTGTTTGCTGATCTCAGATCATAAATCTTAGAGGGTGTTTGAAAAGTGTTCGGCTGTAACTTTAAGTACATTCAGATCCCCCCTAACCCCCCTTAAAAAGGGGGGAGTAAGAATCAAAGTCCTTCTTTTTAAGGGAGATTTAGGGGAATCTCAACTGATTTGATACATCGTTAATAACTTTTCAAACATCCTCTTAATATAAAGCAATGGTTTTTCCTAATTTTTCCTTAAATTATGTTTATTGATTAACAGAGATTATCATGATTAAAATTCGTCTCAAAAAAGCACTTTCTTCTATGCCTTTTAGCTATAAATCAAATGCTATGATGCGCAGGTAAAAGGCAAAATGATTATGGTTTTTTGTCAGTTTTGGGTATATGTTAAATTGAGTTTTAATCCAGACTTAAAGAAAACATGAGATTAGTTCACCAGCAAAGTTGAAGAAAATACGAAGATACAGCTTTACCAATTTTGTTGGTTAGAGGCAGCTAGTAAGCAGATCAATAAAGGCTGCGTTGAACTTCTTGATCAAAAAAATAATCCAAAATTTGATTCAGATGTAGGTTTATTTCATGATTAGTTGACTACTAGAGCAGCGATTAGAGCAGCTCAGAGCTTTTATATTTTGCAATCAAACTCGTTTCATGACTTTAAAATACGTACATAGATAGATGTAGATTAAATATATGAAAGTAAGATGTATAAGGATGTCAAAATATCATCAAAATCAAAACATCCAACATTAGATAGATGCGGTTACATAAATCTTAATGTTAGGAGTCAACCGCTTGCAACTACAAGATACATACAATTCCCTAGTTGCCAAAGGCGCAAGTGCGATCGCCGTTGTAGTTGGCATTTTGATATTAACTGTCTGGTGTCTAGGCGTTGAAATATTTAAGGGCAATTTCTTGGGTCTTGCAGTTACAATTCAACCAAACACAGCATTATGCTTCGTCTTATCTGGTATTTCCCTTTGGCTAATCGTAGGGGGAAAGCCACCGCAGAGCCATTACCTGTCTAGAATCTGTGCCATAGCTGTCGGTGTAATTGCGCTCTTCACCCTGAGTAAATACTTATGGGGCTGGAATTTAGGAATAGATATGTTGTTTTCCACGCCCACGGCAGATCAGGGACGCATAGGGTGGAATACATCCTTAAGTTTTATCTTAGTGAGTTTAGCTCTACAGTTATTGGTGTATCCCAGAAATAGGCGCAGCTATTGGTATGCTCAAATCTTCACTCTGATTACATCTGTAATTTCTCTTCAGGTGATTATCGGTTACATATACAGAGTGAAATTTTTTTACAACCCCACATCAACTATTCCCTCTATGGGATTTTACACAGCATTGTTATTTATAGTTCTGTGTATTGGGATTTTGTGGGGGCGGGCAGAACAGGGATTAATGAAAATAGTGATCAGCAAAAGCTATGGTGGCTCAATAGCACGACGCTTATTAGTAGCAGCGATCGCTTTTCCGTTAATTCTTGGCTGGTTAATCATTGAAGGACAAAGAGCAGGAAAATATGGGCCAGCCTTTGCTGTATCAGTGTTTGCGGTAATTCTAATTGTAATTTTTGCTATTGTAGTTTGGCAAAGTGCAGTAATTATTGAATTACTCAGTCAACAACGCGATCGCGCCCAAGAAACTGCCAAAATCTATGAACAAAAACTGAGAAGTTTTGTAGATGCAAACTTGATTGGTATCGTCTTTAGCGACATTTACGGCACTATTCAACAAGCCAATGACGCATTCCTAGAAATGATCGGTTATTCCCAAGAAGATTTACTCACAGGAAAGTTAAATTGGCGAGCCATCACACCACCAGAATATCTTTATTTAGATGAACAGGGAATCAGGGAAGCTCAAACCAATCCCAAAGGTACTTGTACACCCTACGAAAAAAAATACATTCATAAGAACGGTAGCCACATTCCTGTGTTATCGGGTTATGTCCTCATGGGAGAAACCAAAGAAGAGGGAGTAGCCTTTATCTTTGATTTGAGAGAAAGCAAACAAGCACGAGCCGAACAACAAAAATTTGTCTCCTTGATCGAAAATAGTAACGATTTTATTGGTTTAGCTACCTTAGAAGGACAAACACTCTATATCAACAATGCTGGTCAAAAATTAGTAGGATTAACGAGTTTAGAAGAAGTTAAGCAAAAGCCCATATCAGACTATTTCATGCCCGAAGACAAAGCCTATTTTAACGAGCAGATTTTGCCGACTGTGATCACCCAAGGCTATTGGCATGGAGAATTTCGATTTCGACACTTTCAAACTCACCAAGCAATTCCAGTCGATCATCATGTATTTACTATTCAAGATCAAAATACTGAACAACCCATTGCTTTAGCTACGGTCACTCGCAACATCACCGAGCAGAAACAAGCACAGGAAAAAATTCTCCAACTCAACAAGGATTTACAACGCCGTTTAACTGAGCTACAAACATTACTGGAAGTGATTCCGATTGGAATTGGCATAGCAGAAGACCCCCAATGTCGAAATATCAAAGTTAACCCCGCTTTTGCCAAGCAGTTAGGCATATCACCCAATGTCAACGCTTCCCTATCAGCCCCACTTGAGGAGAAACCAACGCAGTTTAAAGTTTATAATGAAGGAAGGGAAGTGTTACCCGAAGAACTACCCATGCAATATGCTGCGGCTCATGGCCTGGAAGTTTTAGGCTTTGAAGTGGATATAGTTCATAACAATGGCAAAATAGTCAAATTATTAGAGTATGTCGCTCCATTATTTGACGAAGAAGGTAACACTAGAGGATCTATTGGCGCGTTTTTAGATATTACGGAACGCAAGCAAACCGAAACATTACTGAGAAATCAGCAACAGTGGTGGGAATATGTTTTAAATCTCATGCCCAGACCACTATTATTGATTGAGCCAGAAACCGCACGGGTAAAATTTGCTAATCGAGCAGCTGACGAATTAGCTGGGGGTGAATTTCCCAGAAATATTCCAGCAGCAGAGTACCACACTGCATATTACTGCACAGATGCCGCAGGTAATCGTATTTCCAACGACCAAATGCCAGGGGTAAGAGTTGCGTGTGGAGAGCGTGTAGAAAATTATGAATTAGATTGGCATACACCCAATGGTATTTTGTCTATTTTGGTCTTTGCAGATACACTACCAGCCATGCACGGCTATCCAGCTACCTGTGTATTAGTATTTCAAGATATTACCAATCTCAAGCAAGCAGAAAAAGCTCTATCACTGGGTTATAAAAGGTTGCAATTATTATTTAGTACCGCCAGTGAATTATTATTTAGTCACGAACCATTAGCATTAATTGAGAATTGTTTTAACAAACTAGCAGAACAAATAGAACTGGATATCTACTTTAATTATTTAATTGAAGAAGATCCCCAAAGAATGCGTTTAGCATCTTATAAAGGGTTTCCAGATAAAATTGCTAAAGAAATTGAGTGGTTGTATTCAGGACAAGCAGTGTGTAGTGTTGTGGCTCAACAATGTCAATCAATTTATGTTGAGAATGTACAGCAATCAACTGACCCTAAAACCGAATTACTGCGCTTTGTTGGGATTACGGCTTATTATTGTTCTCCCTTGATAGCTCAGGGAAAAGTTTTAGGAACTTTGGGTTTTGGCAGTTGTACTCGTACTACCTTCACTGAAAATCAAAAGGGTATGATGAAAGCTGTTTGCGACCAAATTGCGATCGCAATGGAACGGAGTGAATTAATCACTTCTTTGCAGCAACAAACTGAGCAACTCAGAGCCGCCAATCGCATGAAAGATGAGTTTTTAGCCATACTTTCCCATGAATTGCGATCGCCCCTCAATGCTATTCTCGGTTGGTCTCAGCTCTTACGCACCCGTCAACTCAATGAAGTGCAGACAGCCAAAGGCTTGGAAACCATCGAGCGCAACGCCAGAGCGCAGACCCAGTTAATTGAAGACTTGCTAGATATTTCACGGATGATTCGCGGTAAATTGCGCCTCAATGTTTGCCATTGTAACCTTGTTCCAATTATCGAATCAGCCATTGAAAACATCAAACTAGCAGCACAAGCCAAAGAAATTGACTTGCAATTTTTCCTATCTCCTCAGTTGCCAGAAAATACACAATTCCTCATTTCCGGTGATCCAGAACGATTACAGCAAATCATTTGGAATCTACTTTCCAATGCCATCAAATTTACATCACCAGGTGGCAAAGTCGCCGTGAATCTCACGAAAATTGCAGGTGGAGAAACAGAAGCACAAACAGCCTATGCTCAAATGCAAGTAATTGACACAGGGATTGGCATCAGTCCTAACTTTTTACCCTACGTATTTGATCGCTTTCGTCAAGCTGATAGTTCTAGTACCAGATCCCACGGAGGCTTGGGTTTAGGTTTAGCCATTGTCAGGCATTTAGTAGAATTGCATGGTGGTACAGTTCATGTAGACAGTGCTGGTGAAGCACAAGGCGCAACCTTTACAGTCAAATTACCACTTCTAGGCGTGAGTAAGACAACCATCACCAAACCAGTCAATCAATTAACAGCCAACACTTTACCATTACCCATGTGTCCCTCACTATTAGGAGTGCGGGTACTAGTAGTAGATGATGAAGCTGATTCCCGTGAATTTGTGACCACAGTTTTAGAACAATGTCAAGCCCAAGTCCGATCTGTCGATTCTGTAGAAGCAGCATTAGAGATGATTAGCCAATGGCAACCAGATGTATTAGTGAGTGACATCGGGATGCCCCATGAAGACGGTTACTCCTTAATCCGCAAACTGCGATCGCTCCCTCCCGAACAAGGAGGCACAATCCCTGCTGCCGCCCTCACCGCCTACGCCAGAGCCGATGACCGCACCCGCGCCATTCAAGAAGGGTATCAGCTACATTTACCCAAACCCATTGAGCCAATTGAGTTAGCCACAGTTGTTGCTAGCCTGATTAGAAGAACTTAGGGTGTGTTAACTTGTCGAACTATCTGCAAAAATTTCTGTATGCTTGGGGATGTCTCATGCTTACGCCAAATCATAGCAATAGTAACCTTTGGAGTGGGTGGATGAATCTGCTGATAAACAACTCCTGTGCGTTGCAGATTTTGCAAAGATGCTGGTGCGATCGCTACTCCCATATCAGCAGCAACTAAACTAATAATTGTCTGCATTTGAATAGCTTCTTGAGCAATGTGAGGACTAAACCCAGATTCTTGACAGAGACTAATAATTAAGTCATAGAGTCCAGGTGCTAAGACTCTGGGGAATAAGATAAACGGTTCATGAGCCAGCACACTTAAATCAACTTCAGTCTGATTGGCTAAATGATGAGTCTCAGGAAGTGCCACCATTAAAGATTCTTGAAAAACCGTCTCCCAAATTAATGTATCTTCTGCTACTGGCGGACGGATAAATCCCACATCCATACGACCTGAACGCAGCCATTCTAATTGCTGATCTGTCGTTAGTTCATGCAATTCTAAACTTACACCTGGGATTTGATGCCGAAAACATCGCAGAATATTAGGCAAAATGTTATACGCAGATGAACTCACGAAACCAACTATCAACTGTCCCAATTCACCACGACTAGTTTGTTGCCCTAATTGAATCGCCTGCTGCAATTGCTGCATAATTTGCTGCACTTCACCCAAAAATACTTGCCCCGCATCTGTTAACTGCACATTGCGTTTTGTGCGGTGAAACAGTTCAAAACCTAATTCTGCTTCTAGCTGCCGAATTTGTTGGCTGAGAGGAGGTTGGGCAATGTGCAATCTTTCTGCTGCCCTGCCAAAGTGCAGTTCTTCCGCCACGGTGACAAAATACCGCAGGTGTCGTAATTCCATCTTTGACAGTCACTAATATATTTTGAATATTAGTAATAGCACAAAAATATATTGGACATTATTAAAAATCTTTTTTAATCTGATGATTAAGCAGTCATCAAAAAATTAACAATATATATGAATAACTGGGCAACATCCCAAAATATTTGGGATGCAGATTTGTATGAAAATCAACATGACTTCGTTTGGCAATATGGCGAAGAATTGTTGAAATTACTCCGTCCCCAATCAGGGGAATTAATTTTAGATTTAGGTTGTGGGACTGGACAACTAACAGCAGAAATTGCACAATCGGGGGCTGAAGTTAAGGGAATTGATAGTGCAGCCACAATGATTGAGAAAGCTAGACAAAACTATCCCCATTTGCGTTTCGATGTCGCTGATGCCCGTAATTTTCTCGTGGAACAGCCATTAGATGCTGTATTTTCCAACGCAGCACTCCATTGGATTCAACCACCAACGGATGTAATACGTTGCATCTATCAAGCAATTAAACCAGGAGGAAGATTTGTAGCTGAATTTGGTGGGAAAGGCAATATTCAAGCAATTATCACCGCTTTATACACAGCGTTAATCGCCAATGGGGTGATTCAGCCCGAAACACTCAACCCTTGGTATTTCCCCAGTATTAGTGAATACGCTACCATATTAGAAACACAGGGTTTTGCCGTCATTTATGCCACTTTATTTAACCGTCCTACGCCCCTATCAGGAGCAGAAAAAAGTTTAGCAAACTGGATACAGATGTTTGCCAATGATTTTTTTGTCGGGCTATCTTCCCAACAAAAGAACCAAATCATTAATGAAGTAGAAAAATGCTTACTAACGCAACTTTATCACCAGGGAACTTGGACTGTAGACTACCGCAGAATCCGCGTTATTGCTATTAAGTCTTAGGGAATTTATTTATGTTTAACTACAAATTACCATCATTATTAGCCATAACCTTCAGCAGTATTATTCTGTTATCCAATTTGCCCTCATTAGCCCAAACAGCATCTGTCCCCAAACCCTCAGATGCACCACTTAATCTAGAGTTACTCAATAATCCCAAGGATGGTGTAATTACAGCTAACACTATTAAGTTAACGGGGTTAACAACTCCTAGTTTATGGTTAGCAAAAGAAATTTCTGAAAATAAATTGTTAGATAATTGGATAGCCTATCCAGCCACTCAAGCAGAATTTAGTCGAGTAGACCTCATAGTTAATCAGCAAATCTGGAGTTTGCTAGATTATCTAGAACGCTATGAATTCGTCAATCGCTTAGGTAGTACAGCCAGAAAAGATAACTACAACATGAGGGTTTTTAATTATCAAGGGGATTTATTAGCAACCTATACCTGTAACTTTCAAAGCAGTCTACCGGCTTGTAATATCCAGATGAATATTCAGTATAAGTTAGGTTCAACTCGGTAGGAAATTATCGAATTGAAATGAACAGGAAACACAAAATTGTTTCAAAAATTAAATAGAGTTTTTAGAGTTCACACTTGGTGCTCCTCCGCGTGAACCTTTGTATTCCTCTGCGTTGAAAAAATTATGTTTACCTATACTTTGATTTTGGCAAATAAATTTTCGTACTGTTGATTATTCTCCGGTGATAGTGGCAGCAAAAATTCACTTTTATCGAAAACTTCACGACTATTCAATAACAAACTAGCGAAAGCAGTTTGAACATCAGAGGCTTTGAGATTTTTGGCAATAGGGGAATTACTTTTAGTCTGTAATGAGATTTGCTCGACAATATTTGACTCCCAACAAAAGTCAATCCATTGTGATGATATATCCTCCTTAGCCGCACCTTTAGGACTGACCCACAAATCTGACCAAATTGCTGTCCCGGAACGGGGAATCACCATCCTTAGTTCGGGATAACGGTTTAAGATCGGGACTACATCACTTGACCAACCCACAGCTAACCAAGTATCACCAGTAATTAAAGGCTCTAAGTAAGTAGTAGAACCGTAGAATTTTACCTGCTGGTGTAAAGCTTTTAATTCTGATTCTAGCTGTGGAACTGTGTTGAGATCGGCAGTGTTGTAAGATTGGCCTAGCTTCTTGAGAACTAAACCAATAACTTCTCTAGGTTCGTTGAGTAAAGAAAACTGCGATCGCAATTCTTCCCGCCACAAATCACTCCAATCCTGGGGTGTCCACCCCAAATTTTGAAACTTCTCGCGGTTATAGACAATGACTGTACTACCCCAACGGTAAGGTGCAGCCCAAACTTTTCCTTGAGGATCAAGAAAACCTTGGTCATTGCGCGTTACCAATTGTTGCCATCTAGAATCTAAATTAGACCAATGTTTGAATTGTGTTGGTTCTAGAGGTTGAATTAGTTGCTGTTCAATTGCAGTTTTTAGCCAATAATCTCCCAATGTCACCAAATTAGCTAATTCAGGCTTTTGAGATTGTCTAAAAGGTATCAAGCGACTCCATCCAGCATCTTTATCAGATTTTGGTGGCTGCTGCCAAGTTTGCAATTGCTTAAAGCTATCTTGAATTTGTAACAGTGGTACAAACTTGGCTTGTACCTGTTTTTGCAAAGTCTTACGAAATTTATCAACTACTTGAGCTGGGATAGAACCTTTCAATAATTGGATGTTGAGTTGTGTTTGTTGGTTATTTGTACATCCAATTAACAATTGTGAAACTGTCAACCCACCCAGGCCAATTAAAAAAGACCGTCGATTAATAGACTTAGAATTATACATGTGTTGAATGTTAAATATATTGAAGAGCAAACCTACAGGATTACCTACAATTGAGATAAATAGTAGATATTGCCTTCAAGACTTGAAGCGATGGTTTTATGGATTAAAAATTATCACTGCTTAATTTTTTAAGATCATTTTCAACCATTAACTCAACTAATTGCTTAAATGAGTATTGCGGTTGCCAATTGATTTTCTTACTAATCTTATCAATAGAACCAACTAACTGGACTGCTTCATCAGGACGGTAAAATGTGGAGTCAACAGAAACATAATCTTGCCAATTGAGACCAACACAGTCAAAAGCACACTCAACGAGTTCTTTCACAGAGTGAGTTTCACCACTAGCGATGATGTAATCATCGGGTTGTTCTTGCTGTAACATCAACCACATAGCAGACACAGCATCTTTGGCGTAACACCAGTCACGACGCGCATCTAAATTGCCTAATTTAAGTTCGTTGGTTAAACCGAGTTTAATTTGGGCTGCTGTGTGGGTAATTTTGCGAAAGACAAACTCTGTACCGCGTCGAGGCGATTCGTGAGTATAGGTGATACCACAGCAGGTATAGAGATCATATTTTTGCCGATAGTTAACAGTAATCCAATGGGCATAAGCTTTAGCAACACCGTAAGGGTTACGGGGACGGAAAGCGGTACGTTCGGTTTGAGGCGATTCATCCGGTTCACCAAACACTTCACTACTAGAGGCTTGGTAAAATTTAGCGTCAGGTTTGCAACGTCGGATCGATTCTAGTAACCGAGAGACACCGAGGGCTGTATATTCGGCTGTTAAGGCTGGCTGTGTCCAAGATAAAGGAACGTAGCTTTGAGAAGCCAGATTATAGATTTCATCAGGTTGTGATTCTGCGATGACATCCATCAATGAGGATTGGTCTAAAAGGTCGCCAGACAGAATTTGTATCTCACCACCAAGATGATGAATTCTGTCAAGGTTGCTAGAACTGGAACGACGAACTAAACCAAAAACTTGATAGCCTTTACCTAGCAGAAGTTCCGCAAGATAAGAACCATCTTGTCCAGTTACTCCCGTAATTAGAGCTTTTTTTGTTTTCATAGGTCTTGTTCAATCATTTAGTGTGAATTTTAGGGACACAAAAAGTTGCTTCAAACATCTGGGACTGATAGTGAGCAGCAAAAATTTAGGGTGTTTTAGCTATGTTCGCAATTTTATCTCGCCTAAATGTAACCCAGATTTTCATCTGATGCGAAGTATTGTTTGGGCGTTGGGCATTGGGGACGCAGTGTGGTCTTGGGGTAAAATCTCCCTTGTCTCCCATTCCCCATTCTCTATTCTCTATTTTCAAGACACTTCCAATTCTCTGACAGATGAGTACCAGATTCAGCTAAACTGATTCTTGGTTTATTGCGTTTTATGTAGGCATGGAAATCGGACAAAAGGTTCAGGTGTTTCGTTTGCGCGATCGCGTTTCTGCTGTTGTCGCTCAGAAACTAGGCAAAATAGGCGTGATTGCAGGTTATAAAGTTACCGATGGTAGCGGTGTTGGTGTCGTAGTACAGTTTGATGATAATACTTCGACTTGGTTTTTTGAGGATGAAATTAAGTCCGTCTAGCAGAGGAAACTCAAGGTAGAAGCTAAGAGTATTTGCCTAGTGCTAAGTTGGAATTGAAAAGACCGGCGGTAATTGGAAATCAAGATAATGTCCCTGATATTGACATTTTTGGGCGAAAGCAGCATCGCTCGTAGCAAAATAGCGATCGCTGCTGCTAAATCATTGGCAAGTCAAGGCAAGCGGGTACTGCTAGCAGGATTGGCAGAACCAATACTACCTATTCTCTTAGATCAACCCCTTGCACCAGACCCCCAGGAAATTGCACCCAATTTAGCAGTAGTACAATTTCAAGCATCTGTACTACTAGAACGCAATTGGGATGAAGTGAAAAAACTGGAGGCACAATACCTCAAAACGCCCATCATTAAAGATGTCTACGGTCAAGAACTGGTAGTACTACCAGGGATGGATCATGCCCTTGCTCTCAATGCCATCCGCGAATATGATGCCAGTGGCAAGTATGATGCGATCGTCTATAACGGCACAGGTGATTCTTTGACCTTGCGGATGTTTAGTTTACCAGAGTCTTTGAGCTGGTATGTTCGGCGATTCCGACAATTAATAGTCAACTCTGATTTAGGTAAGAGTATTGCAGAATCACCATTGGTTCAGCCGCTGATTAGCAGTTTTTTCAATTTCAATTGGACAGCAGATAATTTTGCTCAACCTACCAATCAAGTCAATAATTTCTTAGACAAGGGAAAAGCGGCTCTAGCTGATCCCCAGCGCGTAGCCGCCTTCTTGGTCACTACAGGAGATCCCTTAGAAGTGACTAGCATCCGTTATTTGTGGGGTAGCGCACAGCAAGTTGGTTTAACGGTTGGTGGTGTGATTCAAATCTCTTCCCAGCCCAACACCAACTTCTCAGAAGAATTCACTCCCTTAAATGTCAGTGTTGTACCTGACTTAACGAATGGTGATTGGCAGCCACTAATAGATGCTATGCCCAATTTCGTCGAGCAGGCAATGCAAGCCCCAACTCCAATTGCTATCGATGTCCACAATCGTCAGGTACGCTTGTTTTTACCTGGATTTGATAAAAAACAAGTCAAACTCACGCAGTATGGGCCAGAAGTCACCATAGAAGCAGGCGACCAACGGCGGAACATCTTCCTACCTCCAGCACTGAGTGGCAAACCTGTAACCGGGGCTAAGTTCCAAAATAATTATTTGATCATTTCTTTTTAGGGCGTGGGGCATGGGGCATGGGGTATATAGATTAATACCCAATTCCCAATGCCCAATTCTCAATGCCCAAATACATAATTAATTCCTATGTCAGAACTAACTCCCATTACTCCTGATTCTAATTCTGAAACCAGCGATCGCACTGCCAAAACCCGCCAGTTGCTAGGGATGAAAGGTGCAGCACCGGGGGAAACATCCATTTGGAAGATTCGCCTGCAATTAATGAAGCCGATTACCTGGATTCCTTTAATTTGGGGTGTGGTCTGTGGTGCGGCTTCCTCTGGTAACTACACTTGGTCTTTGGAAAATGTCCTGAAAGCAGCCGCTTGTATGTTGCTGTCTGGGCCATTGCTCACGGGTTATACTCAAACCCTAAATGATTTCTATGACCGCGAAATTGATGCCATTAATGAACCTTATCGTCCCATTCCTTCTGGCGCAATTTCTGTACCCCAGGTAGTGAGCCAGATTATTTTCTTGTTTGTCGCTGGTATTGCCTTGGCCTTTGTATTGGATTTATGGGCTGGGCATGAATTTCCTAATGTCACAGTTTTGGCAATATTTGGTTCTTTTATCGCCTTTATCTACTCTGCACCACCTTTGAAACTGAAGCAAAACGGCTGGTTGGGTAACTATGCTTTAGGTGCTAGTTACATCGCCTTACCTTGGTGGGCTGGTCATGCTTTGTTTGGTGAACTTAACTGGAAAATTGTTGTTCTCACCCTAATTTACAGTTTGGCAGGGTTAGGAATTGCGATCGTCAATGATTTTAAGAGTGTGGAAGGCGATCGCCAACTTGGTCTGAAATCATTACCTGTGATGTTTGGCATCAACACCGCCGCTTGGATTTGTGTAGTCATGATTGATGCCTTTCAAGGCTTAATTGCGGCTTATTTGGTAAGTATCCACGAAAATCTGTATGCAGGGATTTTGGTACTGTTAATCATTCCGCAAATCACCTTCCAAGATATGTATTTTCTACGTGATCCCTTAGAAAATGATGTGAAATACCAAGCCAGCGCACAACCCTTTTTGGTTCTGGGAATGCTGGTGACAGGTTTAGCATTGGGTCATGCAGGAATTTAATTTTTACGTCTGTAGTCAGAAGTTAGTTGCAAAGAGTTAGGAGTTAATATACTTCTAGCTCTTCATTTTTGTTAGAAATTGCCGTGCTGGAATTAATATCTTTCCTAATTAGAGGCATTCAACCATTTTTAGTACCCATTTGCTTTTTTGGGGCTTGGCTGATTATTTCTCTCGTCGTTTGGAGTCTCTGGACAGCCACACGAGATAGCATCCACACAGCCAAACGGATGCACCAAATACCATGTTCTGGTTGCCAATTTTTCACCGACAACTACCGCCTCAAATGCACTGTCCACCCATCGATAGCCAATACAGAAGAAGCAATTGAATGTACTGATTTTCAACCTAAGACAAATCCTTACTTGTATTAGAGATTGGGGACTGGGGATTGGGGACTGGGAATTGGGGATTGGGGGAGAATAACTAATGACTAATTTCCAACAATACTTTTAATACCCCTCGGCGTTGGGCTTGTGCAAAAGCTTCTAGTCCTTGATTGAGGGAGTAAGTATCATGAATTAGGGGTCTTACGTCTACTTTCTCTGCTGCTAATAATTCTAATGCGGCAGGAAATGGGCCACAACGAGAACCAATCAGAGTAATTTCATCTACTACTAAGGCTGAAACATCTAAGCTGAGGTTGCCTGCATAGGTACTTTTTAGTACTAGCGTACCACGAGGACGTAAAGCACGATGAGCGATCGCAAATCCGTCTGGGTTGCCAGTACACTCTACTGATATATCAAAACTTCTCTCTGTAACAGCATCAACTAGACCAGTTTTTATTCCCCGTGCTGCTAAATTCGCAAGTTTGTCTGGGTGACGACCTACAACTAATAGTTGACAACCAGTCAAGGCTAAAGTTTGCGCTACTAACTGTCCCAGTTTGCCATCTCCTACCACTAACACGCGATCATCTGCACATATCACAATCTGCTGCTGAATTTCCAGTGCAGCGGCTAAAGGTTCGGTAAATGTGGCAATCTCTGTTGGCACATTGTCTGGTACAGGATGTAAATTTTCTACTGGTAAACAAAGATAGTCAGCAAATGCACCGTTACGGTTAACAATGCCCAAGACGGTGCGGTTTTCGCAGTGGGTTGTTTGTCCTCGAAGACAGAAACGGCAATGACCGCAAACAGCATTAATTTCACCCACGACTCGCCGATTTACAAGATGTTCTGGCCCCTGTTCAACCAAACCGACAAATTCATGTCCCAAAACACCAGTATAAGGATAGTAACCCCTGACTAGTTCTAAGTCTGTATTACAAATTCCTGCACGTAAAACGCGCACAAGTACTTCCCCAGGCGGTGCTTCAGGAATGGGAATATCTGTACGGAGTTGTAATTGGTTATTTTCTAGCCACAGTCCTTTCATGATCTTGTTCCAGTCAGATACTCAAAGGCATTGTAACCATATTGAAAGTACCTTAAAAGACCCAGATGAGTACCACCACATATCAGCAAACTCTGATTGTCACTGTCACCTATCACCTGAACTATAAAGCTTCTAACTCAGATGGATTGGGAAATTTGACATCGGCCTTGCTTAACCAAATTATCAAGTCATCAGCGTGAACTGCAATCTCACTACCCAAGGTTTTGATGTATAAAAGTCCGTCGCTAATAATTAGATCTCTAATGGGATACCAAGAACTACGTGTACGGATTAGCAAATCTAAGGGAATACCCAACTGCGACTTGTTTTTGCGATATTTCCACCAAGCACGCCACAAATGAACTGATTTTGTACAGTGCATACGATAACCTGTGGGCAGTGGACAGTATTGATACCGATAGCAATGGCGTTCATCTATTTCCCCAGTCAGAATATAGCTGTGATCTGCTAAGACTTCGTTCATTAATTCCCAATAGGATGAAGTCGATTTAATTGAGAATTCCAGCGTTTTCTGAGCAATTTGGGCAGTAGCAATTACACCTTCTGTTTTAGCTGTGACTTGATTACTTTTATAAACTGTCTGTGCCTGTAAAGTACCATTTGCTAACAGAACTTCTTGTTTTTGGATAGATTGGTTAACAAACTCTCTTAATAATTCCGAATTAGATAACATGGCTATTTTTATATGCAATGCACCATTTTTACTTGAGCGATCGCTCTCTGTCATTCAGCAATTACCGTAATATCATTGATAATATGCAATCACCTAAAAGTTAATTATACCCAAACCTTTTTTTTAAGTTGTAAATATACGGTGAAGTATTTTGACTCTTCAAATTTAACTAATATAGGCAGTAAAGTTTTCATGAACAAATCTTATATTCATCATGTAACAACTATATTTCGTCAAGTGTTATTGGATACTTTATCCAGTAAACAATAAAGTTTTTACCTTAAGTTAGTAGAAATACTGAAAAAGTTGGGATTTAGTAAACATAAAGCAGATTCTTGAGCATGATCGCTCAATCAAATCTGCTTAAATAACTTAAAATCGAGCTTGAATATAAGAAGCAGAAATTAAAGGAGGAAGAAATTTTTAATTTTTGTTATATTTTCTCATGGTTAGCATTCAATAGATAAATGAATAAATCTATTGAATGCTAACTAGATATACATATAGGATTAGTATTTAATTTTTGAGAACTAAAGTTATCACTACAAACCTTTAATTATTTACCCTGTTCTACTGACAAGTGTTTTAATGTCCAATCGAATTCGTTTTTATTTAACCAAATTACTAAATCATTCGCATCTAACGCAATTTCGCTAACTAAGGTTTTGATATAGATCAAACCATCACTAATCATCAACTCTTTAATACCGTACCAAGAATTTCTGCTTCTGATTAAAATATCTAAGGGAACTTTTAATTGGGAAGCGTATTTACGGTACTTCCACCAAGCTTGCCATAGATTAACAGAGGTAGTACATTGCAGTGTATAACCTTGGGGAATAGAGCATTGTTGATATTGATAGAAACCATTGTTATCTATTTCACCTGTATAAATATAACTATATTCTGCTAATGTTTCATTGATGATTTCCCAATAGGATGAAGTTCCATAAATAAGAAAATCAGAAGGTGTATGATCCAGTTTGGCAGTAGCAATCACACCTTCTTGTTTAGAGATTAATTGATTGCTTTTATAAACCATCTGTGCTTTTAGATAAGAATTCGCTAATAAAACTTCTTTTTTTTCAATAGATTGAACAACAAACTCTCGCATTAAATCCAGATCAGATAACATCGCTTTTACACCCAACAAGCAAATTCAGGTTGAAAAAAGTAAATTCAGTGTGTCAGTCTTCATTAATTTCCTATTGACAGTCAAAAATACACAGTCAACAGTTAGTCATGTCATGAGCCAATGACACCATCTAATTACATATACGTGACCAATCTCGGAAATCATGAAAAAATACTCAGGTTGCCTGTAAAAATTTTGGCGATGGGCAACCTGAGTTAATGAGAAGGTTTAGGATTAAAAGCTTTACAGTCCCTTAGATATTCAAGGACTGGGTAAAGGGTGTAAAGAAAGACAATAATTCTGAGCGACTAACAACGAGGGTAGGGAAAGAGCGATCGCTATAATCTGCTCCCGATACCAAAGGAAATGGTTGTGAGTTGAGTGATACCCAGCTACCACCAGCCGCTTGCACAATCACCCAAGCTCCTGCAATGTCCCAAACTTTGGGTGTTGCTTCTATACCTCCTAGTGTTGCTCCTGCTGCAACGGTGAGGAAGTTATAGCTAGCTACACCCAACATCCGAATTTTGCAAGGAAAGCCTTGTTGTACTACAGCCAAACTACGGGAACAAAGATTGAAAAAATGATTGCTACTGGGAGCGTCAATACTGGTGTGAATGGGGTGATGATTGAGAAATGCTCCCGATGGTGTAGTGAAACCGGAACTACCCGACCAAAACCCGTGGAAAGCTTGATTGAGTGGTGGGACGTACACATAACCAAAAATGGGTGTACCTTGATAGAGCAAAGCCAAGGAAATCGACCAGATGGGGATACCCCGTGTAAAGTTGGTTGTGCCATCTAAAGGATCAATCACCCAACACCAATCTGTACCGGGAAAAATTTGTTCACTTTCTTCGCTCAAAATCCCGTAACCGGAGAAACTAGAAGCGATCGCATCCCGAATTTCTTGATCTGCCCATTTATCGGCCTGTGTCACCAAACTACCATCAGCTTTTTGTGAAGCTTGTACTTGGCCAAAGTCTTGCATTAATCGCTTTCCCACTCTGTTAGTAGTGGTTTCAGCGAACTCAACAACTGCCGTCCAAAAATCGTTCATTAATTAATTTTGATGTAAAGGTGCTAAGAGTTTTAATCTAGTTCTTTTTCCAGAATAGAGGCGATCGCAGTTTTAGCGTTCACCTGAAATTCCTGGACGTTAACCCGCCGCAAACACCAAATAGCAATCAGCATCCCTATGGCTTGTAATGCAAACACCATCCCGTATGCTAGTACTGGTATACTGAACAACGTTTTGCCGACATTTAAGACTACACCACCCAAAACTGTAGCTAAACCCCTAGCCATCGCTTGAGATAATCCCCACGCACCAATAAATGTGCCTGCTGTCTCCGCCGCGGTCAAATCCAACATCAAACTAGTCGCACCAGCTGTAATCACTCCTGAAGACAAACCAAAACACAGCAAGCTACCCATCAATACGCCTGAGTTGCCGCTAAAGCCTGCCATGATAATTAGACAAAAGCTGAACACCGCACCCAGACAGCCAATTTTCGTTGTCTGTTTCTTTCCTAAACGCGGTAAAAGTAAAAAACCAGTGGAACTGATGCCGATTAAAGTCCCTATACCAAAGGGAATATTTAATCTAGTAGTTTGCGAGATACACATCCCAAAAACCTCTCCACCATAAGGTTCTAGGACTGCATCCTGCATAAAAATACTGACAGTCAATACCAATAAAAAACTGAAAAACACGCCTGTTTGACGGTTAGCAGTTAGCACCTTCAACGCTTTACTCAAAGTAATTTGGTCTTCTCTATCTACTACGGTAGAACGGGAATTGAAGCGGGAATACTTCTTTTCTACACCAAAGGTTGCCAGCACAGATAGTCCAAACACTATTGCAGGCATAATGATAAAAACGGGATTCACTGCTTGTTGCAGTTTAGCTATGTCAACGACTTTGTTAGTTTGCGTCGGATCATAAGATAACAAAGCCGCTCCACAAATTTCTGGTCTTTCCAGTAATCTAGAGCTAACAACCGCGCCTATAACAATACCGATCATCAGCATTGACCAGACGATCCCAATTAGCTGGGAACGATTATCCTCATCGGTTATATCGACTAACAGAGCTGCAAAAGGTGTAGAACTAGCACTCAAAGCTAAACCATAAACTGCAAACATCAATGCCAGTACAGCCGCCCAAGCATAGGTTGCGAAACTCCAGCCAGTGGTTTGTAAGCTGCTACCTATTTGCCATACCACTTGCAAAGCCAAGAAAGAAACAATGGTAAATAATGCAGCCCCTATCAAAACATAGCCAGTGCGATTATAGCCAAGTATCGGCTTGGCATCAGACATTTGACCAAACCAGACTCGTGCCGGGCTAACAAACTGGTGCATAGCGATCGCCCCAGCTGCAATCAATGGCAAAACTTTTAACTCATCAATCATGACTCGATTCAACACACCCAAGGTGAGAAGCGACATGATGCCTAATCCCATTTGAAACAAACCTAGTCGAAACATTGTTGGTAAATTGATTCTGGGCAAAGGTTTCATATTGACCGACTGATCTGATTCAGGATTTGGTGAAAAATTGCTAGTTGCCATAGCTATTTGTAAGGAAAATAGTATTTAAGGAAATATTTAAGTAAATCTTACTAATTGACCAATTTTTTGACTGATGAATTTAATCACTTTTACTAACGTTAAACTGAAAAAGTAAAGAAATATTAATTTAAATTTTACCATCGTGGAAACAATCACATTGGGGAAAAACGGCCCATCTGTCACACCCCTTTGCATTGGCACTTGGGCTTGGGGTGATAAGTTATTTTGGAATTATGGCGAGGGGTACGGATTAGAACAGCTGCAAGCAGCATTTACCGCCGCCTTAGAAGCTGGTGTCACCTTTTTTGATACTGCTGAAGTTTATGGACTAGGATTATCAGAAAAATTTTTAGGACAATTTCTCCAGCAAACACAACAGTCAGTACAAATTGCTACGAAATTCGGCCCGCTACCTTGGCGATTTAACGGACAATCTGTTTCTGATGCTTTAACAGATAGTCTCAAACGCTTGCAAGTGGAAAGTATTGCTTTATATCAAGTCCATTGGCCTTTTGCTTTCTTTTTAAGTCAAGAAACTTTGTTAAACACCCTAGCCGACGAAGTGAAGCGAGGTAGAATCGCTGCTGTGGGTGTTAGTAATTACTCAGCCGCACAAATGCGCGAAGCTCATCAAATATTGGCAGCGAGAGGAGTTCCTTTAGCTGTGAACCAAGTTCGTTATTCTTTACTGACTCGCCAAATTGAAAGTGATGGTACGTTAGCAACTGCTCGTGAGTTAGGTGTAACAATTTTGGCATATAGCCCTTTAGCTCAGGGATTGCTGACAGGAAAATATACGCCTGAAAGTTCTGAAAAACTTACGGGTGCTAGAAAATTAGATCCCCGATTTAATCAAGAGGGATTGCAAAAAATTACACCAGTAATTTCTTTATTACGCAGTTTAGGTGAGAAGCGCGATCGCACCCCTGCCCAAGTAGCTTTAAATTGGTTAATTGCTCAGGGTAATGTCATTCCCATCGCTGGGGTGAAAACTGCTGAACAAGTCAAACAGAATGCTGGTGCTTTAGGTTGGAAATTAAGTGACGATGAAATCCAGGAATTAGAAAAAGCGAGTCGTCCTTGGAAGTAGAGGAAAGAGGCTAGAGGCAAGGGAAGGCAGGTTAGTAATTTTTTAAACGCAAAATCTCGCGGAGGTACATAAAGTTTTTCTCAAGATTATTCCGGCCTCTAACCTCTTCAGCAAATACAGACAACCACAATTTTAATATTGTTAGCTCCCAAATATTTAATCAATCTGGCAGCATCGTTTGGTCATTATTATTTAAAATAATTGATTCTTGATTCGGGCGATAAATTTTTCAATTTCTAGTTATTGTGTCAACTTCTGTTTCTAAAATAGGCAGAATAAAACTAGTAATCGAACTAGTTATCCGTTCAAGTTTACGCGGTCGTACCCAGTTACCAAGTTGCCGCGCAAACTCTACACTTATTTTTACGGATACCTAATCAGATGGACTCATTACTAGAATATTTCCATCCACCAATTCTATCTGCCATTCTGGATGTTCAGCTTGTAGCTGATCTAAGTCTGAGATTGTGAACATAAGACTAGAAATAGGGCATCATTTCCTATGTTCCTACAAGCTGATCAAAATAGTCAGTTGTTCTTAGCCTCAATCACAAATTCAAATGAATAGTGACTAAGAAGCTGATTCCCTAGCTGCGGATGAGCCTAATTTTTGATTAGCGGAAGAAACAGAAGGTTCTCGACGACCTGAACGGAGTTTGGGTTTGGGAGTACCGCGTCTTTCCTCGTCGTTGTTGTTATCTCTGTTCCAATTGGAACGACTTCTGTCACCAGAAAATTCGCGACGTTTGGTAAGCTTGGGTTTGGGAACAGATGCGGTTTCTTCGGGAATATCGATATCGGCACTCAACCAAGCAGGACGAGTTTGATCATAGGCGATTTGCAATGCCGCAGCTGCGATCGCCTGTGCATCGTACTGTTCAATTAGTTCGCTGATAATGGGCAAGAATGAAGCTAAACGCTCACCAGCCAAAGCTTCTCTGACTTGTCCTTGTAACTTTTGGATGTGGCGTGCTTCGATTTGCGCCCGTGTAGGAATGGACAGCAATTGCCAGTTTTGACGTACGTGACGTTCAAATATTTGCTGTTTGCGACGCTCAAAGGGTTGTACTAAAGTGATAGCTGTACCTTCTTTTCCGGCGCGGCCTGTTCGACCAATGCGGTGAACGTAGGTTTCCACACTATCAGGGAGGTCGAAGTTGATCACATGGGAGAGTTGGTCAACGTCTAAACCCCGTGCAGCGATGTCAGTTGCTACTACCCAGCGCACTTGACGATTGCGGAATCTGGTCAATAAGCGTTCCCGTGCTTGCTGAGACAAGTCACCATGATACTCATCAACACTGTGGCCAGCCGCTTGCAGTTGACTGGTGAGTTCGGCAGCGGTGCGTCTGGTACGGACAAAGATTAAAGCAGTTTCTGGATCTTCCATTTCCAGAATTGGCTGTAAAGCTTTGGCTTTTGTCCAGTGGCGGGGGATGAGATAAGCTACCTGATTGATTTTATTCGGTGTGGCTTTGGGTTGCTCGACTGTAACAGTTACAGGAGAACGCAAAAACTTGTTGACCAACATCCGAATTGATGGGGGCATGGTGGCTGAAAACAGAGCGGTTTGCCGTTCTTCCGGTGCTTGAGAAAGAATTCTCTCCACATCATCAATGAAACCCATGCTCAACATTTCATCGGCTTCATCTAAAACAAACCATCTAACTTGATCAAGTTTCAAGCTACCCCGTTCTAGTAAGTCAATCACCCGACCTGGAGTACCGACTACTACATGAACGCCACGCTTGAGTTGTAGAATTTGACGATCAATTGATTGACCGCCATAAATTGCTGACACCCGCAAGCCACTATGACCGACAAATTGGCTCATAGCATCATGAACTTGAATAGCTAACTCACGGGTGGGAGTCAAAACTAAAGCTTGCACAGCTCTTTGCTGCACGTCGATCCGCTCTAACATGGGTAAGGAAAAAGCAGCTGTTTTGCCTGTACCTGTTTGAGATTGACCTACAACATCTCGACCTGACAACAGTTGGGGAATGGCTTGGGCTTGAATGTTGGTAGGTGTGGTAAAACCAAGTTTTTCTAAGTGGTCAACGCGTTCCTGTGAAATGCCTAGTTCTTGAAAAGAAAGATTCATCAACGCTCCTAGATTTTGTTTTTTTGCTTTGCGATTTGTAAATTGAAACTTTAATTGAGGAATTGGGTGGGTACTGGGGACTGGGGAAAAGAGGACATCACTGTAAACTTTTTCCCTCCTCTTACCTGTTACCCTTCGGGTGAAGCTCCTGCGTTGCTAACGCCAGTCGCACCCCTCCGGGGAAGCAAGCTGCATGGGGGAAACCCCTGTTCTGCGCGCTGGCTCACCTGTCACCTGCCTGATTGGACGACTTCGCCAAACAGATCGTACTCATCCGCACCGTGGATTTTTACGGGTACGATAGTTCCTAACTTGGCCTTGCCACCAACGTAGACCTGACCATCAACTTCAGGGGAAAATCTGCCAGAACGACCGATTAGTTTTCCACTTTCAGGATTTTCCTGCTCAATCAGGACTTCAACGATTTTGCCGACTTCCTGTTGATTTTTCTGCCAAGAGATGGGCTGTTGGAGTGCCATCAGGCGATCGCGGCGTTCATCCATGACAGCTTGTGGCAATTGATTGGGTAGTGTATATGCAGGTGTTCCTTCTTCTTTTGAAAAGGTGAAAACCCCCACATGGTCAAATTTATGCCGTTGGACAAACTCTAGTAAATGCTCAAAATGTGCTTCTGTCTCTCCAGGGAAGCCTACTATTAATGTTGTCCGCAAAACCGCACCTGGTATTGCGGTTTTTAGGCGATCGATAATCTCATCATTGACGCGCCCTTGCCAGGGGCGATTCATTGCCCGCAACACCTCTGGATGAGAATGTTGCAGTGGTAAATCCAAGTAAGGTAAGACGTTAGGTGTCTCTTGAATTGCTGCGATCACGTCTGGGGTTAGCCCAGTGGGATAGGCATAGTGTATCCTAATCCACGGTACATCCACTTTCCCCAACGCCCGGAGCAATTCGGCTAGTTTGGGCTTACCGTAAATATCTAACCCGTAATTGGTGGTGATTTGGGAAATGAGAATTATCTCTTGCACCCCTTGATTGGCTAGTTGCTCTGCTTCAGCAACTATCGATTCTATTGTACGCGATCGTTGGTTGCCTCGCAGATGGGGAATAATACAAAATGCACAACGGTAATCACACCCTTCCGCTACTCGCAAATAAGCAACACCTTCGGTAGTAGTGCGATAGCGGGGTGTTGTTTCATCAGCAATGTAAGTTGGTTCAGCACTAACCTGTTTAACCCGCTCCCCTTGCTCTACTCTTTCAATGACATTGACGATTTGATGATAATCTCCAGTGCCGACTACAGCAACGGCTTCCGGCAATTCCTCCAACAATTGTCCTTGGAAGTGCTGCGCCATGCAGCCTGTAATCACTATTTTTTTGTTAGCTTCTGCGAGTTCTACTAATGTTTTAACAGATTCTTCCCTAGCTGCTTCAATAAAACTACAAGTATTGACTATAACGTAATCTGCTAACTCTTCATTGGCATCTACACCATATCCTGCTTCTACCAGCAGCCCTAACATATGTTCTGTATCAATTCGATTTTTCTCACAGCCCAAGTGAGAGATTGCTATTGTTGGCTTTTCACCCATATTTTGAAAAAATTTTGGTTTTTGCTTGTTGTCAAACACAAACAACATGATTTCGTTGTTCGTGGTTCGCACCCTAACAGTTACATTATTTTTTATGGCGTGTTTCCACTGACCGTAACTGCTTCAAACCTATGACCGTAGTTGTATTCAGGTCATGTTATGATGTTTTTATTAGTTTGTTTCCCAGGGTAAAATTGAGTGTCTTTGGGTACATTTGACACTTGTAATCTTTTTTAACAAATCGCCTGTTGGTATTTTACATTACCGCAGCGTGTGCGTTGTTAATTTACCCATCGGGAAGCCGCCCAAAGGCTGGTTATGAGAAGTCGCTACCCTCAGGGAAATCGCACTTGCGACTACGCCCCATGAAGCAGTAATGCTACCCTAACGCTCAGGCTTGGCCTACGACGATACGCTGGCGAAATACCTAAACAGAGGGAAGCTGCCTTGCGTGTTGTGAGTGGCAAACTCCTCTTGTAGCCAAGTTTTATCTTAACATATCTTATGGTAAGTTTTACCCTAAATTCTGCCTTCGGATGGAGGCAGCAAAACAACCAAAATAAAACAAATTTAATGCTAATAGGGTTGGAGACTAGGAATTTTAGATTTTGGATTGAAGAATCTAAAATTTAAAATCCGTCTTGGAAACTTCTTTCGGAGGCAACCTCCGCTCAGACTTTCCGCAAAATCCAAAATTGGATTGCCGCCCCGTTTCCTCACAATAGTAAAAGACGTGGACTTAGATCAGCTATTTAAAACTCGAACACCAATTATTGGCGTGGTACACCTGCTACCCCTCCCTACTTCAGCCCGTTGGGGAGGTAGCCTCAGAGCAGTGATTGACCGCGCTGAACAAGAAGCAACTGCTCTAGCTAGTGGCGGAGTGGACGGTATTATTGTCGAAAATTTTTTCGATGCGCCGTTCACAAAAAACCATGTTGATCCCGCGGTGGTAAGTGCCATGACTGTGGTAGTGCAACGAATTCAGAACTTGGTAACGTTACCTGTAGGTATCAACGTCTTGCGAAACGATGGTCATAGTGCAATGGCGATCGCCTCTTGTGTGGGAGCGCAATTTATCCGTGTGAATGTGTTGACAGGGGTAATGGCTACCGACCAAGGATTAATTGAGGGAGAAGCCCATCAATTACTCCGTTATCGCCGAGAATTAGGCTCTGATGTCAAAATTCTGGCTGATGTATTGGTCAAACACGCCCGTCCCCTCAGTTCGCCTAATCTCACTGTTGCTGTCAAAGACACTATTGAACGGGGTTTAGCAGATGCAGTGATTTTATCTGGTTGGGCGACGGGTAGTCCCCCGAACCAAGAAGACTTGGAACTAGCCTGTGGAGCAGCCAATGGTACACCAGTATTTATTGGTAGTGGAGCGAACTGGGAAAATATTGCTACACTATTGCAGGCCGCCAATGGTGTAATTGTTTCTAGCTCCTTAAAACGCCAAGGTCGGATTGAGCAACCAATTGACCCCATTCGCGTCAGTCAATTTGTAGAAGCTGCTCGTCGAACTTGGAACTCCAAAGCTGAGAGCAAATCAGCTAAACAAGTAAAGTTACATTCTTAAAAGCAAGTAAAAAGTAAAAGGCAAAAAGCAGAAGACAAGTATCTTTTTACTTTTTATTCCCCATTCCCTATTCCCCATTCCCCACTTCTATGATTCGCCGCCGTTCTACTCCCTGGATTCACCAGTGGTCGCGCGTAATAATTGCCGCGATCGCTGGACTTGGTGCTTTGAATACTGGCTATTTAACTTTTGAAAAGTTGACTGGAGGTAGTGCTGCTTGTGTAGCCCAAGCTGGTGTTAAGGGTTGTAATGATGTACTTGCTAGTCCTTGGGCAACAGTTTTAGGACAACCACTGGCCTTATTTGGGTTATTGGCCTATGTCGGGATGTTGGTTTTCGCTTTAGCACCCGTGGTCTGGAAAGGAGAAAATAATACCCGTAAGCAACTAGAAAACTTGACGTGGTGGCTGCTATTGATCGGCGCGATCGCCATGTCTATTTTCAGTGGCTACTTAATGTATGTACTAGCATTTAACCTGAAAGCCCTTTGTCCTTACTGCATTACCTCGGCTTTGTTTGCTCTCAGTATGTTGGTACTGACTGTTATTGGTCGTTCTTGGGAAGACATTGGGCAAATCTTCTTTACTGCCATTATTGTGGGGATGGTGACGCTTATCGGCACTTTGTACATATATAAGGATGTCAACGTCTCCGAAAAACCACCCGTCCAGGAAATCCCGGCTGGCAGACTACCACCCTTTGTTCCTACTAAAGATCCTAACCCTGAGTTCGGCTGGGAAGTCAATACGACCTCTGGTGAAGCAGAAATTTCCTTAGCACGCCATTTAGTTAAGGTAGGTGCGAAAGAATATGTAGCCTACTGGTGTCCTCATTGTCATGAACAGAAATTACTGTTTGGCAAAGAAGCTTATCAAATCATTGATGACAGTATCAAGACAGAGTGCGCCCCAGATAGTCCCAAGGGAAAACCAGACTTGTGTCAAGCTGCACAAATTACAGGCTACCCGACTTGGATTATCAATGGTAAAAGCTACAGTGGAGTTCAAAGCCTCTCAGAATTAGCTAAGGTTACAGGTTACACAGGGCCAACTAACTTCAAATACTTTAGATAAAACAGTCATCCTCAAGCTAAATTATTCGCAAAAGCCAAGAACCCCGATTGCCGAAAGGAGTCGGGGTTCTGAATTGTCACAATTTTCATGTTTTAAATGTGTCTAGTAGTGAAAATAGTGTATAAAAAAATCATCAAAACATTCTTTTAAGAATTGTTTAATAATTTGCAACGCTCTATTATCATTTTTCTGTCCAGCAGGTCATGGGAATGGGTCAGCAACTCAGTAAGCATCTCGTGAAATTAATTTTAGGACTGAAATCATCTTTTAGTAAAGGACACAGAGAATTAATAATCACCTTTAGTGTCGTATTTTTAGTCTTAGTTCTACGTTATTTAGGTTTATTGCAATCCTTAGAGTTGACGATTTTAGACCAGTTTTTTCACTTAAGACCAAGTGAAACGCCCAATCATCGAATTACGATTGTAGCCATTGATGAGGCTTCTTTACGCCAAGGATTCCCGATCGCAGATGGTGTGATTGCTGAATTATTGCAAAAACTACAAGCTCATCAACCGCGTGCTATTGGTCTAGATATCTATCGGGATGTGCCGATCAAATATGGTTATACAGAGCTAGTGAATGCTTATCAATCAATGCCTAATTTGGTTGGTGTAGAACTTCTAGCACCTGAAGGGAAACAGAGAGTTTTAGCACCACCACAATTAAATCGCCAACAAGTAGGCTTTAATAACATACTGTACGATCCTGATGGCAAAGTCCGGCGTAGTTTGTTGTATTGGCATATTGGTAATCAAGCACACGAAAGCTTTGCCCTAAAACTAGCTTTATTGTATTTAACATCCGAAGGTATTGTCCCTAAAGGGGCAGCTAGTAATCCTCAGTATTTACAGTTGGGTAAAGCTGTATTTACTCGCTTTCAAGGTAATGATGGGGCTTACGTGGCAGCAGATGCCAAAGGGTATCAAATTTTGTCAAATTTTCCCAAGCCTAAGTGTGACAATGCTACAGAAAATAATTGTGGTTATCACCAAGTGACGATGGCAGAAGTTTTAGCCGATAAAGTTCCGACTAGCTTGATTAAGGATCGGATCGTTTTAATTGGCTCTACTGCCTCTAGTATCAAAGAAGGTGTATTTATTCCCTATTCTAGTCGGCTAATGGCAGGGGCAGAACCCATACCGGGTATAGTCTTACAAGCCTATTTTGTGGATCAGTTAATCTCGGCTGCTTTAGATGGAAGACCACTATTAAAAGCCTGGCCAGATTTTTGGGAACATTTGTGGATTTTTGCTTGGTCGTATATTGGGGCTGCAACCACATGGCGGATCAGACGACCTCTTCCCAGTATCTTAACTGTGATATTTTCTTGTTTGCTGCTGGTCTTAAGTGCATATCTGGCTTTTTTGTCTGGTTGGTGGATACCACTGATTCCACCACTATTGACATTTAGTGGAGCGGTAACTTGGATTACTTATCATTTGGCTTATATGCAGGAAGAGTTAAAACGCTCTAAGGAATTTTTGCAGCAAATTATTAATACAATTGCTGATCCGATTTTTGTCAAGAATGAGCAACGTCAGTGGATTGTATTAAATCAGGCTTACTGTCAATTGATTGGCTATCCTGATACAGTGCTAATTGACAAATCTGATGTTGATTTTTTCCCACAACATGAGGTTGATGTCTTCCGACAGCAGGATGAGTTAGTTTTGTGGACACAGCATCCCCAAGAAAATGAAGAAGAATTTACTGATGCTTATGGGAAAACGCACTTAATTGCGACGAAGCGATCGCTCCACAAAGATGCAGCGGGAAATTTCTATCTAGTGGGGGTGATTCGAGATATTACACAACGCAAGTTGATGGAAGATGAACTTAGGCGCACAGCAGCCGAGTTATTTCGCTCTAATCATGAATTAAAACTTAAAGAAGACCGATTACGTTATCTGGCCTATCATGATTCTCTCACCGGACTACCTAATCGTAAATTCTTCGCCGAACAGCTGCAAGAATCAATCAACTGGGCGCATGATAATCACTTATTGTTAGGGGTATTTTTTATTGATTTGGATGGGTTTAAGCAAGTTAACGATACATTAGGCCATGAGATGGGCGATCGCCTGTTAGTAATTATCGGTCAGCGATTGAGCAATTCTTTACGTGCTAGTGATACAGTTGCTCGCTTGGGTGGAGATGAATTTACAGTGCTTTTACGGGCGATACCTCATCAGCAAGCAGCAGCTAAAGTTGCTGAGAAAATTTTAGCTAGTATTACCGAACCAATTGTTTTAAGTGGATATACTACTAAGGTCTCAGCTAGTATTGGTATCACTATTTACCCTCACGCTGGTCAAGATGCTGATACCCTAATCAAACAAGCTGATGTTGCAATGTATCGTGCTAAGAACCTTGGCAAAAACTGCTATGAATTCTTCTAGGGTGTGTTTTCAAGGTAACAGACAATACCTTTCGGTTAAAGAATTTCTTGGTTAAGGTAGGCGGGGAGGAAGGGGAGAAGAGAAGCAGGAAGAGAAGTTGCCAGGAGGGTTTCCCTCCAAGCAAACTTCGGGGAAGAGAAGAATTCTGAAAATAACCCTCTTTCCTCCCCTGCCTCAAGGAGCTTATCCGAACCGTATTGAGGTAACAGATACTGACCAGCCCTTCGGGTAGAGAACAGGGAAAAGAGAATAGTGGCAGAAGCTGGCCGAATATGAGGTAGTCAAGCCCACGGCAGTTTAATCAAGTTGAGCAACCCTTGGGGCATTGTCTTCAGGGGCAGGACTTACGCGCCAAGATTGTCTGTTGAGACTGGGGTCTCTTTATTTTCTGAAGAAATATACAGGTTTAAACCTACCGACAGGGTCTTTGAATTCCTCTGAGTGGTTAACTCATGGAAATTTTAATTTTTGGTAATTTTTATCAAAAAATTCATTAAAAATAAACGAAACGGCAATGTTACGATCCGGGATTTGCCTCTTTTTACAAGAAAACACTATCAGTAGTTCAAAATATCTCAGTATTAATACATAACAAGTACTGAATTTAGTGAGTATTTACACACGCCTATCTTAAGTTTTTATTAAAAATGTATGATAGATATAATTATTCTGTGGTAATTAATGAACATATATAAATTTAGGTCTAGAATTACTTCTAACCTCAGATGGATGTTAATGACTGATTTTCAGCTATATTCCTTAAGTAACAAGGTTTAATGAAGGCAAAACTCCGTACTTCGGATTGTCCTTATAAATACATACTTGTCAGTTAAGTGGTAGTTAGTTAATCGAGAACATAAACCCAAAAAAACTTTTTGGAAAATTAAATGCCATCTGGAGAGGGCTTGAGAAGTAATTCACTCTGCTGTATTTAACAAAACACGCTCGATAAATCAGAAATTGTCATCCGTTTACTAGAAGCTATGACTACAAAATTGCAAATTTTTAGTGCTGTGATGTTGTGTCTCAGTGCTTTTTTGGTAATCCCAAAGGTTGCTGATGCAACAGCCGCTTTCCAATCTTTACCAAGTTACGCTCTTAAGTATCCTGTTAGTGAATCTACGGCTTATCTTGAACAAGAGGATGAACGCTTGGTAGAAACCTATATTCCGCCGAATTATGGAGGGCCAGACAGCGAGTATGGTAGTGGCACTCGCTAAATCTTTATTTTGTACAAAATAAAGGATATACAGGCAGAGCGAAGTTCCACAAGATAATTTCTTGTGGCATAAAGCTGTTGTCTACAAACCAAGAATAATATTTTTTCTCGGTTAGAGATTAGTCTTAGTATTTATACTTGCTTCAATGAAAATGAGTATAGGCAATGAAAACACTTAGTTGAATATACTTAAGCAAAATTTAAGATTTCATAATCGGAGATTTATTCCATTGATACTTATGAACTAAGGTATGTGTTTGCCATCGGGGATCAGGGTGAGGGTAGTCTAGACGATAGTGTCCACCCCGACTTTCAGTTCTAAAGGCGGCACTTTTGAGGATAAGATAAGCTACATCTAGCAAATTACTGGTTTCTGCCCATAGTCGAACTTGTTGATTAGCGTCTGGAAAATGAAATTTAACTGGTTCGTAAGACTGTAAAGTTAGTAAAAATCGACTTAAGGGCAAAGCCGCGAAGTCTTGCTGCCACGATTCCACTGTAGCGATCGCACTTGCCAAACTTGACTGTTCTCGACAAATACCGGCACTTTGCCAAACTAGACGGGGTAATTTTTCTCGAATAGCAGCTAGCTGTGTTTGTTGGTTTTGCCATTCATCAACATCAATATTAAATTCTCTGGCTGGTGATACTGGCAATTTAGATTCTTCCCAATCGGAAAGTTGGATTTGCGCCAACTGCGCGCCAAAGATAATACATTCCAACAAAGAATTACTGGCTAGACGGTTGGCCCCGTGGACACCAGTACTAGCAGTTTCTCCGACTGCGTATAATCCCGGAATATTAGTCCGATTCATTAAATCAGTAGCAATTCCACCCATCCAGTAGTGAGCAGCTGGGGCGACGGGGATTGGTTCATGAAAGACATCGATTCCCCAACGCTGACATACATTAATAATGTTGGGAAAACGTTGACGAATTTTTTCAGGGGGAATGGGACGCATATCTAACCACACATGAGCGGTGGCAGGATCAACTGCGGTACGTTGTAGATGGCTAAAAATGGCTCTACTAACTATATCTCTAGGTGCAAGTTCACCAGCAGGATCATAGTCAAAAGCAAACCGCCGTCCTTCATTGTCGATCAGGTGTGCGCCTTCTCCACGCACAGCTTCGCTAATCAAAAAGCGTCCAGGTTTAGTCAAAGCCGTGGGGTGAAACTGCACAAACTCTAAATCGCGGAGGATTGCTCCTGCTCGCCAAGCGATCGCCACGCCATCGCCTGTACTGACTGCTGGGTTGGTAGTTTGGGCAAATACTTGGCCACCCCCACCCGTAGCTAACACTACAGCCCTAGCTTTGATTGGGCGAATTTCACCTTGATAAAACAAGCTAATTCCCTGACATTGGCCACTTTCAGGCTCTATCCATAGACTTAAGGCCAAAGCCTGCTGAATGACAAGAATATTTTGGCGGCGTAATACTTGGGCAGTGAGAGTAGTTGTCACCTCTCTACCAGTGGTGTCGGCGGCGTGGAGAACTCGGTGACGAGAATGGGCGGCTTCTAAAGTTAAAGCTAAAGTTTGATTGTGTCGGTCAAAAGCAACCCCCAAATCTACTAGAGATTGAATACAACTAGGGGCTTGTTGAGCGAGGAATTCTACCGCATCAATATCACATAATCCTGCCCCCGCTTTGAGTGTATCTTCAATATGAAGAATAGGAGAATCATCAGGTGCGATCGCAGCAGCGATACCGCCCTGCGCCCAATCACTGGCAGAAAGAGAAACAGTTTCCTTTGTAATCAAGCCGACACGTAACGATTTTGGCAGACACAAGGCTGTGTAAAGTCCGGCTGCACCAGCACCGACTACTAAAACATCAAATTGGCTAGGTATATCTATGTTTGGCAAGGTTGGAGAGTGGGGAAATGGGTATTGGGGAGGCAGTGAGGTCTTAGGGTCTCACGCCAGTTCTCTCAAGTCGGGAAACCCGCCCACGAGACTGGCTTCCCAAGAGGAGTAACTGCCGTCATTGGGCATCCCTTTGGCTTCGCTCAGGGAAAGTGGTTATTGGGTATTGGGAAAAAATTTTCCCTTGTCCACCTTATCTCCTTTTACCTTCTGCACCCTGTCTTCTTACATAATAAGACTCCCACCCCCTGAGATAGAGAGTGGGTAAGCCTTCTTGATGGTAACTACACGAAAACTTATCTGTAGATACCGTTGTTAAAGCGATCGTCGCCTTCGTTGAAGACAGAATCTAGTTCTGTCACGGTGAATTTGTCTAAATTCGCTTGCAGCAGTTGCTTTTGGCGATCGCTTAATCCTGGCAGATCCAGGATATCTTCTACCTTAGAGTAAGGAGCATTTTTGATGATTTTTTTCGCCAAAGTGGGGTATAAACCTGGATAGGTTTGAAAAGCTCTGACGTTGGTGTTGTTCAAATCAATTTTTTTACCAAAATCTGTTGCTAGTTTCTCGTCGGCACGATTCCGCAGTTCAACTGCTAAAACTGGGACTTGAGGCATAACGAAACTTTGTAAATTGGCAGCTTGGGCAATCTGGGTTGTTCCCAACCATCCCCAACAGCCAAGCAACAAACTAAATACTGTTAATAAACGCACCAATCCTTTCACGATTTTTTTACCTCTTTCCATCAAACTGAAATAACAGCGTTAAGCAAACAGCTGCCAACAATCTTTAGTCCATTATCCTCAGCTTGTGACTATTGAATCTCGACCCTTACGGGTGACGCTCCTAAAGTCGCTCACGCTTCGCTAAAGATAGTTGCTTTCCGACGCAAGGCGACAGGAATGTACTATCTCACTATTGACTGTTGACTAAAAGCTGATGGCTTAATCAACACACAGCAGCCATCAGAAACTAATATACAGCTTATTAAAGGCCACAATCTTTGCTGGTACTTACTTGGCAATGGAAATTAAGTAGAAGATTAGACAGAAAAGACGAGTGAAACGAGAATCAATCCTGTTTAGTTAAGGATAGTTAAGCAATGTAAAACCCCACCTTCTTCCAGAAAATGGGGTTTTTAATTTTTGATCACGAAAGTCTTAAGGCCCTACTCTAGTTACTTGCATACAGCCACGACCATTATTGTAAACCTGAAAAATTGAGTACTCGTTAGACTGAACTAACCGAGAGACGTATTGAGCTGCACTTGCAGCACTGTCACAGATGCTCTTTGGTTCTTGAGAACTCAAGGCTCGATCTGACCAAGTACACTGTCCTGGGGACAAGCCTTGAGGGGCTGATCCTCGTCCTGCTTGAAAATTTATGCGTACACCGTTGCTACCATCGTTTTGTATTGATAGCGTACCACCACCACGACAGGTCATTGGGTAGCTAGTTTGGGCATTAGCTGTATTTATAGTCAACAGTGGAGATAAGACGGCAAATACAGCCACTAATCTGGCAAAATTAGAATAAACTCTCATTTTCAAACTCCTGAAGATTAAATTTTCAGTAGTAGTGTTGTCTATTCCTCTTTATGTTTAATGACCAGTTTTTATGCAATTACTCATTAGTCGATAGACATTGGTTTTTCCCGTGACCTCTACTTAAGCTACTAAAGCCGCTAACAGAAATAGACTATCTACTAAGATTGTACTTAAGACAGCACCACCAAAAGCATACCAGTGGTGCTGTTTATTTCTTAAAGGCATAATACCTGCAACTAGCAGCACCATAGCTAAAGTACTGGCCGATGCTACACCCCACGGGGTTTTTACTTGTGTAACGGCGGCTTGTAAAATCGGTGATACCTGACTGGGTTCTACTTCCATGATTTGCCGCCAGTAGGGTATTAATTTTACTAAATAAAAGTAAATATCTGTTAAGACTGTACCGAATAAAGAACCTAAATAAAACCAGTTACCAACTTTGCCCCAATTACGAACTAAACACCAACAAGCAAAGGGTAAGCCTATAGATTCTACTGGTAGATGCCAGAGAGGTTCAAAACGTAACCAACCCCAATAAATTGAGCCGGCTAACCAACTCCAGCTAAAGCCTAGAAGTAAATCTCCCCACAGATAAGTTTGCGGGCGTGACATCAACTTCAAGCTCAACCATACCCAAAGACCTGTGATGGCTAAACTGACAACGGGAAGCGATCGCACCAGTGGGGCTTCAATAAATACTGGTACTGACACTAAAAACACGGCGGCGGCCAATACTAGCCAAGTTTTTTGTACAGATACAAATAAAGGAAGAGAAGCAGAAGCTTGTAGTGTTGATTCTAATGCTCTAATCTCCCTTGGTTCTGTCTCCCTGGGGTTTAATTCCGTGGTGATAGCAGTGGTAGAAGGAGTATAAGAGGACAAAGTATTATTAATCAAAATTTTAATAATTGTTACTAAACTTTATATTATCCAAAATAACACACACCAAAATCCCCCCCTGGGGCATTTATATATTACTACTCTTTTACGTGGGATTGGGCATTGAGCATCGTATTTTTCTTCCCCTACGACCATTCCCTCTCTCTTGCACAGCCAACTAGAACATGAGATGCTTTGTGGGGTGATTTTCCTGGCAAGTTATTTAGACACCTGTTTGTTTAATTATTGGTAATCACAGCGATCGCAGGTAGACTCATGACTTTATTGAAACTTCGGTGGTTAGTGCTGCTTGGTGCAGTTTCTACAGCTTTATCGGTAGTAGCTTTTCCCCTCAAAGTTCTTAGTACCCCAACAACTGTCGGAACGGTTGGGGTGAAGGCGATGAATATTTGGCAGGCAATTTTTCTAGGCTTTGTGCAGGGCATGACTGAATTTCTGCCCATTAGTAGCACAGCACATTTAAAAGTAGTGCCAGTAGCTTTGGGTTGGGGTGATCCGGGGGTAGCCTTTACTGCTGTCATCCAACTAGGTAGTATAGCCGCCGTGTTGTGGTATTTCTGGGGAGATCTCAGCAGAATTATGAAGGGAGCTGCCAGAGCGATCGCCCTGAAAGATTACAATGATTACGACTTACGTCTCTTGTTGGGAATTGTTTTAGGAACTTTACCAATAGTTTTCTTAGGACTGTTGATTAAACGATTTATCCCTGATTTTGATAATTCTCCCATTAGAAGCCTAGGAGCGATCGCCATTGCCTCAATTTTTATGTCAATATTATTAGGCTTGGCAGAAAAACTCGGTCAACGTCAGCGAGATTTTGAACACTTGACAATGCAAGATGGCTTACTGATGGGTGTAGCTCAAGCTTTAGCTTTAATCCCTGGGGTATCACGTTCCGGTTCTACCCTCACTGGGGGTTTATTTATGGGCTTACAACGGGAAACCGCAGCCAGATTTTCATTTTTGTTAGGGATTCCCGCCATCACCTTAGCAGGATTAGTCTCATTAAAAGATGTTTTGGACACTAGTTTAGGAGATGGGGCGATTATTCCTCTGGTTGCGGGAGTGATTTCAGCGGCTATCTTCTCCTATATTGCGATCGCAGGGTTACTGCGCTTCCTGAAAACTCAAAGCACATGGGTGTTTATTTGGTATCGGTTGGTATTTGGTGTAGTAATTTTAAGTGCAATCAGTGCCGGACTGTTGAAAAATAGTTAATAGGTCATTAGTTATTAGTCATTAGTCATTAGTGAGCCAGCACAATCTTGAGGAGGCAGTCCGTTGGGGAGACACTGCGTTGAGGAGACACTGCGTTGGGCGGCTTTGCCGACTTGTAGCAAGTGTCGTCGGCTTCGCCGACTTGAAGGAACTGCCGTGTTTTCCCTCATAAGTAACTGGCGAACCCTAAAATGGTCATTAGTCAATGGTCATTATTTTGACTGTTGACTATGGACTTCTGACTGTTGACTGTTAACTGTTGACTATAGACTGTCAACTTTGGACTCATGACTAATATCCGTCCTGCCAAGATTACTAAGGTATTACCAGATTCGATCGCAGCTGAAATTGGCTTTGAAGTTGGGGATGCGATCGCAGCTATCAATGGTACTCAGCCCCGTGATTTAATCGATTATAAATTTCTCTGCTCAGATGAATTTTTAGAATTAGAAGTTTTAGATGCTGCTGGCAAGACTCATTATATTGAAATTGAAAAAGATTACGACGAAGACCTGGGGTTAGAATTTGAAACTGCGCTGTTTGATGGTCTAATTCAGTGCAATAACCGTTGTCCGTTTTGCTTTATCGACCAGCAACCCCCAGGGAAACGTTCTAGCTTGTATTTAAAAGACGATGATTATCGTTTAAGCTTCCTATATGGTTCTTATCTCACCCTGACCAACTTACCGGAAAGGGAATGGCAACGGATTGAGCAGATGCGTCTGTCTCCTTTGTATGTTTCCGTTCATGCAACAGAGCCAGAAATTAGAATTCGACTGCTAAAAAATCAGCGTGCGGGACAAATCCTAGAACAGTTACGCTGGTTTCAAAAAAGACGTTTGCAAATTCATGCTCAAGTCGTCGTCTGTCCAGGAATAAATGATGGTCAACACCTGGAACAAACCCTACGGACTTTAGCGTCATTTTATACTGGTGAAGTGCCTACTGTGGCATCGGTGGCAGTCGTACCAGTAGGTTTGACAAGATTCCGCCCCCAAGAAGACGAACTAGTCCCTGTAACTCCAGAAAAAGCTCAAGAAGTAATTGCCGAAGTGCAATCACTAACAAGAGAATTTCGCCAACAATTTGGTTCTAATATTGCTTGGTTAGCTGATGAATGGTTTTTAATTGCTGGGGCAGAATTACCCAGTGAATCTGAATACGAAGAGTACCCCCAAATCGATAACGGAGTGGGGTCAATTCGCTTATTTATTAAGCAATTTGAAATGGCAGCAATGGAATTATTGCCAGCAAAAATTTCACCTCATAAAAAATTAACTTGGGTAGTTGGTAATGCTGTTGAAAAAGCCTTTCAACCAATTCTGAAGCTCTTAAATTCAGTAGCAGGATTAGAAGTAAATATGATGGCACTAGCAAGTGATTATTGGGGGCAAAGTATTAGTGTTACAGGCTTAATTACAGGTCAAGACTTAATTTTAAACTTACAAGGAAAAGACTTGGGCGAGGGAATTTTACTACCTAATGTCATGCTGAAACATGGTGAATTATTGTTTTTAGATGACATGACTGTGGCAGAAGTTGAGCAGAAATTAAATACAAAAATCTTACCCGTGGCAGGTGTGGAAGAACTCATCAAGACCTGTATTAGTGAGCGTGTGAGTATTTAATTATTAAATCTCAGTCATTCTTCGGAGGTAAAATATGCTTATTTTGCCTCATAAATAATAGATAAAGATTAATTAAACAGTGAGGAGCAGTAGTGAAGAATCAGGGTTTAAACAATAAAAAAAATCCAAAATTGTTATTTAAAAATCATCGATTCTTCATTTTGACGGCTCAATTTTTGCAGAAAGGCAGAAGGGAGAAGGCAGTCCCGATGAGAAAAGTTGCACAACCAAATATAAAAATAGCTTTCTCTCCCTTCTTTCCCTGTCTCCCTAGCTCCCTCTGCTTTTTCAAGTTAGAGAGTAGAAGGCAGAAAAATCTCACTGTTGTCGTATTGGCAGCCCCTGCCCCTATATCTGCTTTAAAATCTCATGCCTTATCGAAGAAACTGCTTGTTACTCATGCGTTGGTGATTGTGAGCTGCTTAAATATTCTGCCAGCTCATGCAAAAGCAGTCTTTTCACCCACGCCTCCACACCTCCACACCCCCAAACCCTCTTTCCATCTAGCCACAGCAACACCTGTATTCAGTGTGGTACAAAGTCAAGAGAATGCACAGTATTGGACGGGAATTAGTAAACGCTTGCAGACGGTTGGTGTACCTTACTGTGTGCTGCCCTTGTCTAGTGTGAAGAGTGCCACAGATTGGGGCGATCGCAATGTTATCTTCTTACCAAATATTGAAACACTGACCCCAGCCCAAGCGATCGCCCTAGAAGCATGGATGAGCAAGGGCGGTAATGTAATTGCTAGCGGCCCTGTGGCTACACTTTCAGGCCCCGGAGTGCGTCAGGTATTAAAAAACCTTCTGGGCAGTTATTGGGGATTTAGCTTAAAAGATAAACAGCAAATCAATCCATCCAAAACTCAGCAGCCCAATTGGTTGAACCAAAAAGGGATTTTTGGTCAGGTACATGGCGGTGTTTTAGTTCCTAATGATAGTAATAGCAAAACGGTGGCTGTCTGGAATTCCCAAGATAACCCGGCAGCTGTTGTCGCAACGCAGAATTCAACCTTATTTGGTTGGCGTTGGGGGACAGATGCGGCCTCATCTGCGGAATTAGATACAGCTTGGTTGCAAGTTGCTCTCAACCGTCATATCTCCATCCCAGCCAATAGTAATCAAACCATCACAACATCTGCACCAAATTGTCCAGCTTCCATCGCTAAGACTCCCTCCACTGCTGCCAACTCTCCAACTAACACAGTCAATCAAGTCTCTCCAACTAAACAGGATGAGGCTATAGACCAATTGGAACAAACAGTCCGTTGGGATGTTGTACCTAATTCCAATGAACCAATCAATGCTGGCGAAGCTGCTACTCTGCAACAACAACTAGAAAATCTCATTGGTCGAGTCGAAAGCGCGCACTTAGCAGCCTTAGCCAATGCTCCTAACACTAATGTGTCCCAGGCTCTCAAGTCAGAGGATGCACAAGTGACTACCACTAGAACACTCACACCTACATCTAATAGAGAGCAGGTATTAGCCCAAGCCAGGATAGTAGCTAACAACCTACCTCGGTTAATTGCCAATAAAAATTACGCTCTAGCTCGTCAACAATGGCTAGTAGCAAGAAATAATTTGTGGAAGCAGTTTCCAGTTGATCGCAGATTAGCACCAGCCGAAATTCGCGCCGTGTGGTTAGACCGAGGCACAATCATCCGTGCAGGGAATGAACAAGGACTAAGCAAAATTTTTGACCGTTTAGCACAATCTGGTATCAACACTGTTTTTTTTGAAGTTGTCAATGCTGGTTATCCCATTTATCCCAGTCAAGTTGCACCACAGCAAAACCCATTAGTTAAGGATTGGGATCCTCTCGCTGTAGGAGTAAAGCTAGCCCATGCGCGAGGGATAGAGTTACATGCTTGGGTGTGGACTTTTGCGGCGGGAAATCAGCGTCATAATGAAATACTTAACATCAATCGTGATTACCCAGGGCCAGTCTTGGCGGCTCATCCTAATTGGGGTAACTATGACCAACAAGGCAGATTAATTCCTGTAGGTCAAACCAAACCCTTTTTTGACCCAGCTAATCCTGAACTACGGCAGTATTTACTCAAGCTATATGAGGAGATTGTCACCCGCTACAACGTAGATGGACTGCAACTAGACTACATTCGCTATCCTTTCCAAGACCCAAGTGCTGGGCGGACTTATGGCTATGGTAAAGCGGCGAGGACACAATTTCAAAACCTGACTGGGGTAGACCCCATTAACATTACACCAACTCAAACTCAATTGTGGCAGCAGTGGACAGCATTTCGCACTCAGCAGGTAGATAGCTTTGTAGCAGAAGTCTCACAAATGCTGCGCCAAAAGAGACCTAACTCAATTTTGTCAGTGGCTGTCTTTCCACTCCCAGAAGCAGAACGTATCCAGAAACTGCAACAACACTGGGAAGTTTGGGCGCGACGTGGGGATATTGACTTAATTATTCCCATGACTTATGCCCAAGATACTGTGCGCTTTCAACAGCTAGCACAACCTTGGATATCTTCGACTCAGCTAGGCTCTACGTTGCTAATCCCAGGTATACGCCTGCTATCTTTACCCACACTAGGAACATTCGACCAACTGCAATTGGTTCGGGATTTACCTGTTGGTGGTTATGCTCTGTTTGCTGCGGAAAATGTCAACAATGAACTACATAAACTCTTTGTCAATACTCAAGGCAAATTTGGATCTATACTTACTGAGCCTATACCCCATCGTGATCCTTTACAATCTGCTGTGACGCGGTATAGTAGTCTACAGAGAGAATGGCGTTTAGTTTTACATCAAGAAAAATTACAAATATCTCCCAAGACTGTCTCTGAGTTTGAAAGCCAGACAGAAATATTACAAAGTGCTTTAACCCAATTAGCAACTTCACCTTCCGCTAGTAAATTGCTAGTGGCAAAATCAACCCTGACACGCTTTCAATCACAATTTAGAGTGTGGATGCGCCAACAAAATCTTCATAATACTTATCAATTCAAAACTTGGGAAAATCGTTTGGCAACGATAGAAAGATTGTTGCGTTACGGCGAGCGGCGATTAGATGTAAATTCTCAAAATAGAGTTAAGCATAGTCATAAATTGTGACTTACTGCTAAATTTGCGTATTTTTCACTATAAAGGCTAGCGATCGCTTGCTGATGGACTGCTTGTGATCATCAGCACTCTAGCATTTTTACACCGTTAGATTGTCCAGACTTGATTGTTGTATTTCTTAATCTTAAATTTACAGTGTTTATACCCCAGATATTATTATTTATTTAGCATCAAAATAGATAGAAAGCCTAAAGCATATGCTTTAGAAAACTAGATTCTGATACTAGCTATAGTAACCATTCATGCCGTCATTACCTCAGTTTCTCTGGCTCAGATGCTTAAAGTCAATTATTAACTGTTCACCAATCACGGTAGAGCCAGAAACATTAGTATCAGAAGCAATTTCACTAATGGCTGAGGGAGTTAATCGTATCGTTGTAGTTGCTAATTCACGGGTCTTGGGGTGGTTATCAGCACAACACATAGTCAAGTTGCTGGCATTGGAGATTGATTGCACAAATACAAAGATTGCTGCTGTCATGCAGCAACCAGCAGGGATGATAATTAAATTTTCGGAACTACTGGAAATCAATAAGGTAATCTCACAGCTACACCAATATCAGTCAAGTTGCTTGTTAGTTGTAGATGACCTGGGGCAACTGATCGGAACGGTAACACCGGAAAGTATTTTACAAGCTCTGGAAACATCAGCAGATATTAGCAATCCCACAGAGCAATTACATCTGCCAGAATCATCAGGCTTCATCGTGCAAGAGGCTTTAGTCACCAATGAAGCCAGTACTCTCAACAAATTTTGGGAACAGCAAAGCAGACGTGTTAATGAGCAGAACCCAACCAGATTAAATTTAGCAATAGCTACCACTAAAACAATTTATTGGGAGCGCAATCTGACTAATGACCAGATCTATTTCTTGAATACTGCTGTGGCTGGTAATGAACCTGAAGCTACTGGAACAGTTTATTGGGATGAAGTTCTGGCTTTAGTACATCCTGATGATGTGGAGAAAGTGCAACTGGCTAATCAATCAGCGATCGCACATCTGAGTTCATTTGAGATCGAGCATCGGTTACTGATATTAGGGCAGACATCCACATATAAATGGGTTTTAGCCAGGGGGACAGTGCTGATAGATACGATAGGTAAACCTACGCGGATGATTGGAGTGACGATGGATATTGACCATCGCATACAAGCACAGGCTAGTTTAAAACAGACAAACCAAGAGCTAGAAATGCTATTGGCTGAACGCGCGATCGCTCTACAACGCAAAAATGAACAACTGCTAGCAGAACAAACAGCCCTAGCCAAAAGTGAAGAACGATTTCGGTTTCTAGCAGAATCCATTCCCCAACAAGTATGGATTGCTCAACCAGACGGCTCTCTTGAATATGTCAACCAGCGTACCCTAGACTTTTTCAGTTCTCATCCAGAGCAAGTATTGGGTTGGGGGTGGCAAAAATTTATCCATCCCAATGATCGGGCAGCTTGTTTAACTGCTTGGAATCATTCCCTGACCACAGGTACTAATTACGAAGTAGAATTTCGTCTGTTATCTGCCAACTCGCTTACCTATCGTTGGCATTTAGGACGGGCTTTACCTTTACGAAATCAACAAGGTGAGATCATCAATTGGTTCGGCACTAACACAGATATAGATGATCGTAAACAAATAGAAGAAACCCTGTCCCAAAAAGTCAAACTCGCAGATTTTCGTGCTGATGTTGATGCTATTCTTTCTGAGAGTTCGGCTTTATATGACATCATGTGTGGCTGCACAGAGGCAATAGTTCAACATTTAAACGCCGCCTTTGCCCGCATTTGGATACTCAACAAACAAGAGAATGTCCTGGAATTGCAAGTCAGTTCTGGAATCTATACTCATGTTGATGGAGCGCACGGACGTATACCCATCGGTGAATACAAAATTGGTCTCATCGCCCAAGAAGCTAAACCACATATGACCAATTCTGTACAGACAGATCCACGTTTGAGTGATCAAAACTGGGCTAAACAGGAGGGCATGACCGCTTTTGCTGGGTATCCGTTGATAGTGGAGGAAGAAACCCTGGGAGTAATAGCCATGTTTTCTCGCCACAGGCTCAGTGCATCTACCTTTGAAGCCTTGGGTGTTGCTGCTCGTGAAATTGCCATTGGGATTAAGCGTAAACAAGCTGAAGCCGCTCTACAACAAAGCGAAGAACGATTTCGTAACTTAGTTGAGGCTAGCAGTGATTGGGTTTGGGAAGTAGATGAAAATACCAGATATACCTATGTCAGCCCCAAAGTTAGAGATATTTTAGGTTACGAACCACAAGAAATAATAGGCAAAAGCCCCTTTGAATTGCTACCACCACCGGAAGCTGAACGGGTATTGAGCATTTTTGCGCCAATTGCAGCTGCTCAACAAGCATTTAAATGTCTAGAAAATACTAACTTACACAAAGAAGGTCATTTAGTAACTCTAGAAACTAGTGGTGTACCAGTATTTAATGCTGAGGGGAAATTTTGTGGCTACCGAGGCATGGATCGAGATGTCACGGCACGCAAACAAGCTGAGGCAAAATTGCGAGAGACACAGGAGCAACTACAGGCAATTTTGGATAACTCACCAGCGGTCATTTACTTATTAGATACCCAAAATAGATTGCTGCTGGTTAATCACCAATACGAAAAACTCTTTCATACCACTCAAGATGAAATTGCAGGCAAAAGCATATATGATGTTTGGCCTAATCATATTGCTGACGGCTTTGCAGTGAATAACCACTTGGTAATTGCAGGTGGTAATCCTATTGAAGTAGAAGAAGTAGTACCTCAAAAAGATGGCTTACACACCTACATTTCTGTTAAGTTTCCTTTAAAGGATAGCAATGGTATTCCTTATGCTGTGTGTGGCATATCCACAGACATTACAGACCGCAAACGTGCTGAAAAACAACTACGTCAAAGTGAAGAATATTTTCGCTTATTAGTTGAAAGCATTAAAGACTACGCAATTTATATGCTTGACCCCCAAGGGCGAGTAATGAGCTGGAACTCTGGCGCAGAATGTATTACTGGATATAAAACAACAGAAATTGTTGGGCAGAATTTTGCTAGCTTTTTTCCACCAGCAGCGATCGCTCAGTGCTTACCACAGCAACAACTAGAAATAGCCGCTATCCAAGGACGGTGTGAATGTGAGAGTATTTTTGTCCGCAAAGATGGTTCATACTTTTGGGCTAACTGTGTTTTAACACCATTACGAGATGCAATTGGGAATTTACGGGGTTTTTCTAAAGTCACCCGCGACATTACAGAACGTAAATTAGCTGAAGAATCTTTGTTACGCTTCCACAAAGCTATAGAAAGTACTAGCGATGCTGTTGTGATCACAGATGATCGCGGTATAAGTATTTATGTTAACCCTGCTTTTTCCGGTTTATACGGTTATAATTTAGAAGAATTAGAGGCAATAGGAGGGGTATGGGTAATTTCCCAACAGCCTCAAGATAACCAACAAATCTTAACTGCTATCCATCGGGGAGAGTCTTGGCGGAGTGAAGTGATGATGCGATCACGCACAGGTCAAATCTTGCAAGTTGACCTCCGTATTGATGCAATTAAAGATGTTAAAGGTAAAGTCCTCGGCACAGTATGTATTCATACTGACATTACTAAGCGTCAACAAGTAGAGGAAGGTTTAAAACTGCGCGATCGGGCGATCGCCGCTAGCAGTAATGGTATTATCATCGCCGATGCCAGTATCCCCAATGGCCCAATCATCTATGTGAATCCTGCCTTTGAGCGGATGACTGGTTACTGTGCCGAGGAAGTAATAGGACAAAATTTCCGCTCATTTCATAGCGCAGATATCAACACATTAGGGTTGCAAGAACTTCAGAGTGTCATGCAAACGGGAAAAGGTGGAACTATTATCCTCCAAAACTACCGTAAAGACGGCAGTCTATTCTGGAGTGAGTTAAACATTTCCCCAGTTTACGACCATACTGATAGACTCACCCATTACATCGGCATTCAAACAGACATCACCGAACGCCAACAAGCGGAAACAGCATTATTAATTAGCCAGCAACGACTACAATATTTACTTTCATCTAGTCCAGCTGTGATATATACCTGCAAGACTACTGGCAATTTTAGTGGTTTATTTATCAGTGAAAATGTCAGGACTCTACTTGGTTATGAAGCCGAACAATTCTTGGAAAATCCTAACTTTTGGGCTGATCGCATCCACCCAGAAGACGCATCAAAGGTCTTCGCCAATCTTGTCGATGTATTAGAACAAGGGCAATATAAGCTCGAATACCGCTTTTTACACCAAGATGGGACTTACCGTTGGTTGTACGACCAAGGCAAAGTCGTGTGGGATGAAACTGGCAATCCAATCGAACTAGTTGGCTATATGGCAGATATTACAGACCGTAAACAACTAGAAGAAGAATTAACAGTAGCACTGGAGAAAGAAAAAGAACTCAGCGAACTCAAATCTCGCTTTGTTTCCATGACCTCCCACGAATTCCGTACACCTTTAAGTGTCATTCTGTCTTCCTCAGAGTTACTGGAACACTATCACCAAAAATTGACCCCAGAAAAACAACTGACGCATCTAAGCCGTATCCAGACTGCTGTAAAGCGTATGACAGAAATGTTAGATGATGTTTTGATCATTGGCAAGGCAGAAGCGGGAAAACTAGAGTTCGTACCTCAATCATTTGATTTAGTTGCATACTGCCATAATTTAGCGACAGAAATGCAAGCGCACCTAACCAATGAAAGAATTAACTTTATCAGTCAGGAGGAAACCATAAAATGTTGTATGGATGATAAATTGCTAGGACATATTCTAGGTAATCTGTTATCTAATGCTATTAAATATTCAAATGCTAATAGCAATATCACATTTACACTAAAGTCTTTGCAAGGAAAAGCTATATTTGAAATTCAAGATGAGGGTATTGGCATTCCTACAGAAGAGATTCCCCGATTGTTTGAATCGTTTCATCGTGCCAGAAATGTAGGTAATATTCCAGGCACAGGATTAGGATTAGCAATTGTAAAAAAATGTATAGACCTTCATAAAGGTGAAATTTTTGTCAAAAGTACACTAGAATTTGGCACAATATTTACTGTTGAAATCCCTTTAAATAATGAACTATAAATTGAGGTAATAATGATCAAAATTTTAGTTATTGAAGATGAAGAGCTAGTACGTGAAAACATTTTAGATTTACTAGCTGCTGAAGATTTTGAAACTGTCTCAGCACCCAATGGGAGAATTGGGATCAATTTGGCTATAGCCGAATTTCCTGATTTAATTTTGTGCGACATGATGATGCCAGAAGTTGATGGATATGGAGTGCTTACAGCATTACGCCAAGAACCATTGACCGCAGCGATTCCCTTTATTTTCTTGACCGCAAAATCTGCAAAAGCTGATTTTCGTCAAGGCATGGACATGGGTGCAGATGATTATCTCACCAAACCATTTACACGAGCAGAATTGCTCAGTGCAGTCATGAATCGTTTGGAAAGACAAGCTACTTTAAAAAGCTACTTTACCAATCACAACTCTATTAAAAGTGCATCTCCTAAGACACAGTTAGTAGCAATGAGTCTACATCAAGTAATTAAACAGAGAAAATTTCAAGAGTTTGAGGTGCATTATCAACCTATAGTTGATATTATTTCTGGAAAAATTGTTGCTGCTGAAAGTTTGTTGCGTTGGCAAAGTCCTGAACTGGGTTTTGTCCCACCTACAGAATTTATTCCATTGGCTGAGTCTACTGGGTTAATTATGACCATTGGTCAGTGGGTAGTAGAAAATGTTTGTCAACAACTCAAAATTTGGCATGATGCCGGCATAGATTACTTGACTCTTAGTGTGAATTTATCCGCAATAGAATTTAACCGTCCAGATCTAATCAAGACTATAACTCATGCTTTAAATAGTAATAATTTAGAACCAAAATATTTAGAGTTAGAACTCACTGAAAGTATGATTATGCAGGATTTGAATAATGCAATTTTTACAATTAATGAATTGCAATCTCTAGGGGTTAGAATCGCTATTGATGATTTTGGTACAGGATACTCTTCCTTATTTTATCTGAAAAATTTACCTGTTGATACTTTGAAGATAGACCGTTATTTTATCCATAACGTTGCTGAAGATACGCAAAAATCAGCCATTACCAAGGCTTTAATCGAAATGGCACACAATATGAATATGCAAGTGATAGCTGAAGGCGTAGAGACAGAATCAGAATTATCTTTTTTGCGTGACAATTACTGTGATTCTATGCAAGGATTTTTATTTAGTCGAGCCTTACCATCAGTGGAGTTTGAGAACTTCTTATTGAGTAAGAAACATTTATCTGTATAATAATAAATCAATTTAGATTGTTCTTTTTCCTCTAGACACAGTAGTTCAATATCTTGGTAATTGGTAGTGAGTAAAATCTAGTTTTCGTGAAATTGCCATAATTAAGAATACAATATGATTCCATATTAAGACTCAAACAGTTTAATAAAAAGATGACTATGTATTCTTAATTTTTTTAACTCGTAAGTAATTGTGAATCCTAACTGGGAAATATCATATAAAATTACTTACAAATTACTCAAGCCGTGATAATATGCGTTTTTTAATAAAAATTTAAATTTTTATATTTGAATGAAGATATGAATAAAATTTTAGTGATTGAAGATGATATTAATGTACGAGAAAACGTTTTAGATTTACTAGCAAGTGAAGGTTATAACTTAATTTCAGCAGAAAACGGAATAATTGGATTGCAATTAGCGCAAACAGAAATGCCTGATTTAATTCTCTGTGATGTCATGATGCCAGAACTAGATGGTTATGGAGTATTAAAGTTGTTGCGTCAAAATCCTACAACAGCCATTATTCCTTTAATATTTTTAACTGCAAAATCTGATAAAACTGATTTTCGCCAAGGTATGGAAATGGGAGCAGATGATTATCTCATTAAGCCTTTTACTAGAGGTGAGTTGTTAGCAGCCATCGCTTGCAGATTAACAAAACAACATACAATTCATCAAGAAACTCAGAAAAAACTAGATAGTTTACGTAATAGTATTGCTCTATCCCTACCTCATGAAATGCGAACGCCTCTGAATGGTATCTTGGGCTTTTCACAAATTCTGATGGAAGACAGTGAGTATCTAGATTCACACGCAGTTCGAGAAATGGCAGAATCTATTTATTTTTCTGGTGAACGCTTATTGAGATTAATTCAAAATTTTTTGTTGTATGCAGAATTAGAAATTTTGGCCACAAATCCGCAACAATTACAAACACTGCAAAGTAAAATTACAAAATTTCCTACATTATCTTTAGTAGATATCATCACTGATAAAGCTCAAAAAGTGGGAAGACAAGCTGATTTACAAATAGATTTATATCCGTGCTATGTAAATATTTCACCAGAGCGAATTTCTAAGATTGTAGAAGAATTAATTGATAATGCTTTGAAGTTTTCTTCAGTCGGAACTTTAATTCAAGTTAAAAGTAAAGTGATCAACAATATGTTGGTTTTATCTTTTATGGATCGAGGACGAGGAATGACTGCTGCTCAAATTGCAGAGTTAGGAGCTTACCGACAATTTGAACGCAAACTTTATGAACAGCAAGGCTCTGGATTGGGCTTAACTATTGTGAAGCGATTGGCTGAATTGCACAGAGGTAAACTCAAAATTCATAGTCAACCTCACAAATTAACCCTGATTGAAGTAATGTTGCCTTGTCGCGAGGAAGATCATTACCATCAAAAAGCATTACTGATTGACCAAGCCAGCGATACTAGTGAAGATTTAAAAAGTCAAATAGTTATGAGTGATTGAAATAATTGTTTATTTTGAAGAGGCTATAGTTACTCTTCAGCACAACTTGTATTGTAGGCTATTAAATACTGAATTAAGTAAATTTTACTATAGCGATTTAAAGCCTTATGCTAAATTTGTCGGTTTTGACTTTCTTGCTGACTATTTTCAAAATGGATGATGGAAAAGCTGATCACAGTAGTGGAAAAATATTTAGAGAATATGCTAGAGCAATCAAAGTCAGTTTAATAAAAGCTTCGGCATTGCTCAAGATTCGATCGCTCGTCCAAGCAATGCCCTAAGCTAGTTGGGTATGTAGATTTGGCTGACTCGAATTCTATTATCTAGAACCAGTGTTTGCGATCGCGTTCGGTTTGTGTAGAACTTAGCGTATAAATTGTATGAGTTGTATTTTAACTGGGAATTAATTATTGTAGTTTGGTGGCAAGGCAATGGCAAAGCGATCGCTCCAAGCATCGGAGGAAGGAATCAAAAAAGCTAAACAAGCTTTTAAGCGCAAAGGTTGGACGCAAGAATATTTAGCAGCTGAGGTGGGTTTAGAAACACGTCAGCCAATTTGGAAGTTTTTTACTGGTAAACCCGTTGACCGCCATGTCTTCCACGATATCTGTTGTGTTCTAGACTTAGATACCTCAGAAATTGCTCAAAATTTGGCACTTGATGAAGTTACGCTTTTAGAAACTCATAACAATAACACGATAGATATTGATGTCTTAGTCCAAAAGTTGCGCTCTGTACATCATGAGAGAATTCAAGCTCAGTGTGGTACTTTACATCTGTTAGATATTGCCAAGCCCATCAACCTCGATGATCTATATATTGATGTAAATATTTGTGAAGAGGTTAGCAGTAAAAGATGGCTAAAAATGACTGATTTACAACAGCTAGACTCTTGCGAAATCAACAGTTTTGCCTTTAATAGAGTCTCCCAAGAACGGATTTCTGGGCTAGAAGCTGTTGAGAAATACTCAAAAATGCTGGTATTAGGTAAACCAGGCTCTGGCAAGACTACGTTTTTGCAATCAATAGCTATCAGTTGCGATCGCGGTTTTTTTCAACCTAATTATCTACCAATTTTTGTTAATTTAAAAAACTTTGCTGAAGAATCTAGAGATTCTAGTCAATTGAGTTTACTAAATTATATCTATGAATATTTTATCAATTTTAATATATCTGAAGCAGAATTAACTACAGTTTTTTATGAAGGAAAAGCCCTCATCTTATTAGACGGTCTAGATGAAATTATCGGAGAAGATGCAGAGATAGTTATTAATAAAATTCGGAATTTTGTTAATAAATTTTATAAAAATCAGACAGTTATTACTTGTCGCTTTGGTTATAATCTTAATTTCTATAGCTTTACAGAAGTAGAAATTGCAGATTTCAATAAAACTCAAATTGCTGCTTTTGCTCATAGATGGTTTTTGGCATTTGCTAGAAATTCACCTGTAAAAGCACAAATATTAGCCCAGAAGTTTATGCAAAAACTAGAATTAGCAGAAAATGCTCAAATTCTAGAACTAGCCGCCACACCTATATTATTGAATCTCACCTGTTTAGTTTTTCAATCTGTAGATGATTTTCCTAATGATCATTCACAACTTTATAAACAAGCTTTAGATTTATTACTAGTACGCTGGGATGAAAGCAGGGGTATTAGAAGAGATCAAGTTTATCGCAACTTATCTCTTCTAAATAAAATTAAGTTACTCAGTTATATTGCTAGTATCAGCTTTCAGCAAGGCAATTACTTTATTACTGCCACTAAAATCCAACAACTGATTGCTGATTACTTAGCTAGTTTACCCAATGCAATTACTGATACTTATGCCCTAGAAATAGAAAGCATAGCCGTATTAAATGCTATTGAAATTCAACATGGGTTATTAATTGAAAGGGCAAGAGGAATTTATTGTTTCTCTCATTTGAGCTTTCAAGAATACTTCACAGCGAGGGAAATCGTTGCTAATGCTAATAATAATACTCTCAAAGAATTTGTTTGCCATTTACATGAACAACGCTGGCGAGAAGTTTTTTTATTGAGTGCGGGAATGTTAAATTCCGCAGATGATTTACTGCAATTCATGAAGTCAAAGATTGACGAAATGCCCAGTGAAAATCAGAAATTGCATGATTTTCTCAAATGGTTAGAACAAAAATCTTCTCAGATAAGTGCTATTTATCACTGTTCTAGTGTACGTGCTTTTTATTTTACAATTGCTTTACCTCCAGAACATTCCCTAGCAGGGAATCAAGATTTAGCTATACATTTGGATCGTCAAATGGCTGGTAGTTTAACAAGAGACTTAGCTATAGATTTAGCTTTAACTCATGCACTAGTTGTAAGTCTAACGATGACATCTGATGTTTTTTCTCAACGAATTATGGCTTTGAAGTTGTCCCTTGATTTGAAATATTTACTCACTAAACAAGCATCTTGGCAAACGCTTCTGCAAGAACTCGCTAATCAATTACCTCATACTAATCAAGATAGAACAAAGCTGAAAATCTGGTGGCAAAATCATGGTAAAGCTTGGACAGAGAATTTGCGATCGCTAATCATTAAGAATCGTCAAATAGGTCATAATTGGCAGTTTTGTGACCAAGATTTGCAATATCTACAACAGTATTGGAATGCAAATAAATTACTGTTAGATTGTCTGAATGCTGCTAATAATGTTAGTTCGCATGTCAAAAATATCATCGAGCAGAATTTATTTTTAACAAGCGAATAGATTGTAAGTTTAAAAAATTGCCATTAGTTAATTACATGATACCTAAAACCAAACTGATAACTGGATTAGCTACTAGTTTAATATTAGGACTATTGGGCGAAACCTCAGTCATTGCTCAAGACATCTACATTGATAGTAACTGTAAACAAAATCAACAATTAGCGGAATTTGATCGATTTACGGTTATGTACAAATCTGAATTTCAAACCAACGGTAAAATTTATTGGTTATATTCAGGTCAGTATATAGACGGTTCTTCGATTGTTTGTATTTCTCGGACAGGCTTTAGACAAGCAAAACTTCTAAACATACAACAAATACAGTCTGGTTATGTCGAGAAAATTAGCAAGTCTCCACGCAATAGGACAACTTTTTTTGTCACTGTTCGTTATGGTAATGGTTCTGATGTCCCAACTACTCAATATCAACTCAATTTGTCTACACCAGAGAAACCTGTAATCACTAAACTCAGGTCTTGGAAATCATAGTCGAACAATTCGCAACTAGATAGCAAATTGGGGAAATTTTTCAGGCGATCGCTATCTTGTGGAAATTATAGAAGAAAAAGCTAGCATTAACCCTCGAAAATCGGACTTTTGGATGGTGACAGTTACGATAACTTGATTCTAAATTTAAAAATTGTGTATATATTTTTACTTTTATGAAAAGAATTGGGTTTTGCTTGCTGCTGAGTAGTCTATTAATCGCAGCAGGCTGTAATCAAACGCGCACTCTTTTAGATAATTCCACACCACAAGTATCTGCACCTGCGGCTCGGCTAGCACAAACTTCTACATCGACGAAAAATATTATAGCGACAGAAACACTTTCACCCCAACCCATCCGCATCAACTTGCAAAATTTACCTGCTCCCTTCGCTACGAACAGTGCTTCTAAACCACCTCAAGTTGTACAAATTCCTGAAAACCCAATCCTTAAAGTACCATCAGGTTTTACAGTGAATGTGTTTGCTGATGGTTTAAATGCACCACGTTGGTTAGCGTTAACTCCTAGTGGTGATGTATTGGTGACGGAAACTCGACAAAACCAGATTCGTTTGTTGCGTGATACTGATGGCGATGGTGTAGCTGATGTCCGTCAAACCTTTGCAAATGCGTCCAATGGTTTGAATATTCCCTTTGGTATGGCTTTTGCTGGTAATTCCTTTTTTTTAGGTAATACTGATGCAGTTTTACAGTTTCCTTACAGTCAAGGACAACAACAATTAACTGATAATGGCAAAAAAATCGCCGATCTCCCTGGTGGTGGTTACAATCAGCATTGGACAAGAAATGTAGTAGCTTCACCTGATGAAAACAAACTGTATGTTTCTGTAGGGTCTCGTTCTAACGTCGATGAAGAGGGATTACCGCGCGCTTCAGTACAGGTGATGAACTTAGATGGTTCGGAACAACGGACATTTGCTTTTGGTTTACGTAACCCAGTCGGTTTAGACTTTCACCCCACCACCAAGGAACTTTACACCACAGTTAATGAGCGAGATGGGATTGGGGATGATTTAGTACCAGACTACTTGACACGTATTCGTCAAGGAGAGTTTTATGGCTGGCCTTATACTTACTTTCAACCAAGTAACCTTGACCCACGACAAACAGCGAATGGAAAAAGTAAACGTCCAGATTTAGCAGCGCGTACTCGTACACCTGACGTATTATTTCAAGCCCACTCAGCCGCCTTGGGTTTGCAATTTTATGATGGTAAGACTTTTCCGCAAAAGTATCGCAATGGTGCTTTTGTAGCATTTCGGGGTTCTTGGAATCGCGATCGCGGTACTGGTTACAAAATTGTGTTTGTTCCCTTTAATAATCAAGGACGACCACAAGGTTACTATGAAGACTTTCTCACAGGATTTTTACTTGACCCTTCCATTCCCAGCACTTGGGGAAGGCCTGTAGGATTATTAGTCTTACCTGACGGCAGTTTACTAGTCACAGAAGAAGCTAATGATCGGATTTATCGGATTCAGTATACAGGAAGTTAGTTAAGTAATAGGGAGCAGAGGAAGAAGTTATAACTGTTAACTAATCAATAACTTCATAATTCGATACAATTTATGGACTAGGGACAGGTGACAGCAGTTATAAATTATGGGTAGTGAGAACATAAAGTTTTCTGCGGCTTGGGCTTAGTTTTATCTGGTTTAAATGAGATTTCTGGAAAACAGTAATATTCTTTTAGCTCAAAAATTTTATTTATGACTCAGAATGAAGATAATACTCAATTAAATGGCAATGATTCCTCCTCTCACTCAGGTACACGTTATTGGGGTAACGTAGAGGTCATTGAAGAGGGAGAAACCTATAGAATTAGTCGCGTTGAAATTAAGCCCAGACACGGCATTAAACCACAAATTCATTATCACCGCAACGAACACTGGGTTGTAGTCTCTGGCGTGGCTAAAGTGACTTGTGGAGATGAGGAAGTATTACTTGGTCGTAACCAATCTACTTATGTACCAGCTGCAACGCTGCACAAGGTAGAAAATCCAGGATCGATTCCGTTAGTAATTCTGGAAATTCAAAATGGTGAATATTTGGGCGAAGATGATACAGAACGCCCTTATGATCTTAATCTTGTCAAGCCTGTAACTGAGAAGTAGAAGGGAAAAGGCAAAAGGTAAAAGAGTTTTTCTTTTGACTTTTGCCTTTTCTAAAACCATCCTTCTTGTTCTAGGGTTTCAATCAGCTGTAAGCCACGCGGATCGCCTACACCTAAGAGTGAGGCTTTGGCATCTTCGCGCACACCTAGATCCTTATCTTCAGCAAAGGACTGGATTAAGGCATCGATCGCTGCGGCATAAACTACATTGGAAGGTAGTTCTTTACACAATTGCCCAATTGCCCAAGCGCAGTTACTTCTAACGGCTGCTATGGGGTCTTGAAATAAGGCTTCAATTAGGGGAGGTATTGCGCCGATCACTGATTCATAACTGACTCCCGCCATTTGTGCCAAGGCACTAGCAGACCACAAACGTACAGCGGAAATATCGGTTCTTAAAGCATCGGCCAGAGGTGCTAGACAACGGCGATCGCGACAATTTCCTAATGCCCAAACCACGCCTTTGCGAACATAGCCGTTCCAATCCCGATTTAGCTGGTTGATCAACGGTTCTACTGCTTCGGTACTGGGATTGCGTCCGATACCATAAGCTGCACTCACCCGCACTAATGGACAAGTATCAGACAACAGCTGGATTAAAAAAGGAGTAGCCCGTGAGTCTTCAATGTCGCAAAAAGCGCGAGCTGCTAGCATCCTTTTTTGGGGCTGGGGATTATCTAACAGTGCTAACATTTCGTCTGGGTCAGGTTTTGGCAATTCTGACTCAGCCGTAATTGGTTCTAGTTTATCTAAGGGACTTTCTAAATCCTCCTCGATATCGAGTTCGAGTATACTTAGTTCTTCTTCGTCATACATAATTACGTGCATATGCTGGAGGTCTGTTTATCCAAACTTTCCAGGCTAATTTATTAAAGCTTTATTTTTATGAGTTCAATTATTGTACACTTTCTCATCCATATGAGATAGGGACTAGGGACTAGGGACTGAGTAGGGGAAGAATTATTTACTATTGACTGCCCAGTTGTTTTAGCATCCAGAGAGATTGGGTTTGATAACCTAACTGATTGTAGAGATTTAAAGCGGGTTGGTTGGATTGGAACACTTGCAACCCGATTTGGCGATCGCCTCTTTGCATTGCCCAATTTTCTACATAGCGCATCAAGGCTGTACCCACACCCTGCCGTCGATGTTCTGGAACGACGTACAGTAAAAAAATATGAGGGTGGCGTGTTCCCGTAACTTGATCTATCGCATTACCTACCCAGAGACAAGCTACAGGAGATAAGGAAGATGATGTTACTTCTGTTTCATGTTTCTCCTGTTCTTTTAAACCTTCATCTGAAAAATCCACCCACCAAAGGGGGGTATCTTTGGAGAAGTATTGCTCAACGGTTTTAGCTAGATGAGCAAAATCTTGCAGTGGATATAGTTCTTGGTAGGTGCGCTGCATAAATTTGACCAGCAGCGATCGCTCTAGTGTCGAACCGCGACGAATATAATAACCCGGCAGAAGTAATTCAAAATTCAAATTTTTAGCCAATATTCGTTATTTCTTCCCTAATCCCCAGTCCCCAGTTTCCAGTCGCCATTCCCACTTCCTCAATTGGTGCGGGTGCTGCCATGTCGGAGGGTAAGAATATTCTCGCACTAACTGCTACTAGAGCCAGGATAAAGACTAATACTACTAGTAAGGGGGCAATGTACTGACGAAATATAGCCATATTTTTAGTTGCGATCGCTTTAGGTCTTGAGTGCAAACCTAACTAAAGATTTGTGAAGTTTACTTGACTTAATTTTAGCGACTTTTGGTCATTGCGGAATATGAAAGGAAATTTTCAACGCAGTTTAATACAAAAATTTTATAGCTGAAGCGGAAAGATGATTTTCCCCTACACCCCCATACCCTTAAACCCTTACACCCCTTTAATTTAGCGTGTATCACGGTCTAGATCGTCTAGAACTCTTTCGCAATACCAATTTTCTGGCATTCCGGGATAGTTTTGTTGGGCTTGCTCAATTAATCTTTCTGCTGCGGCTACATCACCGGATAATTTAGAAATGAGTTTGTTTTTGAGGTAGTCTTGGTTTTCTGTAAGATCCTCACGGATGGGCTGACTAAATGGCTGAGAAGTTGGTTCTCGCAAGACTGGAGACTGTTGCCGCTTCAGTTGCCAGAACAGTACGTAGTAAAGTGTCCCAAAAATTAAAATCAGGCTAAGTGTTCCGAAAAAGGTGAGAAGGTTAAAGGTTAAATAACCTAACACTAACTGTGAAAGAACATACCCCAGTAATAAACCTGTGAGTAAAAGAATAAATGTGCCGATCAGAATTACTATTTGGTTTCCCATAAATCCTCGTCTTCTGGCTCAAGTCCTGGTCTATTTACTGCTGCTGGTTTTTGATTCCAGGGGGCAACCAAAGGCAAAAGTAGCAATCCCGGTATTGCCGCCGCTAGGGTTATTAAGAAAAAGGTAGGCCAGCCTGTAGCTTTGGCCCAATCGCCTGCCGGTGCAGACAAAACATCTCTACCGATCGCCATTAAGCTAGAAAATAAAGCAAATTGGGTAGTAGTAAAGCGATGGTTACAAAGGTTCATTAAGAATGCTACTGTCGCGACTGTCACTAATCCGGCACTAAAGTTTTCAATATTCACCGCTAACACTAAAAGTGAATAATCTTTACCAGTCACTGCTAGTGCATAATAACCCAAGTTACTAAGTAACTGAAGGATACCAAAAATCCACAAACTGCGATTCACACGAATTTTAGTCATAATCACGCCGCCAGCCAATACGCCGACAGTCGTGGCGATAAAACCTATCCCTGCTTGAATTGCACCAATTTCTGCTTTGGTAAAGTTAATTTCTCGTAAAAATAAGTTTGCTGTGATGCCGACTAGAGAGTCTCCTAGCTTGTACAGCACGATAAAAACAAGAATGATGCTGGCTTGAGTCAGTCCAAATCTGTGAAAGAATTCTTTAAAAGGTAGAAAAATTGCTGCTTGTAAATTTTGGGGAGGACTGTCTTCTCTGACCTCACCTAATAGTTCTGTGGGCAGTAACAGAGATGTCACAATCCAAGCTACGATTAAACCCGCTAACACCGAGTAAAACACAGGCAAAGCAATATAGCCAACAAAAACACCTCCAATTAATCCAGCCACTAATAATGTGATCAATACGATAAAAATGAGATCTTTCAGAGATAAAGGTGCATATCTTTCGTTATTGTTGCGGATTTCTGGTTCTTGAGGAGACCACAAGGTAGTCAGGATACTCCCTGCCATTAAAGCAGCCATTAATAAGTAAACAACGTTCCAAGGGAGATATTCTGCTAAAACTAAAGCCAGGGAACTTGTGATAAACAAGGCTAACCGATAGCCTAGTACCCAAACTGATGCACCGGGTTCTGCTTCTAAGGGGTTTAAAATATCGGTACGGTAAGCATCCCCAGCAATATCTTGAGTTGCACTCAAAAAAGTGATGATCAGACAATTGATTGCTAGTATTTGCAGGATTTGGTCACTTTGAGCAGGTTGTTGTAGTGCTAAGAATGCGATCGCTAATGTTAACCCAATTTGAGTGAATAATAGCCAACCGCGCCTTGCACCCAAAAGCGGTGGTACAAATCTATCTAATAAAGGAGACCACAAAAATTTGAGGGAATAAGGCAAAGCCAACAACCCAAATAAGGTGATTTTCCCAATATCGACCTTGGCATCTTGCATCCATAACTGTAATGTTCTACTTGTTAAGAACAAAGGCAATCCAGAAGCAAAACCTAGCAGTAGTAACGCACCCATCTTGCGACTTTGCACAGCCTGTCGCAATGCTTGAATTTCTTTCATTTTTTGAACGATTCCTTGTTACTGGAGCGAATTGCAGTTATCTTGTCACACTATGTTTGTGCCAATTCATGGATAGATGACAAATCGCAGTAGATGCTTAGGACTGAGATATACATCAATAAAGCTCCTGCTACATCAGCGATTTCTTAATTTTTCTTAAACGACGTTAAAAATCAAGCTCCCATAAACCTCTGCAAAAGTAATATTTTACGGCTACCGAAAACTTATACTAGCGATCGCATGATGTTCATAATTTATTTTTAGCTGTGAATTCAAGTTATCTTGCCATAGTTGGTGTAGTCTGTGATGAGTTCTAAAAGTAAAATATTGGGGAGTTGCACATGAAAATTCATTACTTGCAGCACGTTCCCTTTGAAACACCTGCCAGTATTGAACAGTGGGCATTAAACCACAAACATTCTCTTTCCGCTACCAGACTTTATGTTAACGACTCCTTACCACCCGTTGAGAATCTTGATTGGTTGATAGTGATGGGTGGGCCAATGAATATATATGAAGATAATCAATATCCTTGGTTGACGAAAGAAAAGCGATTTATTGAACAAGCGATCGCAACCAATAAAACAGTCATCGGAATCTGTTTAGGTTCACAATTGATTGCTGATGTTTTAGGTTCTAAAGTTTATCCAGGAGAGGATAAAGAGATTGGTTGGTTTCCGATTGAATTCACAAATGAAGCCCGAAACTCAACTGTTTTTGATACTTTACCGCAGAGATTAACAGTTTTTCATTGGCATGGTGATACTTTTGATTTGCCCACAGGTGCAACTCGGTTGGCCTACAGCGCAGCGTGTCAAAATCAGGCGTTTATTTATCATGAAAAAGTTTTAGGTTTACAGTTTCACCTAGAGTCAACACCAGAAAGTGTTAGTCAACTCATCAAAAATTGTGGCGATGAACTGGTTGATGGCAAATATATCCAACAGCCATCAGAAATGCTAACTCCAGTAGATAATTTTGACAAAATTAATACTGTGATGAATAGTATTTTAGATAAACTGGCGAGTAATTAGTAATCAGTTTGATCATTTATTGGTGTTTGCATAACTATAGGCATGGGATGGTCATCTTGGCCATCCCACAAAAATTTCCTAATCTACTAATTTAGGTGTTTTAGTCAGTCCAAAATCTAAAAACCAAAGTTAGTATTATTCTCTAATCCTTGTGCTAAATCTGTAACAGTGAGAGACTTAACGATACTCAAACCGAGAGAATGCTTAGAAATGGTTTTAGCATAAGCTGCACTCAGATAGGGTGAGTAATCTGGGTTATTGGCTACGTAGTTTTGAAAGAAAGGTAGACTCAAAACGTTGATGTAGCGGTGTGCTTGTGCTGCATCTCCTACTAACTCTGGTGGTAAAGGAATTTGCTGACTGCTGGGATTACTATTCCCAATAGTGGTGAAATGAGTTCCACCGACAAGCACGGCGAGATATTTTTGGGAGCTAGCTAGCCAAGAAAAAGGTAAAATTTGCTCATACAAAGCTGGTGCAATAGTATCTTCACTACTACCAATCAGCATCACCGGAACTTTCACTTGATTAATTCCAGCTTTGCCAAAAATAGAACTCGTGATGGGGTTAACTGCGATCGCCGCTTTCACTCTTTTATCTTGTAAATTATCTTGCAGGGATTTATTTTTCGCTGCTAAGGCGCGACACTGCACCAATAAAGACATATTCCAAGTTTTGTTCAGTGTCTCTGGTTTGCAATCTCGTTGCAATTGCTCAAAGTTAATTTTTGCACCAGCCAAGACTAAGGCTGTGTAACCTCCCAAAGATTGTCCAAACACACCGACTTGTTGCAGATTGAGTTTACCTTTAAACTCTGCATCAGACTGGTTTTTGGTTTCCAGTTGATTCAAAACATACTTGATATCTAAAGGCCGATTTTGAAATTCTTCGGCTGAAATGACATCCTGTTGCTGTTTTGCATCCCCATTGGGATGGTTGGGAACAACTACCGCTAAACCATAAGATGCTAAGTGTGTAGCCAGATATTCAAAGTTACTGCTGTTTGAGCCTAACCCATGTGAAATGACAATTACAGCTGCAGTCTGTTTGATTTTAGGAAGGTAAACATCAGTTAACAATAAGCGATGACGTGTAGAATCAAACAACCTCAGCGTATATTTCTGCGATGTGATTTTTCCTGGATTGCTTAAATCTGCTAGTTGGGTGAAACCCTGGGAATTGTAGACATTAGCAGCTTCCAGATTAGATTTATTGGTCACAAGTGCGATCGCTTGCTGAGTTTTATTCACAATTTTCTCTAGTTCCCCAGCGATCGCTAAACTTTGGGGTAAATTAATGTAGACACCGTTAGCAGGATATTTCCGTAATAAATTTAATAAAGTTAGACCGTCAGATTCACTAGCTGCTGAAACTAACGCTGAACGTAAAGTCTTTAATTCGGGTCGGGTTTGTGTAGTTCGGCTTTGAATTACCTCACCCAATCTTCCCAGTAAAAACTCTCCTTGGGATGTTTGCAGAAATTGCGACAACATAGCGGGACTAACCTTGACAGGATTAGATAAAATTTGTTGCAATTCCTGAAATTGTTTAGCCGACAAATATTGTTGATAAATTGCTAACTCTTCATTAACTAAACCTGTTTTAGCGTATGCTTCTAGGCTGGCAACAGAGATAGATAATTCTAAACCTGAATAATATGTATATACTCTTTCTGCTGCTGTGGCATGATGGCTAACTCCCAATGTGGGGAGAAATGTCGATAGAACTAGCAAGAGTGAATGTTTTTTTACACTGCTAGTCCATTTCTTTAATAGACTATTCATTGCTCAACTGTTTTGGTGTTGTAACGCTAATTTTTGGTAGAGATTTTGACACCCCAGTTGATGAAAATTTATGTGTTTCAGTAGTATCAATAGGATTGAGAATTTAGCAGAATCAATCATCAAGTTAGGAGGATGTAATGTCTTACACCCTTACAAATATTTGATGTATTGTAATTAATTTTTGAAGTGGTATAACCAGATTTCCAAACTATATAAATCTCAAATCCTAAGTTCCAAACTGGTATCAAAACGGAAGATACATAGGTAGAAAAATTCACCCTTGCAGCAATTTTATCTTAAGCTGGAAACTAACGCTGATCATCATAACAGATGTTAAAAACTACTGCCTCAGTGGTGTTTATGTAACTTTCAACGTTAAGTTTTCTTTAAGGCGATCGCTACTGAACCAGTTACTACTAAACACGCACCTAATACTCCTAACATTGTCAGCCGTTCTGGAGGTATTAAATTAGGTGCGATTAGGGAAATAACTTCCACAGAAATTAGAGTAAAAATCGGTGCTAAAGCTAGTAATGCACTTACTCTCGAAGCTTCCCAATGTTCTAAAGATTCAGCAAAAGCACCATAAGCAATGAGTGTATTTAAAGCACAAAATAGTAAGATTACTAAATGAAAATTACTGAGTGTAAAAATTTTTTCTATCTGAGCAAAGGGAGCGAATAATAAAGTACATCCGCCGTAAATGACTAACATAACATTAGCGGAAGATAGTGATTGTAATAATTGCTTTTGAGCTAAAGCGTAAATTGCCCAAACTACTGCACCTAATACTACTAAAGCACTGCCGAAAACGTAGGTACTAGTGGAGGTGATTAAATTAGTCAGTTGGGAGCGAAAAAATAATATATACCCGAAAGTTAATACACTAACACCCAACCATTGCTGCAAATTGTATCGTTCTTGAAAGACAATCAAACCACCAAAGCCTAATAATAAAGTTGCTAATTGGATAATTACCTCTGCATTAGCTGGAGATGTTAACGCTAAACCCTGCATAAAGAAAAAGTAATTAGCTCCTAACATGAGGGTAGCGATCGCCAACAATTTCCCAGTGTTACCATCCAGTTGTCTTAACTTTGGCAATTGACCGCGCACACCTAAATACGTAGCCAGTAAAATAAAAGACACTAAAAAGCGAAACCAAATCACGGTGTAAACATCCAACTTTTGCAGGACTACCTTCAGTGCGATCGGTAGAATTCCCCACAAAAAAACAGTCAATAAAGATAACGCCAGCCCCAAACGCCAGCGACCAGAACTTTGGTGCATCATAATTTGTAATTCGTAATTCTTAATTGAGACGCAATTCATCGCGTCTATACATGAGTGCTATTTTCAAATACGCAGTCAACAGTCAACAATTAAAAGTAATCCATCATCCAAGGGGATACACCAGCAAATATTTGTGTCGCTGTGGAAAGTGCTGTGGCGGTTGCATCTAGTTTTCCGGCTAGCTGTAACTGATAGGGTGTAAATAAGCTTGAGTATAAGGGTGCTAATCCTTGAATATCTAGCTTCAACTCGCCTTTACCACCTTTGGTGACTTCACCTCGACCATTGGCAACAGATAGGATAAATTTACCTTGGTTGGTACTTAGCAAGTTATCTTGTACTTCTAAATGTAATTCTGCCTCTATTCCTAGCGGATAACCACGCGCTGCTAAAGCTTTACACACATCGACGATTCTCAACATCCAGCGATCGCTTTGGCAAATTTTAGCTGTTTGCTCTGGTAAAAGTAATGTTAGAAAATCAGCAAGAGAACTTTTCCAGCGCACTTTGTCAATTTGAGAACGATGATTGGCTATAAATGCCCAAAAGCTTTGCTTCGCTTGATGGGAGAGAATAACCCAATCTTTCACACGCAGCATTGCACCATCTTTGGTACGCTCTTGAGTAAAGATAATATAGCCTTGGGGTTCGTCTTGATCACCAATCACATAACTGTAGAGAGTTTCCGAAACTTCTGTGTGCAGTAATAATTGCCAGAGTGCTGGATGTCTATCTAAATAACCGTGGGTTAGTTTTGCTTGTTGCTGATGTAAGCTGTGAAATAGCTCGTAATTTTTGATATTTACAGGTTGTATCGTTAAAGGTTGTTCCCGGATCTGAATACTGTCAGTAGGCATTTCCCAAGTGCAGTAGCTTCCTGCTTGTTCATATCCGGCTTTGCGGTATAGACGTTGGGTAGCTGGGTAGAGAACAGAGATAGGAGTTTCTTGTGCGTGCATTTCCTGGAGGGCATTGTGAATCAGAGCGATCGCAACTCCATCACCACGGTATTCTGGTGCAATACCAACAGCCGCTACTCCCGCCATAGGTACACATTGACCACCCCACCATTGACCCATTGAGTAAATTACCAATCCACCAGCAACTTGTTGATCGCGATACATCACACGACAGTTATCTAAACCAACAAGATTGGCATAAACTTCACTGTCACCCGCCGACATGATAAAACACTGTTCGAGGATATGTCCTAGCTGCCGAATATCCTCTGACTGGGCTTTAGTGTATTTGAATTGAGGTGTCATTGCCTCTACCCTTAGTAGCACAGATGACAATCATACTACAACTGCTTTGTTCTGCAAGCTTCACCCCACAGAATCACCCGATTGGGTGAGTAAGGCTATTGGGTATTGGGGAGGCAGTGCGTTGGGGAGATACTGCGTTGGGCCGGCAATGCCCGACTTGTAGCAAGTATCGTCGGGTTTCCCGACTTGTAGCAACTGCCGTCATTGAATTATTCTCCCCCTACTTTCCCATGATCCATCCCCTATTCCCTGACAGGTGTAGGTTTTTAATAGAGCGGTGAGTGATGACTATCAAACCAACAACAGAATGATATTTTCATCCACCCCTACACCCCTACACCCTAAAACAGTGTCTTCTAGGCAAAGCGTAAAAAACCTACACCTGTGAGTCCCCTATTCCCCATTCCCTATTCCCCTCACAAAAACCTCTACACAAGTGGCAATGTATTCTTCACTACTGTAGCTGTTGGGCTGGAGCTTGACATCATGACATAGCATTCCTGCTAGTAACATTCCTCTAAACATATCAACTGCTGCTTCTGGATTCAGGTCGAGTCTAACAGTTCCACGTTTTTGGCAGGATTGCAGGTACGCGACTAGTTTTTCTCCCAAAGGCCTGGCTGCTTCTTCTATAACTTTCTTGGCTGCTTCTGGATGACGCTTGGCTTCACCGATAAAGGTACGAATTAAGTCTTCTTGGGCTGTCAGCATGGCGTGATATAGCTGGGCATAGTTGTGTAGGTCAGTTCTTAAATCCTGTGTCCATGCTTCCGGGTTGGCCAGGGCTTCGGTTTGTACTGCTATAGCATTTTCAATTACGGCTTTTAACAGTTGCTCTTTACTAGCAAAGTGACGAAATAACGTTACTTCATTTACGCCAGCGACACGAGCTATTTCACGGGTTGTCGCGCCTGGAACACCCAAGCTAGCAAATACCTGTGAGGCAGCCTCTATTAACCGTGTACGGGTAAGAGCAGAAGAGCGAACAGTTTTGAGCATTATTTGATTTTTACTACTTGCTTGCATTATTCAAGTTCATCGACAAAAAGTTTGTAATTGAGGAAAATTAACTCTGTTTTGATAAAATAAAATTTTGAAAAAATTATAATCAAACGTTAAATTTATTATTGTAATAATACCCTCAATTATCATAGTAAACGCAACACTAATATCAAATTCCATAATTCTCTTAATTTTTTACAAACGTAAGAGCAAATTTTGATGATTACAAATCCCCACTAAATCATTTAGGACACTGTGTCATACTAACTCTACTCTCACAGCAAGCTAATCGCCTCCGCTAACAGCACTTCCAAAATCTTTTGTCATTTCAGTTACAGGGACTACTAATCCCCTTCCTAAGTAATGAGGCACTCGTCTAATAGGAATAAATCCCAAACGCAAATAAAAACCTTCGGCGTAAAGACTAGCTGTTGTGATGACGCTGTTAAAACCTTGTCCAGATGCTTCGGAACAAAAATGTTCTACTAAAGTGCGGCCAATTCCTTGTCCTTGATAATGAGGATGAACGTATAAACTAATTAGTTCATTAGCAGTAAAACTAGTAAATCCTGCGATAATTTCATTCTCAATTGCTACCCTGATAGTCTCTAATTTTAAATATTTGAAGATACTGGAATTATCCGGCTTATCGAGATAATTACGCCAAGCCAAAAGTTCTCGGTGAGTGTAAAAAGTTGTAGGGAGAGCTTTAATAGCAGCGATATGGATGGCACTTAGCATCCATGAGTCTGTTTCCTGGGCTGGTCGCAGAGATATTTTTTTAGAAATCATTGATTCTAGGACGGCAAAGCTGGAGGTTTTGATTCTGCTGGCTGACTCAACAGAAATTTTAGTTGCGATCGCCAGTCCTCAACAAGCTTGTTGATCGAATCTTCGCTATATATGTAATCTTTATTACATAAACTTTTATTAATCTTTATCTTAAGAACATTAATCTTCTGTTGTACAACATACCATTTTTGTATACCATATAACATTTCATAGGTTAAAAATCGAACTAATATCACAGGTTAACAGTTAATCTTGTGAGCTAAACAGCAACCAACATCCCATTTAAACAAGTCAAGCTTTTTGCTGGCTTGTGATAGCTAATTCAGTGACAGGAAAATTAATCAATAAATGAGTAGAAAATTTAATCGACGCAGGTTTTTAATTTACAGTTCAGCAACTCTCAGCAGCAGCATTTTGCTCAAGGCTTGCGCCAATAACGCCCCAACTGCAACAAGCAGTCCAGTTATCTCTGGCAATGCTTCTCCCGTGGCCGCGGCTAGTGGTGATACCATCAAAGTTGGTATTCTGCATTCCCTCAGTGGCACAATGTCTATTAGTGAAAAAAGCGTTGTCGATGCTGAGAAATTAGCAATCAAAGAGATTAATGCTAATGGCGGTGTGTTAAACAAACAAATTGAAGCAGTCGTTGAAGATGGTGCTTCTAACTGGGATACTTTTAGAGAAAAAGCCACTAAATTAATTGATCAAGACAAAGTGGCTGTAATTTTTGGTTGTTGGACTTCTGCTAGTCGTAAGAATGTCAAACCAGTCTTTGAAAGCAAAGACCATATGCTATGGTATCCCGTGCAGTATGAAGGTCAAGAATGTTCTAAAAACATTTTTTACACAGGTGCAGCCCCAAATCAACAAATTGAACCTTCAGTTGATTGGTTGTTAAAAAATAAAGGTAAAGATTTCTTCTTAGTAGGCTCAGATTACGTTTTTCCTCGTACTGCCAACACCATTATTAAATCCCAATTAGAAGCTTTAGGGGGAAAAACAGTTGGTGAAGATTATTTACCATTAGGCAATACAGAAGTTACACCAATCATCACTAAAATTAAGCAAGCCTTACCTAATGGCGGGGTAATTTATAACACCTTAAATGGTGATAGCAATGTCGCTTTCTTCAAACAGTTAAAAGGTGCAGGGTTAACGCCAGACAAATATCCTTCCATGTCTGTAAGTATTGCGGAAGAAGAAGTTAAAGCCATCGGTGTTGAATACCTTAAAGGACACTACGCAGCTTGGAATTATTTCCAAACAGTAGACACTCCTGAAAATAAGAAATTTGTCGAGGCATTTAAAAAAGAATATGGTGCAGATCGGGTAACAAATGACCCAATGGAAGCTGCATATATTGCCGTGTATTTGTGGAAACAAGCAGTGGAAAAAGCTGCTACTACTGAATTAGCTAAAGTGCGGACTGCGGCCTATGGTCAAACTATAGATGCACCTGAAGGCAAAGTGACAGTGAACGCTAATCACCACATATCAAAAATTGTGCGGATTGGTCAAGTTAGAGACGATGGTCTATTTGATATTGTCTACGCTACACCTGCACCAGTTGAACCAGTTCCTTGGAATCAATTTGTGAAAGAAACTAAAGGATTTGCTTGTGATTGGTCAGATCCAGCAAAGGGTGGAAAGTACAAAAAGGTTTAATTAGTCATTACTCACTACTCATTAGTCATTAGTCATTAGTTAATATTTAAACTTTTGACTTTTGACGCATCAATGATATTTACTGAGGAAACATCAGTGTTAACAGGTTTTTTAGATGCTGTATTTAATGGTATTAGCATCGGTTCTGTGTTATTAATTGCGGCCTTGGGATTAGCCATCATATTTGGCTTGATGGGTGTGATTAATATGGCACATGGTGAATTGATGATGTTTGGTGCTTATACAACATTTGTAGTACAAAATGGCTGTAAACAGTTAGGTGGTTTTTGGTTTGAAATCTATATCTTTTTAGCATTAATTATCGCCTTTATTTTCACTGCATTTATAGGCTTAATTTTGGAGAGGAGTGTAATTCGTTACCTTTATGGCAGACCCCTAGAAACTTTGCTCGCAACTTGGGGAGTTAGTTTAATTTTTCAGCAGTTTGTGCGGAGTGTAAATTGGGTATTAGTTATTGGCTTATTGTTATTTTCTGTGTTGTTTTTTGGAGGTCTATGGATTTTAAATTCCCGCACCAATTGGGGAAGAGTTCGGAACTGGATGGTAGCAGTGATATTATTGCTAGCTTTAAGTGTGTCAATAACCACGGGTAATTTATTGAGTCAAACTTATCAGTTAGCAGTAACTCAACCTTGGTTTGGCGCACAGAATGTAGATGTAACCGCACCTAAATGGTTACAAACTGGTGTATCTTTAGCTGGTGTGCAATTGCCATTTGCTAGGTTATTTATTATTGCTTTGACAGTAATTTGTGTAGGAGGAATTTATCTTTTCTTACAACGTTCTAGTTGGGGATTAAGAATTAGGGCGGTGACACAAAACCGAAATATGAGTGCTTGTTTAGGTATCCCTACACAAAAAGTTGATGCAATTACTTTCGCTTTGGGTTCTGGTTTGGCTGGTGTGGCTGGTTGTGCCATTAGTTTACTTGGTTCTGTCGGGCCAAATACCGGACAAAATTATATTATCGACACGTTTATGGTTGTGGTCGTTGGCGGTGTTGGTAATTTAGTAGGGACTATTGTCGCGGCTTTAGGAATTGGCACGGCTAACTTTTTAATTGGTTCTGGAACACTGGCTTTGTTATTTTCTCCGGTGAAACCTTTAGCAGATTTTTTAACGTTCTTTGCAACAACAAGTATGGCTAAGGTGATGGTATTTATGTTGATTATTGTATTTTTACAGTGGAAACCCGCGGGAATTTTTCCACAGAAAGGTCGGACTGTTGATGTTTAAGATCACGCTTTAGATGCAGAGGGTGCAGCGGATGAAAAAAGGAGGAAGGTTAATATTAATTGAGATTGGGGTGGTAGTAGCGATCGCGCTTATCCTCATCTTGATTATGCCATTGGTACTGTCAGAGTTTCGCTTGAATTTATTGGGGCGATTTTTGTCATTGGCGATCGTGGCTTTAGGTATCGACTTGATTTGGGGTTACACTGGCTTACTCAGCTTAGGACATGGTATTTTCTTTGGCTTGGGTGGATATGCAATAGCGATGTACCTGAAACTGCAAGTCCCGGAGGGTGAGTTACCTGATTTTATGGGATTGTATGGTGTGACTGAACTTCCTTGGTTTTGGCGACCTTTTTATTCTTTACCAATAGCAGTAGCGGCTGTGGTGATCATCCCAGGTTTACTAGCAGGATTACTGGGATATTTAGTATTTCGCAATCGCATTAAGGGAGTTTATTTTTCGATTTTGACCCAAGCCGCAATTATTGTATTTTTCAATTTTTTTAACGGTCAACAACAATTTTTTAACGGGACAAATGGACTGATAGATTTCACTACATTATTTGGTGCAACTGTCAGCGACCCCAAAACAAAATATGTGTTTTACACTCTCACAGTATTGTTTCTCGTCGCTACCTACTGTCTCTGTCGCTGGTTGACAAGTGGACGCTTTGGTAGATTATTAATTGCCATCAGAGACGATGAAAGTCGGGTAAGATTTTCTGGCTATGATCCTACAGATTTTAAAACCTTGGTCTTTGCTGTTTCAGGTGCGATCGCAGGTATTGCAGGAGCATTTTATACTCTGCAAAGTGGCTCTGTGTCTCCCAGAGCAATGGATATTGCTTTTTCCATTGAAATGGTAATTTGGGTAGCAGTGGGAGGACGTGCTACATTAGTCGGGGCTATTTTAGGAACTTTATTAGTTAATTACGCCCGTGCTTTTTTGAGCGAACAATTTTCGGAAATCTGGCTATTTTTCCAAGGCGCACTATTTTTAATAGTCGTTACAGTCCTTCCCGATGGTGTAGTTGGATGGTTGCGTAGTCAAAACATTCCTCTTTTCAAACGTCCTCAACAAATTTCTACATATCCCAGCTTGGAAGCAGACCCAGAAGTACAACATGAACGCCAAAATCTTGGAAACTGAAAACGTCACTGTGAGTTTTGACGGTTTTAAAGCACTCAACCAACTAAACTTTAGTATGGATGTAGGTGAATTGCGAGTAGTAATTGGCCCAAACGGTGCTGGTAAAACCACATTTCTTGATGTGATCACAGGTAAAGTGCAACCAACAATAGGCAGGGTGTTATTCAAGGGGAAAAACCTACGTTCCATATCTGAACACCAAATTGCCAGGCGAGGAATTGGGCGTAAATTTCAAACTCCCAGAGTTTATCTCAACTTAACTCCCAGAGAAAATTTAGAAATTACCAGTAACCGTAATAAAAATGTTTTCTCGACATTATTTAGCCGTTCTTTTACTACTGAACAGAATAATGTTAAAGGGCTGTTAGAAACTATTGGTTTAACTTTCAAAGCAGACATCCCAGCCGCTTTATTATCCCACGGTGAAAAGCAACGTCTAGAAATTGGGATGTTAGTAGGACAATCTCCAGATTTATTGCTGGTAGATGAACCAGTTGCAGGTTTAACCGATGAAGAAACTTATAACATTGGCGAATTACTTTTAACATTAGCCCAGAGTCACTCAATTTTAGTGATTGAACATGACATGGAATTCGTTCGACAAATTGCCAAAAAAGTCACAGTTTTACATGAAGGTTCGGTACTTTGTGAAGGCAATTTTGAAGAAGTTAAAAATGACCCCCGTGTGATTGAAGTATATTTGGGTCAACAACAGGAATAGATTAGGGATGTAGGGTTGTGGTAGTAGAAAACTAATGACTAATGACTATTGACCAATGCTAAATATATCTAACCTTAACGTTTATTATGGTGAAAGCCATATTCTTCGCAACGTTGATTTGAGTGTGCCATCAGGGCAAATGGTATGCTTAATCGGACGCAACGGCGTAGGTAAAACAACCCTACTTAAAAGTATTATGGGTTTACTCAAGCCTCGCAGTGGCACTATTAACTTAGCCGGGAATTTAATCAATGCCAAATCACCAGATCAAAGGGCGAAAATGGGAATTGGTTATGTTCCTCAAGGACGAGAAATTATTCCGCGTTTGACAGTTAAAGAAAATCTGATATTAGGATTAGAAGCCAGACAAAAACAAGCAAGAAAAGTAGAAATTCCTGAAGAGATTTTTAGCTTATTTCCTGTGTTGAAAACTATGTTATCGCGGATGGGCGGTGATTTAAGTGGTGGACAACAACAACAACTAGCGATCGCTCGTGCTTTAATGGGACAGCCGCAATTACTTGTTTTAGATGAACCCACCGAAGGTATTCAACCCTCAATCATCCTCGAAATAGAAGCAGCCGTCCGCCGCATTATTGAAACTACTGGTATTTCTGTTTTACTAGTAGAACAGCACTTACACTTTGTCCGCCAAGCCGATTATTACTACGCCATGCAAAAAGGTGCTATTGTTTCCTCTGGTTCAACCGATGAACTGAGTCATGATGTGATTCAACGGTTTTTAGCTGTTTAGGAATACAGGGAAGAATCACCTATTTTCGCTAGGAGGCTCAAACTAAACCTGAGCAGATCAGTAGTGACTGTCTTGATTATCAAGCGATCAGAAGCAAAAAAATGAAGCTAATTAATTAACGCCGTGTGCAACTTTCTTTCAAACCTAACCCCCAACCCCTTCCCTAGTAGGGAAGCTACGGTGTACACACATCTTTGTGCTAGGCGCAAAATGTGGTTTGATCCCCCTAAATCCCCCTTTTCCAAGGGGGGTTAGGGGGGATCAAAACGTTGTCGGGCTAGGTTATTAGACTTGTGTGTACAACGTAGAGTAGGGAAGGGGAGCGAGCATTAAAGCCTCTCTTCGTTTCGGGGAGAAGTACCCTTCTCCTTCGGAGACGCTGACGCGAACGGGAAGCAAACTATGAAGAGGGGTTTCCAGAATTAAGTTGCATATCTCGTTAATGAACCAATTCAATAGCCCGCTTCGTCAATGCTTCAGCAGTCAAACCATTAAAAGCCATCAACTCGCCAGCACTAGCTGTAGTTTCTCCACGCTTCCATGCAAAAGTATCGCGCTTGCTGTTACTCCGCAACATGATGGGTTCTAACATCGAAGCCACACCACCAGTTACACCAATTAACGCATCACCATCAAATAATTCAGCAAATTTCGCATCATCAATGAAACCGCCATCGGCTTCAGAACAGGTATCCCACGCCACATCATGAGGACGATACAAACGCCGGGGATTAATCACAGAAACTATCTTGACTCCGATACCTTCAGTTTCTAAGAAAGCGGCGGCTTCAAATACGGGAATTAATGTCATATCGCCAATGACAGCAAACACAACTTGCTTACCACCAGCAATTTCATGCAACACTACTGCACCTTCTTCTAAACCTTGGCGAGTTTGGGCGAAGGTGGTGCGAATTGGTAAGGGTGATTTACTGGCAGTGATGACAATTCCTTTATTCTTGGTTGTCAACGCCCAGTCATAACAAACTTGGGTACTGTTAGCATCGGGGGGGAAGACTGGAAATACATTACCGTTCCGCATCATGGATGCAAAGTAAGCTTCAATTTCTGGACGTTGGTGTGTCCAGCCGTTGCGTCCTTGTTCTAATGCGCCGGCGGTGAATAAGGTAATTGTAGAAGGTGTTTGACGGCGTAATTCTGCCATTGCTTGGGTAACGGTTTGCCAAATGGGTAAACCGTTGATGGCAAAAGATTCATAGGAACACCAGAGAGTTCTTGCACCCATCAAGGATAAACCAACGGCTAAACCTGCACAAGCATCTTCACTCAAGGGTTCGTAAACTTGACCGTTCGGTGCTTGGTTATATAAGTCGTCGGTAGTGGGGTGGATAATCTTTAAGGCTTGGTTGATGTTACCAATACCTGATGCTTCGTTACCGTCGGCGTTGGTGACGAGGAAATTTTGATCTTTCTGTCCGACTATACCCACTAGTCGTCCCATTGCAGTTGTCGAAACTTTTGGTTCGCCGCCGACTGCGTATTCCTCTAATGGTAATGTACCTAAATCTGGTAATGGTAACTCAAATTCTGTCACTACTGTCTTAGCTGCGGGGCCGCCACCAGCGCGTTCGGCGTTGGTTCTGACGATTTGCCAAGCTTCTGGGGATAAGGCACGGGTTTGCAATGCGCTGACTATATGAGGTGCGTCTAAGGTATCTTTCGGGTAGAGGTTGTGTGATTTCGCACCCCTGGCGTGAACGCCTGCACCTTTGAGTTGTTTGATAATAAAGACTGTGAGTTTACCACTGAGTGCGGAACGGGCGGCTTTATCTACAGCGACAAGTACGGCTTTGGTAAAGGCGAGGCGTTGCTCAAAGGAAAAGGCGGTACTATCAACGTAGTCTCCTGGTTGGTTTTGGTCGTCAAATTCTTTCGCATCAACTAAGATGACTTCCTCAAAACCGTTACCTTGCCAGTAGGCTGTCATCTGTGCGTTGGTTTTGAGAGAAACCATACTGTGATGTTCTTGGCTGTAACCGTTCCACACCAACACGGGTAAGAAGTTGGTGACGCTGGGATAGGCGGTGTTAAAGTGCGCCATTGAACTCATGATGTAGGGTTCACCTAGTCCACCGTCGCCGAGGGTGAAGGGGAAAAGTTTGTCACGGTGGAGGAGTGCAGCCGCCATTGCAAAGTGTTGTCCTTGTCCCAAAGGGCCGGCTGGGGCGAGAATACCGGGGATGTAACCGGAAAGGTGTCCTAAGAGTCCATGCTTTTCGCGGAAGCGATCGCGCAATTGTTGTACTGTAGATATGCCCATATCCTCTAAAGAGCGATCAAGGAACATGGCACTATAAAATCCCGGTGCGTGATGTCCAACTTCAGTAATAATATTTTTATACCCCAGCATGACCAAAGCTGCATAGGCTTCTGCTTGGCTAGCAAACCCGCCGGGATGCCCAGATGCCTTACTGCCAGTGATTTGTAGGGTTAAGTAGCGGAGAGCATCAGCAGCGAGTAAGGTTTGATACACAGCTTGAGAGTCTGTAGGATCTGCGATCGCTACTTGACCCGACGCGATCGCAGGTGTCGCACCATAAGTTTCAAAACCTGGTAGCACTTCCCCGAAATATTGAATCCCTTCACAAAAATCGGGAAGTGCGGAAGATGCCTTTGGTGTGATTGCAGTCATGCTGAGTACCTTGTAAGTATGACGAGAAAATATAAATGCTCGTTGAATTTAACAAAAATTTTACATCTTTAGGGATGTTCAGAATTATCAGTGTTTTGTGATGCTAAAGATAAGTAGGTTAAATAGCAGGGGGCAGAGGAGAAGATAAACATCAGTCAACACTCATCATTCATTACTAAATTTAAGTAAAAATAACGCTATCCACTTAAACAAACTTTTATGCAGCTACCACCAACCCCAGACACTCCAGCAGTTCTACAAATGCTGAATTGGATCTTCCGTCCTATGCCTTATATGGAAGAGTGTACTAAACGCTACGGTGAGGTTTTTGCCCTGAAGTTGCACAAAAACATTCCTCCGATAGTCTTTGTCAGCAATCCCCAAGATCTACAGCAGATTTTGAGTCAAGACACCAAAGAATTAGAAGCACCAGGAGACTTAAATAGTTTGTTTGAAGGGTTGCTGGGTAAGCGTTCTGTAATTACTCTCTCTGGTGCAGAACATCAACGCCAACGGCAATTACTGATGCCTCCTTTGCATGGCGAAAGAATGCGCGGCTACAGCCAGATTATTAATGATATTACTGCCAAAGTCATCAGCCAATACCCCGTCAGACAACCTTTTAATATTCGCACTCTTACCCAAGAGATAACTTTGCGAGTAATTATGCAGGCTGTGTTTGGTTTGAATGAAGGATTCCGCGCCGAAAAACTTCAGCAGTTATTGGGAGAAATCTTAGAAAATGGTAGTTCTGTTTGGCTTGTAGCTTTGTTATATTTCCCAGCCTTACAAAAAGATTTTGGGCCGATTAAAGTCTGGGGAAGACAAGAAGAACTCCAGCAACAAGCAGACCGACTTATATATGATGAAATCCAAGAACGGCGTGAACATCCAGACGCATCACGTACAGATATCCTCAGCCTACTCATGGATGCTAGGGATGCAGAAGGTCAACCGATGACTGATGTAGAGTTACGAGATGAATTAATGACTCTGTTAGCCGCAGGTCACGAAACTACGGCCACGGCTATAGCCTGGGCTATGTACTGGATTCATAAAACACCAAAAGTTAAGGAAAAACTGTTACAAGAACTAGATAGTTTAGGGGATAATCCCGACCCCAATACAATTTACAAGTTGCCTTATCTGAGTGCTGTTTGCTCGGAAACCTTGCGAATTTACCCAGTGGGAATGCTAACTTTTCCCAGGAGAGCGAAAACACATATCACTATGGGTAACTATGAAATTGTACCGGGGACACCAGTTATCGGTTCAATTTACTTAACCCACCAAAGGGAAGATTTATACCCAGAACCGAAGCAATTTCAACCAGAACGCTTTTTAGAAAAGCAGTTTTCTCCTTACGAATACTTACCTTTTGGCGGAGGTGCAAGACGTTGTATTGGCCTAGCCTTTGCCCAATGGGAAATGAAATTAGCGATCGCTAAAATTTTAACCATGCAAGAATTAGAACTGGTTAATCATAGAGAAGTTAAACCCCAACGTCGTGGTTTAGTTACTGGCCCAGCGCATCCCATCCAAATGGTTGTTAAAAGTCAGCGTCAAGTATCATCGCGCATATTACAAACCAGCAGTACCTAAAATCAGTTTGAATATGAAAGATGATGAATAAAGTAACTCTGAAATTTTAGGCTGTGTTCCAGCAAACCTTAACGCACCGCCATTATGCGGTGCGTTACTAATATTGATATTATTCGGCTAGAAAATTTAATTTTCCTTTTTTGTTTCTCCTCAAGTTCTCACCTAATGACTAATAACCGATGACTATTGACTCATGGTTATTGACTAGTAACTAAATTCTATTCCTGCTTATATATACCAGACTATAGATTCGCTTTTAACTCTTGAGAGTCTACATTAACTAATGACATTTCATGAAAAAAATGCCAGTTCATGCCAGAACCACAAAATTTAGAAGAACAGATAGTATCACAAGCGGCTGAAAGAAGTGTATCTGACCAATTAGCCGCTGCAGAACAAATCGATATATATGTGCAAACAGATTTCTTAAAAATAGTTCAAGGACAAGCTGATGCAGTCACTGTTGCAGGCCAAGGATTGGTCACAAAACAAAATCTCCGGGTTCAAGAAATTAAACTCAAAACAGATGGTATAGCCATCAATCCTGTGAAAGCTATTTTTGGTCAAATTCAACTGCATAAGCCAGTGAATTTAATTGCTCGCATTATCTTAAACGAGGCAGACATAAACTATAATTTATCTTCTGACTTTGCACGTCAATTAGTGCATAAGTTTGAATTAGATATAGACGAGGTAATATACAAATTTGAACTAGAAGATTTACAAATAATCTTACCTGGAGATACGGAAATTGAATTAATAGGAACAATTCATATCAAAGCAGAAAATAACAGGCACACACTAGGATTTAATGCTCTTTTTTGTCCCCGTACTGATTCTCGTCCTATTATCTTAAAAAGATTTCACTGTACTCAAGGCGAGGGAGTGTCGTTAGAGTTTATCGTCCCTTTAATGCAAAAAGTACAAGAACTGGTAAATTTACCCTATTTAGAATGGGAAGATATAAAATTTCGTATCAAAAATCTGCAAGCTCAAAAGGAAAATTTAATACTCCTAGTAGAAGCAAATTTAAATCAAGTTCCCGATTCACTAACAGAAATGATACAAACATAAGTTGGATATTTCTATTACCTATTAAGGTTGTAATTTTTGGTTACTCTTTGTAATATTATCAAGCCACTCTCTCCTCAACTACCAATATGCAAGAATATGATGTAGTCATTATCGGTGCAGGACATAACGGGTTAGTTTGTGCAGCTTATTTGCTCAAAGCAGGCTATAGTGTCCTCTTACTAGAAAAACGTTCTGTTCCCGGTGGTGCCGCCACAACAGAAGAATGTATACCCAAAGAAGCCCCCGGATTTAAATTTAACCTGTGTGCAATTGATCATGAGTTTATTCATTTAGGGCCAGTTGTTGAAGAATTAGAATTAAAAAAATACGGCTTAGAATATCTAGAATGTGATCCAGTTGTTTTCTGTCCCCATCCTGATGGTAAATATTTCTTAGCTCATAAATCACTAGAAAAAACCTGTGCTGAGATTGCTCGTTATAGTGAACGCGATGCCAAAAAATATGCAGAATTCACCGATTATTGGCAACGGGCTATAGGTGCAATGATACCAATGTTTAATGCACCACCAAAATCTATTATAGATATCGCAGGTAACTACGATATCACCAAATTAAAAGATTTATTTTCTGTCATTGGTTCACCGAACAAAACACTGGACTTTGTACGTAACATGATGACCAGTGCCGAAGATATACTCAATGAGTGGTTTGATTCGGAATTTCTCAAAGCACCCCTTGCCAGACTAGCATCAGAATTAGGTGCGCCACCATCTCAAAAAACTCTGGCCATTGGTGCAATTATGATGGCTATGCGTCACAATCCCGGTATGGCTAGACCTCGTGGCGGTACTGGCGCGCTAGTAAAAGCCCTAGTCAATTTAGTAACCTCTAAAGGTGGTGTTATCCTCACCGACCAACACGTAGAAAAGCTTTTAATTGATAACGGTAAAGCTGTTGGTGTTAGAGTGAGCGGTGGTACAGAATACCGTGCTAAATACGGAGTGATTTCTAACATTGATGCCAAGCGGTTGTTTTTACAAATGACTGATAAAAGCGACGTTGATGCAGCCGACCCCGATTTATGGGAAAGATTGGAACGTCGCATTGTCAACAACAATGAAACCATCCTCAAAATTGACTTGGCTTTAGATGAACCCCTGCGCTTTCCCTACCATGCCCATAAAGATGAATATCTTATTGGCTCTATCTTAATTGCAGATTCCGTTGCCCATGTGGAGCAAGCACATAGTAAGTGTACTTTGGGAGAAATTCCTGATACTGACCCATCCATGTATGTAGTAATGCCCAGTTTCCTTGACCCCACCCTTGCACCTCAAGGAAAACATACAGTATGGATTGAATTTTTCGCTCCCTATCAAATTGCTGGTGCAGAAGGTACTGGTTTAAAGGGTACTGGTTGGACGGATGAATTGAAAAACCAAGTTGCAGATAGAGTTGTAGATAAATTAGCAACTTATGCACCTAATGTAAAAACTGCAACCATTGCTCGCCGTGTTGAAAGTCCGGCAGAATTAGGTGAGAGATTAGGCGCGTACAAAGGAAATTACTACCATATTGATATGACATTAGATCAAATGGTGTTTTTCCGTCCTTTGCCAGAAATAGCCAACTACAAAACCCCTATTGAAAATCTCTTTTTGACTGGTGCGGGGACACATCCAGGTGGTTCAATTTCGGGAATGCCAGGACGTAATTGTGCGCGGGTATTTTTGCAAACTAAGCATCCGATAACTCAAACTTTAAAAGATGCACGGGATTCGATTAAATCTACTGTCGGGTCGGTTTTTGGGATTAGTTAGAGAGTAAATTTTGCGGTCTCACTTGCGCTTACCTTGTAAAAACTATCCTCGAAATCGGTTTCCGGTGGAGGAAATTTTTCAAGCTAGAGGTAAGCGCAGAGGCGCGCAAAGAAGCTGCATCAAATTGATTAAATGATGTACTAAGTATTATTGCCTCTCTTGGTAATCTTCGGCAGATGTGGGATCTAATTCCCAACGAGCATCATCACGGCGTTCTAAGATGTCTTGGGTGTGAAGCATTTCGTTATCATCCATTGCTAAACCCACTGCTGCTTCTATTTCTTCTGTAACGTTTTGGTCGGGAGTGGGTGCAGTCCCGCCTACAGCTTCATCTCCTACTGAGTCTGCATCTTGCCAATAAGCGTCAACATCACCGCCAGTCAATTCGGGACTGGTTTGTGTGTACTCCTGCCTTCTTTCTTGGAGGATGCGTCCACCAATATTATACCCTGGGATATCTTTTACGCCAGTACCATAGGATTCGGTGATTTCCTGAGGTAAGTCATCAGATTTAATTTCAGGATTATGATTATTTTCTGTCATAAAACTAGCCCTTTCAATATCATTACCATAACTATTTTTAGTGGTTAAGTTGTACTGCATAAGATGTACAACCTGAGAAATAAAGCAATCTATTTCCTAAGAACGAAGTAAAGCCAGAGATGAAAGCTTAATCTTATAGGTATGAAATCTAAGGTCAAGCCACTTGTAGTTGAATCTGGTAGTTATGAGCTAGGAGTTCTCAACCCACGTCGAAACTAGATGAAAAACTTCCTACTCATAACTATTTTTTTGTGTGTTTTTAGATATCAATATTAATTAAGAAAGGCAGAAGTCAGAAGGTGGATCAGCGCGATTTTGTGGGTTTTCCCCAAGAGCGACTGACGTTAGCGACGCTAGGAGCTTCACCCGAAGGGCAGAAGGGAAAAATCCTTTCTCCTCAATACCAAAACTCTCTGTCTAACGGAGGGAACAATGGACTACAACGAATTTATTACTCACGTACAAAGCTTGGCTCAATCTAACTCTCGTGAAGAAGCAGAACGTGCTACTAGTGCAACTTTAGAAACTATTAAGGAGAGAATTTCGGGCGATGAAGCCCAAGATTTATCTACTCAATTACCACAGGAATTGAGTGAGTGTTTAAAAGGTAGGGAAGGAGAGCCAGATCAAAGCTTTAGTTTACAAGATTTTATTGTGCGAGTCAGTCAAAAAGAAAATCTAGAACCTACAACAACTGCAATTCATGTAAGGGCGGTTTTTGCAGTTTTACAAAATGCTATCAGTCCAGAGGAATTTGCTAAACTGCATCATCATTTTTCTCACGATTATGAAGAAATGTTTGGTACACCACCAACTAGCGGAATTCCAGCATAAATAATTCAAAATTTCCAATTATTTAGACAGGAGAGAAAATGAACGGTCATAATCATCATTCTGGGAATAAAAAAGTGGCTATTCTTATTGAACAAGCAGTAGAAGATGTAGAATTTATTATTCCTTGTAATGGATTAAAACAAGCTGGGTTTGAGGTATTTGTCCTGGGTTCACGGATGAATGAAAAATATAAGGGCAAACGAGGCAAACTTTCTACACAAGCTGACGCTACCACTACAGAGGCGATCGCATCTGAATTTGATGCTGTAGTAATTCCCGGCGGGATGGCCCCCGATAGAATGCGTCGTAACCCCAACACAGTCCGCTTTGTACAGGAGGCGATGCAGCAAGGAAAATTAATAGCTGCGGTTTGTCACGGGCCACAGATGTTAATTGAAGGTGATTTACTCCAGGGTAAGCGTGCTACTGGTTTTAGTGCTATCCGCAAAGATATGATCAATGCAGGTGCAAACTATGAAGATGAACCGCTAGTAATTGACGGTAATTTAATTACATCCCGCGAACCTGGAGACTTACCGATTTTCACCACAGCAATTTTGAGTCACTTGGGTTATGGCGGTAAAGAAGCTGCATTACCAGATGTCACAGACACCAGTGCAGAATGGTGGAAATTGGCTGATGCTTGGGGTGGTTCGACTAAAAGTGAAATCGTTCGTGGTTTAAATACAGCCTTGGGTGGTGAACGTTATTCACTAGAAGCACTGGAAAAGTACATAGAAAAAGAATCGGACACACAAGCTAAAGCATTGTTTCAAGAAATGCTGACTAATAAACAACGCCATATTGAAAGACTAGAAACATATCTCCATAGGCTTGGTGAAAAACCCTCTTTAGGAGCAAACATTGCCAATCAATATGCAAAAGTCAAAGCAGCATTGACAGGTAGCGATGACATTTACCAAATACGTTGTGCTTTAGGTGATGTGCAGACAGGTATTGGTGATATTGGTAATTTGTGTGCTATGTACACTGATCCAGTAGCAACAGCTATTTTCAAAGAAATTTACCAAAACTTACTGCATTACGAACAACGTTTAGTTGACCTATATCGGCAGCGGATGGTCGCGGAAGTGAAGTCTCCCCAACCAACAACAGGAACAGCTGTATCGATGTAAGGAAATAGGAAACGGGGAGTGGGGAGTAGGGCATAAAAATACTACTTCCTACTCTCTCAAGCTTTTGGAATTGGGAGCAAAGTGACGTGACTTTAACATCAGGTGATAAACAAGCTGAAGCTAGCGACGTAGAACGTTGGGCCTCACTCATTGGTGGTGGTGCGCTAGTGTTAATGGGTTTACGACAAGCCTCATTGCGGGGAGTGTTGACGGCTTTAGCTGGGGGTGGCTTGATTTACCAGGGTGCGACTAAACGCAGCACCATTCAACAAGCCCAAGAAGCCATCGGTCTGAACAAACCCATTAAAGTTGAAAAGACGGTGACAATTAATAAGTCAGCAGAGGAACTGTACCGTTATTGGCACAACTTTGAGAATCTGCCCACATTTATGAAGCATCTCAAATCCGTCAAAGTTTACAACGAAAAGCGAGAGTCCTCCGGACACGCTACGCGAACGCACTGGATAGCTAATGCACCTTTAGGTAACAGCGTAGAATGGGATGCAGATATCTTAGAAGACCGAGAAAATGAGTTTATTTCATGGGCTTCAGTAGAAGGTGCAGATGTGGAAAACTCTGGTTTTGTGCGTTTTCGACCAGCACCAGGAAATAGAGGTACGGAAGTCAAAGTAGTCTTAGAATACAATCCCCCTGGTGGAACATTAACAGCGATATTCGCCAAACTCTTCGGCGAAGAACCAGAACAACAAATAGGTGATGAACTACGTCGTTTCAAAATGCTCATGGAAGCCGGGGAAATCGCCACCACGGAAGGACAGCCTTCTGGAAGGAAGTAAAAAGCCAAAAGGCAAAAGCTAAAAGAATAGAAATTTCTTGCTTTTTACACCCTTTAACTAATGACTATGGATTAATAACTATGAAAGCTGTCTGCTGGTATGGTGCTAATGAGGTGAGGGTGGAGTCAGTTCCAGACCCAAAAATACTTAACCCGCGTGATGCGATTATTAAAGTGACTTCGACTGCGATTTGTGGGTCGGATTTGCATATCTATGGCGGTTATATTCCCACAGTGCAGCAGGGTGACATCATCGGTCACGAATTTATGGGGGAGGTTGTGGAAGTTGGTCAAGGAATCGAGACTTTAAAAGTAGGCGATCGCGTCGTTGTTCCTTCTACAATTGGTTGCGGTAGATGTCATTATTGTCAGCATGATATGTGGTCATTGTGCGACAACTCTAACCCCAAAGGTTGGATAGAAGAAACACTCTTTGGCAATGTGACCTCAGCTATTTATGGCTACTCTCATATGTTAGGTGGGTATGCAGGCGCGCAAGCTGAATACGTGCGTGTACCCTTTGCCGATGTTGGTGTGGTGAAAGTACCGCCAGATTTATCGGATGAGATGTTGTTATTCATCTCGGATGCTATCCCTACCGGTTATATGGGTGCAGAGTTCTGCGATATTCAACCAGGCGATACTGTAGCAGTTTGGGGTTGTGGTGCGGTTGGACAATTTGCCATGATTAGTGCCTATATGATGGGTGCAGAAAAAGTCATTGCTATTGACCGCTTTCCCGAACGCTTAGAAATGGCGAAAAAATACGCTAAAGCCGAAGTCATTAATTACGAAGAAGTGAATGCAGGGGAAGCCTTAAAAGAAATGACCGGCGGACGTGGCCCTGATGCTTGCATTGATGCAGTTGGTTTGGAAGCACATGGTGTAGGTTTAGAAGATTTTTATGACCAAACCAAACAAAAACTTAAACTAGAAACTGACCGTCCCCATGTATTACGAGAAATGATGGTGGCTTGCCGTAAAGGTGGGACTCTCTCCATCATGGGTGTCTATGGTGGATTTGTAGACAAAATACCTTTTGGTGCTGCTTTTAATAAGGGTCTAACATTCAGAATGGGACAAATGCACGGACAAAAATATATGCACTTGTTATTACAACTAGTGTTAGACGGCAAACTCGATCCATCTTTTGTAGTCACGCATCAATTGCCCCTAGAACAAGCACCCCACGGCTATAAAATTTTTCAACAAAAACAAGACAAATGTGTCAAAGTTGTACTCAAACCTTGAAGTAGGAATTAGTGAGCAGAGAATAGTTTAATTAGGTCAATCTTAGAGGATGTTTGAAAAGTCGAAAAGCATACCAATAACCCCTCTCTAAACCTCTCCCCGAAACGGAGAGAGGATTTGAAACCCCCATTCCCTTGTAGGGAAGGGAGGGTTAGGTTTTTAAGATTTTGATGTTAGCAATAATACTTTTCAAACATTTACTTAAGAATGATTCCTATAGATTTTCTCTGTTCTCTATTTTCAAGCATTTAAGGGGATATAAATCAGAAGTTGTAGAGAAATATACAACTAATTACATATTAATAAATCCAACTAAAAAAAGATGCTTGCTTACATCATTTACGCTGAAAATATACATAATAATATCATTGAGGTTCTGCTATGAATCGAGTAATTTCTTGGTTACAGAATTTTCTTCTACGTCAAGTTCTAGTTGTCTGTTTGATAGGAGCTACTTTTTTTGTAGGTCAGTGTTTTATATATAGCAGTGCAATGATTGCACAGGCTGATGTTAAAACTCCAGAAGGTATTTATTACAAAGGCACACCTGACAGTCAAGGCATTGGCAATGATAATCAAATGAGAAATGCCCAAAACCAACTCAAAGAAACTGTTGACAATGTTCGTGAAAAATTAAACTTAAACGAAGAAACCCCTAGAGCCACAAAAGAGTTTCAAGCCAACGTGAAAAGAAAAGCTCAGGCAGCAGTTGAGCCAATTACTAATCGTGAACGTGGTTACTATCAGCAACCTGAATCCCAAAGATAAATTAGACGATATTTCAAAGTCGTTGAGACTTTGAGAAACTCACTTGGTTAAATTATCTAGAGACGCATTTTATCGCGTCTCTTAATTCAATTAAATTCTGGCTGATAAGAAATAAGGGTGTAGGGGTTTAGACGATAAGAATTAATGACTTATTGATTAAGGACTAATAATTATGAAAGCAGTTTGCTGGCATGGAGCAAACGATGTCAGGGTAGAAACAGTACCCGACCCAAAAATTATCAACCCGCGCGATGCCATTATTAAAATTACTTCTACAGCCATTTGTGGCTCAGATTTACATATATATGATGGCTATATCCCCACAATGCAACAGGGTGATATTCTCGGTCATGAATTCATGGGGGAAGTTGTTGAAATAGGAAGCGCAGTCAAAAATGTGAAAGTAGGCGATCGCGTCGTTGTTCCTTTCACTATTTCTTGCGGTTCTTGCTTCTTCTGTCAACGGCAATTATGGTCTTCGTGCGATAATTCCAACCCTAACGCCTGGATGGTAGAACTGCAAATGGGGCATTCGCCAGCCGGTCTATTTGGCTACTCTCACTTATTCGGCGGTTATGCTGGTGGTCAGGCAGAATACGCCCGTGTGCCTTTTGCGGATGTAGGGTTGCTCAAAATCCCCGATAATCTTACAGATGAGCAAGTGTTATTTTTGACTGATATTTTCCCAACAGGCTACATGGCCGCTGAAAACTGCCACATTAAACCCGGTGATATTGTCGCTGTTTGGGGTTGTGGCCCAGTCGGACAATTCGCCATTAAAAGCGCATATATGCTGGGCGCAGAAAGAGTCATCGCCTTTGACCGCATCCCCGAACGCCTACAAATGGCGAAAGAATACGGTAAAGCCGAAGTCCTCAACTATGAAGAAGTGAATATCGGGGAAGCACTTAAAGAAATGACTGGTGGACGTGGCCCAGATGCTTGCATTGACGCAGTGGGAATGGAAGCTCATGGTACAGATATCATGGCTTTCTACGACCAAGTAAAACAAGCTGTGCGCCTGGAAACAGACCGACCAACCGCTTTGAGACAAGTCATTGTCTCTTGTGGTAAAGGCGGTCACGTCTCGATTGCAGGTGTATACGGTGGCTTCCTTGACAAAATACCGATGGGTGCAGCCATGAACAAAGGTTTAACCTTCAAAATGGGACAAACCCATGTTCATAAATATTTAAAACCTTTACTAGAACGCATTCAAAACGGTGAAATTGATCCTTCATTTATAATTACCCATACTCTACCTCTAACACAAGCACCCCACGGCTACGAAATTTTTAAACACAAACAAGATAACTGCATCAAAGTTGTACTTAAACCTTAAAGGTAGGAAATTATGAGTGACACTAGCGTGAAAAAAATTGATTCTTCCCATTCTCCTAAAGGTAAACTCGGTCAAAAATATTTAGCATCTGGTAAAACCGTTTCCATGCGTCTTTGGGAAAATGAACAACCAGGAGAAGATAAACAACCAACCAGACGTGAATATGAAACAGTTGGTTATGTAATTAATGGTCGTGCAGAACTGCATATTGAAGGACAAATGATATCCCTAGAACAGGGTACTTCTTGGGTAGTCCCCAAAGGAGCAACCCATCACTACAACATTCTAGAGCCATTCACGGCTATAGAAGCAACTAGTCCTCCGGCCCAAGTTCACGGTCGTGATGAAAATTAAAAAGAATCATAATTAAACATAAACACAGATATTGTATCTGTGTTTTTTATTTTGAAAAATAACCACAAAGTAATACTCCTTAGTCTTGCTTTCTGGGCTTTTGTGCCTCTACGTGGGGTCAATTAATAGGTACATATAGAGAGTTATATCTGCCATCAATATTTTCTATTTTTATATAACTGTTGGCTGATGTAGATAAAAGAATTACTTAGTTTTCTAGAGGAAATAAGCCATAAAAATCAGAGATTTGTGAGCTTGTATTCTGTCACTTAACTAAGAAGCAAAATGTTTTATCATTCCAAAAAGCTGCAATATTTCAAACCCCCAGAAAAACCAGACCCCGTCTATGCGATGAAAATTCAAGAACTCATCGGCGGGACTTTTGGGGAAATGACCGTGATGATGCAGTATCTATTTCAAGGCTGGAATTGTCGTGGCCCTGCCAAATATCGGGATATGTTGCTAGATGTTGGGACTGAAGAAATCGGTCATATTGAGATGCTAGCTACAACCATTGCTCATCTTTTAGACAAAGCACCCGTGAAAGTCCAAGAAGAGGGGGCAAAAGATGCAGTAGTGGGTGCTGTGATGGGTGGTACTAACCCACGAGAAGTAATCATGAATGCAGCTATGAATCCCCAACACGCCATTGTTTCAGGTTTGGGTGCTACCCCTTCCGATAGCGTTGGCTATCCTTGGAATGGCCGCTTCATTGTTGCTAGCGGTAATCTCTTGGCTGATTTTCGTTCTAATCTCCATGCGGAAAGCCAAGGACGCTTACAAGCGGTACGATTGTACGAAATGACTAATGATCCGGGGGTGAAAGATACCCTAAGTTTTATGATTGCGCGTGATACCATGCACCAAAACCTGTGGTTAGCGGCGATTGAGGACTTAGAACAATCTGGATTAGAAAGCACCCCAGTTCCCAGTTCCTTCCCCTTAGAATTAGAAAAACGTGAATTCGCTTATCAGTTTTGGAATCATTCTGAAGGGAATGAAAGTGAGGAAGGTCGTTGGGCAAAAGGTCCTTCAATCGATGGTAAAGGCGAATTTGAGTATGTTGCTAATCCTCAACCATTAGGGCCAGAACCACAGCCACCACAGCCGGAAGCGCAGCTGCATGGTACACCTCAAAATAGACAAGCTCAACAAGGTAATGGTTCGAGCGCACCGCCTGTAGTTCAGCGTATTGGCTAGGTTGATTGGGCGATAAAAAGGTAAAAGGTTATTTTCTTTTTACCTTTTTACGAGTCGTGATGAGTAAAGCCCCGTCATTAAATGTGGGGGATATAAGCGAACGCTACCCAATTTATTTGGCTTTAAGTTTTATAAACGGGGGAGTGTCAAGTCCTTTTAGTTGGTGGTGGGAGCTATGACCCCTCACCCCAGTATTGAGTTGCACAACTTAAAATAAAAAAACGACTGCAATAAATAAAAAAACGACCACAGTGATTCCCGTGATCGTAGACGAATTAACTATACAAGCTAGATTGTACTATAAATAAACGTCTATTGACCTATCCCCCAAAAGGGGGTTTTTTTGTTTAATTATGAATATTAGGGTATTTTATCGCAATAATTCTTAATTATTTATATAAAGCTTTGGTTTATGACGACTAACTTTTTCTAGTCATGTGTTTGCTAGCTGCTGAATCCCTACACAAACAAAGCTAACCCAAAAACTATTTAAAGACAGAGCATTACTACTATATCTCCACATGATTTTTTACTGTCAAACTCCCTTAAAGCCAGTATGATTTTCTATTTCTTTTTCTGTGGCTGTAGAAATTTTGTGATTAACCATCACACTGGAGGAATTTTGACGACGCAGACTGATTTGACTAATGAATATACCAATTAATATCAAACTACCACCAAGATATTGAGCTAAATTGGGGGCTTCACCGAGAATTAAATAAGCTGCGAATATACCTGCAATGGGAGTGAAAGAACTAGCTAAAGAAGCTGTAGATACGGTGGAAAATCTCAGGCCTTTAATCCAAAATGATTGACCTACTACAACAATTAGACCACCATAAATAAACATCCATTTCCACAAAAAAGGTGATAACACATCCATGAAATGGTTACTACCATAAAGTACAATCGCAATAATAAAAAATATAACTGTGCCTAAAGCAGTGCGAAAAATGCTATAAATTCCCAAGGGGATATCAATAAGTTGTTGTTTGCTAATCACTGTGGCTAATGCTAAAAATATTGCTCCGGCGGCAGCTAAAAATTCCCCAAAACCAATGTTTAAGCCTGCCATATTCATCATATCTCCAGTTTGAGGCTGAAGAATGACGGTGAGAATTACGCCAATAAAAGCTGCGATCGCTCCTATGGTTTCCCCAAGATTCACCCGTTCTTTCAATAGCCAAATAGATAATGCTAAAGTTAAAGGAAGTTCTATTCTTCCTACTAAAATGACGTTATTAACATTAGTTAAAGCTAGCGATTGAAAAATCAACCCTGGGGCTAAAGCTCCTGATAAAATAGCGACAATTATTAGATAAACCCATTCCTTTTTAGTTAGTTTCTGTAAAGCTGTTTTATTCCACTGTCGCCCATAAATTAATAGCATCAATACTAAAGCACACAAATTCCCCACAAACAAAACATTACACAGGGAAATAGGGTTACGACCATCTAAGAAGTTTTCTGCACCAATTTCGGTCAATTTGCGAGTAATTGCACTCGATGCACCAAATATCAAAACAGCTAACCATAGATAAATTTGACCGGGAATTTGGTGTATGAAACGTTTTTTGGTTCTCAGTTTGGTCACAATCATACCACTCCTATTACATAACCATTAACTATTTTCGGCTTTTATACAGGACTTGAAACCTGATCTTTCTGAGAAAATGCTGAGTATTGACTGAATTCCTTACACGAGTAAATTCAGGCAATTTCTAGTTAGGCTTCAGGTGAACTTCAGTAGTTGTTGAGATGCTGTAATCGCTGGGATAAACAAAAACCGGAGTTACAAATGAAACTTGCACCATCTCTACTCACAACTGTTGCTTTAGCCGGTATGTTAGCGGTCTTTGACGTTCCATTGCAAGCCGTTAATCCTCATTGGGGTCAAGCTTCAGCAGAGGAAATGAAGGATGCTACAGGTTTGACTGCACAGCAAAAAATTGACTTTTTGGCCAAACATAAGGGTCAGTTTGGTAGCGGCGATCAGTTGCGTCGCTTCTTCTTTGGCGATTTAGAACCACTTGGGGTTCAACCTGGTGGCGCAGGTATGGTAGTTAATCTTTACAATAAGGCTAATAATGTTACTGTCTCTTATTGTGCAACTTATGATGTAGTAGTTGCTGTCAAAAAGGGCAAAATTAAAGCTTTTGCGGCTGAAGAAGTCAAGTAGTTACCTTATTTACTTATTTAATGGCTGGATTCAGATCCCCGACTTGTTCAAAAGGTCAGGGATCTATTTTGCTGTGTGTACACAACAGATTGATTACTGAAGCTATCGTGACGAAAATTAGCTGTTTGGTGGCAAATTAACAAGTGTTTATTGACGACGTAACCACAGCTATTTCTCAAGGTAATATCAATCTACCGACAGGGAAACTTTACAGTGCAAAGCAGAATTTCACATAATTACTGAGAAACTTTTAACACACATAAGGCGTATAGTTCAATAATTGTGGGTGATTACTCTAAAACGTAAGTCTGCAAATTATCCAAAGGAATTGTAAAGACGTAATAAATGACTCCTGCACCCAGCAAAATTACAGCTAGGCTGGCCAGAAGTATCCATCGGTCGGGAGGTTGATAGGTTTCTTGGTCAATATCTTTGCGAACTGCAAAATAATGCTGAGTAGATAGTAGGACTGTTAACACACCCACTACCGCAAAAGCTAAACCTAATTTCCAACCATTACCAGGAGGTTGAGGTGCTAATGGTGGGCGGAGAATTCGTAAGCGGACGATGAGAACACCAAAACCCATGAGTGCAATTCCACTCCGCATCCATGCTAGGTAGGTGCGTTCATTCGCCAAATGATCGCGTACCCTGTCGGATTTATATTTCTGCTGGGGTTTTTCTAACTGATAGTCTGTCTCTGTTTTCATGTACCTAACATTGAGTGACTGTTTAAAAGATGATGAAGTAATTGTTTGTGTAGTAGAGACTAAGGTGGCGATCGCTGCTTCTTCTTTGTGCAGTCACAACAAAATCCTTAATCAACAATTTTGACAAGCTTACATAGATTTCCCAATTAATCTACACTATATCTATAGTGATATGTTATTATACACATAGTAATTTGCCATAAGTTAATATAAAAGGCAAGTAATTCAAAATAAATTGATTGTAGAAGCGTGCCAATATCACACCTCTACAAAGTTTTACTAGATATAATAACCAAGCTTGATTTTAAAAAGTAATTAATATTTATATTTGGCGAGCAATATAGCTTTTTACAAGGCAATCATCAGGATTATTATGATTAAGAGAAATCCATCACTGATGAATTTGCCACTCCCGAAAATTTAATTGAAAAGCATTGCGAAGCTAGGAAAAAGTTGATAAGTGCCACTTTTGATGATTATGGCTAATCCCAAGTAGATTAGTACAAAAGGAAAGACTCTCCGACCATAACGGGTGAGAACAGGGGTCATCAGGGGATTGCGAGTCAAATTATATGAAAGAAAACACCAAAACCCCACAGTGAAATAACAAACACACAAAATAACGGTGAGACTGGGGAGACTACTACTGGCAAATAAAGGTACATAAATACCGATATTGTTTCCTCCATTGGCAATGGTTACGGCAGAAACACGGTAGGTTTTTGGGTCTCTGAGAGTTGCCAATAAGGATTTTTGATGATGCTGAGATTTACCTGCATTACCAAGTTCAAATGCTACAGATTGTACGCTATCTTCGTCATTATCTCGATTGAGGAAATGGCTGATACCAATAATTATTGGCAAAATACCTAGCAATCCAATCCATGCTTCTGGCAGCACTAATCCGCCGAAAAATCCTGGCAAACTAGCGATAACTAAGGCAGTAAATCCTATAAATTCACCAAGAATAATATGCTTGGGACGAAAAACATGATTCACTTTACCAAAGAAAGCTGTCAAATAGAGATTGTCATCAAAAGTAGTGGCAAAAGCTGCGGATATTCCAATAATTAATGTACCAATTAGCCAACTCATATATCTTTGTCCACAATAATTCAGCACAATTTCTTCAGAAGATGATTGAGGCGATCGCTATCAATCAAAAACTGGATTTTATTCTTCAAAAGTTAAGCTAGACTGTTGATGAACTCAATATTATGGTTGAACTATTAATCAAAGCAAATATTCTTTTTTGTTGAATTGATAAATTTAAGTTATTAAAACTTGTTGCCATTCTCTGGCAAATCAGCATGAAAAAATCAGCAAATATTACTTGTTGAAAGTAATATCTGCTGATGAAAATTCCTTCCTCTACTTTTTAATGCTGACTTTTCCAAGTTCCGTGGAAACTGTGGGGAATGACGCTGGGTAATTCAAGTTTGCAGACTGGTTCTTGGTCTAGGCGATCGCAATCATATATCCAAATTTCGCTACGATGAGAATTACCGTCATATACCACCGTTAACACCCAATCTTCCACAGGAATAGGTTCGCAAGGATAGCAATTTTCTCCTGGGTTGGCTTCAGTCAGAGTTTGGGTCTTGTGATCGAAGCGAGCGATCGCGTTTAATATTTCTTGACTGATATCTGTCCCTGGGCGAGCTATGGACATATAGGTGTAATGGGAAGCTTGCCCTACATTGGGTTTAGGAACAAGAGGAAATTCACAAGTACGGTCTAATAATGTTTCAATTGCTGTGACTTTACCTGTTTGGGGTTGCAGTTGCACTCTTGTGAAGGTCGTCTCAGCCAGAGTATGAGTCTCGCCTGCGGCAACTTCCCTGAGATATTGGTTGGTTTGAAAGTCTTGATAACGAGCAAAATCTATAATTACCGTACCACTAGCATCAACATAACCGTTAGCGAAGTGCCATTGATACCAAGCTTCTGTTTTACCGCGACTAACTAAGGTTAATGTCTCGCGGTCAAACACTAAAATTTCTGTACCTAATTCGGGTTGCCATTTCATTGCGTCGCTGTAAGTACCAAACCCAAAAAGCACAGGCAGAACTTTTATCTGCACTGGTGGCGCAAAAAAGATGAGATACTGCCCAGCCAGAACAAAATCATGAATTACTGGGAAGCCTTCCAAAGTAAACTTAGCTTTTTGGAGGATTTTGCCAGTATAGTCACTCTTATAAATATTCAGGATGGCATTGAGACTGGGCGTAATGCCAAAGTTGAAAATTTCCCCTGTGTGGGGGTCAACTTTAGGATGGGCTGAATAAGGTAAAGCGGGGTCTAGACCGCCTAAATTATCTAAACCTTGAGTTTCTAAAGTTTTGAGATCGAGGGCATAGGGGTTGTTACCTTCCCACAATGCTAGGAGTTTATCAGGTAAGGCTAACACTGAGGTATTAGCAGCATGTTTTACCGGTCTGCGCCATTGATTCCAAATCGCACCAGGTGCAGTCATGCCATAATTACCATACAAAAATTTCCCTGCTGCGGTTTCGGCTTGATAGCCTGTAGTCTGCACGTAGCGATAAACAGCACTAGCACCTGCATCCGTAAAATTGACGGCGAGAATTGCCCCATCACCATCAAACCAATGTCCAACGCGCATACCACCCCGTTCTAATCTGGCTGCACCATTGCGGTAGAGTGTACCACGCAAACCTGGGGGGATTTTACCGGAGATAATTGGCAATTGAGTCAGGGGAAATTCTTTTGCAGGCTCAATGATTGCACCTGCCCAAGCTCTTTTAGTTGACTGTTTATTAAGTGTCTGCATATAAATTGCTGATTGATCAATTTAGGAAGTACATAACTACACTAGATCATGCTTAGTTTGGTTTTGGAGATTATACAGGTGCGATCGCTGCTTAGGTGCATGACTTAAATGCTCAACTATCGCACAGTACAGTTGCTCTAACTGACATTTATCGCCTAATGTACCGCACGCTTTTTAATAAAACACTCAGCAATTCTAAATCAGGCAACTAGGATTAAGAGAATCATGCCACGCTTTGAGTTGTGAAGAAAGGCAGAAGGGCGTTGAGCTTGGCAATTTTTGTTGGCAACGAGAATATTTTAGTTTTAACTGTGACAGTTCCTGTTTCAAACGAGAACATTTTAGTTTTAACTGTGACAGTTTCTATTTCAAACGAGAACATTTTAGTTTTTACCTTGACAGTTCCTGTTTTAAATGAGAACGTTTTAGCTTTAACTGTGACAGTTCCTGTTTCAAACGAGAACGTTTTAGTTTTTACCTTGATAGTTCCTGTTTTAAACTAGACACGCCAGGAAAAATTTTCTTGCCAAGAATACAAAAACCTCTCATTTTTCTCCTCTAACCTGTTGCGTCTTGTCCTTATCCGCCACTTCTGCGAAATTTCTCACATCACCAATCTACGCAACATAGATTCTGTACACTGCCGTTCATAGGCGGGTTGCAAATCTGAAATAATATCTGACTTGGTACTTCCATTGCTAACAAATCCTCTGCCGGATTTTAATCAGTTAAATTTTGCGGAAGCCAGATTTGTCCGAGCGTATTTCATTTCCCTATTGTTGACTCAATATCCTGAACCAACAACATCCTCGCCTCAATTGCGTTCCATGTTTGGGGAGAAACCAGCACAGCTGCTTGCTTGCACTTAATGATCAGGTCATTTATATAGAGATAACTTTCTAGTGTCTGCCATTCATTTCTAGATAGCTCAATCATGCCGAGGTTTAGTCTGAAAGTATTAAGTAAAGTTTTTTGTAAGTGTTGAGCAAATTGACTTCCTAGTTGCTCTGGCTGTTGATATTCAGGAACTTGAGCTTTCAGGTATTCTAGTTGGTCAATGAGTAACTTAAAATTGACTTGATTAAAAATTTGTAATTGTTCAAGTTCACTAGTGTAATGAATAGCTTCTGCGATCGCATAGGTATTGGCATTAGTTATGGCGATAGCATAAGCAAGAACGTTCGGAATGGTAGTTTTGTTGGCATTGGCAATAGAGATAGCGTAGGCGATGATATTGGGGATGGCGTAGGCAATAGTAATGGCGTTGGCGATCGCCACTGTACGCTTGCCAACAGGTTTATAATCTCCTTGTGAACCAGCGGTAATTTTTTCTGCCCAGATTAATAAATCTCGCAATTTGGGTGTGTTAATGTATTTTTGCGCTTCCTTCTCCATTAATAACAGCAAATTATCTGCACCACCACGCATCAAACCAGCAACCAGTAAAAACACCTCTTTCCAGCGTTTATCTGTCAGGTGTTGGTTAACTAATTGCTCAACTAGGTGATTGTCATCAATATATTGTGCCGTTAAATATTCTTGTAGTGTTAGATGAGAAAAAGAAAATATATGTTCTGCTCTTTTTACTAAAATCCCTTGTTGCACAGCAATAGCATTCAGGACTTTTTCAGCATCTAAATGCTGAGGTGCATTTAAATTACCTGCTAAAAATGTTCTTATCTGCTGTACGATATCTCGCTGATAAAAGAAAATCCTGTCAGATTCAAAACCCGTATAAGCAATTTTTGATAATAATATTTCCTCTAATTCTGTATGCAATCCTTGATATATTTCATCTCGTAAAACCCGCTTTTCTGCCGCCCATTCCTCTAGAAATATTCGTAAGGATTTTTGATAAAGTACACTGCGATTATCAGGAAATTTCTGGGAACTATCATATACTGAACACAGAAATGTCAGTAATAAAGGTGTGTGCGCCAACTCTTTGGCTGCAAAATTTTCTGGTTTTTGAAGTACTTCCCAGCATTTATCACCTGTCTTTGCTTGTTTATCTACTTCTGATTCAAACCAACTAGAAATAAAATACTGAATTTGACTATCATCAAAGTCTGCCATAATAACATTACTAAAGCCACGTAAGCTACTTTGATAAGCTGCTGTACGGCATGAAATGATAAAGCGATTTGTATCATACATATCAACAAAATTTTGGATTTGGTTAATAGCATGACATAAATTATCATGGGGTATTTCATCTATGGCATCGAATAAAATCAGTAGTTTACCTTCTTCTAAGGCTTTTTCTCTAAATTTATCTGGTGAGGGAAAGTTACAAATTTTGAATTCTTCCTCAATTAGCTTCTCTATACTAATATCGCCAGATACTAATTTTTTTAACTCGATAAATACAGGTATACATCTATGTATAAACTGGTTTCTTGTACCCTTTAAAACTTCTATTCCCAAATGGCGTAAAAATGTAGATTTGCCAGTACCGGGTTCACCAAGTACCATCAAATATTGCTCATTATTAGCAACTTCAATACCTGCTTGTCTCGGTGAATATTGAGATTGAAATCTCCGGCTTTGAGCTTCTCGAAAGCCTTTTTCTAAATCATCGATAGATTCAAAACTTTGAAGGGATTTATAATTTAAAAACTGTACTGCTGTGTAGACTGAATTCAATTTGATGGGTTTACGCATTCCTAATACTTGGAGAATACCGTGCCGTTTTTGGTACTTTCTTTCATATTGTCTTGAGGCCGCATAAATTCTTTCCCTAAGTTTGCCATCCATCATCCCGCTAAATGAGCTGAGAGTGGTAGAAATTGACTGAAAAAGAGGCACTGCTAAACCACCAACAACTGATATTGCCCAAGGTTCTATTCCCGTCATCAGATTAGAAATTAAAATATGGATAATTCAGTCTATTTGTTTTAATTTCCTATTTTTGTCAATTATTTAGCAATTTCTTTAATCATCTCTGCCATAGTCAATTATACTCTCCAGTACGCCGACTATAATAAAATCAGGTGAAGATTAATCATTGAGCAAAATAAATGTAGAAGCTAGTACCGCGATCGCTCTTTAAAAAAATATTGCCTTTGATTTGTCTCACTAGGTTTTTCACAATTCTTAAGCCTAAAGAGTTGGTACTCTCCCAATTTAAGGTTTCAGGAATACCAACACCACTATCTTGCACAATCAGAATTAATTGATTTTGTGGGATTTCTTCCAAGCAAATTGTAATACTGCCCTGTTGTTTTTCTGGAAAGGCGTACTTCAAACAATTAGAAACTAGTTCATTAATGATCAGTCCACAGGGAATCGCATTATCAAGTGTTAATTTGATACCACTAGTTTCTATATTCAGAGTAATCCTTCTTTGATTAACTCCATAGCAACGAAACAAATTATCTGTCAAACTGCGGATGTAATCGCCAAAGTCGATTTGAGAAATATCTGGTGACTGATATAGGTGTTCATGAATTAATGCCATTGATTGCACACGATTTTGAGATTCTTGAAACAGTATTAAAGTAGCCTGATCATTAGAACGTCTAGTTTGCATCCTCAACAAGCTAGAGATAATTTGCAGGTTGTTTTTCACACGATGGTGAATTTCTTTCAGTAATGTTTCTTTCTCTTCTAGCGATCGCTGAATTTGTTCGATGGCTTGTTTGCGTTCACTCCGTGCAGCTTGCTGTTCGGTAATATCAGTCACTCGCACTAAGTTAATCTCTTTCCCTGCTACGGTAATTTGTTTGGCAGCTAAATTACCCCAAAATACATTTCCTTTGCGGGTTAAATATTCAACTTCCTGACTCCAAAACGATTTTTGATGCAGTTGCTGGGTAATTTCTGCTGCTTCTTGGCTGGTAAATTTTTGACGTTGCAGCGTGTTACCCTCAATGTTGAGTAATTCTTGCTTGCTTGCGACTTCAAACAACTCCACTGCACGGCGATTGCAGTCGAAAATTAATTGGGTCTTAGGGTCTACTAAGAAAATCGCATCAGCTGATTCATTAAAAATGGCCTCTCGTAAATCCCGATGATGAATAACTTCTAATTCCACTTGTTTGCGATCGCTGATATCGGTCAAAGTGCCAACATGACCAATAATCGCGCCACTGGGGTCAGTTTCAGGTAGAGCTTGACAGTACACCCAAATAATATTTCCATCTGAATGTACCAACCTACCTTCGCTGCAAAATAATCCGCCAACTTTAAAGGAGCGAGACCATTCCATCAACAGGTGAGTGCGATTCTCTGGCTGCAAGTTCTCTATCCACTGGGTAAATTGCAAGCAACAAAATTGAAATACCAAATGATCGCGGTCTTCTGGGTGTAAAGCCTCCATCCAACCCTTACCTAATGCTGCTTGCGTTGGTCTACCCGTCATTTCTGACCAACGTTCATTCACATAAATGCAATTTCCGTCTGTATCAAACCGCAGAATCGCCACTGGGGTGGCTTCTGCTAAAGTGGCATAGCGGTGTTCGCTCTGGCGTAGAGCAGCTTCTACTTGTTGGCGTTCGGTAATATCCTGGACAATACCGACTAAGCGGATAGGTTTGCCATTGGTATCTAATATAGCTTCGCCTCTTCCTAGCAGATAGCACAAACTGCCATCTGTGCGATAAGACCTATAGTCTTGTTGATAGGAGTTGCCAACAGTAATTGCTTGCTGAACAACAAAATCAAAATGCTCCCGATCCTCTGCATGGATAGACTGAAGTAATTCTTCATAGCTAGGTGTGCCAGAATTTGGATCACGGCCAAAGATGCGAAAAACTTCTTCCGACCAAGTGATCTCTCTGGTTTGCAAGTCAAATTCCCAACTACCTACATGAGCAATCCGTTGAGCAGCAGCTAGGTTAGCTGCATTTTTGATTAGTTGAGCTTCCAGCTGTTTTTGCTGCGTGATATTTTTAGCAATGCCTACCCCTCCGATAATTTCTCCTGCGGAATTGCACAGAGGTTTAACCGACAAGGAAACAGGAAAGCGTGAGCCATCTTTACGAACGAAAGTCCACTCTTCCTCATGGCTGCCTTGCTGGATTGCGGTAAGAGCAAAATCCTTACCTGGTGAAACATCTCTCTCTAGTTGTTGTGCTATTCTCTCGGCTTGTTGCCTCAGTTCTTCTGGGTCATGAAATATATCTGATGTTAACTTTCCAATTGTTTCATCAGCTGTATAACCCAACATTTTTTGAGCCGCAGTGTTAAAAGTTTGAATAATCCCCTCAGAATTAGTGGAGATAATAGCATAATCAGTACATTCTAAAATCGCTTGTTGCAATCTAGACACTGCCAACAAATCAGCCTCAGCCTGTTTGCGTCTGGTAATATCGGTTGCCGAGCCACTCATGCGAATGGGATAGCCTGCTTCATCCCACAATCCCTGACCCCGGTCTAATACCCATATATAAGAGCCATCTTTGCATTTCACCCGGTATTCTTCTTGAAAAAAGGGTGTTTTGTGGGCTAAATGGTCAGCGATCGCTTTTGTAATGCGTTCTTGATCTTCAGGATGAATCCGGCTTAACCATGATTCTCGACTTTGACTGAGTTCACGACTGGCAAAGCCCAACATTTCTTCCCAACGCGCTGAGAAGAAAATCTCATTGGTTTTGATGTTCCTGTCCCAAATCCCATCATTACTGCCTCGCAGTGCCAATTGCCAGCGTTCTTCACTTTCTCGTAAAGCGGCTGTGCGTTCTGCAACTCTGACTTCGAGTTCTTGATTGAGTTGTTGCAATGCCTGTTCTGCACGCATTTTGTCGGTAATATCGACAGCAACGCCGCCGACCAGTAATTGCTCGGTCGTTTGTGGTAGAGGGAATTTATAGACTAAAAAGCTGCCCAGTGAACCGTCTCGCTTGGGAACTTGTTCAATAGTTTTCAGGATTTGCTGAGTCTGTGCCACTTGGCGAATATTATCCACAATCTGCTGGGCAATTTCTGCTGGGTAAACATCAAAAACTGTTTTGCCAATCACATCTTCTACTGTTTTGCCAGGAAGTTGCAGGGTACAGAAGTAAGTTTGGCTGACATAGATGATCTGACCTTGTTCATCGGTAATCCAAGCTGCTGCCGGACTATTATTCATGAATGTCTGAAAACGAGCCTCACTTGATTTGAAAGCAGCTTCCACTTGTTTGCGATCGGTAATGTCTACATCAACACCACTCATTCGGACAGGATGACCATTGTGGTCATAAAAGACACGTCCTTTACTCAATGCCCAACGTGGTGTGCCATCGACTTTGACAAATCGAAATTCGATGTTGTACTCCTGTCCCTCATTGACAGCACGATTAATCGCTTGCAACACAGATTCACGGTCATCTGGGTGCATCATCGCTACAACTGTTTCATACCGGCCATCAAAGCTACCTGGATTCATCCCAAACAATCTTTCCAAGCTAGACGACCAGTGAATTTCGCCTGTAGGAATATTCCAATCCCAATTACCCATACCCGCAGCATCTAGTGCCATCGCCAAACGTTCATCATTTTGCTGTAGGGCTTGTTCTGCTTGCTTGCGTTCGCTAATATCTATGCACGAGCCAATATAGCCAAGAAACTCTCCTTCGCTGGTCAACCTGGGCGCGCCTGTATCCAAAATCCAACAATATTCTCCGTCAAAACGTTTGAGGCGATATTCCATTTGGAACTTTTGGCGATTATCAAAAGCGGTGACATAAGTGTTTAAACAATCTGGCAAGTCATCGGGATGGACTCCTTGCGCCCAACCATCGCCTACCTCTTGTTCTAGGGTTTTGCCAGTAAAGTCCAACCAAGTTTTATTGAAGTAATGGCAACGTTTATCTAGTCCAGACATCCAAATCAGTACAGGAGCGGTGTCTGCCAATTGACGAAACCGTTGTTCGCTTTCTCTGAGAGTTGCTTCTACCCGTTGTCGTTCTCGCAATTCTATCTGGGCTTGCTCATAAGCACTTGCTTGCTGAATGGCGATCGCTATTTGTACCGCCAGTCTCTCCAAAACTTCTAGTTCAAATGTTCGCCATTGCCGAGGTGCAGTACATTGGTGAGCAATTAACAATCCCCATAATTGATTGTTCACTAGAATTGGAACTATTAAAGAAGCTTGGACTTCAAATTGCTCTAGTAGTTGTAAATAACATTTTGTGAAGTCTGCCTGATAAATATTATTGATCGCCCGTTTTTTTCCGCGGTGATAGTCTGCTCCCGCCCCCTTTTGAAAGCATTGGTCTTGAATTTCCGCTCCCATCGCCACTGTCCAACCTGGAAGTATGGACTCTGCCACCACAATTCCACTCATATCAGGCTGAAATTGATAGATCACTACCCGGTCTGCCTTGAGAAACTGGCGTACTTCTGTGGTTGTGACGCTCAAAATTTCATCTAGCTGGAGTGACTGACGAATCCGTAAGGCGATCGAGGTCATCAATTGTTGCTGTTGCCGACTTTGTTCTAGCTCTAGAGTCAAGCACACCCGTTCTATACCATGATGAATCGCACCTTGTAATACTTCTGGTGTCAGGTACATTTTCACTAAATAATCCTGGATACCTCTTTTCATGGCACGGACAGCAACAAATTCATCCCCTTGTCCTGTGAGCATGATGACTACGCATTGGCTAATGCTCAGATATTGGCTAACTTGCTCCAGAAACGCTAGTCCATCCCCATCAGGCAACATATAATCCAGCAAAATGATATCCGGTGTGTATTGCTGACACCAAACTATTCCCTCTGTTATGGTCTCAAACTCTACGATATGGTATGTGTACAGGCTATCTCGCTGTAAACAGCAACGATATATTTCTCGATCCTCAGCGCAATCATCAATCAGTAAGATAGTCAGGGGTGAGTGATGATTCATAGACGACATATCAAAACGCGATCGCGTTGCATGACAAAATTTTAGTTTGATAACGGCTATATAAAAAAATTTCTGTAATCACGCCAAATCTCAACGTTTTTTAGCCAACAAAGTTGCCAGATGATAAATTTTCCCCAACTGTCTTTCAATATATCTCTTAAAACTTTTAGAGTCTGCCAAATTATTTTATATGTATATAATAATTTATAGAAAAATGCAAAATAAAGTAACATTTTTTTCTAAAACTAGCTGATTTTTTTATTAAAGTAATAAATAAAAATTCCTCATAATCGGTGCTAGCAACTGTAGAAATTAGCTTCTCTAGAAAAACTTATTTTAGCTTAATCATACTCGTCAATCTTGAGATGGTAAGAGAAATAAACTTTGCTCTATCGAAGTTCTCAATTGAGGAGTGATGTTACTAGCGACATTGAGACCATATACTAATAAACTATTAGCATCCCAATATTGTTGAATTAGCTGTAGTTGTTCCTCAGTAAACCGCCAATTATAGCCGATTTGGCAATGAGTAGCAAGTAAATCTTGCAATTTTTGAGTCCAAGATTGCCCATGTGTTTGCCACCATATTTTTAATACTCTTCTCTCTTGAGTTTTATCTGGTAGTTCCTGTTTTAGAATTTGTAGTAATTGAACTAAAGATGAATCTTCAGGCAACAAATAATTAACATCTAGAGCTACATTTAAAGCAGAGACACGTTTAGCAAAAATCTCTGGAGTCAAAGCTAAAGCGACTGCCAAAGTGTGAGTCAGAGCCAAATCTAAAGCTAAATCATTAGACAAATTACCAGAAAAATGACTATCCAAACTGATCGCTAAGGTTTGGTTTCTGGATAAAGAATAATGAGAAGGTAGAGCCAGGGTAAAATAAAACGCACGCACAGCTGCCGGATGATAGGTCGAGTTCGCTGTTGAGGATTTCTGTTCCACCCAGTGGAGAAAACACTTTAAAGTTTCATCTGTAACACTTAATTGATATATTTTTTGCTGCATTAATTGAAATAAGTTATCAGCATCCTAAGTACAGGACAAAAATTGTAGTGAAAGAAGAAACTCGCTATGTTTCAAGTCTAAATCGGTAACAAGAGAACGCAGATAATCTAAACCATAACGGAAAACACTTTTTGCTTTACGACCATGCGTTTTAATTTTGATAGGTCGGTGTTGATGTAACCATTCTCCAGTTTGCACAGCCCAGCACATAGCCAATGAAAGTAAAGCTAACAGCTTACTCAAGCGGTTAGTATCCAGAAAATGGGTAGATTCCAGGCAAAAGCCACGAGTTTTGAACATCCCGAACAAAGTTTCAATCCCCCAACGACTGCCATAGTCAGCAATGATGGTTTGGGGAGAATCATTAGAGATGACAATTAATAACTTACCATCATCAAGGCGTAAACCTGCGATATAAACTAAACGACCCCAGACCCAACGGCGAGTAGATAAGACATTCGATTCACCCACCTTGAGATGAGCAAAAATGACTCTACCGGGAAGAGTTGTTTGTGTGTCGCTGATTAAATCAGTTTGACGAATCCTGATTCGGAAGGAAATACTCGGTTCCAGCAGTAAATAACTTAACCATTCTGACCCGACGAATTCTCTGTCAGCACTGATATATTCAACTTGCACATCTGGGAACATCTGTTCAAATCGGTCAAGTAAATCCATTCTTTCATCCGTGTGGGAATTACCTTTCTTATCCAATATCTGCCAAACTAGGGGGTAAGCAACACCATTATGTACCACTCCCAACATCAGGATATTTAACCAAGTTTGCCCAAACGACCATTCAGTCCGGTCAATACTTAATACCCAAGGTTGGGGAATCTTCATGATGTTGACAATCATTTTGGCCATGACTGCATAATCTAGATCAAAATCCCGGAAGAACCTTTGTAATCGCTTGTAATTCGATTCGTTTTTGGCACAGTTGCGAAACCCAGTTGCTAATTCTACCAAATTTACCGTTTTTACTCTTAATAGAGATATGAGAAATAATGCTAAAAAGCTTAGACGCGCACCATGCCATCCCAGATGAGGTTTGAGTGTTTCTCGCAATCGGTTAATCTGGTTCATAGGGGTTTCTTCGATTGTGTGGTAACTTTCTATGAAACCCCTTCCCTGTAAACTTTGCAAGCTTTTCCTCTACTTTTGTCCTGTACACAGATCAGCATCAACTAACATTTCAATTGTTAGGAGGATAACTTCGCGCCAACGTTTATCAGGTAAATAATTAACAATATTTTCTAAGGTTTTAGAGTTATCACTAGTGACAAATTTTCTGGCAGTAAAGTATTCGTGAAAAGTTAAATGTGAAAAAGAATAAATTCCTCTTGCTTGTTCAACTAATAATCCATGTTGTAATTCAATTGCTTTGAGTACAGTTTTACTATCTAGCCATAAATCTTCTATATCAGTCGGTGCATGAGGTAAAAGGCGAAGATAATCAGCTATTAATTGGCAGATTTTATTTTCTTCAAAGAAATACTCTCCTCTAGCAAAAGAAATTTCAGCTATTGAAGTAAGTAATTTAAGTTTTTGGGCTACTGTTAAATTCCGATAAATCTCATCTCTTTTGATTCCTCTGGCTTCATCCCAGCGTACCAGCAGTAATTCTAATCCTTGCCGATAAATCTCGGCACGTTTATGGGGAAAATCGCCCAAATGCTGAAACACCAAACAAGTAAGATTTAATAACAGAGGTGTAGAGGCAATTTCTTGAATCAGGCGATTTTCTGGAAGTGTAAGTTTTTCCAGAAATTTAGAGGCTAATTTTTTATCTTTATGAAGAGTACTTTTTGCAAAAACTGTAAACCATCTATTGGCAAATTCCGAAATTTGTGATTTGCTAAAATTAGCAATTTCTAATTCTGTAAATCCTTTGAATTTATAATTGTGTGAAGCAATTCGAGAAGTAATAATTATAATATTTTTATAAAAAATTGCCGAAAATTTACTAATTATTTTATTAAATTGGTCACTATGTTTTTCTGAAACTTCATCTAATCCATCTAAGAGAATCAACATCTTGCCTTCATAAAGTAGATGCTCTACTTCTTGAGGATTTATTTGATAAACACCAAATTCTTGGACTAAATAATTCAATAAAATATTATCATCATCGAGTTGAATTTTTTCGGCTAAATCTTGCAAGCTAATAAAAACTGGAACTCGCTGTTTTTCAAATTTACCATAATTACAGAGAATGGCAACTGATTGTAAAAAAGTAGTTTTTCCCGCTCCAGGTTTGCCCAATATTACTAGTTTAGAAAACTTCTCGATCGCTTGTAAACCTGTAATTTTCTTGTGGTTACTTTCACTAAATAAATTACTGGAAAATGCGGGTAAATCTGCAAGATTTAACCATCTTTGGCTAGTAAGTTCTTCGAGGAAGTTAACCTCAACATATAATTCATCTAACTTGACAATCCGAGCCACATCTAGCAATCTGAGAGTACTACATTGATGTTTGATTTTATCAGAGTGAGCAATACGGATATTGTTAACTAAACTATCAATATCAGCATAGCTTTCATTTTTGATTTTTTTCGGATATACTATCTCTTCCTGTAGTTCACAGTTCTCTATTTGGACAATATCTTCGGGATTTAATTCCAGAAAACAGCAAATATCATGGAATATCCGTCGATCAATAGGCTTACCTGTAAAAAACTTCCAAATTGGTTGACGGCTATCTATTCCAACTTGATTTGCTAAAGATTCTTGTGTCAATCTTTTACGATTAAAAACACGTTTAGCTTTTTTAATTCCTTCTTCAGAAGCTTGGAGCGATCGCTTAGTCATATTGAGAGATAAAGTGATGAATTAGCTCAACATTAAAATAGGTTGTTGAAACGGTTATTAGCACCAGAAATGTACTTAAATTTAAACTCTAAACTTTTACGGTGTCTACTTTCCAAGGTAGCCGGACGGTAAATGTCGTTCCTTTATTTACAGCACTATCAAGGTAGATTTTACCTTCATGTAATTCGGTGCATCGCTTCACAATTGCAAGTCCTAAACCTGTCCCTGGAATGTTACCCACATTGCTAGCACGGTGAAAAGGTTCAAACAATTGAGATTGAGATTCGGCGGGAATGCCTATCCCATAATCTGTAACTTGAAAACATAAAGTATTTTCTTCCCAGATTAACCTTAAACTGACTTGACTACCTATGGGAGAATACTTAACTGCATTGGCAAGTAAATTGTTGAGTAAATGCCATAATAACTGTTCATCTAGACAAGCTACTCGACTGTTACCGTCTACTAAAAAGCTAATTTGATAATTATCTTTGACTGTCAACTGCAAAGATTCTACTATTTCTTCGCAAAAATCGACTAAATCTAGAGGTTTTGGCTTAAAATCCAGTTTTTCTGATTCAGATTTGCCTAGCGTGAGAACATTTTCTAGAATTGTGGTCAAAGTGTCTGTGGCGGATTCAATGCGGTTAATATGGTTTTGTTTTCTTTGTTCTGACATCTGATCACCATAGGCCTTTAACATTTCTGCACTCAGCTTAATTGTGGTCAGGGGGTTGCGAAACTCATGTACTGCTGTGTATAGGTTTTGGGAAGTCTTTTGACTTTGAGATTCAGCAATTTGTTGATCAGTTTTAGCTGTCGTTAGAGCTTTTTTTACTTCCAGTTCCGCTTGATGTCGAGACAAAGCAATTTCAATTGTAGTTCCTAATATCCTTTCATCAAATGGCTTTAAAATATATCCGAAAGGTTGTGAAGCTTTAGCACGATCTAAAGTTGCTCGATCAGCATTAGCTGTCAGGTAAACTACAGGTAAATTGAAGCGAGACTGAATTTCAAAGGAAGCTTCTATCCCATCCATTTCCCCTTCTAATCTAATGTCCATCAGCACCAAGTCAGGTTGCAATTTTTCGGCTTTGACAAGTGCTTCTTCTCCTGATGCTACTAAATCACAAACAATATATCCCAGATATTCAAGTGTTTCTCTTAAATCATCTGCAACTAGTTGTTCATCTTCAACTATCAAAATCTGGATAGGCTGCATAATTAATACTTTTGTAAAAGGAGAGTGATGATTAATTAAATGTTTGGAAAAATTGAATGTAGAAAGCAGTTCCCTGGTTACGCTCTAAGATAATTTTGCCTTTAATTTGTCTAATGAGGTTTTTGACAATCCTTAATCCTAGAGAATCAGTGTTTTGCCAATCTAATAAACTGGGAATACCAATACCTGTATCTTTTACTATCAAGGTGAGTTGATTTTCGGTCAATTGTTCTAAACAAATAGTTATTTTACCCTGTTGTTGCACAGGAAAAGCATATTTCAAAGAATTAGAAACTAATTCGTTAATTATTAGTCCGCAAGGAATAGCAGTATCAAGAGTTAATTTGATATTATTTGTTTCGATGTGGAGAGCAATTTTTCTTTGACTGATGCCATAACAGCGAAATAAATTATCTGTCAGACTGCGGATGTAGCTGCCAAAGTCAATTTGTGAAAGCTCTGGTGATTGATAGAGTTGTTCATGAATTAAAGCCATTGATTGTACACGATTTTGAGACTCTTGAAAGAGCATAGAAGTTATTTCATCATCAACACGTCTCGATTGCATTCGCAGCAAGCTAGAGATAATTTGTAGGTTGTTTTTCACGCGATGGTGAATTTCTTTAAGTAATGTTTCTTTCTCTTCTAACGATCGCTGAATTTGTTCTATGGTCTTTTTGCGTTCGCTCCGCGCAGCTTGCTGTTCGCTGATATCTGTAACTCGCACCAAATTTATGATCCTACCTGCGACGGTAATTTGTTTAGTAGCTAAGTTACCCCAAAATACATTACCTTTACGGGTTATATATTCAATTTCTTGACTCCAAAAAGATAGTTGGTTTAGTTCTGCATGAATTGCTGTCCACTCTTGAGGAGTAAATTGACATCGTTGCAGTGCATTGCCCGTGATGTTGAGGAGTTCCTGCTTGTTTGTGGCTTCAAATAACTCCACGGCGCGGCTATTACAATCAAAGATCAGTTGAGTATCATTGTCTGCTAAAAAAATTGCATCGGCGGATTCATTGAATATGGCTTCCCGCAAATCACGATGATGAATTACATCTAATTCTGCTTGTTTGCGATCGCTGATATCCAACCAGTAGCCAATCAATTCTACGGGATTGCCCCTGTCATCTCGCACTAGTTTTGCCCGATCATATACCCAATGATAATTTCCCATCTGGTCTAAAAAACGATATTCTAAATCAATCTCTTCTTTGATGGGAATATGTGCTAATTTATCGATGACTAGGGATTGATCTTCAGGATGAATACGACTGATCCAAAACTTATTGTTTGTAGTGTATTCCCAAGATTGGTAGCCAAATAAAGCTTGTACATTTTCGCTGATGAAAGTTGCTGCATATTCATCTTGGGCTTTACAGGTATAAATTGCTCCAGGGCTAGACATGAGTAAAAATTCTAAACGTTGCTGAAGTTGCAGCATTTTTACTTCGGCTTGTTTGCGTTCAGTAATATCTTCCACAATCGCCATCACACCGATGAGATGATCATTAGCATCCCTAACTAAAGCCGTAGAAAGACTGATATCTAAACAACGATCCTGACAGTTGATTTGAGTTTCTACCTGATTTAAAGGATTATTTGCTAAGGTCTTCTGTACAAAGGTCTGGAGTGGTGGTTGTTGAGTTTCTAAAAATATCCATACCGATTGGTTTAGCACTTCTGTTGTAGAGTAACCAAAAATTCTTTCTGCCATTGGATTCCATAGCATCAGATTACCTTTGGCATCAACCATACTAACGGCCACAGGCGCAGATTGAATTATGGCTTGCAAAAGTGCGTTTTTTTCTGTGAGTGAAATTTCCGCTTGGCGCAGTTCGTCTTCTACCCGTTGACGTTCGGCAATTTCTTTGCGGAGACTGGTGTTAGCCTCTTCTAAATCAAGGGTACGCTGTTGCACTCGATTTTCTAAAGATTGATTAAGTTGTTGTAGAGAGGCTTCTGTTTGTTTACGTGTGGTGATGTCTCGACCTTCTAACAGTAAAAAAATTACCTGTCCATCATCAAAAATTGGTTTGATAGAAAAGTCTATGGTGATGATTTTACCTTCTGCATTAGCTAGGCTTAACTCAGAACTGATGAACTTTCCTTGAGCAGCTTCAACAACAGCAATTTGTAAATTCTTCTTTAACAGTTGACAATCAGGACAAGACAATGAATCCCAAAAAGGTAGCCCGATTAGATCACTTCGTTGAGCTTTAACATACTCTAGGTATGCTTGATTAAATTCTAAAACTTTCCCATCTGGACTTAATAATCCCACAAATTGTACAGTCTGCTCAAAAATGGCACGGAATTTACACTCACTTTTTTCTAACTCGGCTGTACGCTCCTGTACTTTTGCTTCTAGTTGCGTATTCAGATTTTGCAAATTTTGGTAGAGTTCTGCCTGTTGGATGGCGATCGCTAGTTGCACTGATAGTTGCTCTAATAACTCTACTTCTGATTTTCGCCATTGTCGTGGATTAGAACATTGATGAGCAATCAGTAAACCCCACAAGGGATAGGCGTTAGCTTTTCTACAGTGCTTTTCTGATTCTAATTGTTGATTAGACAAAAAAATCGGAATAATCATCTTGGCTTTTACCTGAAATTCCGCCAGCATTTGCAGATGGCATTCAGAATAACCAGCTGCATCAATGTCAGGAACTACTATCTGTTTACCCAAACGGTATTCTTTCCCAGCTTGTTCAGATAAATAAGTATCTCGACAACAAAAATTTAATAAAACTTTCCATTGGGGTATAACTGATTCAGCCACTACTTTACCGCTCATATCTTTCTCAAACTGATAGACCAGCACTCTGTCAGCTTTCAAGAGATTACGAACTTCTTCTACTGCTATATTTAAAACATTCTCTAAACTCAAAGATTGATGGATACGTAAGGTAATATCAGCAATTAAACGTTGTTGTTCTTGCTGCTGATCTATTTGTTCCATCAAGCGAAATCTTTCTATAACCGTCTGGCAAGCACGATTGAGAGCTTCAGAAGTTAGTTTACTTTTCACTAAATAATCTTGCGCACCATTTGTCATCGCTTTCACGACAATGGTTTCATCCACAAATTCCGAAACGATAATTGCTGGAATACTATTTTTTCTACTCTGTTGTTTGAGTTCTTCTAGAAAATCTAGACCAGTTTTATTATGCAAATTTAAATTTATCAGAATGACATCTGGTAGGGATGTTTTACAATACTCTAAAGCTAGAGTAGTTGATGCAAATTCAATAATTACATATTTGTATCGCTGATTTTGTTCTAGTAATTGTCGATACAATTTACGATTTTGTAGTAATTTATCAACAACAATAATCGTGTTTTCGAGAACTATCATATTGATTTCTGTATTTCATATTTCTTAATTATAGCTATTTTCTATTTACCGGAATTCCCTAAGATTAATTAACTTTTATGTTAAAATGATACACTCAGCATAACTTTATTTTTCATCGATATATTGTAGACAAAAACCTCTTTTTCTAGCGTTGTCAAACATTCTATGATTAGAGTGAAAATCCAATTAAAATATCCATTGAATATTGTTAAATACAAAGTCATAAATAGTGAATTTTATCTTCTTATTCCTTCTGTTTCTTTTGTTGATTAATTTATTTTATTTTATTTGCAAATTGATAGAATTATTTTATTTCACTACATCAAAAAAGATGTATCTCTCTGAAAAGATAGATTTTTTGAAGCCCAAATTATGTTATGTTCACAGATATATTTTCATAATACTAATGCACTAGAGTAATTAAGCTGCTAATGCTATGTTATCTTGTCTAGCAGCTTAATTTTAGATATACCTAATGTTTTTGATATATTATTTCCAAATTACATTATTTAGAATCCAACTACTAATTTTCCAATTTAAAAATGTACCTCACTAAAATGTTTAAGCATATATTTTTTTAAACTAAATAATCTTGACTAAGATCATAAATTTCTTTGAGAGCTTTTAATATTTCCTCTCGTTCTATAAGATCATAGTCTTCAATAAGCCTTTTAGATACAGAGGTAATTTGATTAAGATTCTCACACAAACAGCTACTAGGAGATTGATAAACATAGTTATAATTTTGAGCCATTTGTTTTTCGATTTGTCTATGAAATGCCTTTTGTTTATCAAATCTAGTTGTGATTGCACCTAGTAGTTCTGCTCTCGTAAATGGCTTAGTTAAGTAATCATCTGCGCCCAATTCTATACCTTGACGAATATCAACTTGAGCAGCCTTAGCAGTAAGAAATATAAATGGAATTGATTCAGTTTCAGGATTTTCTCTTGACCAAGTAACAACTTCATATCCGTCTACTTTAGGCATAGCAATATCACAAATAATTAAATCTGGAACTTCTGCCTGTAATAATTGAATTCCGACCTGTCCATTTTCCGCATCTAAAACGGTATAATTTTCTTCTGTTAGCATTTCTACAATAATGCTACGGATATCTTCTTGATCTTCAATTACTAATATTGTTTCCATAATTTATAGTTTGAATAGATATTTTCATGTATGAAAATATAAAAACTCTCATTCAATTTCTTATTCATATTATTTATAAGCTTCTGCAATAGCTGATTAAACCCTGAATTTACGGATTTTTATATTTTAAGCTTACAGATAAAATTCAATCTTACGTATAATTACTTAAATTTTACTGGATGATAAATTATTGATTTTTGTTAAAACAAATTTATATAAATGAAAACATACAAAATATACGTAAAGCTAACAATCAGACTAGCAAATACACCACAAATCACTAATTAACTACTACAGTTTAATTAGTACATGCAAGGATGAATTTTAATTAAGTCCGCGTCGGCACAGACTCGTTTTCCCAATTCACTGTGAAATATTAATAAGACCTGAAAGAATCTAATCTCCCTAAAACTGTCATATCTTCTGCATCTAACTCCAATGGTGTACCACTGCGAATTAATTCGGCAAAATCTTCATTAGGAACCATAATAGTTAAGGTGTACAGTCGGCTATCACCTGTATTTTTAATCAAATGAGTGCCAGTGGGAGGTACTAACAAACTATCTCCCGCTTTAATGGGAACTTTTTTACCATCACAAATAGCAATACCTTCGCCCTTTAACACAAAAAACATTTCCACCGCCCATTGATGACGATTTGGTGGTGTTTGTCCCCCAACATCGAAAATTTCTAAACAGCAAGTCAGAGAAGTATTAGCATTGGTGGAATCAAAGATAATTGCTAACCGATTCGTATCTTGGGGACTGATGCGGTAGACTTGATAATCCTGTGGAGATTTAATAATAGGAATTACACAACGAGTAGCATACATTGATCATTCCCTTCCTGTGATTTCAAGATGATTTATGGCTGTGAAAATTGCTTGCGAGTCACTCACAAAACCAAAACATTGTTTGACGTTGTATAAAGTTGCTAGCCAACAGTAATCGGGGGAAGTAGTAGCAGTACAATCTTGAATTAAAATGCAGTCGTAACCTAAAAAGTTGGCATCACAAAGTGTTGTCAGTACACATTGATCTGCATTCACACCAGCAAAGAATAATGTTGTGATTCCTAGATTGCGGAGGATGCTATCTAAAGGTGTATCCCAAAAGCCACTCATGCGGTATTTATCTACGCAAATGTCTTCTGGTAATTGGGAGAGTTCGTCTACTACAGCAGCTGCCCAACTCCCTGCCATTAGTACCTTAGCACCATTTTTTGGCAATGGATCACCCAAACCCACACCCTCACCTGTGGGGTTGTAGACATGACGTGAACCAGCACTGATATTGAGTAAGTCGGGACGATTCCCCCAATTAATCCAAATTACAGGCACATCCACTGCGCGTAGTTCTGGTAGTAACTTTGTTAAAGGTGCGATCGCTTGACGAGCAGGAGTCACATCCACGCCAATATGCGCTAGCCACCCATCAGGGTGACAGAAATCGTTTTGCATATCAATTACGAGGATGGCGGCTTTAGCTAAATCTAAGCGCAGGGTTTTAGTTTCTGTGGATAGGATAACGGGATGTGGGGTTTTTTGTGGACGAGTAATATCTGCGATCGCCTGATTCACCATCCACGCATTTGGCGCAACACCCAATATCCGCAAAGGCTGATTCATAAATTGCCATACCCAACACTATTCCCTATTTTGTAGCCTGAAATTCTGTTGAGAATTTAATTACTTAATTAAACTTGAATTGGATTTTATTTGACCCTTGAGCCAATCTTATTTTGCGATTCCGCAAATATTCGCCAAATATCAATATAGTTAGTGCGGCCACTCACCAGGGTTTTACCACTGGGATGAAATTTAATTGCAGTTACCTTGCTGACATCTTGTTTTAAGGTGCTATCGACTTGATTCGTTCGCAAATTCCATAGTCTAATCGTACCGTCGTAACTACCACTAGCCAGGGTTTTACCGTCGGGAGTAAAGTCTAAGGAAACTATTGGTGCTGTATGTCCCTCCAGAATGGCGATCGCTTTTCCTGTCACCAAATTCCACAATCTGATTGTCTGATCGACTCCACTGCTGGCTAAGATTTTTCCATCGGGACTGATGGCTACCGCAATTACTTCTTTGGTATGACCTGTGAAAGTTTTGCTGACCCGGCGTTGGCGCAGATTCCACACTTTGATACTCTTATCCCAACTACCAGTGACTAGAGTCTGATGATCTGGAGTAAACACCACAGAGTTGACTATATTTGTGTGACCTCTTAAAGTACTCAGTTCTGTTTTAGTCTGCCAATCCCAAAGTTTGATAGTGCTTCCTTGTCCAGCAGCTAAGACTTTGCCATCACTACTCATGGCCAGAGTTGTCACCTTCAAAGATGCTTTCCCCAAAGTAGCAATTTGTTTTCCCGCTTGTGTATTCCATAATCTAATAGTTTGATCCCGACTACCACTAGCGAGGATGTCTCCATCTGGACTAAAAGCAATAGACCAAACAAAGTCAGAATGGCCTTTGAGAGTATGTATTACCTTCCCCTGTTCCAGATTCCAAAGTTTAATAGTATTGTCACTGCTACCACTAGCCAGTTTCGTTCCATCTGGACTAATAGCAATAGTATTAACTTGCTCGGTATGCTCTTTTAGGGTCTTGGTCAGATAATTATTAATGGGTGAATTAAGATTAATTGTAGGTTGGGGAGGAACGTCTTTTTGAGGGAAACTAGATTGTAAATAGACTATTCTCACCGCTATTACTAATAGCAGCATCACTACACCTAACAGCAAAGGTTTTTTGGCTTGGTTGGCTATGAGTTTGACCAGCGTCAACTGGGTTGGTTGTAGTTGCGTAATGAAGATAGAGGAAACTGATCTTGGTAATGGTTGCTGGGTTAAGTCTTCCATGACTGCATCCGCAGATTGATAACGCTCATGAAAATCTACTTTTAACAGCTTATCCAACACTTGAGCAAATTGATTACTCACAGGGTATGGTAAATATTCTCGCCAAGATTTCACCCAACCATAGCCATGCTGTATCCACAATTGGGAAGGAGAAATCCCACTCAACAAATGAAAGGCAGTTACACCTAGACTATACAAATCACTAGTAGGGTATGCTTCCCCCTGCATCTGCTCTATAGCAGTATATCCTTGTGATCCAATAGTCGTTCCCTTTTGTGATTGTACGGTGGCATTTAATTGCTTAGAAGCACCAAAATCGATTAATACTAATCGCCCATCTTTTTGACGGCGAATAATATTTTGTGGCTTAATATCCCGATGAATTACGTGTTGTGTATGGATGAATTTGAGAACTGGTAACAAATCAAATAATAAGTCGTAAACCTCATTTTCTGTATAAGGTAAACGCTGATTTAATTCTTGATATAAATTCTGACCCGCGATAAATTCCTGCACTAAATATAAATTATTATCTTGCTCAAAGTAGGCAAAAAGCTGAGGTATTTGGGGATGTTCTCCTAGCTGTTCCAGTCTCATTGCCTCATCTTGAAATAACTCAATCGCTTTTTTTAATGCCCAAGTACCTTGCACTCGTGGGGCAAATTGCTTCACAACACATTGAACATTGAGCTTATCTACATCTTCTGCTAAATAAGTTCTGCTAAACCCACCTTCATCAGATAGTAGATTCATAATCCGATAGCGGTTTCTCAGTAAAGGTGTGAGGAGTGTACCACAAGCTTGGCAGTATTTTGTCCCTTGACCATTTAGAGGATTTGGGCAATCTGGATTTAAACAGCAAAGCATACTAAAGATATATATTTTATATATAAAAGTTTATTGATTGTGTGTTCAGTCTCAGAAGTTTGGTAAAAAGTTGTAGGCTGTGATTGAGGTACTAATAGTTATGATAATGTATAAATAAGATTAAATATTTTTGATAATCAAATAATTACAGAGTTGATTATCAAACCTCAAATGTATTACATTTCTACCTTATTGGACTTGACAATAATTCTATTTCATGGGTATCAAGAGATTGATTTCTATGGATAGACATATGGAGCAGTTTAGAAAATAAACTGTTAACCGTAAATATTTTCATATTTTTCAAAGATAAATCTTGTGATCAATTTGAGGAGCAATTAATGACAAAGCTACATAACCAAAAAAACACCACCAATTTCAAGTCTCTGTTAATTTATGGCATTAGTTCTAGTTTCATCATCTCCAGTGCTATTCTGCCCATCCACGCTGAAGTTATCTCAGCAAGACGAGGTAAATTCATCATTTCTTCTCTACCAATAGACGATCCGACTTTACAACAAGGCATCAATGAAATTAAAGTACCTGAAACTCCTACACCTCAAAAAAATCAGGTACAAATTAAACCACCCATAAATCCTAAGAGCGAGACCAATACAAGTATATCTAACAATATCAATACCAATAATAGAGGTAATGTTAACAGTCGGACATCTGATGATAACAGTAATGCTAATAGCCGTACTGCCAATAGTAACAGTAATACTAATAGTCAGACCGCCAATAACAGTCGCAATTCTAGGAATCGCCGACCTGTAGTTTCAACTAATTACTCATCTAAAGAGCCAACCTATAGAGATATTGATTTTGTCAATATTCCTTTTGGAATTTTATCTCCAGGTGATTTTCAATCCGAAGGTAGATATTTTCATTTTTATAGATTTGAGGGTCAAGAAAATCAAGTCATTCAACTTAGACTGACAGGTAGTATAGATCAACGCCGCAGCAATAACTTGAGTCTACAACCATATATGTTTTTATTCGATCCTGATAACAATGTGATTTTGCGGCGGAGTAGTTCAGACGCTAGCAAAAATATTAGGGATGCTTCCATATTTGCCAAACTACCAAAAAAAGGTGTTTACACCATTGCAGTTACTAGCCAAAATCCCAGAGATATAGGACGTTATACCTTAGCATTGAGAAATGACCGAGCTAGCTATATCGAGGATGAGTTCACTGAATTAACTGAAAGCAATCCTACTCTCCAAAATGGCAATCCTTACAACATCACCAAGTTAGAAGGGAAAAAAGGTCAACTCATCAGTATTCGTGCAGATAGTGTCCTAGAAGAATTTTCTCCATTTATAGTTTTATTGGATGGTCAAGGAAGAGTAGTATCTTCAGATAATGATCGAGAAGGTAAATATAGTGCGTTAATTGATAGAGCAAAATTACCTGCCGATGGCATTTACTATGTAGTAGTCACTTCCAAAACTCCTACAAAAAGTGGTAGGTATCGATTGACTATTTTCTAATTATTAATCCTTGGGCAAGAATAACTACAAGTTAAACTACCCTTGCCAAATAATTAATTTATTTTTATAAACATCCAATATCAGGCTGATTGAGAAAGGGTTTAACTTAATAAAAAATTAATCATGAAGCCAAAGTTGAAATAGGATCTGGGGGAGCTTGTGAATTTTACTATCCAAAACGTCTTGATAGCTACTGGAGAGAATTACACTTGCACAGATGTACAGATTGTGGAGGGAAAAATCACCGCGATCGCCCCTAATTTAGATGTTGTGGGTACAGTAATTAATGGTAGCAATAAACTGTTACTCCCTGGTTTGATTAATGCCCATACTCACTCATCAGAAATGTGGCAACGGGGTGTGATGTCGGCTTTGCCGCTAGAATTATGGTTAGCAGAATTGTATGATTTTGCTCCTCTCGACACCGAACAAGTTTATCTCAGTGCTTTAGGAACAGCTGCAGAAACCCTGTTTTCCGGTGGTACGAGTGTTGTCGATCATCTAGTGTTAATTCCCGGACAAGAGTTAGCAACTATCGCCTGTGCAGTGCGTGCTTACCAAGAAATCGGCATTCGGGCTTTTATCGCCCCTCTGATTCAAGATGAATCTCTCACTGCTGGGATACCTACTGGGGAAACAACAGCCAACCATGAACCGTTTTTTCGGACTACAGCCGCTACGCTGGAAATTATCGAAGCCGCAGTCCAACAGTTTCATCGCCCAGAGGAAGGCGTGAGTATTTTAGTTGCACCCACCGGGATTCAGTTGTGTACAGATGCTTTATTTGAAGGGTGTATTGAGTTAAGCGATCTCTATAATATTTGTCGTCACTCCCACTTACTGGAAACCAAAGCCCAAGCAAAACTCGCCCAAGAAAAATACGGTTGTAGTGCTGTTACCCATCTTAAACAACTTGGTTACTTGAGCGATCGTACTTCCTTAGCCCATTGTGTTTGGTTAGAAGATGCAGACATCGCTATCCTTGCAGAAACTCAAGCAACAGTGGTTCACAATCCCCTGAGTAATTTGCGTTTAGGTAGCGGTATCGCCCCAATTTTAAAATATTGCCAAGCTGGAGTAAATGTCACTTTTGGTTGTGATGGTGCTTCTAGTAACGACTCCCAAGACTTATTAGAAGCGATCAAAATTGGTTCTATTTTACACAACGTTACAGATTTTGATTATCGTCATTGGATTACACCACAAAAAGCTATAGAAATGGCCTCATTAGGCGGTGCAAAGGGGTTAAATATGGCAGAGCAACTAGGATCTATCAGCCTTGGGAAACAAGCTGATTTAGTACTTTATGACCTCACAAACTTATCATTACTACCCCGTACAGACCCCATTGGATTGTTAGTCTTAGGTCGCCCCACCAATGTCGTCGATAGTGCATGGGTGAACGGTAAACAAATTATTGCCAATGGTCAAGTGACTACGATTAACGTTGACGAACTGCGGCAAGAATTATTTAACCGCAGCCACTGGACTACTAAACGCCAGTCGCAAACAGTAGCAGAAATAGAGGCGCATTATCGTAGCGTTATGGGCTTGTAAACTTAGACGAGGGGCATACAGATATATACCTCTACAAATTGTACTAAGAAAGCAGGTTTTCGTGTATGCTTTGTGACCAAATATCCTAGCGATATGAGGGAGTATATATGGAACGCGCAATTTCTGCTTTGGGAATCTTGGTGTTTATTGGAATAGCTTATGCTATCTCGGTGAAACGTGACGCTGTGCGTTGGCGAACCATCGCTTGGGGTTTGGGATTGGAGTTTGTCTTTGCTTTGGTGATTCTCAAAACACCTTGGGGTTTAAATATTTTTAAGTCTTTAGGAGATATCATCAGCAATTTTTTAGCTTTTTCTGATGAAGGTGCAAAATTTGTCTTTGGCGATAATTTCAAGGAACACTTATTTGCTTTTCAGGTACTACCCACAATTATCTTTTTCTCTGCTTTTATTAGCGTGATGTACTACTACAGTATTTTACAACGAGTCGTGCAGGGCTTGGCGTGGGTGATGATGAAGACTATGAAAACATCGGGTTCTGAGTCTTTATCTTGTGCAGGTAATATTTTTTTGGGGCCGACAGAAGCAGCATTAATGGTGAAACCATATGTAGCTAAAATGACACAATCAGAACTCCATGCGGTGATGACTGGCGGCTTTGCAACCATTGCAGGCGGAGTTTTAGGTGCTTATATTTCCTTTGGAATTCCCCCAGAACATTTAGTTGCAGCGTTCTTTATGACTGCGCCTACTTCCTTAGTCGTCTCAAAATTGATGTACCCAGAAACGGAAGTATCTGTTACTGCGGGTAAAGTGAACATGGAAGTAGAAAATACTTATGTCAACGTGATTGATGCTGCTACTAGTGGTGCAATTGATGGTGTAAAGCTAGCAGTAAATGTTGGCGTAATGATTATTGCCTTTTTAGGGTTGCTGGCTTTTGGTAATGCGCTACTTAAGTGGTTAGGTGGCCATATTGGTTTACCGCAGTTATCTTTAGAATGGATTTTGTCCTTTGTGATGTCCCCTGTAGCCTTTTTTATGGGTGTACCTTGGGCTGATTGTGGACAAGTGGGGGCATTATTAGGTAAGAAAACCATCCTCAATGAATTTTTGGCTTATGGAGATTTAGGAGAATTAATTAAAAGTCAGAAAATATCACCAAGAGCCGTAATTATTGCCACTTATGCCTTATGTAATTTTGCTAATATTGGTTCTATTGGCATTACCATTGGTGGTATGACTGGAATGGCTCCACAACGCCAGCACGATTTAGCTCGCATGGGTGTCAGAACAATGATTGGCGGATTACTGGCAGGTTTTATTACTGCTTGTATTGCTGGAATTTTGGTGTAATTAATCATGAATTAGGAGTTTTTTTGACATAGCCTAATTCCCAATGTTGTGATTGCTTTAACTGATTTAACTTACCTTGAATCATCAAACTTAAAGCAATCCGAGTATTTATATAGCCTTTGAGTAAATAGTATCCTGGTTTAGCAACCACACCATCAACAACAGATTGATTAGCGCGGTGAATGACTCCACAATAAGTCCGTTCTCCAGGCAAATTAAGTTTAAATAAATACTCATATTGATAACCATTAGGAATCATAAATACTGCATAGACATTATGCTGACCCAGCCAAGGCCGAACTACGATTGTTTCCGCAACAGTATAATATTTATTTTTTGGTGTGTTAATAAATCCCCATTTAGCAGTGCAACCCATCAGAGGAGATAGATCTGCTAGATTAGCGACATAACATATAATCAAAATACTCGTCAAGCTCAGTCCCAGTAGGACATAAATTCGTTTCTCTAATAATTTATTTCGCATTTATAAGACCCTAAAGATTGATTTTACGTTGGATATTCTGACGGCTATTTTTTAATCTGAAATGGCTATAAAAATATTCAGGTGATTGATATTATTGATAGGCTATGTAATTATTTCATTATATTGATGCAGAAATTGCAACCAAAAGCAATAAATGATACTTGATACATGCGATGATGAGCGAGTTCATAGTGTTGTTGTTTGTTTTAATGGGCGGATGCTACTGTTAATCCGCCTATTTATCCTATGAAGTAAGAGCAATTTAACAAAGGAAAGCGACGGATACATGAGTCAGGGATACAAAGCTTGCACCCCTATAAATTCGTTGTATGTTGCCAACATTGTTGGAAAAACTAGAAATGGTTTGAGCCAAACTCAGACTAACTTTCCATCAAAATTGTCAACATTTCTCCTTTGGTTAAGTGTTTACCTGTACCACGTGCATTACGCCATTTAATCCCTTTCTCTTTACACAATTTTCGCAATTCTTCAATTTTGAGTGATGTCAAATCTGCATCTTGAGCCTTAAGTGGCTCTGGTTTCATTTCTAACACTGTTGGTAGTTGTGTCTCTGGTAGTGTAATTAACTCACGGTTATTAATACCGTATTCTTCTATGGGGATAAGTCGCCAATTGGACTCTTCTGTAAGTTCCAAAACCAACTGATGATAATTAAACAAACTCTCTCGGTGTCCGACACTAATAAAAGTTGTCCCACTTTGTTGTAACTGTTGATAAAGCTTCTCTTCGTTCTTCAAATCTAAAGCACTTGTAGCCTCATCTAAAATGACATAACGGGGACGAATCAATAATAATCTGGCAAAAGCTAGGCGTTGTTGTTCTCCTAATGAGAGAATATTTTCCCAATAAACTTCCGCATCCAAACCACCTATTCTTGATGTCAAATCGGAGAGGTTAACTTGTTGTAGTATCTGCTCTAATTCTTGGTCTTTAATTTGACGATTTTGGTGGGGATATAAAAGCTGTTCTCGGAGTGTTCCTAAAATTAGATAGGGACGCTGGGGCAAAAACAAAATTTCTTCTAATTTAGGTCTGATAATACGACCCGTACCAGCTTCCCACAAACCAGCGATCGCTCGCAATAAAGAACTCTTACCTCGGCCGCTAGGCCCTACTATCAATAAACCTTTACCAGACTCTACGACTAGTGATAAGTTTTTGACAATTATCCTCTCATAATTGGGAGTTTGTAAAGTCAAGTTTTCTAGTGCTAAACGGTTAGCTTCGACGATTTCAATTTTCTTACCAGCTTTCTTGAGTGTTTTGGCTGCTTCCAAAATATCGGAGAAATTGGATAATCTTTCCACCAAACTCACGAACTTACCAGAACTACCAAACTCTGTTACTAATACAGCTAATGCACCTGCAAAGACATTACAAGCAGTACTAGCTTGGTTCACTTCTCCTAACTCGATTTGATTGAAAAAATATAATGGCGCAATCCCCAGAAATGGCAAGATACTCAGAAAAGACTGATAGCCAGTCACAAATACTTGTTGGTCGCGTAACCAGCCAATCATTTGTTTTTTGGCCTCCATCAACTTAGCAAATCTGCGCTTCACGATATCAGATTCCTGTTCTTCCCCTTGGAAAAAAGCCACAGATTCGGCATTGTTGCGGACGTGAGTAAGACTATAACTATAATCAGCTACTCCTTCTAACTGAGCAGTGTTAATCTTAATTACTCTTTGACTTAGATACCCAGCAATAATATTGCCCAATATCCCATAAACGACTACTATCACTGCTACAGGTCGGTAGATAGACCAAATTACCCCCAAAAACGTCACAATTTCTAAACCTCTTTCCAGTACCACAAAGAAGATTTGCGTTGCTATTTGGGGTATTTGTTCAATTTCTTGAGCAATTCTTTGGTCAGGGTTTTCAATTTCTGAGCGAAAATTAATTCTGTAATAGGCGCGGTTTTGAAAATATTTATCTAGAATGTAATCATTCAAAAATTGATACCAATCCAGAGCAATCTTTTTTCTTAAATACTGAGAAATTCCCATGAGAGGTATCAAGAGAATTAGTAAATTGCCGTAGGTAAATAACAGTCGAAAAAAGGAAGGTATCTCTCTCTGTTCTAGTAAGTCGATTAAATCCCTAGTGACAAAACTATTGTAAACATTGATGGCATTTGTCGTAATGACTAGTAGAATTGCCAACGACAACAACAACCAGGAAGATAAAACATTGATAAGTTTCCTATCTTCAGTAGCTTTAGGATACCAATAAGGTTTGGCGATCGCTAAAAATTGTTTCCAAAACTCTCTATTAAATAAATTCATATGCAAACCTTATTTTGAAAAACCCTTTTAAAACAAGCGGCTAGACAAACTTTTGTCCGCCGACGCGAATTAGTCAGACAAAGGAGCTTACCAATGAGGATTTTGTATCAGAACAAGGCATAACCACGTAGGCGGTGCAAACCCAGAGTCTGAACCAACCACACGCAAGGATAGTATGCTGGTGTTAGTCAGCACACTTCAGGGATAACGAAAATTACAATACTATTGTCTGAGCATTTGTGCAATAAATTGCGGTTATACCGTTTATAACAGTCCGATTTGATTCCTGTTTGCACAGCGCGGCGTAGCCATAATTACTTGCCAAAGAAGGGAACAGGAATAAAAATAGCGATATTCTGAGTTGTTGCAAAAATCGAATAGAAGTCTTTGTTTTATATATAAAATGCACTAATGAAATAACAATTTTGTTTATAAAAGCTAAATTGGCATAGTAATCATAAACTTCGTTCCCTGTCCAGGAATTGAAGAGCAGTTTATTTGCCCATTGTGTTTATCAACAATAATTTGGTAGCTGATAGCTAATCCTAGCCCTGTTCCCTTACCTACAGGCTTAGTTGTAAAAGATGGCTCAAAAATTCTAGTTTGCACCTCAGACGGCATACCTAGAGCATTATCCTCAATGCAAACCATCACCGTTTGTTCCTGACGCTCAACTGATGTCGTGATCGTGATCATGTGAGGACATGAAGCAGTCATCTTCTGATCTAAGCGTTTTTGATTTAGCTCATCAAAGGCATCAATTGCATTAGCAATAATATTCATAAACACCTGGTTCAGTTGTCCAGGATAACAATTGATGGGGGGTAATTCACCGTATTGTGTGACAACCTCAATTTGGGGGCGGTCTCCTTGGTCTTTGAGTCGATGTTTTAACAGCATCAAAGTGCTATTAATACCTTCGTGAATTTGAAACTCGACCTTTGAGGACATATCTGAACGCGCAAAGGTTCTGAGAGAGCTACTGATATCTGTTAGTCGCCCAATTCCTTGATCCATCGATACTAGTAATTTAGGTAGATCCTCAGCCAGATATTCTAAATCAATTTCTGCAACTAACTCGTCGATATCCTCATCTGGATGAGGTAGCTTCTGTTCATAAAGGTGTATTAGGCGTAGCAGATCATTGACATATTGCTCAATATAAGACCGATTACCCTTGAGAAAACCCACTGGATTATTAATTTCATGTCCAATACCCGCTACCAGTTGTCCAAGGGTGGACATTTTCTCACTTTGAATGAGTTGTAATTGAGTATGTTGTAACTGTTGTAGAGATTGACTTAATTCTGCGGTGCGCTCTTGTACTCGTTGTTCTAATGTTTTTGTCAGATGAGAAATTTTGAGGTGTAACTTTAATCGAGCGATGACCTCTTCCTGTTGAAAAGGTTTGGTAATGTAGTCTACTGCACCAATTTCTAGCCCTTTAACTTTATCTGTAGCATCAGATAAAGCAGTCATAAAAATGACTGGAGTATTCAGGGTACTAGGATTAGTTTTGAGTCTGCGACAAGTTTCAAATCCATCAATACCCGGCATCATTACATCTAAGAGAATCAGATCAGGATGGGCGTATTCTGCTTGTTCGATCGCTGATTCTCCATCCGTTGCCATGAGTGCTTTCCAACCACATTCCTGAATTGCTTCTGATAGGACTTTGAGATTATTGGGATTGTCATCCACCAAAAGGATATACATTGACTGCAAAAGATGATCGACCATCATTGATGTGACTCCATTGTGACAAAAGATTTCAGGAATTTACGTATTTTTGCGGTTTGGAAGTTGGCAGTGAGTTTACTCAACTCCGTGACAAAGGGGGTTACTTGGCTGTTTTGCTGCCTTAACTTTTCTATAATTCCCTCAATCGCTGGTATATCTCCCATCATTGCTAGATGGTAGAGTTGTTGTAAAACATCCTCTGGTGGCAAAACCAATTCCGGATCGGCCGTCTGTTCAGGTGAAGCAGATGGCTGTGGAGGTGAAGATGGAGTATAAACCAACTCTGCTCCTAGCAGCGATCGCAAAGCTTGGAATAGTTCATCTATTTGAAGCGGTTTGGGTAAGAATGCTGTTGCTCCTGCCTCTAAACTCCGTTGCCGATTTTCATCAAATACACTGGCACTAGCAACAATAATCGGAATAGTACGGGTTTGGGGGTTATTTTGTAACTGAACCATCAGTTCAAAGCCATCCATATTAGGCATAGCTAAATCCAGCAGAATTAAATCTGGGTGATGTTGCTCTGCCACCTGTAGCCCGTGTTTACCATCCCTTGCTTCCAAGCTTTGACAGCCAATATCTTGGAGCAAACTAATTAACATAGAACGATGGCTATCATCATCATCGACAATTAAAATTTGCGGCGCACTACCCTGCATCCTGGTGATTTTCTGATTGATTGGAGAACTTGTCATGAACTGCCAATCATGGGAAACTGGCACTGGTAATGTCAAATCCAACCAAAATAAACTGCCTTCACCCAGGTGACTCTGCACTTGAATTTGACTCCCCATCAAGGTGGCAATTCTTTGACTAATTGCTAGTCCTAAACCCGTCCCTTCCGATTTCCGTTTTACATCACCTACTTGCTCAAAAGCCAAAAAGATTTTCTCTAATTGGTCTGGTGACATACCAATACCAGTATCTTCAATCTGGAAGCGAATTTTGGCCATAGGGCATGGGGCATGGGGGAGGCAGTTCGGTTTTGGGTTCTCCCCAAGTAGAGCAACTGCCGTCATTGTGTGTGAGTTACTCTCTACCTTATCTCCCTGATCTAACTGCTCCCAAGTCTCCAATAACTCTACTTTGAACGTAACGCTACCACTATCTGTAAATTTGATCGCGTTGCCTAGTAAATTTATCAATACTTGCCGCAGACGTTTTTCATCGATTTGAATGACATCTGGTAGGCGATCGTCGCTGAAGACGTTAAAAGCAATTCCTTTTTGTTCGGCTCTGATACTGCAAATTTCGGTGACACTGTGTAAAAAATTGGGCAGATGTACATTAGTCGCGTCTAACTCTAATTTACGAGCTTCAATTTTAGAAAGGTCGAGAATGTCATTGATCAACATCAGCAGGTGTGTTCCACATTGGTAAATAATGTTTACACCTTCTAGGTTTTTCTTGGTCAAATTTGGCGATCGCTCTAGTACTTGAGCGAAACCTAGGATGCCATTTAGTGGGGTACGTAACTCATGGCTCATATTAGCCAGGAATTCACTCTTGGCTTGGTTGGCAGCATCGGCAGCTTGCTTGGCTTCTAATAGTTCGTGAGTCCGTTCTTGGACTTTTAACTCCAGGGTTTTGGAATAATCTAAAAGTTGGCCATTGGCTATTTCTAGTTGTCGGTTTGCTGCTTCTAACTTCTGCTGTTTATAGGCATTGGTGGAGGCAATTACGCTGCTGATAAACGCCGCTAAGGCGGGCGTAATTGGCATCAGCACACCATTTAAAAACATTCCATAGCCGCCACCGAGGAAAGCTCCAGTAATACCTACAGTAGCCCAGAGAATTTTCCCGCCGGGAATCCGTTGCTGAGTACGCGCACTAGCTAACCACCAACTCCCACCAGAACCAATCAAAGACCACAAAATAATCCAGATTGCAGTGGCTATACCAGAAACGCCATGCAAGTTGGCTTGCCCTGTTCTTGCTCCTCGTACTAGTTGTAGGGCAATGTTGGCGTGAATCACCACCCCAGGTGTAGGTTTTTGAGCAGAAATGAAGGAAGAACTGAAGGGCGTGCTAAAAAAGTCATTGGTACTAGAAGCAGATGAACCAATAAATACCATGCGATCGCGCATGAGGTTCAAAGGAATTTTCCCAGCTAACACATCGCGCATAGTAATTGTACGAAATGCTACTTCTGAGCCATGCCAGTTAAGTAGAATTTGATATCCGCCCAAATCAGAATCAGCATAACCTGCTGTTTGATTGTGGAGCGGCTGGTAAATTTGTTTACCTAAGCGAAACTTCTGCTGCTTTTCATCAACGGATTCTAAGGAGATTTTTTCGCTTTCCAGATACTTGAGAGCGACCAGGGTAGCCAATCCAGGTTTAATTTTGCCATTTTCTTTAGCATCAACCGCCGTCAAGAGAGCGCGGCGGACAAAGCGATCGCCATCCAATACCAAATCGGCTATTCCTACTTGGTCGTTTTTTTTCAGTTCGGGCGGGGGATTGACACGTTCACCAGTGATCTTCTCTACTCCCATCAAATTTGGAGTTGTGCGGAAAATTTGCACTAGTTGTTCATGTCCGCTACCTTCCGGCAAATCCCGATAGAGATCCAAGCCAATGGCGCGGGGTTGTTGCGCTCGGATGTTTGTCAGTAATTTTGCTAATGACCAGTCTGGTACAGGCCACTTACCCACCGATTGAATATCTTGTTCATCAATGGTTACAATCACAACTTCCTCAGCGATCTCACCAGATGACCGCTGACGAACCCATTGATCGCGAATTTTCCATTCCAGTAAATTGAAAAATCCCCACGATTGTCCGACAATCACAGTCAGGGCTACCGTGGGAGTAATCATCAAAATAGTGCGAGTTCGTTGAATGTAAGTCTGGAATTTGCGCCACATACTTGCGCTGAATAATTAATGAATTTTGCTCAATGTTGGTGAAGGATTGCTTCACCAACATCTATCTAGAATTGATTGAGTAATTTAGTTAGTAGATGCTACTAACGGCATTTTGACAATCTCTTGCAAGCTAACAGAAGAAAGCAGTTCTTCCCATTGCTTGCTCAAAGCCACATTGCTAGGTTGGTTACTGTACAGCATTGCGAGTGTTGTTACACAGTCATACCAAACACCGTGTTTACCGAAAGCCTTTGCGAGCTTCAAAGTATCTTCTTGCTGCATCGCTGTTGCCAATTCAGCATTCGGCTGAATACGCTGAATCCAACCATCAACGTAAGGCGTGCTGGGACTGAGTTGTCCATCAACTTTGACAGCCAAGAACCAATGGTAGTTTTTACCCACAGTTAAAGCGGGTGCATCGGCTGGTAATTTGATTGCCATTACCCCTGCTTTGTCAGCAGTGGGAATAGTCATTTGATGTAGCGTATTGTCATTTTCATCTTTGAGGCTGAACACAGCTTCTTTTGCTTGGGAAGCAGGGACATACACCAGGATTGTGGGACGTTCTGAAACTGTCGTGCCGTAGAAGTTTTGGGGTAGGAGTGCAATCAGGGCTGCTGGGCCTACTGCTCCTACCATTGCCGGATTTAGGTAATAAGTACCAACGCGTGTTGCTCCCCCGCTCGCTTGGTGAGGCGCGCCCTTGTCGGTAGCAGGTGTGAATAGATTGCCTCTAGATGCTCCCCCGCTCGCTTGTTGAGGCGCGCCCTTGTCAGTAGCAGGTGTGAATAGATTACCTCTGGATGCTCCCCCAGTTGTTTGTTTGGGCGCACCCCTGCCAGCAACAGGTGTAAACAGATTACCTCTGGATGCTCCTCCTGTGGCTTGTCGGGGCGCACCCTTGCCAGGAACAGGCTTAAAGAAACTACCACGGGAAGCTCCTCCTGTGGCTTGCTTGGGAGCATTATTTGTAGTTGGGGGCGTAAATGTCACAGCATAGGCACTGTTCCATGTACTACTAGCTAGCAAAGCGATGACGCTCAATATACTAGCTAAATCTCGAAATTTCATAATTGTGCGCCTCTTTGAGTTAGTGTAATATTAAAGACATTTATTCTGATTGTGGGAAGAAGCTCGCAAGTTCTTTTGGCTAATACTGAAAGTGATAAGTAGCTAATAGAAATATAAACCACATTAGAGTAAAAAACCGTAAAAATTTGCGCAATTTACTCAATATTATTTCAGTGATATTACCTAGTTAAATCCAGTTGCCTACCAGAACAAAGGCAGACCAAAAGAAAGGATCATGGAAATCAGTTTGCTGAATTAGGTTGATTTGAGCTTGCCGTAGTGCTTCCGCTTTTGTGATTTGGGAGTTGTTCAGATGGTCATAGAAGCGCGTCATTAGCATTTCAGCTGCTTTATCTTTGACCGGCCAGAGAGTGGCGATAGTTGAACGCGCACCAGATTTAACAGCCAAGCCGGCTAGTCCCAAAACAGCGCGATCATCTCCAGTTGCAGTATCACAAGCACTTAACACCAATAATTCGACCGCTTTTGATGAATCACCACTCCGCTTTTTGAGGAGTTCGGACAACTCTTTAACATTCACCCGTCCATCCCAAGTCACTAAGAAAGTATCTTCGAGACGAGAGCTAAATTGTCCGTGGGTTGCTAGATGCACAACATTTGCTCGACTAGATTTGACGCGATCAGCAAGTGCTTGATTGGTGAATTTCTGGTTCAATAACATCGCCGATGAAACTGCTTTTGAGATGTGCTTCACTTCCGATTCCACAGCCGGTAAAGCACTAAAGCCATGACGAGATTCACTGATACCACCAATAATTGCGTCAATGTGACTTTTCTGGAGGGATTGAGCAGCCATCAGCTGTAATCCTGGAGAGAGAGCTACGGCATATTTCTCGATCAGATATTGCTTACCATCAGATAAAGCTGCTATTGGGATGTTTCGCAATTTACCATCTAAAACAAACACTAATGTTTTGGTATTTTTCAAGGCTTCTTGCTCTTGTGCCGGACGAATCAGCCAATCATAAATCTGTTGTGACAACCGCTCTCGGTCTTGGGAATTGGAAACAGGGTTGAGAGCGACTAACATACTGTCAAGAGTTTGCTCAATTTCCGCTTGAGATTTTTGAGTCGCATAATAACGGAGTGGTTGTCCGGTTTGAGAAAGAATCACTGCCAGGCGATCAGGGAGGATAATAGGATAAATCACCGTGGCTGTGGGATCAACTTGGTCAATCTGTTGTGCTTTATCTAAACAAGCTTCACGGAAAAAGTTATCCAGTTCGGCGATTTGGAGTGATTCAATCAATTCCCGTGCCTGGGTTAATTTAGCTTGGGTTGGCTGCTCATCCAGAAGTAAACCCACCAGTTCTCGATAGACAGGCTCTACACTTTCGCGAAAAGAAAATTGGACTTCTGGGTTAACAGCTGCCATATCGCCCCGCAGTGCCTTTAATGATTTCACTGCTTCCGTATAGGCTGTAACTGCGGCTGCGCGATCGCTCTGTTGTTGGTACAAGCGTCCTACCTGCCATGCTGATTGAGCAATGATATCGTCAGCTTGGATTTGTCGGGCAATATGGAGAGACTTTTGGGCTAATGTCTGTGCTTGAGACCACTGCTTTGTGTGGCTGTAGAGTTGTCCCCACTGATAAAGAGCATAGGCTTGAGCGCGATCATCCTGAATTGCTTGGGCAGATTGTACTGTAGCTGCCATCAGTTTTGCTAAATCTTGACTGGGTAAAACTCGCTCAGGATTTTCTAAGCGATTTAAGGTGGCGACAAAATTAATTGCTGCATACAGAGAAGTATGGCTGGGTGGAAGTTCTAGCAACTGCTGGTGTAACTGAGGTGCGAGGGGAATGGCATATTCCAGTTTGTTGTAATCCACCAATAATTTGAAATGAGCTAAACGCGCTTGTAGGGCTTCGTTCGGGTTCGTTGCAGCTGTTTGTGCATCTTCAAAGTAATTTAATGCTGATTCTGGGTCTTGGAAATCCGCAGCCACTTTTCCTAAACTGGAGAGAATGGAGCTTAATTGGGTTTTAGCAGCAATTTTCTGCGCTGTGGCTAAACTTTGTTCTAAAATTTGCTGGCTTTTTTGATCTCCGATCGCATGTAGAGCCAAACCTAGCGATCGCAACCCACTAACTTTGATTTCTGAATCAGGCATTGCTGCTAGTTTTTGCGTTAGAGTCTCTAGTTGTTGTTGCGATCGGCGGTAATATCCCAAACTTTGTAAGGCTTGTGCTTGGTTGATTTGACTACCTAAGCTACCAATTTGATCACCAGCTTGTTCGTAATATTTTTGTGCTTGTTGCCAACTTGTTAGGGCAGTTTCAGCCTTGCCAGTATGTAGTTGTAAATTGGCTTGGGTATTGAGGATTTGCGCCCAAACAATGGCATCGGCAGGAGTCGTTTGCAAAATTTTGAGGCTTTGCTCACTTGATTGTCTAGCATCTGTCCACTGGTTGAGTTCCTGTTGTGCTAACGACAGGTAACTCAAGCTTAAAGCTTCATTGAGGCGATCGCCTTGTGTATGATACTGTTGTGCTGCTGTTTGCCAAATTTTTACTGCTTCTGTAAACTGCCCTGAACGGTAGAGTTCTCGTCCTTGTTCTAGCCAATTACTAGGTTGGGAGGTGACTACGGTAGCATTCTGTGTAGAAGCGGCAGTTGTTTGTACTGGCATAGATGATCTAGCAGGAGCAACCACCAAACACAAACTCAAAATACTCAAGCAAAGATAAAACAATTGACGTTGTTTAAGCGAGAAAATCATAACAATTACTGATAATTTAACCGTCTGTCTAATTTCGTCACATCAAAAGTATTGAGGAGTTAATGTATTTATATTGCCCAGTTATAGGTTTGAACTATCAACTTCAAAATAGTTTTTGATTTGGTTAATTAATTGACCACTACAGTTTTCATGATGATGCTTTCAATACTTGCTGTGCCGCATTTACTACGCTATCATCTATTCAAAATTAAAGGGATATGAGATTAGAAATAATAGGTTTTTGTCTCTTCATTTCTATCTTCACTAGAATTATTTGAAAGCATCTGTACAGGTTAAAGGTTGTTGTATTTGAGTCAAAAATTGACCTGTGACTAACTCTATTTTTCCTTGGGTGTTACGATGCCAGGAAGTAGCTTGGATGGGATAATGTTGTGGTTTGGGTGCTTGTGCTGTCGTTTCACCCGTGATTCGGTAAGCAGAGATGTCACGAATACAGACCAAGTGCGATCGCTCATCACTTGTTGATTAAGCTTAATACTGTCAGCAGTAGTACCGACAAATGATCTCCTGATATTGAGACTGTCATTGGTGATAGTAAAGTGATTTCCACTTTGAGAGACAGTAGTATTAGTAGCATTAAGACTGTCATCTGACGTGATTTGATCATCAGCACAGCCATTCCACAGCAAGACTATTACCGATGGCAGTAGGATGATACCTGTTGAGATTCGAGTCAGCAAACGGAAGTCAAACGAAGAGTTGTTCATTACATAGTCTTTATTTATACCCAAATTATTATTCCCAAAATCATCTGGTTCTCAACAGGAGTGAGCAGGAAAAAATACTAGGGCAAATTAACTTTGATGAATGGCAGCACAGGTTAACTGTGATTGGTGCGGGGTAGAAGATGATGTAGCGACTAGCTGAACTTGACCGTGAACGTTACGGTGCCAGGAAGTAGCTTGAATGGGAAGAGGTTGTGCTGTGGGTGCTTTTGCCTGCAATGCGTTCTGGTATGCAGAGATGTCACGGGTATCTGACCAAATGCGATCGCTCCACACCTGTTGATTGGGATTTTCTGGGACACCACCCCGTCCCGTGGCGACAAAACTATTACCATTCGTCTTAGAACAACCTGTGGCAATTTGCTGGGATGGGTCTGTCACATTAGCTGGTAATTGCACTAAACCAGAGTTGGGGTCAACACCAACGGTATTAACTTGCACCGTACCACTCAGTCCAAATTGCGAACTGGCATTGATATCATTTTCTGGGGTGAGTTCATTACGAAATTTCAGACCGAATATACCTTGGCTGCTAATTTGAATGTTGCCACCTTTACCTGCAACTGCATTGGCGATAATATCGCTATTTTCTAATCCAGCAATTATAGGAGAATTGATACTGATGTTGCCGCCGTCTCCGCTATTTCCTGCCTTTGCACTGATGAGGCTATTGTGGCGCATCAAGAGAACATCTCGGACAGTTATTCCTAAAGAGCCTCCTTTTCCAGATGCAGCAGCAGTTCTGATTTGACCTTGTTGATCTAAGGTGATTGAGTCGGCTTGAATTTGTAAATATCCACCATTTCCACTGCCCACATTTTCAGCTGCAATATAGCCCTCATTACTAACTTTTATACTAGGAGATGTAATGGTGAGGTTACCTGCATCTCCACTAGGAAATGCTGATAATCCGACATTTTGTAGAAATCTTGGGCGAAATTTTTGACCTGATGCCGTAATACGGCTACGAGGTGCCACCACTGAACCAGAACCATCAACTTCAACAGATTCGCGTGCATAAATGGTGACATTCCCCGCATGACCAGAATCGGAAGTACTAGCAGAAATCAATCCCGATGCTTGCAAGAGTAAATTTCTTGTATGAATGGTGATCGCACCTCCATCTCCTCCAAAAAATGTCGATGCAGCAATCGCGGAAGCTCCTCCGAAACCTGAATTCTCTCCACTTAAAGAAATCATGTCTGCGGTAATATCAAGATTCCCACCACTATTTCCACCCTGAACCAGCGATGTAATACCTCCTCCCTGTCTAGCGATTAAATTTTTGGTGGTAATAGAAATATTTCCACCTCGTCCGCCTCCCTGATAGGATGGGCTATCAATGCCACTATTACGAAAATTAGTGGGAGAAAAGCCCAGGATTTGGATCGATTCTGTAGCTTGAACAGTTATATTCCCTCCATTGCCTCCATTTTTATAAGTTGTAGATAAAATACCCCCACCATCCTGCACTCTAATTTGCCTAGCGGCAATATCCATATTCGCTCCATATCCACTACCCAAGTTTTCAGACAAAATTAGACTCTGATCCTTGTTTGGCAATACACCACTCATTTCTAATGAGTCTGCATTAATTTTGATGTTGCCAGCGTCTTGTTGCCCTTGGTGTTGAATAAGTACGATGGAACTGTTTTGAATGCGAATGTCTTTTCCTTGTAGATGAATTGAACCTCCAGGATTGCCACTAGCATCGATTAGGGATGCACGGGTGAGATGAATATCTGAGAAACTTTGAGCAGGATGATAATCAAATTGCCAACTTGGAGTGGAGGTATTTAAGTTAACTGTTCCTGTATTTATACTGCCTAATTCAATATGTCCACTTTCAGAAACTAAAACCCCTGCATCTGATTGAATGCCATTACCAATAAAAGCTAATGTGTTGCCGGGAAGTACTCGTAAATTATCCAGTTGCGGATCACGGGTTACTGAGTCTAACAAATTGGGTGGGTGAAGAAGATTATGTCCTTGTCCTTGGAGTTGAATACTGCCTGAATTTTGTCCCATTTGTAACCCAATGGGTGCGCTCATGGTTAATAAGGGCAATGTTGTCGCATCATTAGCACTAAAGTTAAAACCATCGCTAAAATCAATACTATTCGCCGTTGTCCCCACAAAAGAGCCACCAATATTCAACGCCGCATCTTTGCCAAAGACAATTCCCGCCGGATTGATGAGAAACAAACTCACAGGTTGATGATTATTGAGAGTCTGAATCAAGCCATCAATTTGGGAAACACTACCACCTGTGACTCGACTAAATATCGTCGTAATATTTGGTGAATTTAAGACATCAAATGTGGCTGAACCGTTAATGGGAACAGAAAATTTGCTAAAGCTATGAAATAGATTCGTCCCTGCGGCACTACCATTAGTAATTGTAAAATGATTCCCATTTTGGGAAATATTGGTATTGAGGCTACCGTCTGAAGTGATCTGAGCATGAGCGCGACTGTTCCACAAAAAAATGAGTGTTAATGGTAACAGCATCGAACTCAGCAATATTTGATTAGCTAAACCCAAACTCATCAAGATTGCTTTCATAAGCAAGAATAAGCCTTTTTTATACCCAAGCTTAGTTTGCCCTTAATGCTATTATTTCTAACTTTAGCAATTGGGAATTCTGGGAATGTTGGCCTGGAGGGGAGACGAAACAGCCTAAAAAGCTTGTGTATAAGATGGGTAGCGTTTTGTGATAAAAAAAGTAGGTCTAGTTTTGTCAATAAGACCTACTTAATGATAATGTTAGCTACATTGTACCAAAAGCACTTAAAAAGTCAATTGAGTTTAGCAGAATATCTATTGCTAAAAATTTTGATACATCTGTTGCAGTCAATCAAAGAAGTCACTTTAGAAAAATTAGCGAATGCGCTACCTTTGGCAATTAAATTTGAAAGCAGAAGAAAAAGAATACAAAGATTTTTATCATTACCCAATCTCACAATTGAAAAAGTTTGGCTGCCAATTATTCAAGAACTAATTGCAAACTACTTCCCAGATAAAAAGATTATTTATATAGCAATTGATAGGACTAATTGGAGTCGGATAAACTTATTAATGGTCAGCGTGATTTGGGGTAAAAGAGCTATACCAATATATTTTAGTTTGCTGCCTAAATTAGGTAGTAGTAATCTCACGGAACAGCAGAAAATATTATCGCCAGTTATAGCAATATTGAAAGATTATAAAATCTGTGTGTTGGGGGATAGAGAATTTTGCTCGGTAAAACTAGCAAAGTACCTTCAGAGTAGGGATGTATATTTTTGTTTGCGATTGAAAAAGAATGAATTTGTATAAGTAAAGAAAGATATATTTATGGAGTTAAGCAGTTTAGGATTAACTCCAGGAGTATCTTTTTTTATCAAGGGAGTTAAGGTAACGAAGACTCAGGGCTTTATCAGTTTTAATGTGGCTGGTAAGTGGCAACGTAAAATTAACGGAGTGGCACCCAAAGAAGCATGGTTTATTTTAACCAACTTTGACAACCTGGAGTCAGCAATTGCTGCTTACAAAAAGAGATTCGATATTGAAGAGATGTTTAGAGATTTCAAAACAGGTGGCTATAACTTAGAAAACACTAATGTTGAGGGTGAACGTTTCATTTCTCTAGTTTTATTAATAACGCTCGCTTACACTTGTGCAACAATTAATGGTCAACTTATTAAACGCAAAGGTATCCAAAAATATATAGCTCGTATTAAAGAAAGGAGTCGTTCTCAACGGAGACACAGTAGTTTTTATATCGGCTTATATGGTCAAACATGGGTACATTTCAAGGATAGTTGTATGGATTTAGTCACAGAATTAATAAGAATTAATCGTAATAAGTGGAAGTATTATCAACAAGGTTTAAGAGCCATGAAGCTTATTGAGTCTATGTTGTAGCTTATTTCGTCTCCCCTTCAGAATGTTGGCAGTAATGGCATAGACACAAAACCCTGCTCGAAAACCTGAGAAATTCCCAGGAAAATCAACTTCTAGCAACCGCAGGACAAGTTAATTGTGGTTGTTTATGTGCAATAGATTGATCTGCAACTAACTCAATCTTTCCTTGGGTGTTACGATGCCAGGCAGTAGCTTGGATGGCAATCTGTCGTTGTGTGGAGATTTGGGCTTGTATTTGCGGTGTTTGGCGGTATGCAGAGATATCGCGGATGTCAGACCAAGTGCGATCGCTCCTGATTTCCTGCGTTGGATTTTGTGGTACACCACCTCGTCCTGTAGTAACAAAACTACTACCTTGATTTGCAGAACAACCTGTAGCAATCTGCTGCGATGGATCAGTAATATTTCCTGGCAATTCAACTAGACCGGAATTGGGGTCAACACCAATATTATGAACCTGTACTGTACCGCTAATGCCAAACTGTGAACTGGCAGTAATATCGTTTTCTAAGGTGAGTTGAGGACGATATTGTAAGCCAATAATTGCCTGTGTGGCAATTTGAATGTTACCCCCATTTCCTCGTACCGCATTGGCGACAATATCGCTGTTTTCCAAACCGACAATCATCGGTGCAGTGATGTTGATATTACCTCCATCCCCTGAATTACTGGCAGTTGCGGTAATGTTACTGCGATCGCGCATGAGCAAAAAGTTTCCTGCTTGTAAGCTAATGTTGCCACCATTCCCAGATTCTGTCTGTGCTTGAATTAAACCTTGATTTTTTAATTGGATGCGATCGGCTGTAATGTTGAGACTGCCACTATTCCCAGAGCCTTGATTGGTGACGCTCACTGTCCCGCCATCTGTTAGTATCAAGTTGGGTGTAGTAATGTTGACATTACCAGCAGTTGCAGTCGGTATATCTGGCAATCCAAATAATCTGCGTATTAGTGGTTCTGACTTGAGGATGGATGAGTTAATACTGCTCTGATTTAATTGACTATGACCACTAATTTGAATAGATTCTGTAGCATTTACCCTAATATCTCCCCCATTACCCATAAAAAACGAAGTTCCTGCAACTACTCCTCCATCTAGCAGTTGTAGCTTCGTAGTATTTAGGTTCAATGTTTTGACACTGCCAGTACCATAAGAAATGGAGCTAATATTACTGTAAAGTCCGGCGGGGTTGTCTCCCCTCACCGTAGTATGACTGTTGCGAATATTTACTTGACCGCTAGAACCACTACCAAAGGTAACTGAAGATAGTGCAGCACCATCAGATACTAGTAGGCTATCAGAATTAACGATGATATCACCAGCATTTCCAGTACCGCGTGCGCTAGTAACCATAGTAGTTACACCAGTTGGATTGAGGGGTGAGAAGCCAGATATATCTATTGCTGATGCTACGATCTCAATTTTTCCACTGTCAGCAATGCCAAATGCTGTGTTATTTAACCCTGAACCATGCTGGAGTGATAACCAAGGGGTGATGATCTGGAGACTCGCACCAGTTCCTTGACTTAGAGCCTCACTGCGAATCCCACTACGAATTTTGGCATCTGATGTTGTACCAATAATATCGATCACTTCTGATGCTTGCAAGTGGATATTACCACTGGGGACATTGCCTAGATTTGCGGTCAGCACTAATGACCCATCAGTAAATTGAATCTTGCGCCCCTGAATTTGCACTGAACCCGCATTGACTCCGCTGACATCTAATAATGACTTTTGTGCCAGTTGTATGTCACCAAAACTTTGTTCGTTTCCGTACTGTAATTTATAACCCTGAGTGTTTGGTACTAAGCTAACTAATCCGACACCTCCCAGACTACCTAACTCTATTTGACCCCTTTCGGCAGTTAGGGTCGCTCCATTCAGACTGAGATTACCACCTACCAACGCTAAGGTTTTTTCAGGCTGTACTTGTAATTTTGTTGGGCTAGGATTGCGAATGAAAGGAGCTAGATTACTTGTAATATCCAAGGCATGTCCTGTACCTTGGACTTGTATCGGTGCAGACTGATTGCCCATTTGCAATCCGATGGGAACATTGATGTTTAATAATGGGTTGGCTTGGGGATTAACTGCACTAAATTCAGCCCCATCTGCAAATTTGATACTATTAGCTGTAGTAGCAATAAATGAACCACCAATATTTAAGCTAGCATCAGCTCCAAATATCATCCCATTTGGATTAAGCAAAAATAAGTTGGCACTACCATTGGCTTTAATTAGACCATCAATGTGAGAAACACTACCACCCGTGACTCTACTAAAAATATTTTGGATATCTGAGGCGTTGTTGAAAAATGCAGAACCCTGGCTGGGGATTGAAAACTGACTGAAACTGTGAAACAGGTTGTTCCCAATACGGCTTCCGTCGGTAACTGTGAAGTTATTGTCACTTTGGGTGACATTTGTATTGAGAGTTCCGTCGGGAATTACTTGGGCGTTGACAGAATTATTGCAAATTGCAGATGTCAACAGTCCTCCAATTAAGCCCAACCCAGCAAAAGTTAATTTCATCAACCCATCTCTAATTTTCTACTCCGTATATAGTGTTCCCAGTTCAATAATTTTTTGGTGCTATTAGCGGTCGAAGTTAACTTTTGTCCCGCACAATTTAATGCTTGTCGCCTAGATGTAGAAGATTTATCTGCCACCAACTCGATTTTTCCTTGAGTGTTGCGTCGCCAAGATGTCGCGTTTACAAGAGTTGCGGAAGGTGTTGGTATTTGGGCTACGCTATTTTTCTGATATGCAGAGATGTCACGGGTATCTGACCAAGGGCGATCGCTCCTAAAATCCTGGGTCGGATTTTGTGGCACACCACCGCGTCCTGTGGCGACAAAACTACTACCTGTGTCGCCAACACAACCACTAACGATTTTTTCAGATGGGTCGGTGATATTTTCTGGTAATTCTACTAATCCAGAATTTGGATCGACACCAATGTTAGTTATTTGTACTGTGCCATTGACATTGAATTGAGAACTAGCAGTAATGTCATTTGTCGAAACTTCTCTAGGATTGAGGAGATTGCGATACTTCAACCCAATGATTCCCTGAGTTGCAATGTGAATATTACCACCCCTTCCTCGGACTGCATTGGCAATAATGTCACTGTTTTCTAAACCGACAATGTTGGGAGCGTTAATCGTAATATTTCCACCATTACCACTTGCTTCTGCACTTATGTAACTGCCATGACGCATCAGTAAGACATCGCGCAGTTGCAGGTTAATATTGCCTCCTTCGCCTGCATTGGCTTCAGAACGAAGTTTGCTAGCTTGATCCAACTCCATATAATTAGCCTGAATGAGTATATTGCCGGCATTTCCTGTGTCTTGGCTGCTAACTACAATTTCGCCGCGATCTCTAAGACTCAAATTCTCCGTGGTCAAATGTACCGAACCCGCAGCACCAGGACTTGTAGAAGAGGCATACAATCCACTCGAACCAGTGGCATCAAGCGAGTAAAGGAGTTGGCTATTCGGTACTTGACTAACACCTGCAATATTGACGGAATTGGCTTGAATGGAAATATTTCCGGCCTGACCATAAGTTTCTGTTGAGGTGGAAATTCGTCCTCCGTTCAGTAAGTTGAGCTTACCAACATTAAAAGTAATGTTGCCACCTTGTCCCTTACCTAGACTAATCAGTTGTTCAGTTGAGAAATCGTAGTTACCGTTTGTTGATGCAAAAAATCGTGTTGCTACTCCAGTTGAGGAACTGCCACCCAAAGTTACTTCGTCAGCATTAACAATAATGTTACCTGATGTACCTTCACCATAAGTACCAGTCCGAATACCAGGGCCATTCAAGACCTCTAGTTTACCAACATTGAGAATTATATCGCCACCTCTGCCTGTTGCTTTTTCACGGATGCTGGTACTCATCCCTGTCAAAAATGCAGGTTCACCTGTGGTAGTTTCACCTGTGACACTTAAGTTCTTTGCTGTGACGATAATATTCCCACCATCACCAGTACCTCTGGCAGTAGCGCGCAATTCAGCCCCGTCTCGAATGTTGACTTGCACAGCATCAATTGTGACATTACCGCCTCGACCTTGCGAATCATTCATCGTATTAGATGCTAGGGTACTCACACTAAATCGCTGTTTTGTAGGTGTATAGATTGCTTCCCCAATCACATTGACAGTTGTACTCTTGACTGTAATATTTCCCGAATCGCCTATCCCATAAGCACGGGTGTTAATTTGTGCGCCATTTAAAACATTGAGAATGGGTGTTTCAATTGTCACATCACCACCCCGTCCCCTAGCTGTTGGTTGGGAGTAAGCTGCAATTGTCGTATTAGAAAGGGCTGGCTGACCAATTAGTTCAAGGGATTCGGAAGCTTTGATTAGAATACCTTGTTCTGAGCCTGTGCCTAAAGTGTGGGAAGTAATAGTTGAAGATCCAGTCAGGGTAATTTTTTGCCCCTGGATAATTATCGCACCACCTTGGTTTCCGCTTGTATCAACCTTAGCTGCGTTATTAAAGTTTATATTTTGGAACTGAGTCGCAGTATTGAAATCTAAGCTGAATCCACCAGTGTTTGCAGACAGTCCTACCGTATTATTTGCTGCAACGCTCCCTAATTCAACTCTGCCATCGGTAGCAGTAATTGTACTCTGGTCAAAAGTTAAGTTATTTCCTACAAGTGCAAATGTATTTCTCGCTGGAATTGCTAATTTTGACCCATAAACGTTGATTGAGCTGGGATTGCTGCCCATTTGCAAACCAATCGGCACGCTCAAGGTGAGTAAAGCTGAATCCAGTGGATTTGTAGCACTAAAATTAAATCCATCTGCAAATTTAATACTTTCAGCAGTAGTACCAACAAACGAACCACCAATTTTCAAACTTGCATTTTTGCCAAAAATAATCCCACTGGGATTGAGCAAAAATAAATTAGCACTACCATTGGCTTTAATTAGACCATCAATATTGGAAACATTGCCACCTGTGACTCTACTAAAAATATTCTGTATATCTGCGGCATTGTTGAAGAATGCCGAACCGTTGCTAGAAACCGAGAATTGGTTGAAGCTATGAAATAAATTATTACCTACACGGCTACCATCGGTGATGGTGAAATGATTACTACCAGTCACATTAGTGTTGAGAGTGCGATCAGGAATAACTTGAGCGTGACCACTACTGTTATCAATAGCAGATATGAAGATTGTGCCAATTAAGGCTAAACCAGCAAAATTTCGTTGCATCAACCTATCTCTAATTTCTAGCCTGTATATAGTTTTCCCAACCAAAATGCTACAAGTTGAGGAATTTTATAATGTTATGATGAGTTCTTTTTAGCTTTTATGAAAAGCAGTACAAGTTAATGATGATTGCAAATTCACAGGAGATTTAGCTGCAATTAATTCAATTTTGCCTTGGGCGTTACGTCGCCAAAAATTAGCTTGGACAAGTGTTTCTGGAGATTGTGGTATTTGGGCTTGTGCTGGTTGTTTTTTGGAGAATGCAGAGATGTCGCGGGTATCTGACCAAGAGCGATCGCTCCTAATATCCTGGGTCGGATTTTGTGGTATTCCACCCCGTCCTGTTGCCACAAAACTACTACCATTCTGATCAGAACAACCTGTAGCAATTTGTTGGGATGGATCGGCCACATTTACAGGTAGTTCTACTAAACCCGAATTAGGATCAACACCAATAGTATGAACTTCTACTGTACCATTGACTCCAAATTGGGAACTGGCGGTGATATCACTATCAGGGGTGAGTTGGGAGCGATACTTGAGACCAAGAATGCCCTGAGTTGTAATTTCAATATTTCCACCTTTGCCATTGACGGCATTAGCAATAATATCACTGTTCTCTAAACCGACAATGATGGGTGAATTAATGATGATATTGCCACTATTACCAGTACCACCAGCTTCAGCATTTATGAAACTGCCGTGACGCATTAGTAAACTGTCGTGCAATTGGAGGTTGATATTACCCCCTTCGCCTAATTTTGTGGATGTTGAAAGACTACCACTATTGTTGAGATATAACGTATTCGCGTTAATTGTTAATGTTCCGGCATCACCAAGAACTTCGTTTTGGGCAAAAACTTTGCCCTGATCGCTAATGGTTAATTTAGAAGTATTGATTGTTATGCTACCGGCTTCCGCAGTAGAGTTTCTATTATCACTAATCCCGGCAGCTGTTCTAACGGTAAATAAACGAGCGATCGCCCCAATGTAGCTTGGGTTTTGCGGGTCTTTCAGCCCACTTACGTTGATTGACTCAGTGGCGTTAATCGTCAGGTTGCCAGCATTACCAAGATTTACAGTAGAAACTGAAACTAAACCCCCATCTTGAATGGACAGTGTGCGAGTATCAAGCTGAAGATTGCCAGCATTCCCAGAACCAAAAGTATTAGCTGATAGTAGACTAATCAGGAAAGAGCCTGGCATTGTATTCAAACTTGATATCTGAACAGTATCAGCACGGATCTTAACGTTGCCACCATTGCCAGTAAGAAAGCTTCTAGTACCAACATTGCCACCACCAAAAATTGTCAGGCGATCTGTAGAGAGCAATAAATCTCCACCTTGACCACTTCCATAAGTTCCAGCCATCAGCACACCAAATATCGGAGCAGGAGAAGGATTACCAGGTTCAATCCCACCAACTGAAACTTCATTTGCTTTGACTATGACATCACCACTAGGTGCTGAACTATAGGTACGGTTAATAACAATCGCACCTTTATCAATGGTTAGTTTTGGGGTTGTAATGGCAATATTTCCACTTGCCCCCACTTGTAGCGTTTCATTGACTATACCACTGGAACTTTGAAAGTCTGGGGACATACCCATTACTTGCAGCGATTCTGCGGCATTGATGGTAATATCACCCGCAGTCTGGCTACCTAGATTTTGTACTACCATCAAAGAACCATCCCGAAGATTGATCTGTTTTCCCTGAACTTGAATCGACCCTGGAGTTGTTCCGCGAACAGATGCTACAGCACGCTGGCTCATTTGAATATCACCAAAGCTATAGTTTTCATCAGGATAGCTAAGTGTTAACCCTTGAGAAGTTATATTGATATTTGGCTCACCTTCAATGATACTTCCTAGTTCAATGCGTCCTCCTGGTGCGGAGAGAAAGCTACTATTGAGGACAAGATGACCACCCACCAGAGCTAGTGTTTTTCCAGAGCGCAGCTGTAAGCCATTTAAACTAGTTAATCCAGAAATAGGAGATGTGCCATTCAATTTGCTATTGTTCCCTGTTCCCTCGACGGAAATAGTTCCCGGATTACCACCAAACTGTAGCCCAATTGGGACACTCAAAGTCAGCAAAGGAGTAGTATTGGCGTTAACTCCACTAAATTCTGTCCCATCAGCAAACTTAATATTATTGGCTGTCGTCCCTACAAACGACCCACCAATATTTAAGCTGGCATTTGAGCCAAAGATTATTCCACTGGGATTGAGTAGAAATAAATTAGCACTACCATTGGCTTTAATTAAACCATCAATATTGGAAATACTACCACCAGTAACGCGATTAAAAATATTTTGGATATCTGGAGCGTTGTCGAAGAATGCAGAGCCATTTGTGGGAATTGAAAATTGGCTGAAACTGTGGAACAGGTTGTTCCCGACACGATTCCCATTAGTGATGGTAAAATCATAGCCGCTTTGGGAGACACTGGTGTTGAGAGTTCCATCGGGAATAACTTGAGCGTTAACAAAGCTACTGCTAACATCGCATATTAATATTCCGCTGATTAAACCAAACCAAGAAAAAGTTACTTTCATCAACTCATTTCCATTTTTTACCCTGTATGTAGTGTTCCCAAATGAGTATTTTGCTAACGCTTTTGGATGTGTAACTAACTTTTGGAAATTGCTGCACAGGTTAATGCTGACTGCATTTGAGTCGGAGATTGATGTGCAACCAACTCAATTTTGCCTTGGGTGTTACGATGCCAAGAAGTAGCTTGGACAAACATCTTTAGAGATTCAGGTATTTGGGCTTGTGCTTGTTGCGTTGCGTGATATGCAGAAATATCGCGCACATCAGACCAAGTGCGATCGCTCCTAATATCCTGGGTCGGATTTTGTGGTATTCCACCCCGTCCTGTAGCTACAAAACTGCTAGCTGGATTTGCAGAACAACCTGTGGCAATTTGTTGTGATGAGTCTGTCAGATTTGTAGGTAGTTCTATCAAACCAGAATTAGGATCGATGCCGATATTATTAATTTGGACTGTGCCACTAACGTTGAATTCTGAACTAGCAGTAATGTCGTTGGTCAGAACTTCTCTAGGACTGAGAAGATTACGGTACTCTAAACCAATAATTCCCTGAGTCGTGATTTGAATATTGCCGCCTCTGCCCTGCACTGCATTGGCAATAATGTCACTATTTTCTAAACCAACAATGTTGGGGGTGTTAATTATAATATTGCCCCCATTGCCCCTAATACCCGCTTCTGCATTGATAAAGCTACCATGACGCATTAATAATAAATCTCGCAGTTGGAGATCGATGTTGCCTCCTTCTCCCGCTTTTGTAGATGCCGAAATACTTGCCTGATTTTCGAGTTTGAGGATATTGGCATCAATTTGCAGAGTACCAGCAGTACCAGAACCAGTATTCTGCACAAAAACCGTTGCACTATCAGTAATGTTGAGATATGGAGTATTGATGCTGGTATTCCCTGCATTAGCGCGGGAAATTTGAGCAAATGTACCAAAAGGACGGACAGCAGTACCGATGTAGCTGGGATTTTCTGCATCCTTCACCCCACTGATATCAATCGATTCAGACGCATTAATAGTGAGTGAACCCGCATTGCCTAAAACTATGCTGGAAGCAGATACTCTCCCACCAGCTTGAATTGATAACTTACGAGTGTCGATCGCCAAATTTCCTGCATTACCAGCCCCAAATGTGGCAGTAGAAATGAGACTAAAATAAAAACCAGTTGGAGTTCCTGTATTATTTACTTCGATAGTATCCGCTTTCACCGTAACATCGCCCCCATTACCCGAAGCATAGGGTCTTGCTGCTATATTTGCTCCCGCTAAAACAGACAGTTTTTGAGTAGAGAGGGACACATTTCCGCCTTTTCCACCTGCATAGGAAGCAGCTAATATTTGGCTAACAGCACGAAAAGCTGAAGGATCGCCCAACGCAAAACTGTTTACCTGCGTTTCATTAGTATTGATGATAATATTGCCCGCTGGTGCTGTGCTGAAAGTACGGTTCAAGATATACCCACCCCGATCAATATTCAATCGTGGGGTGTTAATGATAATATTCCCTGCTGCACCAGAGGATGTAGTTTCGTTAACTAAACTGCTGGAACTCTGAAAATCAGGTGATTTGCCGATGATTTCTAAAGACTCCGCAGAATTGATGGCAATATCACCAGCTGTCTTTTGACTGCGATTTTGGACTAAAATTAGCGAACCATCTTGAATACTGACTTGTTTTCCTTGAATATGGATAGCCCCTCCACCTTCTCCATTAAAATCACGTGTAGATGCTAGAGCGCGTTGGGTGATCTGAATATTGCCAAGACTCGAAGCATCGGCGTACTGGAGTGCAAATCCTTGAGGAATAGAATTGAGAACGGCGTTGCCGTTTTTGATGCTACCCAACTCTATTAGTCCTCCTGGTGCAGAGAGCAAGCCACCATCCAAGTCAATTTCTCCGCCCACTAATGCCAGTGTTTTTCCAGATTGTAATTGTAATCCTCTGTTATTGAGGTTGAGTCCAGAAACCTGAAGCGAGTCACTTAATCGAGCATTATGTCCTGTGCCTTGAATCGTTATACCTCCTGGGTTGCTACCAAATTGCAATCCAATAGGTACACTCATCGTTAACAAAGGGGATGTGTTGGTGTTGGTGCTACTAAATTTCCCACCATCAGCAAATGTGATACTGTCAGCCGTTGTCCCCACAAAAGAACCACCAATATTCAAGCTGGCATTAGAACCGAAAATTATACCTGCGGGGTTCAGTAAAAACAGATTAGCACTACCATTGGCTTGTATTAAACCATCAATCTGGGAAATATTGCTCCCTGTGACGCGGCTAAAAATATTCTGAATATCAGCAGCGTTTTGAAATGAGGCTGAACCATTGGTGGGAACGGAAAACTGACTGAAACTATGAAATAGGTTATTGCCGACACGATTTCCATTGGTGATAGTAAAATGATCGCCATTTTGGGAGACGGTGGTATTCAATGTGGCATCAGGAGTCACTTGTGCGTTAGCTGAGTTACACCAGAGGAAAATTATCCCTAATGGTAAGAGTATTTGATTGGCCAACGTACTATGAATGAACCTGAAGCACATAGAAATTGCCTCTCTTAATACTTTCTTTACATAATTAAGATTCCCGAAATACCCTTATATGTAACAGATGAGACAATTAACTCTGGGGAAGAGCTGCACAACTTAAGGATGGTTGCATCTGAGCATGGAATTGACTGGTAACTAACTCAATTTTTCCTTGGGTGTTACGATGCCAGGAAGTGGCTTGAATGGGAATTTGTAACTTTGGGGGTGTTTGTGCTGTCACTTCAGTAGTAGTAGGGTATGTACTGATGTCGCGGGTATCAGACCAAGGGCGATCGCTCCAAATCTGTTGATGGGGATTTTGTGAAATACCACCCCGACCTGTAGCCACAAAACTACTACCATTATTACCAGAACAACCTGTAGAAATTTGTTGGGATGGATCAGTTACGTTTGCTGGTAGTTCTACTAAACCGGAATTTGGATCAACACCGATAGTATTGACTTGAACCGTACCACTTAGCCCAAATTGGGAACTAGCAGTGATATCACTATCGGGGGTGAGTTGATTACGGAACTCCAATCCTAAAAGACCTTGAGTGGTGATTTGAATGTTACCACCTTGACCTAGGATGGCATTGGCCGCAATATCACTGTTTTCTGTAGGAACGGCGATGATAGACTTCGCACTGATATTAATGTTGCCACCAGTGGAATTACCGCGAGCATTGGTGATAATGTTACTGTTGTTTCGGAGGAGGACAAAATCACTGGCGTTGAGCCTGATGTTACCACGACCGCCCCCATTCACTTCGGCTCGCAGACTCGCACTATTGTCAAGATAAATCTGATTAGCATTGATATTTAAATTACCTGCATCTCCTGAGCCAAAATTGCTAACGGTAATTTCTGCCCCATCACGAACGCTCAAGCTGTCAGCGGTAATGTTTACTGACCGAGCAGAAAAACTATTTGCTGCGGATGCTGTGATCGTACTAGGCACTATTCGACCATCGGATAAAGGTTCAGAAAAACCCTGCACATCAATATCATTAACCCGTAAACTTACACTACCAGCAGACCCTTGACCCAAGCTAGATGAAGTGATCTGCCCACCTTGGAACACGCGTAAGCTTTCAGCTTGTAAGTTAATATTGCCACCATCACCAACCGCATCTTCACTGACTGCCACGGTAATACCACTAACTGTATTGCTAAAAATATCGAGCGTTGGGTTACTGACTTCTACATTTTGAGCTTGAATTCTGATATTCCCTGCTTCACCGTTACCTGATAGCGCGCTAGAAATTGTGCCACCGCCTCTAACGCGTAAATTTCCAGTATTAATAGTGATATTGCCCGCTTCACCTTGAGCAAAAGGTTGAATTGAACTGATGACGGCACTAGTGAATCCTGAAGGTGTCATGCCATTGATTTCCAGAGACTCCCTAGCTTGAATGGAAATATCTCCAGAATTACCGATGGTGATTGAGTTAAAACCAGGAAATGGGAAGCCAAGTATATCAGTACTGATACGCCCACCGTTTATTGCACGAACTTGATTCGCTTCAATGGTGATAGTGCCACTATTATTTCTGTTGCCCCCACTAACTAAGGTGGTAATAGCACTAGGGCGAAAAAAGGAAAAACCAAAAGAAAAATTAGGATATGGATTATATCCACTCACTTCCACATCCTTGGCACGAACAGTAATGTTGCCGGTACTAGTGTCACTAATGGGATCAAATTTGAAAGTAGAGAAGTCAAAGACAAGACCACTGTTGATAGATTGCAACCATGCTCCATTCTGAATCCGTAAACTCTCCGTCTCGATGGTAATATCTCCAGCCTTGGCTCCACTTCCGAATACACTTGTATATAATCCAGGGGTTTCATAATTTTGTGGATCTGATACTCCTAACAAATCAACAAATTCCGTGGTTTTGACGGTGATACCTTGCCCTTGTCCGAAAGCTTGTGTCGCCGAAGAGATTCCTGAACCATCCTTGATTGTCAAACCACGTCCACGGATGTTAACTGCGCCTCCGTTTGCCCCAGTGGTATCGATGAGCGAGGATTGACGTAGGGTAATTGTTCCCCAATCAGCCGATACTGGGCTAGTGAATTGCAATCCTGCTTGATGATTTAATCCTACCTCTGCATTCCGCAAAGCCCATAATTCAACTCTGCCGTCTGGATTGACGATGCTGGTTTGATTAATATCAATTTCACTGCCCACTAAAGCAACGGTTTGAGCCTGAAAAATTTGCTGGGGATAGCGATACAAGAAGTTGAGTGCTGGTGTACCTTGGGTGCGAATCGCGCCAGCATTACTGCCCAGTTGTAGCCCTACAGGGACACTCATGGTTAATAGGGCTGGGGTTGTAGTCTCGGTGGCATTAAACTGAAAGCCATCAGCAAACTTAATACTGTCAGCAGTAGTACCTACAAATGATCCGCTGATATTGAGGCTGGCTTGAGACCCAAAGACTATGCCACTAGGATTGAGCAGAAACAGACTGACAGCGTTGTTGTTTTTAATAATTTGAATCAATCCATCGATTTGAGAAACATTACCACCAGTAACTCGACTAAATATATTTGTAATGTTGGGTGTGTTGGTTAAATCAAATGTGGCTGAACCACCAGTGGGTACAGAAAACTGTCCAAAACTGTGAAATAAATTACTACCTGCGTTACTGCCATTAGTGATCTTAAAGTGATTTCCACTTTGAGAGACAGTAGTATTGAGACTGTCATCTGACGTGATTTGAGCATCAGCACAGCCATTCCACAGCAAGACTATTATCGATGGTAGTAGCATGACACCTGTTGAGATCCGAGTCAACAAACCTAAACACTGTCCGTTCGCTGATTTTCACCTCAGAAAAAGGAATTAAGTCTTGCAGAGTAATGGTTCTAGCAAATAAAGAGAGAAAGGCATTTTCATGGCGGAAAGAATCTGTTTTTGAAGCTGATTAAGAGGCGTAATAAAAATA